>NZ_JAAQWQ010000042.1:0-506 GCF_012985565.1 Pseudomonas sp. WS 5010 | reverse complement strand
TTTGGCGATGAAACGTCGCACGCTGTCGTCGTATTTGGATAACTGCGGCAGCTCGCGATCCCCCGCCTCTACTTTCACCACTCCGTCTTCCGTACCCCGGGCGATTTTGCCTTCGCGCTGCTCGGCACTCAGGCACGGCACGTCACTGAGCAACATGACTGTGTAGCGATCACAAATCTCCATAAACTCAGTGGCCGCCAGCGGCTGCTCGCACAACTCATGAAAGTTGCACCACAGCACACCACCACTGGCCTGCACCACGTTCAGCGAGCGATGGCACACAGCAATGGGCTGGTCAGACACCGCCTGGCCCTCGGTCAAGGCCCTGAACACTGGTTCTATCGCACTCGGCTGGCCCGGCCCGGTCACCCAATAGCGCTGATGGGCAATGCCGGGATGCAGGCGGTGGTCTTCAATACCGTTCACCGCCACCACCTCCATATGCTTGAGGATCGCGCTGATACCGGGAGCAATACGGTCACGGTTAAAGCCGTGGCCGTAGAGGT
>NZ_JAAQWQ010000041.1:0-514 GCF_012985565.1 Pseudomonas sp. WS 5010 | reverse complement strand
CCGTTAGTGCCGGTGATCTGGACGGTCTGGGTGCTCTTGTCGATGAACACGTCATCGCCTGGAGCGTCCACCGTCACGGTGCCGACGGTTTCGCCAGCCTTGATGGTGATGGTTTGTTTGTTGTCGAGGGTCAGGGTGACGTCGGTATCCGCTTTATTAGAAAGCGTGGCGGTGTAGGTGATTTTTCCACCTTCACTCACTTCCGAAGGAGCAGTCAGGGTCACAGTTGTAGTGTTATCGGTGCCCGGTGTATCCGTCACGACGGTGGTGACTTTATCAGTGCCCGGAACCAGGTTCTCGAAGTGCGCGCCACCGGCGACTTCTTTAATGCCGGTAGTAACGGTTTGATCACCTTTGTACACGTCATCTGGAGCCACAACCGAAACGGTACCGCTCGACTGGTTCACGCCAATGGTGATGATCTGGTTGTTATCCAGAGTCACAGTCACAGGGCTGGTGATGTTAGTCACCGGCGCGCCGTTCTTATCCACCAAGGTAGCGGTGTAGACGATCT
>NZ_JAAQWQ010000040.1:0-518 GCF_012985565.1 Pseudomonas sp. WS 5010 | reverse complement strand
GATGCCGGACACGGCCAGCGCGGTGGCTAGGTGGGTTTTGCCGGTGCCTGGGCCCCCGATCAGCACCACGTTCTGCGCGGTGTCGGTAAAGCTCAGGTTGGCCAGCTCGCTGATCAAGCGCGCGTCGGCGCTGGAGGCGCTGAAGTCGAAGCCGGCCAGCTCGCGGTGCATCGCCCGCTTGCCAATGTTCATCTGGTGGTTCACCGAGCGCATGTCGCGATCTGTGTGCTCTTGTTCCAGCCGGTGGTCGAGCAGCAACTTGGACGAGGCTGTGTTCGACTCACCCTGCGCAGTCAACTCCGCCCAGGCCGTGGCCATGCCGTGCAGGCGCAGCTCCTTGAGTTCCGCCATCAAATCACGCATGACCGATCTCCTCGGTCTGGCCACGCAGGCGGTCGTAGCGCGCCGTGTTAGCGACGGGGGCTTCCTTGAGCGACAAGTGGGTTTCGACGCTGGGTGGTGGTTCGGTCGCGGCCAGGCGCGCCACGACATTGAGGATGTGTTCGGCGCTCAGGCTG
>NZ_JAAQWQ010000039.1:0-524 GCF_012985565.1 Pseudomonas sp. WS 5010 | reverse complement strand
GTGGTAGCTGCCGGTTCCCATGCGGACCTTGATGGTGATGGCCATGTCAGTTCCCCTTGCGGTCGTCAGGCCCGCCGAAGCGCTTATCGGTGCGCCCGTCGTTATCCAGGTCGCGGTCTGGCCCGCCGAACGTTGCGTCGGTGCGGCCATCGTTGTCGCGATCCCGATCGGGGCCGCCGAAGCGTGCATCGGTGCGGCCGTCGTTGTCCAGGTCGCGGTCGGGGCCGCCGAAGCGCGCGTCGGTGCGGCCGTCGTTGTCCAGATCCCGGTCAGGGCCGCCGCACGTTGCATCGGTGCGCCCGTCGCGGTCGACGTCGCAGTCGCGGCCGGCCAACGCCGGCAGGGTGGTGGCCAGGAGTGCGATGGCCAGGGCTGTGGTGGTCAGGGCTTTCATTCGTCGTCGCCTTCTGTGGCTTGCGGGTCCGGTTGGTGCGTGTACAGCTTGTAGATGAACATGCCCAGGGCGAGAACTGCCCCGAACAGGAGGCCGAGCAGGACTTCGACCGAGCTTGAGGATTGGCGGC
>NZ_JAAQWQ010000038.1:0-534 GCF_012985565.1 Pseudomonas sp. WS 5010 | reverse complement strand
TGGTCTTCATAACTGTTCCTTAGGATTTCTTCTGGTATCGGGCAGACATGCCGCAGCCTTCGAACCGCCAAGGCGCGGTGAAGGTCCGCCCAAGCTTATCAGCCCGGGCGGATAGGGACTGCGATCCAGAGCAGTTCTGCCCCGTACACGCGCGTTACTGCATACCTGGCAGCGGTCGCAGTATCACTTCGACACGGCGATTCTGCGCACGGCCTTCAGCGGTGGCGTTGCTGGCTACGGGCTGATCCGGCCCCATACCACGGGTACTCAAGCGACTGGGGTCGACACCCTGCGCCAACAGATAGTCGGCCACGCTTTGCGCGCGACGCTGCGACAGCTCCATGTTGTAGCTATACGAGCCGGTGCTGTCGGTATGCCCGACAACCTCGATGCTGTTCTGGTTGTACTGGCGGAAGGAATTGGCCAGGTTGTTCAGCGGCTGATAGAAGCTGCTGGCGATCTGCGCCGAGTCGGTAGCGAAGGTGATGTTGCCGGGCATGATCAACTGAATCACATCGCCTTGGCGCTGCACCT
>NZ_JAAQWQ010000037.1:0-535 GCF_012985565.1 Pseudomonas sp. WS 5010 | reverse complement strand
TCGTGGCGTTGTGCAATAACGAAGCGTTCCGCAAACTGGACTTTTCGGCCCTCAAGGTGACGTTGTCGGGCGGCATGGCCTTGCAGCTGTCGGTGGCTGAACGCTGGAAAACCGTGACCGGTTGCCCGATCTGCGAAGGTTACGGCATGACCGAAACCAGCCCGGTGGCCACGGTCAACCCGGCCCAGAGCATCCAGGTTGGCACCATTGGCATTCCAGTGCCTTCGACCTTGTGCAAAGTGATCAACGATGCCGGTGAAGAGCTGCCGCTGGGTGAAGTCGGCGAGCTGTGCATCAAGGGCCCGCAAGTCATGAAAGGCTACTGGGAGCGCCCTGACGCTACCGCCGAAATCATGGACAGTGAAGGCTGGTTGAAGTCCGGTGATATCGCCGTGATTCAGCCCGATGGTTATAGCCGTATTGTCGACCGCAAAATAGACATGATTCTGGTGTCGGGGTTCAATGTGTACCCCAATGAGCTGGAAGATGTCATGGCTTCCTTGCCTGGCGTGCTGCAATCTGCGGCAATCGGTAT
>NZ_JAAQWQ010000036.1:0-538 GCF_012985565.1 Pseudomonas sp. WS 5010 | reverse complement strand
CCTGTTGAATTCGACAGGCCGGAGGGCGTGCGCATCGGGGTGTTTAACCCGGATGCGCTGCTTGCGCGGATTGTATTGTTTGAGATGTTACAAAGACGTAAAGAACGCGCCGGTTTTGGGTGAAGAAATTTTCATCCACGCAAGCTCGACCGTTCAGGCGAAACGCAGGATCACCCGACGATTGTGCTGGCTTTTCTTCTCGATTTTTTCGCAATAGACCTCGCCGATTTCCCGGGTGTTGAGCACGTGGGTGCCGCCACAGGGCTGCAGGTCGATGCCTGCCACCTCAATCACGCGCAGATCGCCCTGGATTGCCGGTGGCCGGTTGGTCTTGCTGCCGATCCGTTCCAGCAGCGCGGGGTATTGCGCGGCGGGCATGCTCAGGACGTTGACCGCGCACGCGCGCTCGATCAGCGCATTGAGGTCGCGGGTGATGCGGTCTTTGTCGAGGGTCATTTGCGGCAGATCGAAATCCAGCCGGCCCTTGTCGGCGCTGATGCTGCAACCGGTCACGGGGGCATCGATGAGCGCGCCCAGC
>NZ_JAAQWQ010000003.1:0-907939 GCF_012985565.1 Pseudomonas sp. WS 5010 | reverse complement strand
TCCTGCGCGATGAGTCGATGCACCTGAACTTCGGCATCGACGTGATCAACCAGATCAAAATCGAAAACCCACACCTGTGGGATGCCGAGATGAAGGAAGAAGCGACCCAGATGATCCTGCAAGGGACCCAGCTGGAGATCGAATACGCTCGCGACACCATGCCGCGCGGCGTGTTGGGCATGAACGCGGCAATGATGGAGGACTACCTCAAGTTCATCGCCAACCGTCGCCTTTCGCAGATCGGTTTGAAAGAAGAATACCCAGGCACCACCAACCCATTCCCGTGGATGAGCGAGATCATGGACTTGAAGAAAGAGAAGAACTTCTTTGAGACCCGGGTGATCGAGTATCAGACCGGTGGGGCGTTGAGCTGGGATTGATCGGCTCATAGTTGCGACGTGAAAAAAGCCCTGGGGTCGTACCCAGGGCTTTTTTTATGGGAGCCGGCTTGCCATTTCTTGAAGTACATCACCTCAAGCACCTGACCCGTAAGGGTTCGGATCACATCTCCAATGCTGTAGCCTTATGCCCCAATTGCCATCAGCGTTGTCACCGGTCGAGTGACCGGGATGATTTCACTGCGGGGTTTTACTCGAGAATCAGCAGATTGATACCGGAGTAGACTCCTGCGGTCACAGCTTATGCATTCCAAAAAAATAGTAGATAGGACCGAGGCCACCCCGTGAACCCAGACATGCTAGAAGCCGGCCCAGTGGGCGCCAAGGTACTTTCAGTGTTCGACTTCGACGGCACCCTGACCCGCCACGACAGTTTTGTACCGTTTCTCAAGTTTGCTTTCGGCAAGCAGGAATTCAACCGCCGGATGCTCAAGCTGGCGCTGCCGGGCTTGCGCTTTCTGCTGCGCCGAATGAGCCGGGATGAGCTCAAGGCGCAGTTGATTCGCACCTTTATGACCGGCGTTGAGAAAGCCTGGGTGCAACAGAAAGCCGAGGAATACTGCAAGACCTACTGGAACAAGCTAATGCGCCCTGCCGGTTTGCAGTCGGTGGCCGATGAGATCGGCTCCGGCGCCGAAGTGACATTGTGTTCGGCTTCGCCGGCAATCGTGTTGCAACCTTTTGCCGATCGCCTGGGGATCAAGCTGATCGGGACCGAGCTTGAGGTGGTCGATGGGGTGTTGAGTGGGCGCCTCACAGGTAACAACTGCCGTTGTGAGAACAAGGTGCTGCGGCTTGAAGCTGTGTATGGCGACCTGGGTGAGTATCGGCTCAGGGCCTGGGGCGACACGCGCGGGGATCGCGAGTTGCTGGCGGCGGCGCAGGATGCGCATTGGCGGCATTTTCACTCGGCCAAGCGTCGAGGCAAGTCGAAGCCGTAAGCCGCTTGGAACCTGCCCTTTCAGAAGCGTTGAAAGGGCTGCGCCCTGATAGCGGACATTTGTGCTACCCGCACAACCCCGCTATTAATAGCGAATCTTCCCACGGACCCGCCCCGATGAAATTCGACACAGCCTATTGCCTGAGCCTGGACGAAAAGCTGTCGATCTATGACGTGCGCGACCTGAACTTCGACGAAACCGCCGCCTTCGATTCCGACAAGGACAGTTTCCTGTGCCCCAACGATGATTGCCGTGCGGCGTTTGCAACGGGCAATGTGCTGGGTACGTTCAATGCAAAGAACGTCAATTACCTGCGCACCCCGCATTTCAAGAACCTGCCCAGCACCCGGCATATCGACGGCTGCCGCTATGCCAGTCACAAAGCCGTGCCAGGAGAAGCCGAGGATGGGCGCGAGGAGAACTTTCCGTCGGAATTTGTGCTGACTCGGCGTCAGTATGAACGCAAGGCAGCCATCCGCGGCGCCACAGACACTCTCCCACAGGATCTGGCGAAAGCACCTTCGGAAATCTCCAATACTTCCCACAGTGCCAGCGAAACCACACCAGACAAGACCAGCGTCTTTGCCCACCCGGTCGAATGCTACGTGTCCAACATCGACGACAAGGAAAAGCTCAAGGGCATGCCGCTGAAGATCGGCGAGCAGACCGCGAGCTATTGGGCGTTTTTCAAGAAAATCGAATACCTGCAAGACAACAAGGGCTTGATCTATTGGGGCCGGATCAAGGCGATCAAGGACTACACCAGCAGCTTTCGCATCGACTTCGAAAAAAAGGTGTGGCGCGACAAGAAGCCCTACTCCGTCAACGTGTACCTGAACAAAAAGCTGATCGAGAACTACCGCAAGCGCAAGGCGTTCCTGGAGCAGATCAAGGCCGCTGTAGACAGTGAACGCCCGCTGTATTGCTTCTTCTATGGGGTGACGCCGGAGTTGAAACAGGTACCGAGCAAGAAAACCCCCGAGCAGACATTCGGGGTGTTCAGCGCCGATATCCAGAACCTTGACCACCTGCTGATCCGCGAGGCGCCGGGGCTGGTGGAGAAATGAATTGAGGCGTCCACCAATCGCGGGCCAGCTATCCAGGAAATGATCGAGTTGATGAACGGTCAAAACAACTGTACAAAAACACAGTATAGTTTGTTCTCCCCCGTTGGATTCCTGGAGAACCCCCATGTCCTCTCTGGCAGTGAGCACCACCGTAGATCAGCAAATCGTCCTTCATCAGTTCACCCCACGGCACAGTGTGCAGGCCCGCGCGCTGCTGGGCTGGAGCCGGGAAGACCTGGCCCGGCACGCCGGGGTTGGGGTGGACGCTGTTCAGCGCTTTGAAAGCTATCAAGAGGTGGATGACGCCATCCGCATCGCCCTGGCATTTCGCCTTGAGCACGAAGGCCTGGTGTTTTTCCCGGGGTTTGCGCCGGGGTGGGGCATGAGCGGGCGTCGCTCCCCAACACCACAGGCTGATGCCGAACCTGGTCGCCGTAGCCTTATCGCACGGCTGCTGGGCTCGACATCGTCGAATACGCCTCATCCCAACGGCGCATAGGCCCGCTGACCGCGCAGCGGGTTCACCTCGCGTACATGCCGGCGCGTGCCTGCATCGCCTGTTGATAGATCCGTACCAAGGCCGACAGCGAGTCCCGCGCCCAGCGGGCACCATAGAACCAGAGCACGACCTTGGTGCCGTTGAGATCGTCATTGAATAGTTGGCATACGCCTGGGTATCCGGTTTTGCAGAAGCCGTGAAAAGCTGGGCTTTGGCCATCGGACACCAGCGCGTCGAGGCGATGTTCGCTCACCCGCTCATCGATTTGGTTGCTGGACGCCAGGGTGAAATACGCAGCGGCATCCGGTAACTGCGCCTGCACTGGCACCACTTCGGCACCGGCATCCTTTAACACCTCCAAGGCTTGGAGAAATCCGCTGGAGTGCTCCACCGTTTCACGCACACCGTTGCGCAGGTATTGGTCGGCAAAACCGATACGCCAATCGGCCAGGACAGGAGCAGATTTCGCTGCATTGTTTTCCATGACTGGCGGGACTGCCACCATGACCGGGCCCGCAGGGTCGACGCCGCTCAGGGCTATGAGCGATAACGACGGATCACGCACAGTCTTCATCATCGGCCCCGGGACATCGAACCTGGGGCCCTGGACAACAGGTGCTGCGGAAGGCTGGAACTCAATGCCCCCCCGAGGTGTTGCCCCATTGTCCGTCGACCCAGCGGGGGCTATCGGCGCACAAGGCACTGCGTTAAGGATGTTGAGCAGCAAAGGTAGCCCCCCTGAACAGGCAGCACCTGGCGCCAGGATTTTCCTACATTTGTCCTCCATCAAGGCCCACTCCCAGGAAATGAATTCCCCGAGATCATCCCATCCTTTTCCGGTCGGTTCTCATGGCAGAAATACGTTGAAAAGCCCTTTTACAGACAGAACGTTGCAAACACCTTCAACTCGCCAGCGGTTGTGTCACCTGGGCCTCGACGTCCAGCCACCAGGCATGCCCGCGCTCAGGTGCCGCCAGCGTGAAAGCCTGACCCATGGCGGGCGTGGTAATCGACACATTGCGCTCCCAGGCCAGGGCCATGATGCGGTCGAATGGCTCATGCCAGGCATGGAATGCCAGATCAAAAGTGCCATTGTGGATCGGCAGCAACCAGCGCCCCTTCAGGTCGATATGGGCCTGCAAGGTTTGTTCGGGCTGCATGTGCACATGGGGCCAATCGACGTTGTAAGCTCCCGTTTCCATCAGCGTCAGGTCAAATGGCCCGTATTGCTCGCCAATGCGCTTGAAGCCATCGAAGTAGCCGGTGTCGCCACTGAAAAAGATACGCCGGGCGCCATCAATCATCACCCACGAGGCCCACAGCGTCTGGTTGCCATCAAACAGCCCACGCCCGGAAAAGTGCTGGGCCGGGGTTGCGACAAAACGGATACCGTCCACCTCGGTGCCCTGCCACCAATCCAGTTGCCGCACCTTGTCGGGCGCTACACCCCATTTGATCAAGGTGTCGCCGACGCCCAGCGGCGCTAGAAAATAGCGGGTCTTGACCGCCAACTGCACCACCGCCTGGCGGTCCAGGTGGTCGTAATGGTTGTGCGACAGGATCACCGCCTCAATCGGCGGCAGTTCTTCAAGGCTGATGGGTGGCTGATGAAAGCGCTTGGGGCCGGCCCAACTGAAAGGCGAAGCACGCTGGGCGAACACCGGATCGGTCAGCCAGAACTTGCCACGCATTTTCAGCAGGACGGTGGAATGTCCCAGGCGGTAGACACTGTGGTCCGGGGCACTCTGCAATTGTTCACGCGTCAGGCGCTGCACCGGAATCTCCCCCACGGGCCGCGTACTGCGGGGCTTGTGAAAGAGCATCTTCCAGAAAATCTGCAGGGTTTTGCCAAAGCCCGCACGATTGACCGGCGCATGATTGTTGAAGTGGCCTTGCTGCTGCTCGGATGGCTTGAGCGCGGCAGAGGGGGTGTCGAGACGGTTAGAGATCGTGGCCATTACAAAGTGACTCCGGTACGTTCTGCTGATGCAGATCAACAACTACACTGCACAGTGTAGTTTCAAGATTGCAACAAAACCCGGACCAAGTAAACTACCGAGTGTAATTTTCTTCCCAGAGCCGAATAGCCCCATGACTGCACCCCAACGCCTCACCGACCGTAAACGCGAAGCCATTGTGGCGGCAGCCATTGCCGAGTTTCGCGACAACGGTTTCGAGGTCACCAGCATGGACAAGATTGCGGCCACGGCCCGCGTCTCCAAGCGCACGGTGTACAACCACTTCCCCAGCAAGGAGGAGTTGTTTACCGAAATCCTGCATAAACTGTGGGCCAGCAGCGTCGCGCAACTGGATGTCAGCTACAGCAGCCAACAACCCCTGCGCGACCAATTGCGAGTGCTGTTGGAAGCGAAGATGAAAATGATGTCGGACGCCAACTTCCTCGACCTGGCCCGGGTAGCGATTGCTGCGACCATCCACTCTCCTGAACGCGCCCAGGACATCGTCAATCGCCTGAGCGAGCGCGAAGAAGGGTTTACTTTGTGGGTGCGTGCCGCCCAGGAAGACGGGCGTCTCAAACCCGTTGACCCGTGCTTTGCCGCCCATCAGGTGCAAAGCCTGCTCAAGGCGTTCGCCTTTTGGCCGCAAATCACCCTCGGCCAGCCCACCCTGGACTTGGCTACCCAGGCCAACGTGATCGAGTCGGCAATGGACCTGTTCCTGGCCGGCTACGAGATTGCTCCCCTTCCCCGATAAGCCCTTGTGTCGCCAATACGACGCTCAGAAGTCGTTTTTACCGTAATCCCTCTGGATCTCCACGCAAATGGCCCGGAAGGACACTGATTATTCCCACGTAAATAACTGACAATAATCGCCTGTCATCTGGCGTAAATGGCCTTTGAATAACCTACGCCTTCGCCACTAAAAAAAAGAAAAACCTGACGCAGGGATCTATGGAAAACCTTCGAGGCAAAGGGCTGTCGTTTGCCCGGCGCATTTATCGGCCGCGCATTATCGGGCTGGGCGTTGGCAGCATTTGCGTGCTGGCCGCCCTGTACCCGCTGGCCATGCCCGGATGGATCTGGGCGCTGTGGCTGTTCAACGCATTTATCTGGCCGCACCTGGCGTACCAACTGTCGAGCCATTCGGCATTTCCCTACCAGGCTGAGCGCCGCAACCTGCTCTATGACTCACTGTCCGGTGGGTTCTGGGCCGCAGCCACGCAATTCACACCGCTGACCGCAGTGACCATCCTCGCGATGATGACCATGCATAACGTCGCGGCGGGCGGCAAACAGCTGATGATCCAGGGCATGCTCGCGCAACTGGTGGGCGTCGCGCTGGCCTGGCTGGTATTCGGCCCCTCGTTCAACCCCAATGTCGGCCTGATCCAGGTGTATTCGTGCCTACCGATGTTGATCCTTTACCCCGTCGCCATCGGCATGGCCAGCTATCGCCTGGCCATCAAGCTCTCGGAACACAAACGTGCCCTGAGCGCCCTGAGTCGTACCGACAGCCTCACCGGCCTGCTCAATCACGGTTCCTGGAAAGACCTGCTGCAATTAAAATTCCACAAGTGCCAGCAGCAACAGTCCCAGGCCACCATCGCGTTGATCGATATCGACCACTTCAAGCAGATCAATGACGCCTATGGCCATATCGTCGGTGACCGCGTGCTGCGACAACTGAGTAAGGAATTGCAGCGAAACGTGCGGGAAAATGACCTGGCGGGCCGCTACGGTGGCGACGAGTTCTGCGTGATTCTCCCGGACGTACCGCTGGAGCAGGCCAGTTATGTGATGGAGCGCCTGCGGGAAATGTTCAGCCGCTACCGCGACCCGCAGGTTCCGGAACTGCGGGTCAGCCTGAGCATTGGCCTGGCGGCCTACCAGGTGCAATTCACCCAGGCGCATATGTGGCTCAATGCCGCAGACCAGGCGCTGTACGCCGCCAAAGGCACCGGGCGCAACCGGGTGACGGTTGCCGAATCACTGGTCGCCCGCTCTGCCTGAATAGAACTTCCTTTGGTGCCCATGACTCAGAGCTCCCAGCTGTACTGTCTGCCGGTATAACGGAAGCCGGCAATAAGCACGTCTGCCGTGGGCCTGGGGCTACACGGCGCGAAAGCGCACCCATGGATACATCCACGCACGTTGCATCACTGAGCACGCAACCATGCTATTTACCGCCCACAAAAAAACCATCACCACCCTACAAGAAACTGTCAGCCAACAAGCTGGCCTGCTCGATGCCATCGAACGCTCCATGGCCGTGATCGAGTTCGATCTACAAGGCAGTGTGTTGCGCGCCAATGACAACTTCCTCAAGACCATGGGCTACCGCGAGGATCAAGTCGTCGGCCAGTCCCATCGCCTGTTCTGCACCCCGGCGTTTGCCCGCAGCGCCGACTACAGCCAGTTGTGGACGCAACTGCGCAATGGCCAGTTCCAATCGGGCACCTTCGAGCGCGTCGCCGCCGACGGTCATTCGGTGTGGCTGGAGGCCAGCTACAACCCGGTACGCGACCAGGCCGGCCGAGTGGTGAAAATCATCAAATATGCCTTGGACGTAAGCGCCAGGATGCAGACCGAAAGCGAAGCCAATGCCAAGCTCGAGGCGATTGACCGGGCCATGGCCGTGATCGAGTTCAACCTCGACGGCACCATCATCACCGCCAACCAGAACTTCCTCCAGCGCCTGGGCTACAACCTGGCAGAAATCCAGGGCAAGCATCATCGCCTGTTTTGCAAGCCGGAGCTGGCCAACAGCCAGGAATACACGGACTTCTGGCGCCGGCTGAACCAGGGTGAGTTGTTCAGCGGCCAGTTCGAGCGCATCACCCGCTCCGGCCAGACGCTGTGGCTGGAAGCCAACTACAACCCGGTGTACGACGCCAGCGGGCGCCTGTGCAAGATTGTGAAGTTCGCCTCCGACGTCACCGCGATGGTGGAAAAACACGCCGCAGATGCCCAGAGCGCAACCCAGGCCTATCACATCTCCCTACAGACCCGGGACATCGCCGAAAAAGGCGCCGAGGTGATTCAGCAGACCGCCAGCGGCATCCATGACATTGCCGCCGACATTGAAAGCTCATCCAGACTGATCGCCAAGTTGGGCGAGCGCTCGCAGCAGATCACCGCCATCGTCAACACCATTCGCGCGATTGCCGACCAGACCAACTTACTGGCCTTGAATGCAGCCATTGAGGCCGCCCGCGCGGGTGACCAGGGCCGCGGATTTGCGGTGGTCGCCGACGAAGTCCGGCAACTGGCCGCACGCACCAGCGGCTCCACGGCGGAGATCTCGAGCATGATCGAGATGATCCAGAGCGAGACCCGCCAGGCCATCGACAGCATGGACAACACCCGCGACCGCGCAGCCCAGGGCGTGGGCCTGGCCAACCAGGCCGGCACGGTGATCCTGCAGATTCGCGAAGGCGCTAGCGATGCCGTGCGGGCGGTGAGTATGTTTGCCAATGAGCGGGTGGGGTTGTAGGCGCTTACCAGGGGTGGCTCAGGTGCCGGCCCAGCTCGTCGAACAACGTCACCACTGAACGCAGCGCCCGACAGTCCGGGCGCGTCAGCAACCACAAGGCGGTGTCGTAACCCGTGAGCGCCGGCCCCAACGCCTACGGGATTTGCGTGATGGTGATCAACCCACCAGGCTGCGCACCGCGCTGATCTGCGGGATCTCGACCCGGCGCATATACACGCGCAACGGCTCGGTGATGTTGATGCGATCATCGATGTTCTGGTCCAGCAGCAGTTGGATGTGCTCGCGGGACAGGGTCATGGCCTGGTCGGCCGCCGGCTGCCAGACGAACTCGCTGGTGGGGATGATGCCGTCGTCGGCGACGTCCATGCCGAACGAGTCTTCGCTGAAACGTACGATGTACTGGCCGGTCTTGCGGTTCAGGCCGACAAAGCCGTTGAGTTGGTCGGCGGCCTGGCAGATGAGTTCCGATGTGATGCGCATGCTAAACCTCACTGAAAAATCCCACAGGGGAAGTGAACGATGGTTTACACGCGAGGCGGCGAAATAAGGCAATGGGGTTCCCTCTGGCGGGGAAACTCGGGCTAAGAATACTGCATAGCACGGCACAAAAGCGCAGAAAAAATAGCGCATGCGCACGTTAATGTCGGTTTGGTGATAGCGCGATTTGCATGCAATTGTTAAAAAGGAACCCTTCTTGAAGCTACCTCCACGAAAGGACCTCGCACATGCCTGCTACGTTTACCAAGAGTGCCCTGCTGCTCGCTCTGATGATGGGCCTTGGCCACGCACAGGCTGCAAGCCCCATCAGCCCGGTTGAACTGGCGACCAAGGACGGCATCCCCCACCCAGCCGTGATCGCCCACCGGGGCGCGTCCTTCGATGCGCCGGAGTCTACCGCTGCCGCCTACAAGGTCGCGCGCGACCTGGGTGCCGACTACCTGGAACTGGATCTGCAACGCAGCAAGGATGGCGTGCTGTTTGCCCTGCACGACAACAACCTGCAACGCACCACCGACGTGGCCACCAAGTTCCCGGAGCGCAAGGACAGCCCGGCCAACGAATTCACCTGGAAAGAGCTGCAAACCCTGGATGCCGGCAGTTGGTTCAACGCCGCCTACCCGGAGCGTGCGCGCCCGGGCTTCGTCGGGTTGAAAATCCTCAGCCTGGACGAAATCATCAAGATCGCCGAAGGCAACCCCCAGCACAAACCCGGCCTGTACATCGAAACCAAGGAGCCCAAGCAGTTTCCGGGGATCGAAGCCGATCTGAAGGACAAACTGTTGGATAAGGGCTGGCTGAGCTCCGTGGGTTCCAAGCTGGGCAAGAGCAACACCGGCGTCGGCCAGGGCAAGGGCCGCGTAGTGCTGCAAACCTTCGAGACGGCCAGCCTCAAGGAACTGCAGAAAGAAATGCCCAACACCCCGAAAATCCTGCTGCTGTGGGTGGGTGAAGGCAGCATCGAGCCCAAGTCCAAAGTGACCTTCGCCGAGTCCGGCGAGCCAACCAAGGCGGCCTACTATGCCAAGCAGGAACCCAAGGACGCTGCCGAGTTCGAGAAGTGGGTCGATGAAGCCAAGAGCCTCGGTGCGATTGGCACTGGCCCGTCTGCACAACTGACGGCCCTGGGCGACCAGAGCTATTCGGACCTGGTCAAGCCCGAGATGAACCAACTGACCCACGACAAGGGCCTGCTGGTGCACGTCTATACCGTCGACGAGCCGGTGGATTTCGAGAAGGTCATGAGCGCCGGGGTCGATGGCATCTTCACCAACCGCGCCGCCGAACTGCTGAAGTTCTACAAGCGCTGGCCGTCGTCCAGCGTGCAGGACCTGCTGCAGGACAACGGTTACTGAGTGAGCGAGTGGTCAGGCCAACTGTGGCTGGGGCCGGATTACGGCCTGATCCTCGGTGAGACGGGGCGCACGGCGCCCCACGCCCATTATGCCCATCAATTTATCCTGTGCGCGCATAGCCCCATCACGGTCAGCCTTGATGGGCAGCTGCAAACGGCGTATCGCCTGTTCATCCCCTCTCGCCAGCCCCATGCCATCGTCCATGCCCCTGGCACGGTGTTGATGGCCTATGTGGAGCCCGGTGCATTTGATCGCGAGTCGTTGCAACACGCCCTGGATACCGCCGATTTTTCCCATGAGCGCCTTGCGCAGACATTGCGCCAGCTGCCACGTCGCCAGGCAGACGATGAGCGCGTGCAACGCGCCCTGCACACCCTCGATCAACAGTTGAGCGGCAAGGTCTCGGCGCAATCATTGGCACAGGCGGCGCATCTGTCGTTGAGCCAGTTGGAGCGCCTGTTCGTCAGCCAGCTTGGCGTGCCGGTACGGCGCCTGGTGATGTGGCGCCGCCTGCGCCTGGCACTGGACCTGGCCCTGAACGGCCACACCCTGACCCAAGCGGCCCACGGCGCTGGGTTTGCCGACTCGGCGCACTTCTCGCGGACCATGAAGCAGCTGTTTGGCGTGACCGCCGGGGCCTCATTGCGCCATCTTCAAGTACACCTCCTACCGTAGTGCGGTGGGTACCGGGGGTTCCTTGCTCAATCGCGCGGGACTGAAGGGCTCACGCAACTGCTCGACGTAATCCAGCGGATAGTCCGGCCGGCTGCCAATCCCCAGGTCGCCCTCACCCATTCGATAGTCCTCGGTGTAAAACGCAGTCCCCAGCAGCCAGTCCCACAGGTTGAAAAACAAACCGAAATTCACATCCCCCGCGCGCCCGTATTTCATATGGTGAAAGCGATGCACCGGCGCCCAGGCAAACACCCAGCGCAGCGGCCCCAGGCGCATATCGACATTGGAATGCTGTAGCAGCAACTGGATCGCAATGGCCAACGCCAGCAGCATCGCCACCTCCACTGGAATGCCCAGCAGGATCAGCGGCAGCAAACCCGCCGCGGCCTCGAGCATCTGGTGCAAGGGATGCTTCATCAAGCCATTGAACCCATAGAGCCGCTGCACGCTGTGGTGCACCGCATGCAAACGCCAGAGTGCGGCGATGCGGTGGCTGGCGTAATGCATCAGGGTGATGCCCGCGTCGGCAATGATGATCGCCAACAGCAATTGCGCCCACAGCGGCCAGGCGCGCGGCCAGGCGCCCTCGATGGCCAGCCATGCCGTGAGCAGCGGCAATGCCAGCAAGCCCAGGGCGTTCAGGCTTTCATTGACCAGCGCGTGGAGGACATCCCGGCGTCGGTCGCCTAGGCTGCGGTTCCACTGGGGCTCGTAGGGCAAGCACAGTTCGGCGATAAACGACACGCCGATGGCCAGCGCAAACACCGCCAGCAGCCACTGCGAGGCGCCTAGGGTGACCAACCAGAGCCCCGCGCCAATAAACCCTGCCCAGAACAAGGGGGCGTATAGCCAAGCCAATATCTGTTTCATAAGTGTCTCCCGTGGGTGAGACACCAGCATGAAATCTCCCGGCACGGGGCGATTGAACAAACAACGCAAACGTCCTACACAATTAAGGGTGAATTAAGTTGCGCGAGGTAATCTGATCCCACTTAAACAGCTCACCCCAAAGGACTCCATCATGAAAAACCTGACCGCTCTGTTCGCCGCTGCCGCCCTGACCCTGACCGCCGGCCTGGCCCAGGCCGATGTTCGCCCGGACCAGATTCCAAGCCTGCTGCAATCAGGCGCCGTGAAGCCATTTGAACAACTGAACGCCGCCGCCCTGGCCAAACATGCCGGCGCCACCATCAACGACACTGAGCTGGATAACGAAGCCGGGCGCCTGGTCTACGAAGTTGACCTGACCGACACCACTGGCAAGAAGTGGGATGTGAAGCTCGACGCCAAGACCGGCGAAGTGCTGGAAAACAAACAAGACACTTAAGTTGCCCCAGCCACACAACGCGCCGCCTTCGGGCGGCGCAGTTGTGTCTGGTCAGGCACTCAGGCGCGCGGTCACTTCATTGAGCTCGGCCGACAAGCCCCGCAGGTTATGACTGGCCGCTTCGGTGCGCTGCACGTTGTCCAGGTTGGCGGTGGCCACCGTGGTGATTTGCGTGATGTTGCGCGAGATATCCTCGGCCACCGAGGTTTGCTCCTCGGCCGCCGTGGCGATCTGCCGGTTCATGTCGCGGATCGCCTCCACCGCCTGGGTGATATGACTGAGCATCGCCCCGGCCTGGGTGACTTTTTCGACACTCTCGTCACTGCATGACTGGCCGCTGATGATCGCCTCGGCGGCGTCCACCGCCCCCGTCTGCACCGCCTGGATAATCTGGTTGATCTCGATGATCGACGCCGCCGTGCGTTGCGCCAGGCTGCGCACTTCATCGGCCACCACCGCAAAGCCACGCCCGGCTTCGCCCGCTCGCGCCGCCTCGATTGCCGCATTGAGGGCCAGCAGGTTGGTTTGTTCGGCGATCCCGCGAATCACTTCCAGCACCGTGCCGATGCGCACACTGTCGGCTTCCAGGCGGCGGATGATGCCACCGGTGTTGAGGATCTCGTTGCGCATCTGGCCGATGGTGGCAATGGTCACTTGCATCACCTGGCCGCCTTCACGGGCCGAGTGATCGGCCTCGTCCGCCGCTCGCGAGGCACTGGCCGCGTGGCGCGCGACTTCCTGGGCGGTGGCGGACATTTCGGTCATCGCCGTCGCCACCTGGTCGGTCCGGCTGAACTGGTCCTGGGTGCCCGTCGCCATCTGCCCGGCAATCGAATTCAGCTCGCCACTGGCGCTCACCAGGTCCTTGGCACTGCGCTGCAGGCGGCCAAAGGTTTCGGCGAGAAAATCGCGCAACGTGTTGGCGGCCTGGGCCAAATGGCCCAGCTCATCCTGGCGCTGGCTGGCAACGCGCTCGGCAAACCGGCCATGGCTCAATTGGGCTACATAGTCGATCAGGCCCCGGATCGGCAAAATCAGGTTGCGGTTGATCAACCACAGGCTGAACAGACCGATCAGCACCCCAGACAGCACCATCACCGCCAAGCCCAGCATCACGGTACGTTCGGCATAGGCGCTGATTGCCAGCGACTGCAACTTGCCCTGCTCATGCAGTTGCGTGACCAGCGCGCTCATCTGTTCGCTCACCGCGCGGTCCACGCCCTTGACCGCGTTATCCCCGGCCGCCGCATCGGCACCGGCGGCCACGTACGCATCACGCCCCTTCTGGTAGGCCACGCCCAGCAACTGGTGCTCCTGGCGCAAGGTGTCCAGGCGACGGCTCAAGCCTGGATCGCCCTCGGTGTTGGCCACCAGGCGCGCGAGGATGCCCTGCACTTCCCGTTGCCGATCCTGGAATTGCCCCCAGTACTTGTCCATGTCCTGGGGCTGTTTGCCACGCAGCAGGACGTTTTTCCATTCCTGGACCTGGACCTTGAATTGCACGTTGGCCTCATCGATCAGCTGTGAGGTCTGCAACGGCCCCTCCAGCAAACTGCGATAACTCTGCACACCGCTGGAGAGAAAATGAAAACACGCCAAGGCAATCAACAGCATTGCCAACAAGCTGCCACCGAGCAACGACAGGATCTGTGCTCTCAAGGACTTTCGCAAAAAACTCATCGGGGAAAAGCCTCGAAACAGGGAAATGGGGACCTGCACCGCAACATCCCTGTCAACCAACGCACAGCCAATCCAATGGCATGCTTGCGCCTTGAATCGGCCGGGCCAGACGCTTCTTGAGCGCAGTGGATGAGCGGTCGGGCGGGAGTGCCCCGTAGCTGACACAAAACTGTCAAATCCCCTTGCAATGATTGCGCAACGCGCGCCCATCGCCTGCCTCTGCGAGCCCCCATGAACCACAGCATCGACCACGGCCACCAGGACTCCGACCTGTTTGGCCTGCTTTACGGTTTCCGCTTTCGGCCCGGCGAGAAAGCCGAGCAGATCGACTCGGCAACCGTGCTCAAGGCCTTGCACGCCCCGGCCGACCCCGATGAATTCCTGTGGCTGCACCTGAACCTGGCCCACGCCGCCTGCCAGCGCTGGATGCAGGCGCACCTGGAGTTGCCGCCGGAGTTCTTCGAGGCCTTGCACGAGGGCTCGCGCTCCACCCGTATCGAACATGTGGACTCGGCCTTGCTGGCGGTGGTCAACGACGTGGTGTTCAACTTCAGCAGCATGATGTCATCGGACATTTCCACCTTGTGGGTCTGCGCTCGCAGCCGCCTGCTGATCAGTGCGCGCCTGCAACCGCTGCACTCGGTGGACAAGCTGCGCTCATCGGTAAAGGCCGGTGAACACTTCCGCTCGCCCCTGGAGTTGCTGGTGCATCTGCTGCGTGACCAAGGCGAGGTGCTGACGCAGATCGTGCGCAAGACCAGCCTCAGCGTCGACCAGATCGAAGACCAGTTGCTGTCCTCGCGCCTGTCCACCAACCGCGCCGAACTGGGGGCCATGCGCCGGGTGCTGGTGCGCCTGCAACGCCTGCTGGCCCTGGAGCCGGGCTCGCTGCTGCGCCTGCTCAACCGCCCGCCGCAGTGGCTGCAAAAGGAGGACGTGAAGGAGCTGCGCAAATCCACCGAAGAGTTCGCCCTGATCATCAACGACCTCACGGCCCTGGGCGAACGGATCAAGTTGTTGCAAGAAGAAATCGCCGCCAACCTCAACGAACAAAGCAACCGCACGCTGTTCACCTTGACGGTGGTGACGGTACTGGCGCTGCCGATCAATATCATTGCCGGTTTTTTTGGCATGAACGTCGGAGGTGTGCCGCTATCCCAGGACCCCGAGGGGTTCTGGATCCTGGTGGCGTTGGTGGCGACGTTCACCTTGATTGCCGGCAGATGGGCATTTCGCAAGCGCCAGGATTACTGAACCGGCGCCTACCCAGAATTTGTGGACCGGCGGTTATCTCAATCCACCAAACACTGACTTGACGCAGCATCTCTGTAACATTCTGCAACGATCATGGGAAACATCCTCCCCACACTGGATGCTCCGGCATGGCCACCCCTTCCCTGACTGCCTCGCCCCAGGCTGGCGCCACTGACGCAAAACCGCAATTGGACAAGAAACCCGGCCTGTTCACGGTGATCATGTTCTTCGCAGTGCTCGCCATGGGCCTGTTGTTCACCGCCTACAGCCTGATGCACGACATGCACGAACTGGGCACGGTGGTCACCACCTGGACCCCATTCCTGCTGCTGGGCGTGGCCTTGTTGATTGCCCTGGGGTTCGAATTCGTCAACGGTTTCCATGACACCGCCAACGCCGTGGCGACCGTGATCTACACCAACTCGCTACCGCCGCAATTCGCCGTGGTCTGGTCGGGGTTCTTCAATTTCCTCGGGGTGCTGCTGTCCAGTGGCGCGGTGGCCTTTGCCATCATTGCCCTGCTGCCGGTGGAGTTGATTTTGCAGGTCGGTTCTTCCGCCGGTTTTGCGATGATCTTTGCCCTGCTGATCGCCGCGATCCTGTGGAACCTCGGCACCTGGTGGCTGGGCCTGCCGGCGTCGTCTTCCCATACGCTGATCGGGTCGATCATCGGCGTGGGCGTGGCCAATGCCCTGATGCATGGCCGTGACGGCACCAGCGGCGTGGATTGGGCCCAGGCGATCAAGATCGGCTATGCCCTGCTGCTGTCACCGCTGATCGGCTTCGGCTTTGCCGCCCTGCTGTTGCTGACACTGAGGGCCTTTGTGAAAAACCGCGCGCTGTACAAGGCGCCCAAGGGCAACACCCCGCCGCCGTGGTGGATTCGCGGCATGCTCATCGTGACCTGCACCGGCGTGTCCTTCGCCCACGGCTCCAACGATGGCCAAAAAGGCATGGGCCTGATCATGCTGATCCTGGTGGGCACGTTGCCCATGGCCTACGCCTTGAACCGCACCATGCCGGCCGATCAATCCCTGCAATTTGCCGCTGTGGCAGAAGTCACCCAGCAAGCGCTGGTCAAGAGCGCACCACAAGCGGCGCCAGCCGATCCACGGCCGATTCTGTCGACCTATGTGCGCACCAAGGACGTCACGCCCGAGCTGATCCCCGCCCTCGCCGCCCTGACCGGGCATATCGGTGAGCAAGTCAAAGGCTACGGTTCCCTGGCCAAGGTACCGGCCGAGGCGATGGGCAACGTGCGTAACGACATGTACCTGACCAGCGAAACCATTCGCCTGATGGACAAGGGCAAGGTTGGTCATTTCGATGCCGACACCCAGGGCAAGCTGCAACTGTTCAAGCAACAGATCGACAACGCCACACGCTTTATCCCGCTGTGGGTGAAGATCGCCGTGGCCATCGCCCTGGGCCTGGGCACCATGGTCGGCTGGAAGCGCATCGTGGTGACCGTCGGCGAGAAAATTGGCAAGACCCACCTGACCTACGCCCAGGGCGCCTCGGCCGAAACCGTGGCCATGCTGACGATTGGCGCTGCCGATATGTTTGGCTTGCCGGTCTCCACCACCCATGTGCTGTCCTCGGGTGTGGCCGGGACCATGGTGGCCAATGGCGGCGGCTTGCAGATGAAGACCATCCGCAATTTGCTGATGGCCTGGGTGCTGACGTTGCCGGCGGCGATTGTACTGTCGGGCAGTCTGTATTGGCTGTTTACCCAAATCTTCTGAATCACCACACAGCAAAATGTGGGAGCGGGCTTGCCCGCGATGGCAGTGGATCAGGTTAGAAATACTTGACTGACACACCGCTATCGCGGGCAAGCCCGCTCCCACATTTTTTTGTGTGATGGCTTAGCCTGCGAATAAGCCGGCCATCGCCTTGAGCCGCTTCTTGTACACCCGCCGCGCCTCCAGCGTCACTGCGACAAACCCCGCTCGCTGGTTAGGCTGCATCTGCCCGATCAGGTCCAGGTCGGCGCTGATCACCGTGCCTTCTGAATCACCACACAGCAAAATGTGGGAGCGGGCTTGCCCGCGATGGCAGTGGATCAGGTTAGAAATACTTGACTGACACACCGCTATCGCGGGCAAGCCCGCTCCCACTTTTTTTGTGTGATGGCTTAGCCTGCGAATAAGCCGGCCATCGCTTTGAGCCGCTTCTTGTACACCCGCCGCGCCTCCAGCGTCACCGCGACAAACCCCGCTCGCTGGTTGGGTTGCATCTGCCCGATCAGGTCCAGGTCGGCTCTGATCACCGTGCCTTCTGAATCACCACACAGCAAAATGTGGGAGCGGGCTTGCCCGCGATGGCAGTGGATCAGGTTAGAAATACTTGACTGATACACCGCTATCGCGGGCAAGCCCGCTCGCACATTTTTTTGTGTGATGGCTTAGCCTGCGAATAAGCCGGCCATCGCTTTGAGCCGCTTCTTGTACACCCGCCGCGCCTCCAGCGCCTCCTCCAGCGTCACCGCGACAAACCCCGCTCGCTGGTTGGGCTGCATCTGCCCGATCAGGTCCAGGTCGGCGCTGATCACCGTGCCTTCTGAATCACCACACAGCAAAATGTGGGAGCGGGCTTGCCCGCGATGACAGTGGATCAGGTTAGAAATACTAGACTGACACACCGCTATCGCGGGCAAGCCCGCTCCCACATTTTTTTGTGTGATAGCTTAGCCCGCGAATAAGCCGGCCATCGCTTTGAGCCGCTTCTTGTACACCCGCCGCGCCTCCAGCGCCTCCTCCAGCGTCACTGCGACAAACCCCGCTCGCTGGTTGGGCTGCATCTGCCCGATCAGGTCCAGGTCGGCGCTGATCACCGTGCCGATCATCGCGTAGCCGCCGCCTGATACCGCATCGCGGTGCAGCACGATCGGCTCCAGGCCAGCCGGGACCTGGATCGAGCCGATGGGGTAGCAACTGTCGACGATGTTCGATGGATCGGAGCCCGCGCCAAATGGCTGCTCCCGTGGCTGGAAGCTCAAGGCACTGCCACCCTTGAAGCGGTAGCCAATCCGGTCGGCCTCGGAACCCACGGTCCAGGGCTCGGCGAAAAAGCTGCTTTTGGCTGCGGGCGTCAGGCGCTCGTAGTACAAGCCCGGCACCACGCGCAATGTCACATCGCCGCCCACCGAACGGCGCAAGGCCATCGGCAAGCTGTTACCCGCTCGCCCCTCGCCACTGCTCGCGCCGATGGGCAACAGATCGCCCTCCTGCAAGCGCCGCCCGTGGAAACCGCCCAGCCCACCGAGGGTGTAAGTGGAGCGGCTGCCCAACACCAGCGGCACGTCGATCCCCCCGGCCACCGCCAGGTAGGTGCGCGCCCCGGCCACGGGAAACTCAAAGCGCAGCACCTGCCCGGCGCGCACCTGGAACGCCGTGTCCTGGTGCACCACTTCACCGTCCAGGCGCGCAGACATCAGCGCACCACTGAGTGCCACCAGGGCGTCCTGTTGGAACTCCAGCTGCGGGCCAATCAGTGTGCATTCCAACCCCGCCGCCCCCGCCGGATTGCCCACCAGATGGTTGGCCGCACTCAAGGCGTACTGATCCAGGGCGCCGGACGGCGGGATCCCCAAGTGGTAATACCCTTCACGCCCCAGGTCCTGCACGGAGGTGGCCAGGCCGGGCTTGAGCACCTTGATCATACGAGCGCCTCCTGCAGGGTTTTCGGGTAGCCGACCGGGTCGGCAAAAAAAGCGTCCAGGGAAAATTCCACCGGGCGAATGCGCAAATCGAAACGCCCGGCCTCCACCTCGGCCACCGCCAAGTCGTAGGCATCCCGGTCGATGGGCTTGAACTGCACGATATCGCCGGGGCGGAAGAACACCATGTGTTCCTTGAGATAGGCCAACTGCTGGGCCGGGTCGTAGATCGGCGCCGGGGTCACGCCAAACATCTGGTAACCCCCCGCGCCGCGCACTGAGTAGATACAGCCGAAACAGCCGCCATGGCCGAGGGTCAGCTTTGGCGTGTCGGTGCGTGGGCGCAGGTATTTGGGCACCTGCAACTGGCGTTCGCGCTCGACCATCTGGAACATGAACGGCAGGCCCGCCACAAAGCCGACCATCGACACAAACCACGGCGCGCCACTATGGGCTGCGATAAACGCCTCGACATCCGCCAGGCCATTGATCCGCGCCGCGTACTCAAGGTCAGTGCCCGTCGGGTCCTGGTGTCGGTCGCGAAAACGCATCAGGGTTTCATGGGTCCAGGGGTCGTTGTACAGCACCGGAATCTCGATGATCCGCGTGTGCAAGGTGCGCTCGGCCACGGCCTGGGCCTCGGCGCTTTGCACCGCATCGAGCAGCACCTGGGGGGCGATCAGGTCGGGGTCGAAGCGGATCTGGAACGAGGCGTTGGCCAGGCAGATATCCAGCACGCCGGGCAGCTCCAGGCGCTGCACCGCACGGGTGACGGCCATGCCCTTGAAGAACGCCTCCAGGGACATGCTTTCGCTGACCTCGGCGAACAAATGCTCATCGGCGCCAAAGCTGTAGCGAATCGGGGATGTTTCAGCCATGTCTGTTCCTCTTGGAATCATTGTAGAAAGGCAGGCAAAAATCATGCAGGGGCTGCGGTTCAGACGGGTGTGCGCACCACGATCCCCGCCTGGTCCAGGGCCCTGCGGGTCGCCTCCACCAGGTCCAGGGCGCCCGGCGTATCGCTGTGCAGGCAGATGGAATCGAATTCGATAAACAGGTCTTCGCCCTCGACGGTGCGCACCAGCCCCGTCTGGCAGGCCCGCAGCACACGCGCCGCCACTGTCGCCGGGTCCAGGGCGCGCACGTTGCGGGTAAACACGATGGAGCCGGACAGATCGTACTCACGGTCGGCATAAAACTCGCGTACTACCGGCTGCCCCAGTTCCTTGGCAATGCGCCAGATCACCGAGCCGGGCATGCAATACAGCAGCAGTTCAGGCTCCAGGCGTTGCAGGTTTTCCACCAGCAGGCGGGCCGCTTCTTCGTCCCGGGCCAGGTGCATGTACAGCGCGCCATGGGGCTTGATGTGCTGCAAGGTCACGCCCTGCACCCGCGCCAATTCGCGCAGGGCGCCCAGTTGGTAGAGCATGTCGTCCACCAGTTCCTGGGCCGGGGCGTTGATGTGGCGGCGGCCGAACCCCACCAGGTCGCGAAAGCCCGGGTGCGCGCCAATAGCCACGCCCAACTGCTTGGCGCGCTCGATGGTGCGGCGCATGGTGCCGGGGTCGCCGGCATGAAAGCCGGTGGCGACGTTGGCGGAGCTGATAAACGCCATCAGCTCATTGTCCACACCGTCGCCAATGGTCCAGGGGCCGAAGCTTTCGCCCATGTCCGAGTTGAAATCCACTGTCTGCATCGGGGCTGCTCCGCAAGGGTTCGTGCCAAGGAAAATAGGCTGGCCCTTGACCCCTTGGGAAGATCTATTATCAGATAGGGTATCTTCGGAAAATCAGATACCCCCAAGAGAAATCCCCATGTCGCTTACGCTGCGCCAGGTTCGCTACTTTGTCGCCACCGCCGAAATCGGCCAGATTTCCCAGGCGGCGATTCACCTGAATATCTCCCAGTCGGCAGTGACCACCGCGATCAAGGAGCTGGAAGCCATGCTCGGCGCCCAGCTGTTTGTACGCTCGGCCCAGGGCATGAACCTGACCGACGCCGGCCGGCATTTTCTCAACCGTGCCTACGTGATTGTGCGCAGTGTCGACGATGCCCTCAGCAGCCCGCTGCCGGACTTGCGCGCCAGCGGCGTGCTGCGGGTCGCGGCCAGTTACACGGTGTTGGGTTACTTCCTGCCGCACCACTTGCAACGCCTGGAGCATTGGCACCCGGACGTGAGCATCGAAGTCTTCGAGCAGGAGCGCCAGGCCATCGAACAAGGGCTGCTGGATGGCCAGTTCGAGATGGCCGTGGTGCTCACCGCCAACCTCACCCACCCGGATATCGTCTCGCAAATCCTGTTCAATTCCGAACGCCGCCTGTGGCTGCCCAGCCACCACCCGCTGTGTGAACGGCGTGCGGTGAGCCTGGCGGATGTGGCGCAGGAACCCTATATCCTGCTGACTGTGGACGAGGCCGAGCAAAGTGCCATGCGTTATTGGGAGCAGGCCGGGCAGACGCCCAAGGTGCGGCTGCGCACCAGTTCGGTAGAGGCGGTGCGCAGTATGGTGGCCAATGGCAGTGGCGTGGCGATTCTGTCCGACCTGGTCCACCGCCCCTGGTCCCTGGAAGGCAAGCGCATCGAGACCTTGAGCGTGACTGACAAGGTCGCGCCCATGAGCGTCGGCCTGGCCTGGCACCGTGAGCGCACCTTTACCCCGGCGATGCAGGCGTTTCGCGACTACTTCCACGATGCCTTCCTCGCCCCCCAGCAACTATCGACACGCCGTTAAAGCTGGGCCTTCAAGGTGGCCGACAACCAGTCCATCAGCACCCGTACCCGTAGCGGCAAGTGGCGCTGGCCGGCATACAGCATCGATACATCCAGCGCAGGCGCGGGATAGTCGGGGAGCACCGCCACCAATTCGCCCTTTTCGAGCAATTCGCGGATGCCCAGCCCCGGTACCTGAATGATCCCGAAACCGGCGAGGCATGCCGACTGGTACGCATCCGTGCTGCTGACCGTGACCCGCCCGGCCATGGCAATACGTTGCACCTTGTTGCCCTGCACATATTCAAAACCCGCGGAGCGCGCACCCAGCGGCCGCACGTAATGCACCAGTTGATGGGCGGCCAGATCGGCCAGGGTCTTGGGTTCGCCATAGCGTTGCAGGTAACCGGGGCTTACGCAGTTGATCATCGGCATGCTGCACAACAGGCGCGCCACCACGGACTGGTCTGGTTGTACGCCCACGCGCAACACACAATCAAAACCTTCGGCCAGCAGGTCGACCTGGCGGTCGGAGCTGCTGATTTGCAGCTCGATCAAGGGGTGCCGGTCCATAAACTCCGGCAGGTGCGGCAGGATCACCTTACGTGCCATCACATTGGGCATGTCGATACGGATCCGCCCGGTCAATTGCGCCTCGTCCTGGCGAAACAACCCCTCCAGCTCTTCCATATGGGCCAGCAGGTCCTTGCTGCGCTCATACAGCACGCGCCCGTCCTGGGTCGCCTGCACCTTGCGCGTGGTGCGCTGCAACAGGCGCGTGCCCAACAGGTCTTCGAGGGCGCGCACCTGCTCGGACACCGTCGAGCGCGGTAGCCCCAGGCTGTCGCCGGCCTGGGTGAAACTCGACAGTTCGGTGACCCGCACAAAGGTACGCAACAGGTCCAGCTTGTTCATGGTGGTGCCCCGTGATTGTTCGACTGATCCGACCAGTGATTCCGGATTCACTCTGTTTATCACGCAATACCCGGACAAATACACTCATTCCACCATTACCCACCCGCTCCGAGGACTGCACCATGACCCGTAAAATCGCATTGATCACCGGCGCCAGCCGTGGCTTGGGCAAAAGCACCGCCCTGCATCTGGCCGCGCAAGGCATCGACATTGTCGGCACCTACTACAGCAAGGCCGCTGAGGCCCAGGCGGTGGTGGCAGAGATTGAACAGCTCGGCGGCCGCGCCGCCATGTTGCAACTGGATGTAAGCCAGAGCGCCACGTTCGACGGGTTTGTCAGCCAGCTCGGCGAGGTCCTGCAAGCGCATTTCGCCCAGGCGCATTTCGATTTCCTGATCAACAACGCCGGGATCGGCACCCATGCCAGCTTTGTCGAGACCACCGAAGCGCAGTTCGATCAAATGGTCGCGATCCACCTCAAGGGCCCGTTCTTCCTGACCCAGAAGCTCCTGGCACTGATGGTCGATGGCGGGCGCATCATCAATATCTCCAGCGGCCTGGCCCGCTTCAGCCTGCCCGGTTATGCCGCCTACGCCTCAATGAAAGGCGCGGTGGAAGTGCTGACCCGTTACCAGGCCAAGGAGTTGGGCGCACGGGGGATCAGCGTCAACACCCTCGCCCCCGGCGCCATTGAGACCGACTTTGGTGGCGGCGCGGTACGCGACAACGCCGGCATCAATGCCTTTGTCGCCAGCAACACGGCCCTGGGTCGGGTCGGCTTGCCGGACGACATTGGCGGGGCGATCTCCACCTTGCTGGCCGATGGCAGCAAATGGATCAATGGGCAGCGTATCGAGGCGTCGGGCGGGATGTTCGTCTGACCCTCACACTTGCTCTGGCGCACGTTGCTGCAGGAACTTTTCCCGCAGCACGTCGTAGCCCCAGTGGTACACATAGGTGTACGGCAGGAAGAACAGCAGCACGCCGATATCCAGGATAAACGCCTGCATCAGGCTGATATTGAGCCACGCGGCAATCAGCGGTACGGCAAACAGAATCAGCCCACCCTCGAACAGCAGGGCGTGCATGATCCGGGTCTTGACGCTATTGGCCAGTTGCAGGCGCACCTTGAGGCGATCGAACACGCTGTTGAAGATCATGTTCCACGTCAACGCCAACAGGCTGATGGCCAGGGTCACCGCGCCCATTTCCAGGGCTGGGCGACCGGTGATCCAGACCAGCAACGGGGTACAGATCAGCAAGGCCAGGCCTTCGAAGCCAAGGGCCTGGAAAACACGTTCGGTGATGGACTTGGTGGTGTTCATAGGTGTTGCTCTGTGAATGTCTTGGGTTGCCATCATCGCGCCCTGAAACGATACTTCATAATCAATAACCATCGATCAAGGCGATAGATCATGGCTTCTCATGAAGTGTTGCAAGCGTTTGTGCAGGCGGCGACCCAAGGCTCGTTTTCGGCGGCGGCGCGCAAGCTGGGCAAGAGCCAGTCGACAGTCAGCGCCGCAGTGGCCAGCCTGGAAATTGATCTGGACGTGGTGCTATTCGACCGCAGCAGCCGCAAGCCCAGCCTGACCCCGGCCGGGCACGTTCTGCTGCAACGGGCCGAGCAGGTGCTGGAGGCCAGCAGTCGCCTGGAGCTTGCCGCCAGCCAGTTATCCCAGGGGCTGGAGCCCAAGCTCAGTATTGCCATGTCTGATACCTATCAGTCGGGGCGCTTTGAAACGCTGCTCGGTGCCCTGGAGCAGCGCTATCCGGACCTGGAGCTGGAGTGGTTGATTGCCGAATGCGAAGACCTTATCGCCCTGGTGCAAAGCGGGCGCGCGCAGTTGGCGTTTATCGAGGCGCAGGAGGTCTACCCGCCAGACCTGACCCATGCCACCATCGAGGAGCGCGCACAACTTGCGCTGTTTGTGTCCCCGCGGCACGCACTGGCCAGCCTCGATGGCATCGACCAGCAAACCCTGCAACAGCACCGGGAGCTGCGCCTGGCAAGCATCATCAACCCCAATGAAAACCGGCTGACCGGCCGAGTCTGGTCCGCCCCCAGCTTTTTGATGCTGATGGAGATGGCCATCCTCGGTTTTGGCTGGGCCCCCTTGCCGAGCTGGCTGGTGGAGCGCTTTGCCAATGGCCAACTGGTGGAGCTCAAGGCTCGCGGCTGGCCGCGCTCGGTGGCGGTGGATGCGTTGTGGTCGCGGCAACACCCGCCGGGCCCGGCGGGGAGTTGGTTGCTGCAAAAGATGCTCGAATAACCTCCGCCGGCGCCTACACAGGCCTATCGGTGCAGGTTGCCAGGCGTCGTTCGATGAAGCGCTTTTCCGGCATTTGCTGGGTCAGGCACAGGGCTTTTTCGTAGGCCTGGCGCGCCTCTTTCATACGTCCCAATTGCCGGCAGAACTCGCCACGCGCTGAATGCGCCAGGTGGTAATCCAGCAACTCGCCGCGCGCCAGGATCCCCTCGACCTGTTGCAACCCCGCCAATGGCCCATCGCGCATGGCCACGGCGGCGGCGCGGTTGAGCTCGATCACCGGGGACGGCAGCATCCTCAGCAGCACGTCATACAGGCCAATAATCTGTGGCCAATCGGTCTGCGCCGCACTCGGCGCCTCGGCGTGCACCGCGGCAATTGCCGCTTGCAGGCCGTAAGGGCCAAAACGCCGGGTGGCCAGGGCCTGCTCCACCAACGCGCAGCCCTGGGCAATCAACGCGGCATCCCACAACGTCCGGTCCTGTTCATCCAGCAACACCAACTCAGCAGCGGGCGATAACCGGGCTGGGCGCCGGGACTCATGGAGCAGCATCAACGCCAGCAGGCCCATGACTTCCGGCTCCGGCAGCAACTCCAGGAGCAGGTGGCCCAGGCGTATGGCCTCGCGGGTCAAGTCGTCACGGGTCAGGTCGGCGCCCATGGACGCCGAATAACCCTCGTTGAATACCAGGTAAATCACGCGCAGTACGCTGTCCAGGCGCTCAGGCAACTCCGCCAGCCCTGGAACTTGGTAGGGGATTTTCGCCTCGCGGATCTTGCCCTTGGCGCGCACGATGCGTTGGGCAATGGTGGCCGGCGTGACCAGGAAGGCTCGGGCAATTTCCTCGGTGCTGAGGTCACAAATCTCACGCAGGGTAAGTGGCACCTGCGCATCGGCCGCCAGCGCCGGATGGCAGCAGGTGAAGATCAGGCGCAGGCGGTCGTCTTCCACGTCTTCGGTACTCCAGTCAGCCGCTTCCAGCGCATCGGCCTGCTCCTGCAGCAACGGGGTGAAACGGGCCTGGCGGCGCAAGCGGTCGATGGCCTTGAAGCGCCCGGTCGACACCAGCCACGCCCCAGGGTTGTCGGGCACGCCATCCTGCTGCCAGCGCTCGACCGCGACGAAGAACGCCTCGTGCAAGGCTTCTTCGGCGAGATCGAAATCCCCCAGCAGGCGAATCAAGGTCGCCAGGACGCGCCGCGAGTCACTGCGGTAGACCGCCTCGACCCGGGCCTTGACGGTCAATCGGGCATGCCCTGGGTCACCAGCGCCACCAGCCGGTCCAGGCTCTCGCCCCACCCCTGGTGAAAGCCCATGGCTTCGTGGGCCTGTTTGTCGGCTTCAGTCCAATGCATGGCGCGCGCGGTGTAGCGGGTCTTGCCGGCAACGTCCTCGAAGGTCACTTCGGCGCTCATGAACGGCTTGCCCGATGGGATCCAGCCGGGCAGGAACGCATCGGTAAACACCAGGCGGCGCGGCGCGTCAATCTCCAGGAACACGCCCTGGGTCGGATACTCGCTGCCGTCCGGCGCGCGCATCAGGGTGCGAAACAGACCACCGACCCACAGGTTCATTTCGCACTCCGGCGTGGTCATACCGTGTGGGCCCCACCATTGCTGCAACAGCGCAGGCTCGGTCCAGGCACGGAACACCCGGCTCGGCGGGGCGTCGATCATGCGGCTGATGGACAGTTCGAATGCAGCGGGTTGAGTGTTCATGGATAAACCTCCTGAGTCTTGTGATTGTTGGGTTCAGAGATTCAAATCACGCACGGGACGTACTTCCACACTGCCGACCCGTGCCGCCGGAATGCCGCCGGCCACCTGCAGCGCCTCATTCAAGTCCCGGGCTTCAATCAGATAGAAGCCGGCAAGCTGCTCCTTGGTTTCGGCAAACGGCCCATCGGTGATCGATAACTTGCCGTTGCGCATGCGCACAGTGGTGGCCGTGCTCACCGGCTCCAGGGCCTCGGCCGCGAGCATGCGGCCACTACCGTGGACCGCCTCGGCATAAGCGTGGCATTCCGGGTCCTTGGGGCTATCGGGCAGGCTGTGCAGCAAGGCTTCGGCGCTGTAGACCAGGCACAGGTATTTCATGGCGTTCTCCGTTTTCGGACTACTGACTATAGTTGGCAGCGCTCAAGGTTTCAGGTCGAACAGCCCGGCGCCGGTTTCCATATCGAAAGGCGCGGACCAGTGCTCATGCACCACCTTCCATTGGCCGTCGATACGTTGATAACCGGCGGTGACGCGCATCCAGCAGGTTTTCAGCACGCCATCTGGCCCAGAGCCACCACAGTGCGCAAGCCAGTGGGCGAAGGCGCTGTTATCGGCGGCGACGATATGCAGCTCATGGAAATCAAAAACCCCTGGGCCTGGGCAAAACTCCATGCAGGCCTGCCAATGGCCGCGGTAGGCCGCCTTGCCTTTGAACTGCAGGGCCTTGACGGCGTCGAACGCGACGATATCGTCGGCGTAAAAGCTGACAATCTGCTCGACATCCTTGGCGACCACCGCGTGTTTCCATTGCTCGATCAGGGTGTTGATTGGGTTGCTCATGGCGATACTCCTCGGGGTGGAAAATCACGGAAGACCCCCTTAGTCGAATGGGCCGCCTGCCAATCGACAAGCCTACAAAAAATAATTTCGCCAAGGATAAAGCCGCTAGAATTTGCGACTTCCTTGTAGGACTTCGGATATCTGCTCGATGGAAACCCGCCTCGCGCCCTATGAGACGCTGACTGCTACCCAGCAACAGCAACTCGCCACCCTCGAAGTCCACCCCGAGCAACTGGCCTATAGCGGTGATATCTACTGCGCGCTGAACAGCCTGCAGGTCAACCCAAGCCCCGGCATCAAGGGCTTCGCCCTGCTGGCCGACGACGTTCCCGTGGCCTTCCTGCTGCTCAAGCGCCCGCCCTGCCTGCCCCATTGGGCCGACGCACACAGCGCCACACTGCATGCCTTGCAAGTCGATCGCCACCAACAGGGCCGAGGCTTTGGCAAGGCCTGCCTACAAGCCCTACCCGCCGCCGCCCGCCTGGCCTGGCCGCAGATCAGCGCCTTGGAGTTGTCGGTGGACAGCGACAATGTGGCGGCGCTGGGCTTGTATTTGCAGCAGGGCTGGGTAGACCGGGGCGAAGCGTATAAAGGGCGGGTGGGTTATGAGCGGCGGTTGGCGCTACTGTTTTGATTACCGGCAAGGAGACTCCCATGCTAACCACCCTGGACCAACTCGAAACCCTCTACGGCCTGCCCCACGAGCGTGCCCTGCGCAAGGAAATCGCGTTTCTCAATGAGGATTACCAGGCGATGGTCAACGCCTCGCCGCTGGTGATTGTCAGTTCGGCGGGCGCCGATGGCCTCGACGGCTCGCCTCGGGGCGATGTGCCGGGGTTTGTGCGGATCATCGATGAACGCACGCTGGCGATCCCGGATCGGCCGGGCAACAACCGCCTCGATACCCTGCGTAACCTGATTGTGGATCCACGGATTGCCCTGCTGTTTATCATTCCGGGGATCGGCGAGACCCTGCGGGTCAACGGGCGGGCGCAGATTTCCATCGAGCCTGAGTTGCTGCAAAGCTTTGCGGTCAATGGCAAGCCGGCACGCTCGGTGATTGTGGTGCAGGTAGAAGCGGCGTATTTCCACTGCTCGAAAGCCTTTGTGCGCTCCGATTGCTGGAACCCGGACAAGCATGTAGAGCGTTCAACGCTGCCGTCAGCGGGGGCCATCCACAAGCGTTTGAATGATGGGCAGTTTGATGCCGAAGCCTATGATCGGGAGATGCCGGAGCGGGTCAAGGCCACGTTGTATTGAGGCCCTGGCCGGCTCGGGCGCCCCTGAGATCGCCATCGCGGGCAAGCCCGCTCCCACAGGTAATTGCGCGGTACCAGGTTTTGAGTACACCCCGATACAAATGTGGGAGCTGGCTTGCCTGCGATGGCGGTGGATCAGGCGATGTACAGGTTATGCGGACTTTTCGACAGGCAGCCAGATTTCCACAGTACCGGTGCCCTTAACCACATCGAAATCGGCGCTGTAACGCTCAAAATCCGGCCCGGCGACCTTGTAGCCCGACGTCGGCAACCACTCGAACATGATCCGCTCATAGGTCTGCGACAGCGCATACACCGGCCCGTAGTGCGCGAAGACGGCATAACGATTGGCCGGCACTTCAATGGATACAAAGTTGCCCGGCACATCGTGCTTGGCCGGTACTTCGACGCCGGCGATGTAATCGAATTCTTCTTGCGTGGCGTTGTAGCAAACGCCGTAGGTCACGCCGCCAATGCGCTTCTTGATGTCCTTGATGCACGTGTCGAACAGCTCCCACAACTTCGGAATGTCCCCCAGGGTAGCCTTGCCGTAATGGCCGCCGACCCCGGCGATCACCATGGTCTTGCCCTCTTCCATGCGGGGTTCCAGGGGTAGCGTTGCCTGTTGGTTCATCTGCACAATCTCCATGGGTGAGTGACCAAAACCATACCGAGTATAGGGGCATACTCGCTTCACACTCCAGACCGAAAAATTTCCTACGCCATCTGGACAAACGGCTGTCATCGCCCGTATTGTCTGCCCCGCAGGCCACCGCAGTGGCCGACGTCGCTCGGACGGTTCCGGGCGCTTACGTATTCCGAGGCAACAATGGCAGACCAAGGTTCGCCGCGCCGCTTTGCGCGCATAGATCGACTCCCCCCTTATGTTTTCAATATCACTGCCGAGCTGAAGATGGCTGCGCGTCGGCGCGGCGAAGACATCATCGACTTGAGCATGGGTAACCCCGACGGCCCGACCCCACCACATATCGTGGAAAAACTGGTGACCGTCGCCCAGCGTGAAGACACCCACGGCTACTCCACCTCCAAAGGCATCCCGCGCCTGCGCCGCGCTATTTCGCGCTGGTACAAGGACCGCTATGAGGTGGATATCGACCCGGAAACCGAGGCCATCGTGACCATTGGCTCCAAGGAAGGCCTGGCGCACTTGATGCTGGCCACCCTGGACCAGGGCGACACCGTGCTGGTGCCCAACCCCAGCTACCCTATTCATATCTACGGTGCGGTGATTGCCGGCGCCCAGGTGCGTTCGGTGCCGCTGATTCCCGGCGTGGACTTCGTTGCCGAGCTGGAACGGGCGATTCGCGGTTCGATCCCCAAGCCGAAAATGATGATCCTGGGTTTTCCGTCCAACCCGACCGCGCAGTGCGTGGAGCTGGATTTCTTCGAGCGGGTGATCGCCCTGGCCAAGCAGTACGACGTGCTGGTGATCCACGACCTGGCCTACGCCGATATCGTCTACGACGGCTGGAAGGCCCCGTCGATCATGCAGGTGCCGGGCGCCAAGGACATTGCGGTGGAGTTTTTCACCCTGTCCAAGAGCTACAACATGGCCGGCTGGCGCATTGGCTTTATGGTGGGCAACGCAGAACTGGTCAACGCCCTGGCGCGCATCAAGAGTTACCACGACTACGGCACCTTCACCCCGCTGCAAGTGGCGGCGATTGCCGCGCTGGAAGGCGACCAGCAATGTGTGAAGGATATTGCCGAGCAGTACCGCCAGCGCCGCAACGTGCTGGTCAAGGGCCTGCATGAGCTGGGCTGGATGGTGGAGAACCCGAAGGCGTCGATGTACGTCTGGGCGAAAATCCCCGAGGCGTATGCCGCCATGGGTTCGCTGGAATTTGCCAAGAAGTTGCTACTCGAAGCCAAGGTGTGTGTGTCGCCGGGGATCGGCTTTGGCGAGTATGGCGATGACCATGTGCGCTTTGCGCTGATCGAGAACCAGGACCGCATTCGCCAGGCGGTGCGCGGGATCCGCGCCATGTTCCGGGCTGATGGGCTGGTCACTAAAGCCTGATGCCTAACCCGATCCAACGGTCAATGTAGGAGCTGGCTTGCCGGCGATGCACACACCTCGGGGTGCCAGGCATACCGAGGTGATGCTATCGCCGGCAAGCCGGCTCCTACAGTGATGTCAGTGAAGGTTTAAACCACCAACGACAGCAGCATGATAAAGCCCAGCGCCACGATGGACAGGATGGTCTCCATGGCCGTCCAGGTCTTGAACGTCTCGGCCACGGTCATGTTGAAGTACTGCTTGACCAGCCAGAACCCTGCATCGTTGACGTGCGACAGAATCAACGACCCCGCCCCCGTCGCCAGCACCAGCAACTCCAGGTTGACCCCCGGCACCATCCCCACCACCGGCACCACAATGCCTGCGCCAGTAATGGTGGCAACGGTCGCCGAGCCCGTGGCAATCCGAATCACCGCCGCCACCAGCCAGGCCAGCAGGATCGGGTTGATCTGCGCTGTCACCGCCATATGGCCGATCACATCACCTACGCCGCTGGTCACCAGCATCTGCTTGAAACCGCCACCGGCACCGATGATCAGGATGATCGCGGCGGTCGGCGCAAGGCTGGCATCCAGCAGCTTGAGGATCTGTTTGGAATGGATGCCCTGGCGATGGCCAAAGGTGTACAGCGACAGCAGCAACGCCAGGAGCAAGGCGCTGATCGGGTGGCCGATCATGTCCATCCAGTTACGCACGATGTGCCCGTCTGGCAGGGCGATGTCGGCGAAGGTTTTGAGCAGCATCAGGAATACCGGCAGCAGCACGGTGATCAGGGTGATGCTGAAGCTCGGCAGGTTTTTCCCGTCGGACTCACGGGCCAGTTGGTCCACCAGTTCCTGGGACGGGTTGCCGGGGATGTACTTGGCAATGAACGTACCGAAGATCGGCCCGGCGATGATGGCGGTGGGCAAGGCGACGATCAGGCCGTAAAGGATGGTCTTGCCGATATCCGCGCCAAACACGCCAATGGCCAGCAACGGCCCCGGGTGCGGCGGCACCAGGCCGTGCACCGCCGAGAGGCCGGCGAGCAACGGGATGCCGATCTTGATCAGCGACACACCGGTGCGCCGCGCAACGATAAACACCAGCGGGATCAGCAACACAAAGCCGATCTCGAAGAACAGCGGGATGCCCACCAGGAAGGCGGCGAACATCATTGCCCACTGCACCTTGTCCTTGCCGAAGGCGCGGATCAGGGTTTGGGCGATCTGATCGGCTCCGCCGGATTCGGCCATCATCTTGCCGAGCATCGTACCCAGCGCCAGGATTATCCCGACAAACCCGAGCACGCCGCCGAACCCGTCCTGGAAGGCCTTGATGATCTTGTCCACGGGCATGCCCGAGGTCAGGCCCAGAAAACCTGAGGCGATGATCAGGGCGATAAAGGGGTGAACCTTGAACCGGGTGATCAACACGATCAACCCGATGATGGTGACCACTGCATCGAGCAGCAGGTAAGACTCGTGGGACATGCCAAACATGGGGGTCGTCTCCTGTTTGTTGTTGTTATTAAAGCGGGTGTTGAGTTTCGTGCCGTCGGATAGCGCTATCTTTCAGCCAAAAAATCATCGGGAAGGTTCAAAGCCGTGGGTCAGCCACCACGCGTGGGTCTGCGCGGCCAACGCCTCGATGCTGTCTTCACTGGCATTGAGGGCCAGGGTCAGCGGCTCGCCAATGGGCGATTCGAGGGTGGCGAACTGGCTGTCGATCAGGCTGGCCGGCATGAAATGGCCGGGGCGATGGGACACACGGTCGGCGGCCACCTCGCGGGTCAGTTCGAGGAAGACAAAGCCCAGGCCCGGCGCGGCTTCGCGCAGGTGATCGCGGTATTTTTTCTTCAGCGCCGAACAGGTCAGCACCGGATGCTCGCCGGCCTTGAGCGCACGGCGCAGCTCATCGCAGAGGATATCGAGCCAGCCGGCACGGTCGTCGTCGTTGAGAGGATGGCCTGCGCTCATCTTTTCGATGTTGGCAGCCGGGTGAAAGCTGTCGCCTTCAATGGCGGTGGCGCCGTTCAACAGGCACAGGGCCTCGCTGACACTGGACTTGCCACAGCCGGAAACACCCATGATGACCAGGGCGGTAACAGGTTGACTCATGAAACACCTCAGGACGCAGATAGCGCTACCTTTGCACGCCCTAAGGCTAGTGCAAAAACAGGCTTTTCCCGCGCCTAATTGTCATTTTTATGGAGTGACGCGTGCATCCTCTCCAACTGTTTGCGCAAGGATCAGGCAACCCTTTGCGCAAGTATTTGCAGGCCTTTGGAGACAGCGCTACCTTAGTGCCTCGATTTTTGTTTGGCAAGCCGCCTGATGACCTCCAAGAACGATAAAAATACCCGCACGACGGGTCGCCCTACCCTTAACGAAGTTGCCCGCCTGGCGGGTGTCAGCCCGATTACCGCCTCCCGGGCCCTGCGCGGGATCAGTACCGTGGCCACCGAACTGGTGGAAAAAGTACAGAAAGCCGCCGCCGAGCTGAACTACGTGGTCAACCCCGCCGCCCGCGCCCTGGCCTCGGCCCGCAGCCAGTCGGTAGTGGTGCTGGTGCCCTCGCTGTCCAACCTGCTGTTTATCGAAACCCTGGAAGCCATCCACCAGGTGCTGCGGCCCAAGGGCTTCGAAGTGCTGATCGGCAACACCCACTATTCCCGGGACGAAGAAGAAAACCTGTTGCGCAACTACATGGCCTACCAGCCTCGGGGCCTGCTGCTGACCGGCTTTGACCGCACCGAAAGCGCCCGGCGCATGGTGGAGTCGAGCAATGTGCCCTGCGTGTACATGATGGACCTGGACCCGACGGCCGGCCTCAACTGCGTCGGTTTCTCGCAGATCAGTGCCGGTGAAACCGCTGCGGCGCACCTGATCTCCCGGGGCCGCAAACGCCTGGCCTATGTCGGCGCGCAACTGGACCAGCGCACACTGCTGCGCGGTGAGGGTTTCCGTCGTGGCCTGCAACAGGCCGGCCTGTATGACCCGGCCCTCGAACTGCTGACCCCGCGCCCCTCGTCGGTGGGCCTGGGTGGCGAGTTGTTCCTGCAACTGTTGGCCAGCCACCCGGACGTGGACGCGATCTTCTTCGGCAACGACGACCTGGCCCAGGGCGCCCTGCTCGAAGCCCTGCGCCACGGGATCAAAGTGCCACAGCAGGTGGCGGTGCTGGGCTTCAACGACCTGCCCGCCTCCAGCTTCATGGTGCCGCGCCTGAGCAGCATCAGCACCCCACGCGAAGCCATTGGCCGACGCGCGGCAGAGCATTTGCTGACGGTGATGGCCGGCAACAAGATCGCCCGGCCGGTGGTGGATATGGGGTTTGAGTTGAAGGTGCGCGAGAGCACCTAGGCGCCAGCTGTAGGAATAGACTGACTCTTTGGCAGCGCCTTGCTCCGTTACCTACGGTTGCGTCAGAATCCGCCGGCTTGTGCGCCTGGGTGGGGCTCTCTAAGGTGGCCCGGTCGCTGAACTTCTCGGTGATCGGGTTTAGTAGCCTGAGCAGTCATACAAATGAGCATGAGCTTCATCTATCAGGCTTACCGCCTGTGCTTGATGGTGGCTGTGCGCAGGGCGCCCTCGTGGCGCGCCGGTTTTTTGTATGACTTTACCGGTCTACTAACCTGCGTACAGCCGCCACCCTTTCGTTTAGTAGCGACCCGGTGGTGGCCCAGCCAAAGGTCATAACCATGTTCAAAGTTACTCCCAACCCCCCGCTTCACGACGCAAAACTCAACCAGGCCGCCCACCGCGCCATTGATCACTACCTCAATCCCCCGACCGCCCCGGCGCCCGAACCTTCCTCCCTGTTCACCGTCACTTCCGGCGCCAGCAGCGAAAGCCTGATTGCCAACAGCTATGAAACCTTTTCCTCCGTTACCACGTTGCTGCTGGACCTGTCCGAAGACCTGACCGGCAAAGACCGTGACAGGGCCCTGGCGATTCACCAGTTGAGCGAGTTGGGCGTGTTGCTGATGGGCACACTGATGGACCAGCAAACACCGCACAACTAAAAGCCCAGACGCGATCAAAAAGGTGGGAGCTGGCTTGCCAGCCCCCACTTTTTTTACCGTGCCCACCTGGCCCCTGCTAAATTGCCCAACTCACACCTGCCAGGGAAGCACCATGGGACACGCGCTGAAAATCTTGGGTCGCACTTCGTCCATCAACGTACGAAAAGTCCTGTGGACCTGCCAGGAACTGGCAATCCCCTACGAGCGCAAAGACTGGGGCATCGGCTTCACCCCCACCCAATCACCCGCCTTCCTCGCCCTGAACCCCAACGCCCAGATCCCGGTGATCATCGACGACAACGGCGTGCTGTGGGAGTCCAATACCATCTGCCGCTACCTGGTGGGCTTGCACCAGCGCCATGACTTGCTGCCCGCCGCCCCCGCGCCACGGGCCAGGGTCGAGCAATGGATGGACTGGCAAGCCACCGAACTCAACCCGTCCTGGGGCTATGCCTTCCACGCCCTGGTGCGCCAGAACCCGGACTTCCAGGAGCCGCAGCGCATTGCTGGCGGTGTGCGCGGTTGGAACGACAAGATGGGGTTGCTGGAGCAGCAACTGAGCAGAACCGGCGCCTATGTGGCTGGCGACACCTTCAGCCTCGCCGATATCCTGATCGGCCTGTCGGTGCACCGCTGGCGGATGACGCCCATGGAGCACCCGTCCTACCCGGCTGTCGATGCGTACTACGCCCTGCTCAGCCAGCGCCCAGGTTTCCAAGCCTTTGCCCTCGACGGGCACAACTAAGGATTACACGATGAAAGGACTCAACGTACTGCTCACCGGCGCCTGCGGCAGGATCGGCAAGACATTTTTCGAAGCGTCGAAAGATCGCTACCGCTTTACCCTCACCGACCGCGTCGCACCGGGCTTCGCCCTCGACGGCCATCGCTTCGTGCAGGCCGACTTGAGTGACAAAGCGGCCCTCACCGCGCTGCTCGACGGCATCGACGTGGTTGTGCACCTGTCGGGCATTCCCCACGCCAGCGCCACCTTCGACGAACTGCTACCCAACAATATCCTCGCCACCACCTATCTGTTCGAAGCGGCTGTGGCCGCCAACGTCAAGCGCCTGGTCTTCGCCAGCAGCGCCCAGACCATCGAAGGCTACCCGGTGGATCGGCAAATCACCCCAGGCATGCCGGTGCTGCCGGCCAACCTGTATGGCGTGAGCAAATGCTACGGCGAAGCGCTGTGCGGCTATTACGCTGCCAAAACCCCACTCTCCACCATCGCATTACGCATTGGCGCGTTTGAATTTGTCCAAACCCACGACCTGAACAACGCCCGCGACCTCAGCGCCTGGCTCAGCCCTCGGGATGCCGTGCAGTTGTTGCAACGCTCGGTGGAGGCCGAGGGGGTCAAGCACCTGATCGCCCATGGCATTTCCAATAACCGCTTCAAGCGCCTGGACTTGAGCGAGACCACACGGGTTCTTGGGTATCAGCCGCAGGACGATGCCTTCCAGGTCTTCGAGATTCCCATCACCTACTGAAGGCAATGGCCGCCGACGGCAAACATTGGCCGTCGGCAACCCGCTTGCTGCCTAAAGACTGCCCTCACAGCCAATGAACACAGGGGTTTAGGTCCCGGCACGCTAATTGCTAAACCCTATGGACCGTTCAAAACCACAGGTGCCCGATCATGTTGGTCAATACCCAAGTCTCGTCCGTGATCCAACAGTCCAAACGCCCCGACCTGGACCCGGCCAACGCCGCCGCCAGCGCGCTGTACAGCGGCGTGATGCAGAACGTGCAGAACGCCGTTGCCGCAACCCAGGTGCAAGCAACGCAAAAGGCTACCGACACCACGGCCAGCAATGTGGATGCCGCGTTTGCCAAGACCCGCCTGCAACTGCAAGCAACGCCGCCGACCAGCGCCACGCCGGCCACCTCAGCCAATACCCAGGCTCGCACAGAATTCAATGAGTACATGACCAAGACGCCGGCCGAGCGCATTCGCGATCAGATCCTCAAGGAAAAGGGCCTGACCGAAGAAGAAGTGAAAGCGATGCCTATAGAACAGCAGAATGCCATTGCCCTGGAAGTGACTGAGCGCCTGAAAATGCAGGCGGCGCAGCAGTTTGCCGAGAAGACTGCCGACCCGCAGATCAAGGCCGTGAAAGATACCCTGGCGGCGATCTGACCCGTGTAGGAGCCGGCAAGCCGGCTCCGTTGGGGGGCTATTGCAGTTGCAGGGTGGAGTTGAACTGACCGATGGCATCCACCACATGCCGCGAGCCTTCCTGGATCTCCAGGATCACCTGCCCCGCTTCATTGGCCAACTCCACCCCCAGCCCGGTACGGCTCAGGCTCGACTGCATGCTCGATACCGCGCTCAGGGACAAATCGTGGTTTTTGCGCACCACATCGACAATCTCGATCGTCGCCTGGCTGGTACGCGCCGCCAGGCTGCGCACCTCGTCCGCCACCACTGCAAAACCACGGCCGTGCTCACCCGCGCGGGCGGCTTCAATTGCCGCGTTGAGTGCCAACAGGTTGGTTTGATCGGCAATCCCGCGAATGGTCTGCACGATGGTGCCGATAATGTCCGACTGCTTGCTCACCGCATCGATGCTCAACGCCGCTTCATTCAGGTCACGGGAGATTTCTTCGATGATCTGCACCGTCTGCTGCACCACTTGCGAGCCCTTGCGGGCGCAGGCGTCGTTCTGTACCGAAGTGGCGTGGGCCGAGTCGGCAGCGTTACGCAAGGTGGTGACCTGTTCGGTGATGTCACTGGCGAACTTCACCACTTTGTACAGGCGGCCGTTGGTATCGAAGATTGGGTTGTAGGAGGCTTCCAGAAAAAGTGTCTGACCCTGCTTGTTGCGCCGTTCAAAACGGTGGGAGTGGAATTCGCCGCGGTTGAGCGAGGCCCAGAATGCTTTGTAAGCCGGCGACTCCACCTCGGCGCGGTGGCAAAACATGCTGTGGTGCTGGCCAACGATTTCGCCGAGGGAATACTGCACCGTCTTCAGGAAATTCTGGTTGGCATTGAGGATCTGCCCCTGGGGCGTGAACTCAATGACGGCCATGGAACGGCCGATGGCGTCGATCAGGCTTTGGTTTTCATGTTCACGGTGGATCCGCTCGGAAATATCCGACGCCACCTTGATCACGCTCTGCACCTGTTTATCCGGGCCGAACACTGGCATGTAGCTGGCCTCCAGCCACACTTCCTGACCGCTCTTGGTCAAGCGCATGAACGTGCCGCTGATGGGCTCGCCCTGGGCCAGGTCGCGCCACAACTTGGCGTAGGCGTCGCTGCGGTAGTAGGACTCTTCACAGAAGATTCGATGGTGTTTGCCGCGTACTTCCTCGGCGCTGTAGCCCATGGTCCTACAGAAGTTTTCGTTGGCATCCAGTACCACGCCGTCGCGATCGAACTCGATCATCGCCATCGAACGACTGATGGCCGCGAGCTTGGCTTGGGCCTGGGTCAGCGCACAGGAAAAACGCTCGATTTCCAGCAGGTCGGATTTGTGGTGGAGGTTAAACATGATCGGATCACCTTCAGCGCTGTCTTTGAATGACGGTTAGTTCTTGGATTTGACCCAGTACAACTTTCCACAAAACAGGCAAACGCATCCGTCCAGAGACAGGACAAGTGTCAGGCGATAGATAAATGATGGCCAATCGGAGAGTCCATGGGGCAACGCTCGTTTCAAGGCATCCTTTTCTTGATGACCCCCCCAGGGGTCCGCTTTAACCGACACACGTAAATCCATTTAACCTGATGCTCCTTTTTTCCCGGCGCTTTGACATACGCACTCATCTATTCACGGTTTGTATAGTGCTCATCAATCACTATGCAATCGGCCACCCAAAACGCTTCATATGGCAAGCGACATAAGTGGTTATGGGTGAGCATAGACAGGGCTTGGCGCTATGCAAGGCCAGTAATCAGCCAGTATTGATGAACAGGTATTGGAGGGGGACGTGCGGGGGGATGTCAGTGTGTATCGATACCGTATAGGAGCGAGCACGCTCGCTCCTATAGTCAGGCACTCAGTGACCGAACAGGCCTGTCTCGGTTTTCTTGGCTTTTTTGTCCGCGCGTTTTTCATCGGCGGTCTTTGCCGGTTTCTTCTTCGCGGCTTTCTTTGAATCCATACCTTTGGCCATGATGCATGCTCCACTAACAGAGGAAGTAACAAGGGGTATAACACCTATTGCCCAACAGAAGGCGCTTTGCCCGACTTATAATCCCCGGCTCTTGATCACGCCTGTCGAACTACCATGCCCGAGTTGCACATTGATCTACTGGCAGAGCCCCTGTGGCCGCTGCTGAACAAGTTCTACCGCAGCCACAATTCCTCGATGAAAGCCCTCAAGGGCGGCCAGTTGTGGGTGGCGCGCAATAGCGAGATTGTCGCCGGGCTGTGCCTGAGCCCTGTGGTCGGCGGCCAGTGGCTAACCGGGTTGTTTGTCGATCCGACATTGCGCGGGCAAGGGCTGGCAGCGCGGCTGATCGCCAAAGCCATCGCGCCTGTTGAAGGCACCGTGTGGTTACTGTGCCACCCCGACCTGGAAGAATTTTATGCCGCCCAGGGCTTCAGCCAGCAGACCGTGTTGCCACAGTCGTTGGCCGAGCGCCTGGTGCGCTATAAACGCAACAAGCCGATGATTGCCATGGGCCTGTGCCGCCAGGGTTAAGCGTCGGCGGCGGGATCCAGCTCCGGGAACATCACCTCGATAAACCCGAACTTGCTGAAGTCTGTAATCCGCGAGGGGTACAGGCGGCCGATCAGGTGGTCGCACTCATGCTGCACCACCCGAGCGTGGAAACCGTCGGCAATCCGCACAATCGGCTCGCCCTTGGGATCAAACCCCTCGTAGCGAATCTGCTGGTAGCGATCCACCGCACCGCGCAACCCAGGTACCGATAGGCAGCCTTCATAGCCCTCCTCCAGCACCGGGCTCAGCGGGGTAATCAGCGGGTTGATCAGGATCGTCTGGGGCACCGCCGGCGCATCCGGGTAGCGCTCGCTGCTCTCGAAGCCGAAGATCACCAGTTGCAGGTCGACACCGATCTGCGGCGCGGCCAGGCCGACGCCGCCCACGTGCTCCATGGTCTGGAACATGTCATCGATCAACTGCCACAGCTCGGGGCTGTCGAACATTTCCGGTGGCACCGGTGGCGCGATACGCAGCAGGCGCTCATCGCCCATTTTCAGGATTTCACGAATCATCGGTCAGGTTTCATCAGTGGTGGGCTTGGGAATCGAATGGTCCCGGCCAAGGCCCGAGACATGCTGTTTTTCATCGGGGTGATGCTCGCCAAAATCCTTCTCACCGGGGTCCTTGCCTTCGGCAGACATATGCTCGATCACTGCGTTCATCTCCGCGCCCAGCAGCAACACGGCGGCGGAAATATAGAAGTACAACAGTAGGACGATGATCGCGCCGATGCTGCCGTACATGGCGTTGTAGTCGGCGAAGGTCTTGACGTAATAGCCAAAGCCCAGTGAAGCCACGATCCAGACCACCACCGCCAACACCGAGCCTGGCGTGATAAAGCGAAATTTCTGCTTCACGTCCGGCATCACGTAGTACATCAAGGCCACGGCGAACATCAGCAGGATCACGATCAACGGCCAGCGCAAGATGGTCCACAGGGTCACGACGAATTCCTGCATGCCGATCTGCCCGGCCAGCCATTCCATCACTTGCGGCCCCAGGACCATCAACGCGGCGGCCGCCAGCAACATGCCAGCAATGCCCACGGTGTAGAGAATCGACAGCGGGAAACGTTTCCAGATCGGCCGGCCTTCCACCACGTCGTAGGCAGCGTTCATCGCACTCATCATCAGGCGCACGCCCGCTGAGGCGGTCCACAGCGCAATGACGATACCCACCGACAGCAGCCCACCCTTGGATTGCTGCAACTGGTCGATCACCGGGTTGACCTGCTCCAGGGCCTGGGGCGGCAACACCAGTTCCGACTGCAGGCGCAACCAGCTGAAGAAGTCCGGCAGATGCAGGAAACCGATCAGGGCAATCAGGAACAGCAGGAAGGGGAACAGCGAAAACAGCATCTGGTAGGCCAGTGCCGAGGCGTAGGTAGGCATCTCGTCGTCGATGAACTCTGTGACGGTGCGCATCAATACGCGGTGCAGCGGCAGATCTTTTAATACCGGAAAAATCATAGCGTCTCCTTTCGCCGCAAAAGGTTGAGTTCGTGGGCGACTCAGGGGCCGTTTTCTACATCAAGGTAGCCTATTTGGCGACCTTGAAACAATTTCGAAACTTTAAACATCGGGTGTGACACAAAAACGGCCATCCGTGGATGGCCGTTATGCTGCATGGTGCAAACGCTGGAATCAGGCTTTGTCGACGGTATTCTTTACCGCGTCCTTGACCTTGCCGACCGCTTGCTGGGCTTCGCCCTTCTTCTCTTGGATCTTGCCTTCGGTCTCAAGCTTGGTGTTGTCAGTGGCTTTGCCGACACCTTGCTTGATGTTGCCGATGGCTTCGTTTGCTAAACCTTTTGCCTTATCCGCTGTGCTGCCCATGGTATTTCTCCGTAAGAACAATCAAGGGTTTTGGTCATTACGTAAGGGTTGACCCTGGGCCTCTGCGCAGAGTTTCAATTATTTGCGTAAGGCATTTCATCACCCAGCACAGGTTTGGCTTTATGTTTTGCGGCCAACCCCCGAGAATGCCCGGCAGATTCAGGCTCAACCGCTGAATAACAGATCCCGTAGGAAGGTTATGAAACTCAATAAATCACAGGCCATCGCCCGCAGAAACCTGGAACTGGGCGGTGCCGTGCTCGGCGTCAACAACTGCCACTTCACCGACCTGGACCGCAAGCGCAACATCTGGTGGTTCGACCTGCCAGTGGCACGCATCGCCATCGGCCAATACGAGTGGATTCATTTGTTGATGCACAACGCCGAGACCGACCAGTTGCTGCACCTGAAAGTACCGACCGTGTACCTGCGTGAAAAGCTTGAAGGGTTGGTGGTGCGCAATGCGGGCAAGCGCAAGCCGGAGATTACCCTGGAGCTGAGCGCGGACAAGGATTCGTTCCTGAAAGATGTACGCCCGGCAGGCGTTGGCGTGAGCTTCGCGCAGTTCGCCCTGTAAATACCCGATCACAAATGTGCGGGCTGACATGACGCCATCGCGGGCAAGCCCTAATGCCAGTCAGTTAAGCGCAGCCCCCCCTGTGGGAGCGGGCTTGCTCGCGAAGACGTCGGCCCAGCAAACATTGATGTTGGCTGACCCACTGCTTTCGCGAGCAAGCCCGCTCCCACAGGGGGTTGTGCTGTACAGGAGTTTTGAGTGTGGCCCAGGAAAAATGGCTTGTCGGGTCGCCGCATCGCGGCGATAGCGGTGGGTCAGTCGAGACTCAGCGCCCAATAAAAAGCCCCGCATGCGCGGGGCTTTTTGTTTACTTCTTCAGGCCAAGCTTCTTCAGCTCTTCATCACGCAACTCGCGACGCAGGATCTTGCCCACGTTGGTGGTCGGCAGTGCCTCGCGGAACTCGACAGCCTTGGGCACTTTGTAGCCGGTGACGTTGGCGCGCATGTGCTCCATCACCTGCTCCTTGGTCAGGGTCGCGCCCGGCTTGACCACGATGAACAGCTTGATGTGCTCGCCCGACTTTTCGTCCGGTACACCAATGGCCGCGCATTGCAGTACGCCTGGCAGGCTTGCCAGCACGTCCTCCAGCTCGTTGGGGTAGACGTTGAAGCCGGAGACCAGAATCATGTCTTTCTTGCGGTCGACGATGCGCATGTAGCCGTCTGGCTGGATGATCGCGATATCACCGGTCTTCAACCAGCCTTCGCTGTCGAGCACTTCGGCGGTGGCGTCTTCACGCTGCCAATAGCCCTTCATCACTTGCGGGCCCTTGACGCACAGTTCGCCGATTTCACCCAGGGGCAACTCGACGCCCTCATCCGAGATGACTTTGCACAGGGTCGAAGGCACCGGGATGCCGATGGTGCCGATCTGGATATTCTGGATTGGGTTGACCGTGGCCACCGGGCTGGTTTCGGTCATGCCGTAGCCTTCGCAGATATTGCAGCCGGTCACGGCTTTCCAACGCTCGGCGGCCGCCAGTTGCAGGGCCATGCCGCCCGACAGGGTGACCTTGAGCGCAGAGAAATCCAGCTTGCGAAAGCCTTCGTTGTTGCACAGGGCCACGAACAAGGTGTTCAGGCCGACAAAACCGCTGAACTTCCACTTCGACAACTCCTTGACCATCGCCGGCAGGTCGCGCGGGTTGCTGATCAGGATGTTGTGGTTGCCGATCAGCATCATCGCCATGCAATGAAAGGTGAAGGCATAGATATGGTAAAGCGGCAGCGGCGTGATCAGGATTTCGCAACCTTCATTGAGGTTGGAGCCCATCAGCGCCTTGCATTGCAGCATGTTGGCTACCAGGTTGCGATGGGTCAGCATCGCGCCCTTGGCTACGCCGGTGGTGCCACCGGTGTATTGCAGCACGGCCACGTCTTCGCTGGCAGGGCTGGCGTCGGTGACAGATTGGCCATGGCCCTTGGCCAGGACGTCGTTGAACTTGATCGCCTGGGGCAAGTGATAGGCCGGGACCATTTTCTTCACGTACTTGATGACGCTGTTGATCAGTAGCCGCTTGAGCGGCGGCAACAGGTCAGCCACTTCGGTGACGATCACGTGCTTGACGCCAGTCTTGGGCACGACCTTTTCTGCCAGGTGCGCCATGTTGGCCAGGCAGATCAGGGCCTTGGCCCCGGAGTCGTTGAACTGGTGTTCCATTTCCCGCGCGGTGTACAGCGGGTTGGTGTTGACCACGATCAGGCCGGCACGGATGGCACCGAACACGGCGACCGGGTATTGCAAGAGGTTGGGCAGTTGCACGGCGATTCGATCACCGGGCTGCAAGTCGGTATGCTGTTGCAGGTACGCGGCAAAGGCACCGGACAATTCGTACAGCTCACCGTAGGTGATTGTCTTGCCCAGGTTGCTGAAAGCCGGTTTGTTGGCGAAGCGCTGGCAGGACTGTTTCAGTACCGCCTGAATATTTTGATACTCGTCTGGATTGATGTCTGCAGCAATCCCGGCGGGGTACTTATCCTTCCAAAAGTCTTCGATCATGGAAGCCCACTCCTCAGCGACGCGAATTCATTCACCGCATTTGATGCGATTATTATTTGTGTGTGTTTTTTAGGTGATTCTGGCTGTTTCAAGCAGGCCGAGAGGTCACAAAGCGCGCCGAGAGTAGCAGCTTTGCAAAGGGCCGCCTAGAGCCAAAAGAAGGTCCTACAGTCATAAACATGACTCAAGAATATCCAGTAGTCACTTTTAGAGCAAAAATTCTATAAGCCACGGAACAGCTCTACTTTAAGGGCGTACGCAGTAAATGTGGGAGCTGGCTTGCCTGCGATGGCGGCGGGCCAGTCGACGCATCCTTCGACTGATACACCGCCATCGCAGGCAAGCCAGCTCCCACATTTGAATCGTATTTCAATTGAGATCAGGCGATGTCGCGAAGCTCGCGCCGTAGGATTTTTCCCACCGGTGTCATCGGCAGCGAGTCCCGCAACACAATGTGCTTGGGCACTTTGTAGCCGGTGAAGTTGGCCTTGCAGTAAGTCTTCAGCTCCTCAAGGCTGACGCCCTGGGCCCGCGCCACCACGAACAGTTTCACCGCCTCGCCGGTACGCTCGTCCGGCACGCCGATCACTGCGCAGTTGGCGACGTTGGGGTGGGCCATCACCACATCCTCGATCTCGTTGGGGTACACATTGAAGCCCGAGACAATGATCAGGTCCTTCTTGCGATCGACAATGCGCACAAACCCGTCCGGGTCGATCACCGCAATATCGCCAGTCTTGAGCCAGCCTTCGCCGTCCAGGGTCTCGGCGGTGGCCGCCGGTTGCTGCCAGTAGCCCTTCATGACCTGCGGGCCCTTGATGCACAGCTCGCCCCGCTCACCCAGCGGCAACTCCTCGCCGGCGTCATCGATGACCTTCATCGCCGTGCCCGGCACCGGAATACCCACGGTGCCCAGGCGCGATTGATCACCGTAGGGGTTGGTGCTGGCCACCGGCGACGTTTCGGTCAGGCCGTAGCCTTCGCCGATGGAACAACCGGTGATCTGCTTCCAGCGCTCGGCGGTGGCCTTGACCAGGGCGGTGCCGCCGGAGTTGGTGATCTTCAGGTGGGAGAAGTCCAGGGTCTTGAAGTCCGGGTGTTCCATCAGCGCGACAAACAGCGTGTTGAGCCCCAGCAGCCCGGTGAACCGCCACTTCTTCAGTTCCTTGATAAAGCCGCCGATGTCCCGTGGATTGGTGATCAGCACGTTGTGGTTGCCGGTGACCATCATGCACATGCAGTTCGCGGTGAAGGCATAGATGTGGTACAGCGGCAGCGGCGCAATCATCACCTCCTGCCCTTCCTTGACCAGCGGATGCCCGTCTTCACGCAACTGGGACATGCACGCCCGCACTTGCTGCATATTCGCCACCAGGTTGCCGTGGGTGAGCATCGCGCCCTTGGCCAGGCCGGTGGTGCCGCCGGTGTATTGCAGCACGGCGATGTCATCGAGAGTCATCGGGTGGCGGGTCACGGCCAGGCCCGCGCCCATGCGCAAAGCGCGCTTGAACGACACTGCCCGAGGCAGGCTGTAGGCCGGGACCATTTTCTTCACCTTGTCGACCACGGTGTTGATCAGCCAACCCTTGGCGGCAGGCATGAAGTCGCCCATTTTTGCTTCGATCAGGTATTCGATCTCGGTGTCGGCCGCCACTTCCTGGACCCTGGAGCCGAACAGGTTGAGGTAGACCAGCCCACGAATGCCCGCGTCCTTGAACTGATGGCGCATTTCCCGCGGGGTGTACAGCGGGTTGGTGTTGACCACCACCAGCCCGGCGCGCAAGGCGCCGAACACGGCAATCGGATAATGCAGGACGTTGGGCATCTGCACCGCGATGCGGTCGCCCGGCTTGAGATCGGTGTGGTGCTGCAGGTAGCCGGCGAACGCCGCGCTCTGGCGCTCCAGGTCGGCGTAGGTCAGGGTGATCCCCATGTTGCTGAATGCCGGACGGTCGGCAAAGGCCTTGCAGGAACGCTCGAAGACTTCGATTACTGACTTGTACGCCGACAGGTCAAGCTCGTTGGGCACACCGGCCGCGCGTTTGTCATTCCAGAAATCAGGTTGCATTATTCTTGTCCTCTTACCCGAGTGTGCCCGACCGCTTCCGGCTGTTTATGGGAAGCGGAGCTTCGGGGACGTTAGCAGCTATGGCCAAACAGGCAAATACACTAAAACGTGTCATTGATTGTATGAATCTTGCCCCTGAGGCCAAGGGTGATCAGACGCCCGCCCCCGGATGAGCTATACACTGCAACGACCCTGAGCAAAGGAAGCGCCATGAACCACACCACTTTCTGGCTGACCGCGAACGACCGCAGCCGCCTGTACGTCAACCAATGGCTACCGGACGGGCCGCCCACGGCGCTGGTGATGTTGGCCCATGGCATGGCCGAGCACAGCGGCCGCTATGGGCGCCTGGCCCAGGCCCTGTGTGACGCAGGCTACGGTGTGTATGCCCCAGACCAGCGCGGCCACGGCCGTACGGCCGATGAAGGCACCCTGGGCCTGTTCGCCGAACGCGATGGCTGGAACAAAGTGGTAGGTGACCTGGCCGCGCTCAACCAGCACATCGGCCAGCAGGCCCCAGGTGTGCCGATCATCCTGCTGGGCCACAGCATGGGCAGCTACATCGCCCAGGCCTATTTGCTGCATCACAGCGCCAGCCTGCATGGGGCGATTCTCAGTGGTTCGAATTTCCAGCCGGTGGCCCTGTACCGCGCCGCCCAACTGATCGCCCGCGCCGAACGCCTGCGCCAGGGCCTGCGGGGCCGTAGCGCGTTGATCGAGTTTCTATCGTTTGGCTCATTCAACAAGGCCTTCAAGCCTAACCGCACGGCATTCGACTGGCTGAGCCGCGACCCGGATGAGGTGGACAAGTACGTCAACGACCCCCTGTGCGGCTTTCGCTGCACCAACCAGCTGTGGATCGACCTGCTCGGCGGCTTGCAGCAAATCAGCAAAGCGTCCAATCTCAAACAGATTGATCCGGGCCTGCCGATTCTGGTGATGGGCGGCGAATGTGATCCGGTCAGTGAGGGCAAGCGTCTCACCCGTCTGGCTAACGCGCTGCGGCAGGCAGGCTGCCAGAACCTGCAAGTGAACATTTACCCGCAAGCACGCCACGAACTCTTCAATGAAACCAACCGTGATGCGGTCACCGCCGATGTGCTGGCATGGATGGCACAGGCCGTGGACCATCGAAGGCCTGCGCGCTGCGAGTGAAGGCACAAATATTTTCGTTTAAAATCAACGAATTAAGATTATCGATTAGCCACAGGATGCACGATTAGATGACCCAGGTTACCAACACTCCGTACGACGCCCTCGAAGTTGGCCAGAAAGCCACCTACAGCAAAACCGTGGAAGAGCGCGATATCCAGCTGTTCGCGGCAATGTCCGGCGACCATAATCCGGTACACCTGGATGCCGAATTCGCCAAGGCGACCATGTTCAAGGAGCGTATCGCCCACGGCATGTTCAGCGGCGCTTTGATCAGCGCGGCAGTCGCCTGTGAGTTGCCTGGGCCGGGCACTATCTATATCGGCCAGCAGATGAGCTTCCAGAAGCCGGTGAAAATCGGCGACACCCTGACCGTACGTCTGGAAATCCTCGAGAAGCTGCCCAAGTTCCGCGTGCGGATTGCCACTCAGGTGTTCAACCAGCGTGATGAGTTGGTGGTGGATGGCGAAGCCGAGATCCTCGCGCCACGCAAACAGCAGGTTGTGACCTTGACCGAGTTGCCGGCGATCAGCATCGGCTGACCAGGCATGTGAAATAAAAAATGTGGGAGCTGGCTTGCCCGCGATGGCGTCATTTCAGTCGATACATACATCGACTGATCAACCGCTATCGCAGGCAAGCCAGCTCCCACATTTGTATCGGGGTGTGATCAAAAAACCGGTACGGCGCAATTACCTGTGAGAGCAGGCTTGCCCGCTCCCACATTTGTTACTGCACCGCGGTTCAGGACTGGGCGCGAGCCTGGTTACGCAGGGCTTTGACCTGGTCGTGATTGCGCTGTGCACCGTGGTACTGACGCTCAACCAGGTCACGAATACCCACCAGGTTGTGCTTGTTGATTTTCTCGATGGCTTCTTTATAAGCCTTCAATGCGTGGTCTTCACCGCGCTCGGCTTCGTTGAGCACGGCCTCTTCGTCCTTGCCTGTCACCAGCGACTTCACGTCCACCCAACCGCGGTGCAGTGCACCGGCAACGCTGCCGGAATCTTCCGGGTCACCACCCAAGGCGCGCACGGCCGTTTGCAGTTCGGCAGCCGCCGTCGCGCAGTCTGCTGAACGCTTGGTGAACAGCGCCTTGAGCTCTGGATGCTTGATGTCTTCTGCGCAGGTCTTGAAGCCTTCCTGGCCGTCTTTACTGGTTTCGATCAGGTCATTGAGTACGGAGATCGATTCTTTGTTGATGTCAGTCATTTTTCAATTCCTTCGCGGGTTTAGAAACGTATTGGGGTAGTTGCAGCGCCCGTGCCAGGTCTTGAATTAATATTTAATCTTTTATTTTCAATAACTTATAAATACCAAGCAAATCTGTATCCGCTTTATTTGCATGATCTGTCATTTGGCCTTCATGCAGAATGCCTGTATTTTCCAAGGCATCCTCCTGATTGCCTGAAGCCCGTATGAACCCCGAAAAACTTGAACTGCTGATCACCCGCCAAATGCCGTTCGGCAAGTACAAGGGCACGATCATTGCTGACCTGCCCGGCCCTTACCTGAACTGGTTTGCCCGCGAAGGATTCCCCCACGGCGAGTTGGGCGGCCTGCTGGCGTTGATGCAGGAAATCGACCACAACGGCCTGGCCGAACTGCTGGAACCGTTGCGCGCCAAACATGGCAAACCCGCCCCCCGCCACTAATCGAGCCTGACCATGCCCCACACCCGCGACGAGGCCTACTGGCAGGCCATTGCCCAGCGCTATGAGCTGGAGCCCGGCCCCATCAATCTGGAAAACGGCTACTTCGCCCGCATGAGCCGCGCGGTGCTGGCGCAGTATCAGGAGCACGTGGCGTTTATCAATCGCAGCAACTCGGTGCATGTGCGCCAGCGCTTCGAGCAAGGGCAAGATGTCGAGATTCGCCGGCAGTTGGCCGAGTTGATCAACGTCGATCCAGAAGCCGTCGCCTTCACCCGCAATGCCACCGAAGCCCTGCAGTCGCTGATCCGCAACTACAACCGCCTGCAACCGGGTGACCAGGTGCTGATCAGCGACCTGGAATACGACACGGTCAAGGGCGCCATGCGCTGGCTCGCCGGCTACCGTGGGGTGGAGGTGATCGAAGTGTCCCACGCCCACCCGGCCAGTTTCGACAGCCTGGTGCAGACCTATCGCGACACTTTCAGCCGCTACCCACGCCTGAAACTGATGGCCCTGACCTATGTCACCCACCGTACCGGCCTGGTGATGCCGGTCGAGGCCATCGCCCACGCGGCACGGGAGTATGGCGTCGAGATCATCCTCGATGGCGCCCACGCGTTGGGCCTGATCGACTTCGACCTGGACCGGCTGGGCATCTCGTTCGCCGGCTTCAACCTGCACAAGTGGATCGGTGCGCCGCTGACCCTGGGCTTTGTGTATATAGCCCCTGGGCGTCTGGCGGAAATTGATCCGGACATGGGCGAATTCCATTACCCGGCAACCGATGTGCGCTCCCGTACGCCCTACAGCACACCGAACTTTCCGGCGCTGATGACCTTGCCGCTGGTGTTCGAAGAACATCGGGCCCTGGGCGGTGCGCAGGCCAAGGGCGCGCGGTTGAGTTACCTGCGTGACCTGTGGGTGAGCCAGGTGCGGCCATTGCCGGGGATCGAGGTAGTGACCCCGGATGATCCACGGCTGTATTGCGCGATTACCGCGTTCAAGTTCAGCGGGCGCGATCAGCAAGTGATGGCGGATCGATTGCTAGCTGAGCACAACCTGTTTACCACCCTGCGCAGTGGCGCGGCGTTTGGTACCTGCATACGGGTGACGCCGGGGTTGGTGACGTCCGCGGCGGACATCGGCGTGCTGGTCAATGCGATTACCGAGCTGAACACTGATTAAAATGTGGGAGCTGGCTTGCCTGCGATGGTCGTTAACGATGACGAATGAATACCAGATACTCTGATGTGTTCTTTCGGGCGTCATCGCAGGCAAGCCAGCTCCTACAGGGGAATGCAGCTTCGCGCTCTGGCTCTGCTGTTGCCCTGGTTTTGATCTTAGGCGCCCCGTCAAACCACGATGGCCGCAGGCAGGTATTGCGCAGTGGGCACCCCGGCAGGATGCCGGGGTAGCCGCGACACGGCCATGGATGGCCGATCGCGGCGGGCCCACGGAGCAATACCTGCCTGCGGGCATGCCGAGCCTAGGCGAGGCACCGAGTGGTAGGGCAAGAGCGTTTTGCTTACTTTGGCGCTTCTCCAAAGTGAGCCGCCGTAAGGGCGGAACCCTAAGTGGCCGTTACCGCAGCAATGGATATGTACACAAACCGAGAAGAGAGTTGTGTAGATACCTATGGCCATCGCAGGCAAGCCAGTTCCCACACAAGCCACCCTCATTTGAATTGCGGTGATATTTCGCTTTTCTATAGGCAAAAAAAAGCGGCGCACCGACCAAGTGCGCCGCAAACATGCCGTGAAGCACAGCAACAACGATTCAGTAAATCAGATCAATCCAGCAGCGCCAGCGCCTGGGCGGTGACTTCCTGGATGCGCGCCCAGTCGCCGTTCTTGATCCACTCCGGATCAAGCATCCAGCTACCGCCCACGCACATCACGTTTTTCAACGCCATGTAGTGTTTGATGTTGGCCGGGCCAACGCCGCCAGTGGGGCAGAATTTCACTTCGCCAAACGGGCCGCCCAGGGCCTTGATGGCCGCTACGCCGCCGCTGACTTCCGCCGGGAACAGCTTGAAGCGGCGATAACCCAGGCCATAGCCTTCCATGATGCCGGAGGCATTGCTGATGCCAGGCAGCAGCGGGATCGGGCTGTCGACACTGGCTTCAAGCAGGTCGCGGGTAATGCCGGGGGTGACGATAAACTGCGAGCCCGCCGCCTCGGCCGCCGCCAGCATGGTGCGATCGAGCACCGTGCCCGCGCCCGTCACCAACTCCGGACGCTGCTCGCGCAGGACCTGGATGGCCTTGAGCCCGAACTGCGAACGCAGGGTCACTTCCAGCGCGGTCAAGCCACCCGCCGCCAGGGCATCGGCCAGGGGCAGAATGTCCTGTTCGCGGGCAATGGTGATCACCGGCAGGATCCGCGCCTTGGCGCAGAGGCTGTCGATCAGGGCAACTTTATCCGCCATGGACACGGTCGGGTGAGGGCTTTTCATAGCGGCTGATCCTTGGCTCATGGGCACCAGTAAATCTCTAGAGTAGGTTGCAAAAACGCGCGAATCGGCATGCCGGCAACATCGTCGCCGGCCAGCGCTTCGCTCAGGGTGTGGAGTTTCGAGTCGCCGGCAATCGACAACACTGTGTAGCGGGCACTGGCCAACAGCGCACGACTCATGGTCAGGCGCTGATGGGGCACGCTCGGCGCCAGCATCGGCCAGCACCGGCGCGTGCCATCGGGCTGCAGCGCTTGGGCCAGGTTCGGGCTGTTGGGGAACAACGACGCGGTGTGCCCGTCATCGCCCATGCCCAGCACCAGCACATCGATCGCCGGCAGTTCGGCCAGCAGGCGATCGGCTTGTTCGGCGGCGCCGTCCAGGTTCGCCGCGGCACTGTAGAGGCTCAAAAATCTGGCCTTGGCCGCCGGCCCTTGCAGCAGATGTTTCTTCAGCAGGCCGGCGTTGCTGTCGGCATGTTCCACCGGCACCCAGCGCTCGTCGGCCAGGGTGATAGTCACCTTGGACCAGTCCAGGCCCTGCTTGGCCAGATTCTGGAAAAACGCCACCGGGCTGCGGCCACCGGACACCACCAGGGTGGCTGCGCCACGGGCGCTGATGGCCGCGCGCAGTTGTTCGGCCACGTCATTGGCCAAGCCTTCGGCCAGCAGTACCGGCGTGCGGTACTCATGGGGTGTTACGCCCTGAGGCAGTTGCAAATCAGATATCGCCATACCACGACCTCCCATCCCGCGTGATCAGTGCAATGGAGCTCATCGGCCCCCAGGAACCCGCCGCGTACGGCTTGGGTGCATCACCGGACTTTTTCCACCCGGCGATCAACTGGTCACACCACTTCCACGCGGCTTCGATTTCATCTTTACGCACAAACAGGTTCTGATTGCCGCGCATCACTTCCAGTAACAACCGCTCGTAGGCATCGGGAATCCGCGTGCTACGGTAGGTGTCGGAAAAATTCAGTTGCAGTGGCCCGCTGCGCAGCTGCATGCCCTTGTCCAGGCCCTGCTCCTTGGTCATCACGCGCAAGGAAATCCCTTCGTCCGGTTGCAGGCGGATGATCAGCTTGTTGCTGATCTGCAGGCGCTGCTCGGGGGCGAAGATATAGTGGGACGGTTCCTTGAAGTGGATGACGATCTGCGACAGTTTTTGCGGCATGCGCTTGCCGGTACGCAGGTAGAACGGCACCCCGGCCCAACGCCAGTTGCGGATATCGGCACGCAGGGCAACGAAGGTCTCGGTGTCGCTCTGGGTGTTGGAGTTCTCTTCTTCCAGGTAACCCGGCACCGGCTTGCCGGCGCTGTAGCCAGCGATGTACTGGCCGCGTACCACCTGGGTGGTCAGGCCTTCCGGGCTGATCGGCGCCAGGGCCTTGAGCACCTTGACCTTCTCGTCGCGGATGCTGTCGGCGGACAAGTCGGCCGGCGGGTCCATGGCGATCAGGCAGAGCAGTTGCAACAAATGATTCTGGATCATGTCCCGCAGTTGCCCGGCCTTGTCGAAATAACCCCAGCGGCCTTCGATCCCCACTTGCTCGGCCACAGTGATTTCCACGTGGGAGATGTAGTGCTGGTTCCACTGGGTTTCAAACAGGCTGTTGGCAAAACGCAGGGCGATCAGGTTTTGAACCGTCTCTTTGCCCAGGTAGTGGTCGATGCGGTAGGTGCGGTTTTCCGGGAAAAACTGCGCCACGGCGTCGTTGACCTTGCGCGAGGACTCCAGGTCCGAACCGATGGGTTTCTCCAGGACCACGCGGGTATTGTCCGCCAGGCCGACCTTGGACAGGTTCTCGCAGATCGCGCCATACACCGCCGCAGGGGTGGCGAAGTAGGCGATCAGGCGTTGTTCGGTGCCGGCCTTGGCGGCCAGGGCCACGTAGTCATCGGCATTCATGAAATCGACGTGCACATACGCCAGGCGCGCCAGGAAGCGCGTGGCCACCGCTTCATCCAGCTCTTGGCCGACGTATTTGCGCAGTTCGTGCTCGATGTGGTCCAGGTGCTGCTGCTCGGAACCGGCTTCGCGGGCCAGGGCCAGGATGCGGGTGTCGGCGTGCAAGAGGCCAGCGCCATCGAGTTGGTAGAGGGCAGGAAATAACTTGCGCAGCGCCAGATCACCCAAGGCGCCAAACAGGGCAAAGGTGCAGGGTTCCACGGTTATCGAAGGCATGATGTTTGTTCTTTTATCAAGTTAAGCTACAAATACCTTTTTTCAAGGCATCACTCAAGGAAAAATGTAGTAATAACCACAACATTTTCCCAAAATACGCATTGCGAGTGGTGGTGTTCAACTACCCTCAGTAGGATAGGCCACCGCCAAGGGCCGCTCGTCGACCTTTTACTGGCCCTTACTTGCATCGTCGCCCGAAGGAAAGACTGAATGGACCGCGTGCGAAATCTTCTGGAACAGATCCGGAACCGCCTCGAAGAATTGAACAAGGCCGAGAAAAAAGTCGCCGAGGTCATCCTGCTCAACCCACAGCAGGCGACCCGCTTCTCGATCGCCGCCCTCGCCCAAGCCGCCTCGGTCAGTGAACCGACGGTCAACCGTTTCTGCCGTTCGTTCGGCGTCAGCGGCTACCCTGAACTGAAACTGCAGCTGGCGCAAAGCCTGGCCAGTGGCGCCGCCTATGTCAGCCGTGCAGTGGAGGCTGATGATAACCCCGAGGCCTACACGCAGAAGATTTTTGGCAGCGCCATTGCCTCATTGGACAGCGCCTGCCAGGCCCTGGACCCGAACCTGATCAGCAAGGCCGTGGACCTGCTGATCCAGGCGCGGCAGATCCACTTCTTCGGCCTCGGCGCCTCGGCACCGGTGGCCATGGATGCCCTGCACAAGTTCTTCCGTTTCAACCTGTCGGTGACGGCCCATGCGGACGTGCTGATGCAACGGATGATTGCCTCGGTGGCGCATACCGGCGAACTGTTCGTGATCATTTCCTACACCGGCCGCACCCGCGAGCTGGTGGAAGTGGCGCGCATCGCCCGGGAAAACGGCGCCTCGGTGCTCGGCGTGACTGCCGAGAACTCGCCACTGGCCAAGGCCAGTACGGTGAGCCTGAACATCCCGTTGCCGGAAGACACCGACATCTATATGCCGATGACCTCGCGGATCATTCAGTTGACGGTGCTGGATGTGCTGGCCACCGGCATGACCTTGCGCCGTGGCGTGGATTTCCAGCCCCATCTGCGCAAGATCAAGGAAAGCTTGAATGACAGCCGGTATCCGGTTGGCGATGAATTCAACTAGGTAGGAATTTCTTCCAGCCATACCGGCCCTATCGCGAGCAAGCCCGCTCCCACAGGTTGACCGTATTCCAAGGGTGGACTCGGTCAACCTGTGGGAGCGGGCTTGCTCGCGAAGACGGCATCAGTAACGCCGCTAACCCCCCGCCCGGGCCTGCAAACTCAAATGCGCCCTCTCCCCCGGCGCCAGGCTGGCCCCGGCCATGGCCGACTCGACACACACAAACCCCGCCGCCTCGTTAAAGCTCACCCCCAGCAACGGCCGGCTGCCCGGATGCCAGACCACCGTGTCGGCACTGTCGCCAGTGTCGATGCACAGTTCGCGCTGCCAGGCGTGGTCCTTGAGCTGCAATTCGCCCTCATGCTGGAACACCCGCTGGCAGCCGCCATCGACGCGCAACTCACCTTCCTGCTGGCAAACCTGGCGACTCAACTGGTCGTAACCCTGTGCCCCGTCGAGCCCAGACAGCGCTACCTCGCCAACGTTGCCGATCCGCCAATAAGCATGCAACGCATGGCTCAATTGGCACGGCAGCTCGTCCTGGTGCTCGGTGCTCAGGCGCAGCTCCAGGCTTTCGCCCAGGTGCGCATGCAGGTCCACCTGCCAATCGCACAGTTGCAATTGCCAGTGCAGGCGCACGCCGTCGTCGTCGGTGCTGCTGTCCAGCAGTTTCCAGTCAATCAAGCGTGCCCAACCATGGGACGGCCAGGCGTTTTCGCTGGGATGGCGGCCATACCAAGGCCAGCACACCGGCACACCGCCACGGATCGCCCCGACTTGCGGCCACTTTGCCGCGCACCACAGCCATGGCTTCTGGCCTGCGGGTTGGAAGTGCAGCAACTGCGCACCCTGACGGCTGAACACCGCCTGGCACCGCGGATGATCGATCACCAGCACGTCGCGCATCTGGAAGCGCTCCCAGGCGAATACCGGCTGCTCGCGCAGGGATTTGAAAAAGCGTTGCAGCGGATGCTCATGCATGTGCCACGGTCCTGTAGATCACTATCGCTCACCTCTTGGGTGAACCTGTGGAAACTGGCTTGCCAGCTCCCACATGAGTTATGCGCACCAACCCAAAAAAAAGCGGATAGCCATGGCTACCCGCAAATGCGCACAGAGAGAAGGAGCTTATCGCAACCGTGTTAGAACACCGACTGAATTTTCAGACCGGCGACCAAGGCATTGTCGACTTTATCCACGCCACCTGGGTGGGTGACGTATTGCAGGTTGGGACGCACGGTCAACCAGTTGGTCACGTGGAAGCCGTAGTTGATTTCGTAGTTGTACTCGGTGCTGCGCAGTGGCGCATAACCTACCTGGCTGTAATCGGTGAACCCGCCAGCTTCGTTCAACAGCTCGGCGTTCTTGCGCACGTCATCGTTGACATGCAGGCGCGCAGCGCCAATGCCCACGTCATCTTTTGGACGCGCATCGAATGGGCCCTTGTACACCAGCATGATCGACTGATAGTTGTCGACCGTGTTGGTTTCCTTGTCGTGGAAGGTGGCGTTGGCCGCAATGTTCAGGCCGCGGGATGCGTCGCCGTTATGGGTGGTGAGTTGCTGTTGCGCAACGAACCAGTAGCCCTTTTTGCTGCTGCGGGTACGGTAGTCTGCGCCAGTGGTGGCCGCATTGTCGCCGTTGACGTCTTCACGTACATCGGGAGCATCGGCGGCGCTCTTGTAGTAACCCACACGGTATTCGCCCGGCAGGTTGTTGACCTTCGGCGACCAGACCAACTCCACCGGGATCACTGTACCTTTGGTGCCACTGCCGCTGAGCTTGAAGCCGTTGCCGTGTTCCAGCTGCGAGGGGTTCTGGTTGTACGCACCGATCTGCGCATACAGCTCTGGCGTGATGTTGTACTTCACGCGGATCGCAGCCTGGCTGACCGGCCAGTTGTACCAGGTGTTGACGTAGTTACCCACTTGGGAACCACAGAACGACAGGTTCTGGAAGTCGCACGGGAAGGTGTTGAAGTCTTCGCCCTCACCGAAATAACCGAGTTTCACATCCAGCTTGTTGTCGAACATCTGGTGCTGAATCCAGAACTGGGTCAGGCGCACCATATGGCCACGGCCGTACACTTCTTGAGACGAACTCAGGGTGCCGGCACGTGGGTCGCCAATACGGTCATTGGAGATGTTGCGGCCGTTACGGCTGGTCATCTGGATCTTGGCCTGGGTGTTGTCCCAGCCCCAGAGCTTTTGCAGGTCCAGCGCTACGCCGAGGCCGAACTGGTCAGCATAACGACCGGTCTTGTCATCGTTGTAGCCGCCGTGGGCGTTGTAGCCCGCTTCCCCAACGTAGTCGGCCTTGATGTCGATACCCTGCTCGATCAGTTTGGTCCGCTCGCCGCCCCAATCGCCGGTCATCCACTTGGAATCGGCACTGAACGCTTCGTCTGCCATCGCATTGGCAGACAAAACCAGCGCTGCCACTGCTGACAACTGGCAGATCAAGCGAGTGTTGTTATGTTGCTTTTTCATCCCTACATCCTCGTCTTTATTGTTATTAACTGTTTTTATCTAACGCGGTTTACAGCTATTTCCGAAACATCCACATCGAATGTGTGGGAGCGGGCTTGCTCGCGATGGCATCACTGCGGTGTGCCTGGTAGACCGAGCGGCCTGTATCGCGGGCAAGCCCGCTCCCACATTTTGATTTTCAGCGGCCCTTGAATTGGGTGACGTTGTCGGCATGCTGCTGTGCCGGCTGCATAGCTGCGGTGCCCAGGCGTTCGCCGGTCTTGGCGTCGAACAGCAGCACCTTGGCCGGATCGAACTGCAAGGTCAGGCTCTCGCCCACTTGCGGCGCTACGTCCGGCGCCAGGCGGCAGCAGACCTTGGTGTCATTGAGCTGCACGAACACCAGGGTGTCCGGGCCGGTCGGCTCGGTCACCTGGACTTCAGCGCGAATGCTCGGCAGGCCATTGCCCTCGCCGCTGGCCAGGACAATTTGCTCCGGGCGCAGGCCAAGGATCACGTCGCGGTCTTCAAGACCCGCATCGTTCATGCCCAATGGCAACTCGCAACGCGCCTGGCCGCTGTCGAGCAGGGCCAGCAGGCGGCCTTCCTTGCGTTGCAGGCGCAGGGGGATGAAGTTCATCGGCGGCGAGCCGATAAAGCTCGCCACAAACAGGTTGGCCGGATCGTTGTAGATGTCTTTGGGCGTGCCGAACTGCTGGATGATGCCGTCCTTCATCACCGCCACTTTGTCGCCCAGGGTCATGGCTTCGATCTGGTCGTGGGTCACATAGACCGTGGTGGTTTTCAGGCGTTGGTGCATCAGTTTCATTTCGGTGCGCATCTCGACCCGCAGCTTGGCGTCGAGGTTGGACAGCGGCTCGTCGAACAGGTAGATCTTCGGCCGCCGCGCCAGCGCCCGGCCCATGGCCACGCGCTGTTGCTGGCCACCGGAGAGCTGGCCCGGCTTGCGATTGAGCAGGTGTTCGATCTGCAGCAACTTGGCCACCCGCGCCACTTCCTCGTCGATGGCCGCCTGGCTCATCTTGCGGATCTTCAGGCCGAATTCGATGTTCTCGCGCACGCTCATGGTCGGGTACAGCGCGTAGGACTGGAACACCATGGCGATGTCCCGGTCCTTGGGGCTCATGCCGCTGACGTCCTGGTCACCGATCATGATCGCGCCGCCGCTGATGTTTTCCAGGCCGGCGATGCAGTTCATCAAGGTGGACTTGCCGCAGCCCGAAGGCCCGACGAGGATCAGGAACTCACCGTCCTTGATCGACAGTTCGATGTTCTTCAAGGTGTCCGGCAGGCCGGCACCATAGGTCTTGTTTACGTTGCGAAGTTCGAGCGTAGCCATGATTACCCCTTGACCGCGCCAGCCGTGAGGCCGCGCACGAAATACTTGCCTGCGACCACATAGACCAGCAGGGTCGGCAGCCCGGCGATCATCGCCGCCGCCATATCAACGTTATATTCCTTGGCCCCGGTGCTGGTATTGACCAGGTTGTTCAGCGCCACCGTGATGGGCTGCGAATCACCGCTGGAGAACACCACGCCAAACAGGAAGTCGTTCCAGATCTGGGTGAACTGCCAGATCAGGCAGACCATGATGATCGGCGTCGACATCGGCAGGATGATCCGACGGAAGATGGTGAAAAATCCCGCGCCATCCAGGCGCGCAGCCTTGACCAGCGCATCCGGAATGCTCACGTAGTAGTTACGGAAGAACAGCGTGGTAAACGCCAGGCCGTAGACCACGTGCACAAACACCAGGCCAGTGGTGGTGCTGGCCAGGCCCATCTTGCCGAGGGTGAACGAGGCCGGCAGCAAGACGGTCTGGAACGGCAGGAAGCAGCCGAACAACAACAGCCCGAAGAACAACTGCGAACCGCGAAAACGCCACATCGACAGCACGTAGCCGTTCAATGCGCCGATGGTGGTGGAGATCAGCACCGCGGGGATGGTGATCATGAACGAGTTCCAGAAATACCCGTTCACCGTGGCCCAGGCCTTGACCCAGCCAATCCCGGTAATCACCGTCGGCCAGCTCAGCAGGTTGCCGGTGCTGATGTCTTCCGGGGTCTTGAAGCTGGTCAGCAGCATGACCACCAGCGGCACCAGGTACAGCACCACGGCCAGGATCAGCACCCCATGGATCGCCAGGCGGCTGAAGCTGATGGAAGGTTTGGCGAGACTAGTCATGGCGCTTGGTCCTCAGCTCGGAGTACAGGTAAGGCACGATGATCGCAAGGATCGCGCCGAGCATCAGGATCGCACTGGCCGAGCCCATGCCCATCTGGCCGCGGCTGAAGGTGAAGGAGTACATGAACATCGCCGGCAGGTCGGACGAGTAGCCAGGGCCGCCGGCCGTCATCGCGGCCACCAGGTCGAAGCTCTTGATGGCAATGTGCGCGAGGATCATTACCGCGCTGAAGAACACCGGGCGCAGGCTGGGCAGCACCACGCTCCAGTAGATGCGCGGCAGGCTGGCGCCGTCGATCTGCGCGGCACGGATGATCGATTGATCAACCCCACGCAGGCCGGCGAGGAACATCGCCATGATAAAACCCGAGGCTTGCCATACCGCCGCAATCACCAGGCAATACACCACGCGATCCGGATCGATCAGCCAGTCCAGGCGAAAGCCTTCCCAGCCCCAGTCGCGCAGCAGTTTGTCCAGGCCCATGCCGGGGTTGAGCAGCCATTTCCAGGCGGTACCGGTGACGATCATCGAGAGCGCCATCGGGTACAGGTAGATGGTGCGGATAAAACCTTCGCGACGGATGCGCTGGTCGAGAAATACCGCCAGCAACACGCCGATCACCAGGGTGATGCCGATAAACATGCCGCCGAACAGCGCCAGGTTTTTGCTCGCCACCCACCAGCGGTCGTTGTCGAACAACCGCGCGTATTGCGCAAGGCCCACCCATTTATAGGTGGGCAGGAAGGTGGAGTTGGTGAACGACAGTACGAACGTCCACAGGATGTAGCCATAGAAGCCCACCAGGACGATGAACATGCTCGGGGCCAGCACCAGTTTGGGGAGCCAGCGCTGCAATGCATCGAACGGCGAGGCCTTGCTGAACACAGCAACAGAACTCATGGGGAAATCCAGGGCAGGGAGTAAGGGGCTAACGGATAACCTTGTGGGGGCCGGCTTCATGTGGGCGCTGGCTTGCCTGCGATGGCATCACCTGGGTGTCACTGCTACACCGAGGCGCCTGCATCGCGGGCAAGCCCGCTCCCACACTGAAACCGATTCCCCTCAGGGGTTACTTGGCAGACTTGACCGCTGCGCCAAGTTTCTTGGCGGTGTCGGCCGGGTCGGCTTTCGGGTCGTTGATGAAGTTGGTCACCACATCAAAGAACGCACCCTGTACCGCCAGCGTGGTCGCCATGTTGTGCGCCATGCTCGGCTGCAAGCCACCGGACTTGGCATCCACCAGGAAGTCCTTGGCCGCCGTCTGGGCGCAGCTGTCGAAGCCGTACTTGGCCATATCGCCGAGCATGTCGTTGCGCACCGGGATCGAGCCTTTGTTGATGCTGAAGACCTTCTGGAAGTTCTCGCCCAGCACCACCTTGGCGATGTCCTGCTGACCGGCCGAGGTGCCGGCATCTTTCTGCTTGAACACCGCCAGGGAGTCGATGTTGTAGGTGAAGGCCTTGTCGGTGCCCGGGAAGGCTACGCACTCGTAGTCCTTGCCGGCGACTTTCTTGGCAGCGGTCCATTCGCTCTTGGCCCAGTCACCCATGATCTGCATGCCGGCCTTGCCATTGATGACTTTGGCGGCTTCCAGGTTCCAGTCCTGGCCCTTGCCGTCGGCATCCATATAGGTGGCGACTTTTTTCAGCTCGGTCAGCGCCTTGACCATGTCGGGGCCGGTCAGGGTCGCGTTGTCGAGGTCGACCAGGGCTTTCTTGTAGCCGTCCACGCCCATGACCGAGAGCACTACGGCTTCGAATACCGTGCTGTCCTGCCAAGGCTGGCCACCATGGGCGAGCGGGATGAAGCCTGCGGCCTTGAGCTTGTCGCCGGCGGCGTAGAATTCTTCGAGGGTCGTAGGGTTTTTGCTGATGCCGGCTTTCTTGAAGACTTCCGGGTTGATCCACAGCCAGTTGACGCGGTGGATATTCACCGGCACGGCGACGTAATCACCTTCGTACTTCACCGTGTCGGAGACTTTCTTGTCGAGCAGATCGTCCCACTTCTCGGCCTTGGCCACGTCCTTCAAGACATCGGTGTCGAGCAGCCCGGTGGACGCCCATTCCTGGATGTCGGGGCCCTTGATCTGGGCTACGCCTGGCGGGTTGCCGGCGACCGCGCGGCTTTTCAGCACGGTCATGGCAGTGGCGCCACCGCCACCTGCAACGGCCCCGTCTTTCCAGGTAAAACCGTCTTTCTCAACTTGGGCCTTCAGGACATCCACCGCCGCCTTCTCACCGCCCGAGGTCCACCAATGCACAACTTCAACCGTCCCTTTCGAGTCGGCGGCAAATGCACTGAGGGGAAACAACGAGGCAATGGAAATAGCAACGGCGAGGCGATTAATCGCGTTCATCTGAGTACCTTTTTCTTGTTGTTATGCATGCAAGTCTGGAGCTTGCGCTGCATAGGATTCTAAACAGGGATTTTTGCCAGGCACGTAACAAAGGGACGGGCAAATGTCACCACTTGGTGACATAGCAACCGGCCCCCAGCGCACTGGCCATGCTTGGCGATAACGCCAGGCCCGGCAGCAATACGGCCTGCCAGGCATGGTACAGGTCCGGCTTGCCGCCCCAGATCTTGCTGGCGGGCAGGTTTTGCGGGTCGAGTTCGTGGTGCCAACTGCCCTGGACCCGGTCGATCAGGTGGGTTTCACAGAACTCCCAGAACCGCCGGTACCAGACCTCGTAATGCCACTCGCCGGTGCGCTTGAGCAGGGCCTGGGCCGCCGCGCTGGCTTCGGCGTGGGTCCAATGCAGGCGCTCACGCACCACCGGGCGGTAGTGCCAGTCCAGGGTGTAGACCAGGCCCGGGGCCCCATCCACCGCCCAGCCGTATTCACAGGCGCTGGCGAACAAGCCCCTGGCGGCTTCCAGCAACCACTCGGGCGTGACCAGCCCCGCCTGCTGGCGGGCGGCCTCCAGATGCAACACCAGGCGCGCCCATTCAAAGCCATGGCCGGGGGTGATGCCGTAGGGTCGAAAGCCATCGGCCGGGTTGTCTTGGTTGTAGCTGTGCAGAGGTTGCCAATGGCGGTCGAAGTGCTCGATCACCATAAACTCATTGGCGCCGGCGTGCTGACGGATCACTCGTTCGACGATGCGAAGCGCCCGCCCCAGCCAGCACGTATCGCCGGTGACATCGGCCAGGGCAAGAAAGGCTTCGGTGGCGTGCATATTACTGTTGGCGCCACGATAGGCTTCTTCGCCGCTCCAGTCCTGGGCGAAGGACTCGAGCATTGCGCCCTCCTCTTCACTCCAGAAATGCTGGTCGATGATCTGGATCGCATCCGTCAGCAAGGCTTGCGCCCCTGGGGCACCCGCGACCACTGCGGAACTGGCGGCCAGGGCGACAAAGGCATGCAGGTAGGCGGCCTTGCCCGTATTGCCGTCACGCGCGCCGGCGACGGCAAACCAGCCGCCATGCTCGGCATCCCGCAACGCGCCGCCGAGGCTGGCCACACCGTGCGCCACCAGCTCGGCATAGCCCGGCAACCCTTGGGCGTGGGCCATGGCGAAGCTGTGGGTCATGCGGGCGGTGTTCATGGTTTCGGCGCAGGCATCGGCGGGCAGGCGACCGTGGTCGTCGAGGTTGCCGAAGCCTTCAGGCAGCCGCGAGGCCTTGGCAAAGCCCAGCAGACGCTGGCCTTCGGCGGCAAGCCAGGCGTGATGGGCAGGTGCGTTCAGCCAACTGCTGGCAGGCAGTGGTTGCATGGTCATGGGTGGCCCTTTTTGTTTTTGTGGGATAACCGCAGTCTAAACAAGGGTCAGGAAGGGGCAGGTAACGAAAGGGCGAGAAAATGTCACCGAATGGTGACATTGGCAGGAGCCGGCAAGCCGGCTCCAACAATCACAATGGCGTCACTGGCCCAGGGGCGTGACCTTGGCCGGCGCGCTCACTTCACGCTGCAGGTTCTGCATCTGGGTCTGCAAAGTCGTGATGTTGCGGGTGGTCTGGATACGGAACACGTCGAACTCTTTGTTCGACGGCCCTTCGGTGGCGGCGCGGTTGTCCAGCTCGCTCTTGATCACCAGCAGGTCCTGCTCCAGGCGCGCAATGGCCGTGGCCGGATTGCCCTGCTTCTTCAAGGCTGCCACCTCCGTGCCCAGTTCCTTGACTTCGGCATTCAACTTGGCGGTTTCGGCCTGGGCGGCCTTGAGGGTGGTCAACTCAGTGACCAGACCCAGGACCTGGGCCTGCAACTGGGTATTGGCGGTGGTCAGCTCGGTGGTGCTGGCACTCATCTGCGCCAGGCGCTTGTCCAGGTCGGTGGCCTGGCCCGCCACGCCCAACTGTTGTTTGCCCTGTTCCAGCAATTGGCTTTCCAACTGCTTGATCTGCAGCTTGAGTGCTTCACTGCCGGTATTGACGTTGGCCTCGCTGGCCACCACCTTGCCGGAAATGTCCTGCAAGCGGCCGGCAGCTTCTTCACTGATGCGCGCGAAGCTTTCCTGGGTCGCTACCAGTTGCTGCCCCATCAGGGAAATCTGCTGGAAACTCCACCAGGCCAGGCCGGCAAAGGCGAACAGCAGCGCGCCGACCAGGGCCCACAACGGCCCGGTGCTGGCGCTCTTGACCTTGACCACCGGCGCCGGGCGCGAGCGGATGGCGGTGGCCGCTGTGGGCACAAAATCATCGTCGTCGCCAACGTCGGCCCGCAGGCTCGGCACGTTGTCAAAGTCGTCTTTAGTATCGTTACGCATGAATCAACCTTGAAATAACTACATAAAAACGGCGGGAGTATAAACCCCAGGCCCATCGCCTTGGTCGAACGGCCAGCGAAAAAACGCTTCGCGGTGTTGCCCAGGCTACTTGGTGCCCGGATCCTGGACCTTCCACCAATGGCAAAACTCATCGAGGGCCGTCCACAGGCTGACCTTGGGCTGATAGTCGAGATAGTGCTGTGCGCGGCTGATATCGAGGGTGAAATCCTTGTTCATCACCTGCATCCCCAGGCGTGACAGCGACGGTTCCGGGCGCCCCGGCCACATCGCGCAACAGGCTTCATTGAGCGCCGCAATGCTGTAGGACAAACCGTAGGAACGGTAACGCGTGACCTGGGGCATTTCCATCTGGCGCATCACGTAGTTGACCACGTCCCACACCGGCACCGGCGTGCCATTGCTGATGTTATAGGCCTTGCCCAGCGCCGATCCGGTGGCCAGCAGGCTGCTGAGCAGCGCCTCGTTGAGGTTGTGCACGCTGGTGAAGTCGACCTTGTTCAGGCCGTCGCCGACGATGGCCAGGCGGTTCTTGCGCTGCATTTTCAACAGGCGCGGGAAGATGCTCATATCACCAGCACCGGTCACAAAGCGCGGGCGCAGGGCCAGCACTTCCAGGCCGAACTCCTGGGCGCCGAAGACTTTCTGCTCGGCCAGGTACTTGGTAGCCGCATACGGGTGCTTGAAGCGCTTGGGCACTTGCTCCTCGGTCAGGCCCAGGTGATCGCGGCCATCGAAATAGATCGACGGCGACGACAGGTGCACCAGGCGCCCGACCCGTTGCTTGAGGCAGGCCTCGACCACGTTTTCGGTGACCTGCACATTGCCCTGATGGAAATCCTGGTAACGCCCCCACAACCCCACGGCGCCGGCGCAATGCACCACGGCCTCGACGTCGCGGCACAGGTTGCGTACCAGGTCCGGATCATTCAGATCACCCTGGATAAACTCGGCGCCGCGCCGTACCAGGTGCTCGACACCCTCGGCCCGCCGCCCGTTGACCCGCACGTCCAGGCCCTGCTCCAGGGCAAAACGCGCAAAGCGCCCGCCAATGAAGCCGCTTGCGCCGGTGACCAGAATTTTCATGTGTTACCCCGTGTTCTTTCATTTTTCATCGCAGTTGCGTTGACGCCGACAGTCACTCCAACGGCACCAGCAATTGGCCAGTTGCCCGCGCCAGATGCTCGGTCAACAAGCCGAGCAATTGCCCACCACTGCGCCAATGATGCCAGTACAACGGCACATCGATGGGTTTATCTGGCAATAACTCCACCAGTACGCCCCTTTGCAATTGCTCGCGCACCTGCAATTCCGGCACCAGCCCCCAGCCCAGGCCGGCTTCGGTCAGGCGGATAAAACCTTCGGACGACGGGCATAAATGGTGTTCGAAACCTCCATCCACACCTAGGGATGCGAGGTAGCGATGTTGTAGGAAATCATCCGGGCCAAACACCAGCGCCGGCGTACGCGCCAACTGATCGGCGCGCACGCTGCCTGGAAAGTGCCGGGAGATAAACGCCGGACTGGCCAACGCCCGATAGCGCATGGCCCCCAGCAACAGGCTGCGGGCCCCGGCCACCGGACGCTCGCTGGCGCAGACGCAGGCCGCCACTTCGCCGGCGCGCATGCGCTTGAGGCCGACGGTCTGGTCTTCAACCACCAGGTCCAGCAACAAATGTTGCTCGGCGCAAAAGTCGCCCACCGCCTGCGCCCACCACGTCGCCAGGCTGTCGGCGTTGATGGCAATCCGCAGGCGTTCAGGCATGCCCTCTTCATCCAGGGCTGGCACCTGGCTTTGCAGGTCGCGCTCCAGCAGGCGCACCTGCTGCACATGGTTGAGCAGGCGCCGGCCGATTTCCGTGGGGGTTGGCGGCGTCGCGCGCACCAGTACCGGCTGGCCGATGCGCGCTTCGAGCAATTTGATGCGCTGGGAGATGGCCGATTGCGACACCCCGAGTACCTGGGCACCGCGCTCGAAACCGGCCTGTTCCACCACGGCCGCGAGGGCCGACAGCAATTTATAGTCGAACATCAGTTTTCCTAATGAGCGATGAGCAATATTGGTTTTTCTTATACAGCGCCACACCGGAGAATGACCAGCATCGCGTCTTTACTTTCTTTCAAGGATCTCCCAATGGCTGGCGAAACCGCCCTGGCAACCCTGCTGCGCAGCATGAGCCCACAGCTCAATGCCGGCGACTACGTGTTCTGCACCCTGGCCGATAACCGCCTGCCCGCCTGCGAAGTGATCGGCAGCTTTCGCGAACAGGAAGGCTTGACGGTGATTGTCGAGCGCCAACAAGCCGAACAGGCCGGCCTGGCCTTTGAGTATGTAGCGGCGTGGATCACCTTGAACGTGCACTCGGCCCTGGAAGCCGTGGGCCTGACCGCTGCCTTCGCCAGCGCCCTGGGACGTGCCGGGATCAGTTGCAATGTGGTCGCCGGCTATTACCACGATCACCTGTTTGTCGGGCGCAGCGATGCGCAGCAGGCAATGGATGTGTTGCAACAACTGGCGGCGGGCGCGGAGTAAATCCTATGTGGCAGAGTTATGTTAACGGCCTGCTGGTAGCCCTCGGGCTGATCATGGCGATCGGTACGCAAAACGCATTTGTGCTGGCCCAGAGCCTGCGTCGCGAACACCACCTGCCGGTTGCGGCCTTGTGCGTGGTGTGTGATGCGCTGCTGGTGGCCGCCGGGGTATTTGGCCTGGCGACGGTGCTGGCACATAACCCTGTGCTGCTGGCGATTGCCCGTTGGGGCGGAGCGGCGTTCCTCCTGTGGTACGGCGCCCTGGCCTTGCGCCGCGCCTGTTCGCGGCAGAGCCTGGGCCAAGGCGAAGGGCAGAAGGTGCGCTCATTGCGCGCGGTGATGCTCAGCGCCCTGGCCGTGACCCTGCTCAACCCCCATGTGTACCTGGACACCGTTTTGCTGATCGGCTCCCTCGGCGCCCAGCAAACCGAGCCGGGCGCTTATGTCGCAGGCGCCGCCAGCGCTTCGTTGCTGTGGTTTTCCGCCCTCGCCCTCGGCGCCGCATGGCTGGCCCCGTGGCTGGCGCGCCCGGCGACCTGGCGCCTGCTGGACCTATTGGTGGCGGTGATGATGTTCAGCGTGGCCTATCAATTGATCAGTGCCTGAGGAATATTCCAAAACGCTCTGGAACCTCTATTCCACACAGTTGTTGCGTGGTTTTGCCGCACCCCCGGTGCTATGATCCAGACCCTGCGCCGCAAAGAGTACAAACTCCCCGGCGCTTGTTTGGCCGCCCGTGATCGGCCTTGCGCTCACCGCAACTGACCTGATTAGGAGAATTATCATGGCTTTCGAATTGCCGCCGCTGCCGTACGCACACGATGCCCTGCAGCCGCACATCTCCAAGGAAACCCTGGAGTTTCACCACGACAAGCACCACAACACCTATGTCGTGAACCTGAACAACCTGGTGCCTGGCACCGAGTTCGAAGGCAAGACCCTGGAAGAGATCGTCAAGTCCTCTTCGGGTGGCATCTTCAACAACGCAGCCCAAGTCTGGAACCACACCTTCTACTGGAACTGCTTGGCGCCAAACGCCGGCGGTCAACCGACTGGCGCATTGGCTGAAGCGATCAACGCCGCTTTCGGTTCGTTCGACAAGTTCAAGGAAGAGTTCACCAAGACTTCCGTCGGCACCTTCGGTTCCGGTTGGGGCTGGCTGGTGAAAAAGGCTGACGGTTCCCTGGCCCTGGCCAGCACCATCGGCGCCGGCAACCCGCTGACCAGCGGCGACACCCCGCTGCTGACATGCGACGTCTGGGAACACGCCTACTACATCGACTACCGCAACGTGCGTCCAAAGTATGTGGAAGCGTTCTGGAACCTGGTCAACTGGAAGTTCGTGGCTGAGCAGTTCGAAGGCAAGACCTTCACTGCCTAAGCAATCCTTGCAGTAAAAAAGAGCCCGGCGATTGCCGGGCTTTTTTGTGCGCGGTTGAAAATCATGGCACTCCAGCAGCGGAACCCAACGACAGGAATCGACCACAGAGCCCGTGGGAGAAATAACTTCCTCATCTATCTAAGGAGTGTCAGCTATGGGTGGATTAATAAGCGGGATGATGGGCGCAGCCTCGGCAGCCTTGCCGGGGATTGGGCAACTCGTGGGAGCGATGGCGGAAACGGCGGCGAAAATGTTGAAGGGCGGATCAGGTGAAAACGAGGAGAAGGATTCCGGAAAAGTCGCCGAAGATGTCCATGTAAAAACCAATGTGAGCATTACTTACTAATCGGTAAAGCTACCGAGCAGCTCTCGGTGCAGGTAAAAAAGCACACGCCTGCGCTCCCACCAGTAGTGCAAAAGGGCGGCGGACAAGATCCGCCCGCCGCCTTCCTGCCCTTCATCGACTAGGCTCCAGACGCTACCCAGCGCATTGTCCCTTTGACTGCCATCTCGGGATTGCCAATACTCATGGCATATTGAGGCTACCCGCATGGAACAAGGAATGACCCTTTGAAGCTGGAACTCAAAAACAGCTTGTCGGTGAAGTTGCTCCGGGTGGTGCTCTTGTCGGCACTGATTGTGGGCGTAGCACTGAGCGTGGCGCAGATCGTCTTTGATGCCTACAAGACGCGCCAGGCCGTGGCCGGCGATGCCCAGCGCATCCTCGACATGTTTCGCGACCCCTCGACCCAGGCCGTCTACAGCCTGGATCGTGAGATGGGCATGCAGGTCATCGAAGGCCTGTTTCAGGATGATGCAGTGCGCATGGCCTCCATTGGCCATCCCAACGAGCCCATGCTCGCCGAAAAGAGCCGGGATTTGCAGCACTCCCCCAGCCGCTGGCTGACGGATGTGATTCTTGGCCAGGAGCGCACCTTCACCACCCCATTGGTGGGGCGCGGGCCCTATAGCGAATATTACGGCGACCTGAGCATCACCCTCGACACGGCCACCTATGGCCAGGGATTTATCGTCAATTCGGTGATCATTTTTATCTCCGGGGTGCTGCGCGCCCTGGCCATGGGCCTGGTGTTGTATCTGGTCTATCACTGGCTGCTGACCAAGCCCCTGTCGCGGATCATCAGCCACCTGAGTTCGATCAACCCCGACCGCCCCAGCGAGCACAAGATCCCCCAGCTCAAGGGCCACGAAAAAAACGAACTGGGGCTGTGGATCAACACTGCCAACCAGTTGCTGGCGTCCATCGAACGCAATACCCACCTGCGCCACGAAGCAGAAAACAGCCTGCTGCGCATGGCCCAGTACGACTTCCTCACGGGCCTGCCCAACCGCCAGAAGCTGCAGGAGCAACTGGACAAGATCCTGATCGACGCCGGACGCCGGCAACGCCGGGTCGCGGTATTGTGCGTGGGGCTGGATGACTTCAAAAGTGTCAATGAGCAGTACACCTACCAGGCTGGCGACCAATTGCTGCTGGCCCTGGCCGACCGCCTGCGCGCCCACAGTGGTCGCCTCGGCGCCCTCGCCCGCCTGGGTGGCGACCAGTTCGCCCTGGTCCAGGCCGATATCGAGCAACCCTACGAAGCCGCCGAGCTGGCACAAAGCATTCTCGATGACCTGGAAGCCGAGTTCGCCCTGGACCACGAACAGATCCGCCTGCGCGCCACTATCGGTATCACCTTGTTTCCCGAAGACGGCGACAGCACCGAGAAGCTGCTGCAAAAAGCCGAGCAGACCATGACCCTGGCCAAGAGCCGCTCGCGCAACCGCTACCAGTTCTATATCGCCAGTGTCGACAGCGAGATGCGCCGCCGCCGCGAACTGGAAAAAGACCTGCGTGAAGCCCTGGGCCGCGACCAGTTTCACCTGGTGTACCAACCGCAGATCAGCTATGTCGACCATCGTGTGGTCGGGGTCGAGGCGCTGATTCGTTGGCAACACCCGGAACACGGGCTGGTGCCACCGGACCTGTTTATCCCGCTGGCGGAACAGAACGGCACCATCATCCCCATTGGCGAATGGGTGCTGGACCAGGCCTGCCGGCAATTGCGCGAGTGGCATGACCTGGGCTTCAGCGAGCTGCGCATGGCGGTCAACCTGTCCACGGTGCAACTGCACCACGCCGAACTGCCACGGGTGGTCAACAACCTGTTGCAGATCTACCGCCTGCCGCCGCGCAGCCTGGAGCTGGAAGTGACCGAGACCGGCCTGATGGAAGACATCAGCACCGCCGCCCAGCACTTGCTGAGCCTGCGCCGCTCCGGCGCGTTGATTGCCATCGACGACTTCGGCACCGGCTACTCGTCACTGAGCTACCTGAAAAGCCTGCCGCTGGACAAAATCAAAATCGACAAGAGCTTTGTCCAGGACCTGCTGGATGACGACGACGATGCCACCATCGTGCGGGCAATCATCCAACTGGGCAAAAGCCTGGGCATGCAAGTCATCGCCGAAGGCGTGGAGACGCCCGAGCAGGAAGCCTACATCATCAGCGAAGGCTGCCACGAAGGTCAGGGCTATCACTACAGCAAGCCCCTGCCGGCCCGTGAGTTGGCGGCCTATCTCAAACAGGCCGAGCGCAATAACGCTGCCATCCTGTAAAGCCATGATGGCCACCCAAGGCACGGCCTTGGGCGGCTGGCGCTGGAATGTTAAATTTTTACTGCGTTAACTCTTTACAGAAAATGCAAATCTTTCGCATTATGTCGCAGTTTTGCGCGCCGCACTGCGCCCCGATCAACTACCGAAGCAGGATGTTCGCCATGATTCGTATGCCCCTGGCCACCGCCAGTCTGCTGGCCATCGCCATTTCTCTCGCCGGCTGCGGCGAGGGTAAAGACAAGGCCGCCGCTCCCCAGGCGCCAACGCCAGCTGCCAGCACTCCCGCTCCAACGGCTGCCGCTACCGCCGGCCAGGTTGACGAGGCTGCCGCCAAGGCGGTCGTCGCGCACTACGCAGACATCGTATTCGCGGTATACAGCGACTCCGAGTCCACTGCTAAAACCCTGCAGACCGCCATCGACACCTTCCTCGCCAACCCCAACGACGAAACCCTGAAGGCCGCCCGTACCGCCTGGATCGCCGCGCGCGTACCGTACCTGCAGAGCGAAGTGTTCCGCTTCGGCAACACCATCATTGACGATTGGGAAGGCCAGGTGAACGCCTGGCCGCTGGACGAAGGCCTGATCGACTATGTCGACAAATCCTACGAACACGCTCTCGGCAACCCAGGCGCCACCGCCAACATCATCGCCAACACCGAGATCCAGGTCGGCGAAGACAAGATCGACGTCAAGGAAATCACTGCGGAGAAACTTGCCAGCCTCAATGAGCTGGGCGGTTCCGAAGCCAACGTCGCCACTGGCTACCACGCCATCGAATTCCTGCTCTGGGGCCAGGACCTGAACGGCACCGGCCCTGGCGCCGGCAACCGTCCAGCGTCGGACTACCTGCAAGGCGACGGCGCCACCGGTGGGCATAACGAGCGTCGCCGCACTTACCTGCGCGCCGTGACTCAACTGCTGGTCAGCGACCTTGAAGAAATGGTCGGCAACTGGAAACCCAACGTCGAAGACAACTACCGCGCCACCCTGGAAGCAGAGCCTGGCACCGACGGCCTGCGCAAGATGCTGTTCGGCATGGGCAGCCTGTCCCTGGGTGAACTGGCGGGCGAGCGCATGAAAGTGTCCCTGGAAGCCAACTCGCCGGAAGACGAGCACGACTGCTTCAGCGACAACACGCACTACTCGCACTTCTACGACGCCAAGGGCATCCGCAACGTCTACCTGGGCGAGTACACCCGCACCGACGGCACCAAGCTGACCGGCGCCAGCCTGTCGTCCCTGGTGGCCAAGGTCGACCCGGCTGCCGATGAAGCCCTCAAGGCTGACCTGGCGGCTACCGAAGCGAAGATCCAGGTCATTGTCGACCACGCCAACAAGGGTGAGCACTACGACCAGTTGATCGCCGCCGGCAACACCGCAGGCAACCAGATCGTGCGCGACGCCATCGCGGCCCTGGTCAAGCAGACCGGCTCTATCGAGCAAGCTGCTGGCAAACTGGGCATCGGCGACCTGAACCCGGACAACGCTGATCACGAGTTCTGATCCGCGCGGTTTGAATGAGGCGGCCTTCGGGTCGCCTTTTTTGTATTCATCGTTTGCAGTCGCCCTCTCCCCTGTAGGAGCTGGCTTGCCTGCGATGGCGGTGACTGACCCACCGCTATCGCAGGCAAGCCAGCTCCCACACAAGCCAGCTCCCCATTAAGCCAAGTCCTACATCAGATCCGCGCCCCCCTTTGCAGCCCCCGGTTTACAAGCCCTGCACCGCAGGTAGAATGGCGCCTCCAACCGTCACCCGAGCGCAATTCATGGCAATGCCGACCCTGCGGATCATTGGTTTCATCATCGGCATCTTCCTGATTACCCTCGCGGTCGCCATGGTCGTGCCCATGGCGACCCTGGTGTTTTTCGACCGCACCAGCGACCTGCCGTCCTTTCTCTGGGCAAGCATGATCACCTTTATCGCCGGCCTGGCGCTGGTGATCCCCGGGCGCCCGGAACAGGTGCAACTGCGCCCCCGGGACATGTACCTGCTGACCGTCAGCAGTTGGGTGGTGGTGTGTATCTTTGCCGCGCTGCCGTTTTTGCTGACCCAGCACATCAGCTACACCGACTCGTTCTTTGAAAGCATGTCCGGCATCACCGCCACTGGCGCCACCGTACTCAGTGGCCTGGACACCATGTCGCCGGGCATTCTGATGTGGCGCTCGATGCTGCACTGGCTTGGCGGCATCGGCTTTATCGGCATGGCGGTGGCGATCCTGCCGCTGCTGCGCATCGGTGGCATGCGCCTGTTCCAGACTGAATCCTCGGACCGCTCCGAGAAGGTCATGCCGCGCTCGCATATGGTGGCGCGGCTGATCGTGGCGGCCTATGTCGGTATCACCATCCTCGGCAGCCTGGGCTTCTGGTGGGCCGGCATGGGCCTGTTCGACGCGATCAACCATGCGATGTCAGCCATTTCCACGGGCGGTTTCTCGACGTCCGACGAGTCGTTGGCGCACTGGAAACAACCTGCCGTGCATTGGGTGGCGGTCGTCGTGATGATCATGGGCAGCCTGCCGTTTGCCTTGTATGTCGCCACCTTGCGCGGCAACCGCAAGGCGCTGATCAAGGACCAGCAGGTACAGGGCCTGCTCGGGATGCTGCTGGTGACCTGGGTCGTGCTCGGCACCTGGTACTGGTGGACCACCGACCTGCACTGGCTGGATGCGCTGCGCCATGTGGCGCTGAACGTCACGTCCGTGGTGACCACCACCGGCTTTGCCCTCGGCGACTACAGCCTGTGGGGCAATTTCTCACTGATGCTGTTCTTCTACCTGGGCTTTGTCGGCGGTTGCTCGGGCTCCACCGCCGGCGGGATCAAGATTTTCCGCTTCCAGGTCGCCTATATCCTGCTCAAGGCCAACTTGAACCAACTGATTCACCCAAGGGCGGTGATCAAGCAGAAATACAACGGCCACCGCCTGGACGAAGAAATCGTGCGGTCGATCCTGACCTTCTCGTTCTTCTTTGCCATCACCATCTGCATGATCGCCCTGGCCCTGTCGCTGCTGGGCGTGGACTGGATGACTGCCTTGACCGGCGCCGCCAGTACCGTCTCCGGCGTGGGCCCGGGGCTGGGCGAGACCATCGGCCCGGCCGGCAACTTCGCGACCCTGCCGGACGCCGCCAAGTGGATCCTGTCCCTGGGCATGCTGCTCGGCCGGCTGGAAATCATTACGGTGTTTGTGCTGTGTATGCCAGCGTTCTGGCGGCACTGACATTCGCTGAAGTTTCCAGTAGCCGCGCCCGGTATTCGCCGGGCGTGGCATCGAACCAGCGGCGAAACGCGCGGAAGAAGTTACTCGGGTCGGCAAACCCCAGCAGGTAGGCGATTTCCAGCAGGGTCATGCTCGGCTGCGCCAGGTACTGCTCGGCCAACTCGCGGCGGGTATCGTCGAGCAGGGTCTGGAAGCTGGTGCCCTCCTCCTGCAAACGCCGCTGCAAAGTGCGCTGGGACAGGTGCAAGGTCTGCGCCACCACCTCACGCTTGGGTTCGCCCTGGGGCAGCAGCCGGCATAGTACCTGGCGGGCCTTGTGGGTCACGCGGCTCTCGGAAAACCTGGCCAGGTATTCCCCGGCAAACCGATCGTGCAACAGCGCCATCGCTTCATTGGCAGTGGGCAGCGGCGCTTCCATGTCCGCCCGCTCGAAGATCAGCGCGTCATACGGTGCGTTGAACACCAGCGGTGCATGAAAGGCCTGTCTATAGGGTTCCAGGTCGGCAGGCTGAGCGCCTTGCACCAGCACTTTGCGCGGCTGCAACGTGCGCCCGGTCAGCCAGCCACATAACGCCAGCGCGCAGGCCAACGAGGCCTCGGCGCTTTGCCGGGTGGGCGGCAGGTGGTCGCCGTGCACCGTGAGGATCAAGGCATAGCCTTCGGGCAACAGACGGAAACTCAGGTCGGCGCTTTCGGCAATGATCCGCTGGTAGCGCACCAGCCGGGTAAAGCCTTCGGCCAGGGTGCTGCTGGACATCAAGGCGTAGCCGGCCACATGGAACGACGCCGGGCGCACCACCTTGCCCATGTTCAGGCCGATGGCCGGATTGCCCGACACCTCCACCGCCCGCTGCCAGAGCCGGGTCATGGAGTCCTGGGGGAACCGCGCGTCGGGGTCGTCCAGGGCGCGGTAATCCAGGCCCAGCTGTTTGAACAGGGCGCGGCAATCCAGGCCCTCGAGCTCCAGCGCCTTGACAATCCCCATCGCCCAACTTGCAGAAGTCGTTCGTTCGTTCATGGCGTTTTCTTGCACGCTTTCTATGAAGGGACGGCTGAAACCGCAGCCAGGAACCCAAGGATACTAAAGTGGCGTCTATTGTCACTGGCCCTTGCCTGTGATGACTCTAGACTCAAATAAGCTCCCCGCCGAACATCCGTCGGGCACAACAAAAACCAGAGGGCCGGCCAACGTGGAAAATGTCAGACAATTCAATAGCTTCGCCGAGTTCTATGCGTATTACCTGAGCGAACACGGCAACAGCACCTGCCGGCGCCTGCATTTTATCGGCACCAGCCTGGTGATTTTTATTCTCGCGCTCGCCATCGGCAAAGGCGCCTGGTGGCTGCTGTGGGTACTGCCGGTGGCCGGCTACAGCTTTGCCTGGGTCGGGCACTTCTTCTTTGAAAAGAACCGCCCGGCCACTTTCCAGCATCCGTTCTACAGCCTGCTGGGAGATTTCGTGATGTATCGCGACATGATCCTGGGCAAGGTGCCGTTCTAACCTACCCAAACAATAAGAGACCCGCCGATGAGCCAGCAGGCCCGCTTTACCCATATGCAGGACGGCACCCAGGAAGACTGGGCGATCATCGCCGCCGACTTCAGTGCCTACGCCCGCCAATTGCCGGGGCGCATCCTCGCGCACCTGCGGCTGCTGGAAGGTGACTTCGGTGGCTTCCCGGTGGACCGCCTGACCCATTCCCTGCAAACCGCCAGCCGCGCCTGGGCCGATGGCCGCGACGAAGAATATGTGGTCTGCGCGCTGCTCCACGACATCGGCGATACCCTCGGCTCCTACAATCACCCGGACATTGCCGCCGCTATCCTCAAACCGTTCGTCAGCCCACAGAACCTGTGGATGGTGGAAAAGCACGGGATTTTCCAGGGCTACTACTTTTTTCATCACCTGGGCATGGATCGCCACCTGCGCGAGCAATTTGGCGAACACCCGCAGTACGAGCAAACCATTGAGTTCTGTGCCCGCTATGACGCGGCCGCGTTCGACCCGGCCTATGCCACCCTGCCCCTGAGCTTTTTCGAACCAATGCTGGCGCGGGTCTTCGCCCAGCCCAAGACTTCGATCTACAAGGCCGCCATGGAGCGCCAGGCCAGCGTGTGACCTCTTGTCACTTGCGTGTTGGCGCAAATGGTTCGTGGATTTGCCGAGATAAAAGTCTTTTTGTCATTTGCAGTGCTGTATCCTGCCCAGGCTTTGTGAAAAGCGCGGCACATCTGCAATTCCACAACAGACCTTGCGAGGAGCGACGACGATGCACGAGATTCCCAATCTCCCCTTCCCAAGCCTGCACGAGACCGAGCAGCCAACCCCGCAACAGGCCGGCAGCGACAAGCCAGTACCGGCACAGGCAACACCGGTCGACAGCGATAGCGACGACTGACCGCAGTACCCAGACCGTGTGGAAAGCGTGACACTGCGCGCTTTCCACACCGCCTGAATCAAGAGACACGCCACATGCCCGACACTCCCAAGCATTCCCCCGATGAAGCGATACTCGGCGCCGCCCTGCAAATGGTCGATGTGTGGAGCCGCCTCAGCCCGGAAAAGCAGGCGCTGCTGCTCAAGCGCTTCGGCACCCAGGAAAACGCCCTGGCCGCGCTGGTCACCACGCGCATGCTCAACCCCGCCCCCCTGTAGGAGCCACTTGCCGGCGATCGCAGTCATGCAGCCGCCAAAGGTTTTATGCCCTGTACAGCGCAAAGCATCGGTATCATAAGCAGCCTATCTTTTCCTGCCGCGACAGTGGACCCTTCCCATGCCAGATACCCAGCGCCCCATGGCGGTCACGCTGCAAGTCGTTTCCATCGTGCTGTTCACCTTTATCGGCTACCTGAACATCGGCATTCCCCTGGCCGTATTGCCGGGCTATGTCCATAGCGACCTGGGCTTTGGCGCCGTGATCGCGGGCCTGGTGATCAGTGTGCAGTACCTGGCCACCCTGCTGAGCCGGCCCTACGCCGGGCGTATCATCGACAACCGCGGCAGCAAGCGCGCGGTGATGTACGGCCTGGCCGGCTGCGGCTTGAGTGGGGTGTTCATGCTGGCATCCGCCGCCCTGACCCATCTGCCGGCCCTGAGCCTGGCCAGCCTGCTGATTGGCCGGCTGGTGCTGGGCAGTGCCGAAAGCCTGGTGGGATCGGGCTCCATTGGCTGGGGCATCGGCCGGGTCGGCGCGACGAATACCGCCAAGGTCATCTCCTGGAACGGTATCGCCAGCTACGGCGCCCTGGCGATTGGCGCACCTTTGGGGGTGCTGCTAGTCCGCCAGTTCGGGCTGTGGAGCATGGGCGCAAGCATCATTGCCCTGGCAGTACTGGGCCTGTTGCTGGCCTGGCCCAAAGTCGCGGCGCCCATCGTGGTGGGCGAACGCCTGCCATTCATGCATGTGCTCGGCCGCGTGCTGCCCCACGGCTGCGGGCTGGCCCTGGGCTCCATCGGCTTTGGCACCATCGCCACGTTTATCACCCTGTATTACGCGACCCAGAACTGGGATAACGCGGTGCTGTGCCTGAGCCTGTTCGGCGCCAGTTTTATCGGCGCGCGCTTGCTGTTCGGTAACTTGATCAACCGGATCGGCGGGTTTCGCGTGGCGATTGCCTGCCTGTCGGTGGAAACCCTTGGCCTGTTGCTGTTGTGGCTAGCGCCGAATGCCGAGCTGGCCCTGGCGGGCGCGGCCTTGAGCGGCTTCGGGTTTTCCCTGGTGTTTCCGGCGCTGGGGGTTGAAGCGGTCAACCTGGTGCCCGCCTCCAGCCGTGGCGCGGCGGTGGGTGCCTATTCGTTGTTTATCGATTTGTCACTGGGGATCACCGGGCCACTGGCCGGGGCGATTGCGGCGGGTTTCGGCTTTGCCTCGATCTTCTTGTTTGCCGCGCTGGCGGCCTGCGCCGGGCTGCTGCTGAGCCTGTACCTGTATCGCCAGGCCCCCAAATACCGCGACGAACGTAACGCCGGCTAGAAATCTACCTTGCCGCGCCCGGCCTTGATGCTGCCGCGCTTGGTCTTGGATTCCAGGCGCCGTTTTTTCGAGCCCAGGGTGGGCTTGGTCGGGCGGCGTTTTTTCTCGACCTTGGTCGCGCTGAGGATTAACTCCACCAGGCGTTCCAGGGCGTCGGCGCGGTTCTGTTCCTGGGTCCGGTACTGCTGGGCCTTGAGGATCAGCACGCCGTCGCTGGTAATCCGACTGTCACGCAGTGCCAGCAAGCGTTCCTTGTAGAACGGCGGCAACGACGACGCGCCGATATCAAAACGCAAGTGCACGGCGCTGGAGACCTTATTGACGTTCTGCCCGCCTGCGCCCTGGGCGCGGATGGCCGTCAACTCGATTTCGGCATCGGGCAGGTGCACGTTACTGGAGATCACCAACATGGAAAGCGGGTCCGTTGACACCTGTAGGAGCCGGCTTGCCGGCTCCTACAGGGTGGGCTAGTTGTTCAGCGAGGATACAGCACTCAAGTCGGCCAGCGCCTTGCGCTTGTTCTTGAGCACGTAGCACACCCACATAAAGGCCACCCAGACCGGAATCGCGTACACCGAGACCTGGATCCCCGGAATCAGCAGCATGACTCCCAGGATAAACACCACGAACGCCAGGCACACATAGTTACCGTAGGGGTACCACAGCGCCTTGAACAAAGGCACCTGAGCGGTGCGGTCCATGTGCTGGCGGAACTTGAAGTGCGAGAAGCTGATCATCGCCCAGTTGATCACCAACGTGGCCACCACCAGGGACATCAGCAGTTCCAGGGCGTGCTGCGGGATCCAGTAGTTCATCAACACCGCCACCAGGGTGACAGCCGCCGAGGCCAGGATCGAACGCACCGGCACGCCGCGCTTGTCGATCTTCGCCAGCGCCGCCGGGGCGTCGCCCTGCTCGGCCATGCCCAGCAGCATGCGGCTGTTGCAGTAAGTGCCGCTGTTGTACACCGACAGCGCCGCCGTCAGTACCACAAAGTTGAGGATATGCGCGGCAGTATTGCTGCCCAGCATCGAGAACACCTGCACGAACGGGCTGCCGCTGTAGGCATCGCCGGAAGCGTTCAAGGTCACCAGCAGGCTGTCCCACGGCGTCAGCGACAACAGCACCACCAGGGCGCCGATGTAGAAGATCAGGATGCGGTAGATCACCTGATTGATCGCCTTGGGGATCACGGTGCGTGGCTGGTCCGCTTCCGCGGCGGTAAAGCCGAGCATCTCCAGGCCGCCAAACGAGAACATGATGATCGCCATGGCCATCACCAGGCCGCCAACGCCATGGGGGAAGAATCCGCCGTGCTCCCACAGGTTGCTCACCGACGCCTGGGGCCCGCCGGTACCGCTGACCAGCAGGTAGCTGCCCAGGGCGATCATGCCGACAATCGCCACTACCTTGATAATCGCAAACCAGAACTCGGCCTCGCCAAACACCTTGACGTTGGCCAGGTTGATCACATTGATCAGCACGAAAAACGCCGCCGCCGAGACCCAGGTCGGAATCTCCGGCCACCAGTAGTGCACGTACTTGCCGACGGCGGTCAGCTCGGACATGCCCACCAGAATGTAGAGGATCCAGCAGTTCCAGCCCGACAGAAAGCCTGCGAAACCGCCCCAATACTTGTGGGCAAAATGGCTGAAGGAGCCGGCCACTGGCTCTTCGACGATCATTTCGCCCAGCTGGCGCATGATCATAAAGGCAATGAAACCGCAGATGGCATAACCAAGGATCATCGACGGACCGGCTGACTTCAGCACCCCCGCCGAGCCCAGGAACAGGCCGGTACCGATCGCGCCACCGAGGGCGATCAATTGAATATGACGATTTTTCAGGCCGCGCTTCAGTTCGCCTGAATGCGAGTTGGGTTCACTCATGAAAAGGGTCTCACGCAAGGTTTGATGATGTTCAATACACGATGCTGCTTTGAAACCGACTCAAGCAGCGCCGATCAAACCCCAGCGCAGGCACCAGGAGTTCAGCGTCTTTCTAACGGTCATGCGTCACCTGTTTGTTTTTATCTGTGACGAAATCGAACCCGTCCGGCTTATGGCCAGGCGGAGTTAACAAGGCAGCTAGCCTTGAAGGCCTTTTGCGTGGATACGCAAGGGGGGTCACAGTAAAACGCGGCGCATTGTACACCGCTCGATCCGTTAGGGAGGGTTGTGGGGGAGATTGTTGGCCAGCCGTAAGATTTTCTTTACAGAAAAAGCCCATCGAGGGCACGCCCCGCCTAGGCCCATCCATTCCGTAAAACAATCGTTACAGACTGGAAGCTATTTCTGACGCTCCACCGACTCCCACGTGGCGAGCGGGCTTGCCCTGATGCCGATCAGTTAAGCGAACGCAATGCTCAACGCAGTGAAGATCAAATGTGGGAGCGGGCTTGTCGAATCGCCGCATCGCCGCGAAGACGTCGGCCCAGCAAACATTGATGTTGACTGACCCACTGCTTTCGCGAGCAAGCCCGCTCCCACAGGGGATCTCACTGGGGCAGAGAATGTTGGCACCACCACAGATCACGTGTGGGAGCGGGCTTGTCGGATCGCCGCATCGCCGCGAAGACGTCGACCCAGCAAACATTGATGTTGACTGACCCACTGCTTTCGCGGGCAAGCCCGCTCCTACAGGGGGGCTGCGCTTGACTGACGGGCATTAGGGCAAGCCCGCTCGCCACACCGCGTGCAAAAAAAAACGCCAACCCGCAGGTTGGCGCTTTTTCTTACAGCTTGAAGCTTAAAACTTGCGGCTGTCCTTAAGGCTTCTTACGCCCAAAACCCGGGCGCTGGCCGGAGCCTGCCGGCGCACCGCGGCGCTTGCCCGACGGCTCATCAGCTACCAGTTTGAGCCCTGGGCGCTTTTTCGGCGCGGGCTTGGCTGGGCGCTTGGCACCTTCGGCTGGACGATCGGTCTGCGGAGCACCACGGCCGGTATCGCCACGGTTGCTGCGACCGCCCGTTGGCGCCTCGCCACGACCGGCCGGACGCGGAGTACGCGGTGCACGCTCGCCATCCTGACGGGCCGGAGCCGACGGACGACGATCGCCCTCGATCTGCGGCTGACGGGAAATACGACCGCCAGTGGCCGGTGCATCCAGCGCCGGGCGCAAAGTACGGGCAACGCGCTCGGTACGTGCCACAGGGCGCGACGATTTACGCTGCATGCGCTCCAGCTTGTCTTTGCTCTTGGCGTTCATCTGCGGCATGGCCACAGGGGTCAGGCCGACTTCAGCACTGAGGATGTCGACTTCGTACTGGCTCATTTCGCGCCAGCGCCCCATCGGCAGGTCCGAATTGAGGAACACCGGGCCGAAACGCACGCGCTTCAGGCGGCTGACCACCAGGCCCTGGGATTCCCACAGGCGCCGTACTTCACGGTTGCGCCCTTCCATCACCACGCAGTGGTACCAGTGGTTGAAACCTTCGCCACCTGGCGCCTGCTTGATGTCGGTGAACTTGGCCGGGCCGTCTTCCAGCACCACGCCAGCCTTGAGGCGTTCGATCATCTCGTCATCGACTTCACCCCGTACACGCACCGCGTATTCGCGGTCCATCTCGTAGGACGGGTGCATCAGGCGGTTGGCCAACTCACCGTCGGTGGTGAACATCAGCAGGCCAGTGGTGTTGATGTCCAGGCGACCGATGTTGATCCAACGGCCTTCTTTGGGCTTGGGCATCTTGTCGAACACGGTTGGACGGCCTTCCGGGTCGTCACGGGTGCAGATCTCGCCGTCGGGCTTGTTGTACATGATCACGCGGCGCACCGATTCGGCGGCCTCTTCACGCTTGATGACCTTGCCATCAATGGTGATTGCGTCATGCAGGTCGACACGCTGGCCCAGGGTGGCTTCAACGCCATTGACCTTGATGCGCTTCTGGGTGATCCAGGCTTCTACGTCGCGGCGCGAGCCAACGCCGATACGGGCGAGGACTTTTTGCAGTTTCTCGCCGGCTGGGCCGATTTCCTGGCTGTCGTTCTGGTCTTGGTCTTTCATCTTAAGCACCTCCCGGTGTGTCGATTCAGGCGTGGCCTGAAGGTATTGAAACTGGGGTCTTGGGCGAACGCATCGCCAAAGGGTCGCGAATCATACGCTCATGGCGCGCATTGCGCATCAGAGACTAGTCGATATGGGCCGGCTCATTTGCTTTTCCGCCGACCGGTGGCGCCCAGGGCGATCAGCCGTAGCTCGGCTTCGGCCAGCACCGCGCGCTTGTCGACCTTGTCGAGCTTCTTCCAGGCCCGGATCTCACGCTTGCTGCGCCCGCAGCCGACGCAGATGTCGTCGCTGAATTTGCAGAGGCTGATGCAGGGGTCTTTGGTGGAGCTCATCACTACCTCACGGCACAGGGCTTTTCTGTAGGAGCTGGCTTGCCTGCGATGGCGGTGTGTCAGCCAGCCTATCCGGTGCTGACCCAGCGCCATCGCAGGCAAGCCAGCTCCTACAGGGGATCTCGTTTGCAGCACGAGTTTGGCTACACAACACATCAATGTGGGGGGGCAGACCGGGTCAGTCTTCGAATTCGCGGCGTTCGTTTTCGATGGCTTCGGCCAGTGCCCGGGCTTCGGCTTCTTCTTCGCTCAACTCGGGTTGTTCCAGGGCGGCAACGGCAGCCAGCAGTTTTTCGCGGGCGGCCGCCACACCCAGGATGTCTTCCTCAGGCTCAGGTTCGACCGCAGGCGCCGTTTCAACGTTCATCGGCGTTTCGCCCGCCCCATCACGCAGCAAGTCATCAAAGTCGGTCTTGATCCCCTGCTCCATATCGTCCAGCTCCAGCAGCAAGGTATGGAAACTGGTCTCGTCCTTCGGCTCCTCCGGTTCGGCGCTGGCATCGGCCAGTTCCTGCAAGCCGGGCGGCACCGGGGCATCGTCGAAGTCGAGCACCGGTTCGGCCTCGATCTCGCGCAGCTCGGCCAGTGGCGGCAGGTCGTCGAGGTTTTTCAGGTTGAAGTGGTCGAGAAACACCTTGGTGGTCGCAAACATCGCCGGTTTGCCGGGTACGTCGCGGTAGCCGACGATGCGGATCCACTCGCGCTCCAGCAGCGTCTTGACGATGTGGCTGTTGACCGCCACACCGCGCACATCCTCGATCTCGCCACGGGTGATGGGCTGGCGATAGGCAATCAGCGCCATGGTCTCCAGCATCGCCCGGGAATAACGTTGCGGGCGCTCTTCCCACAGGCGCCCCACCCACGGCGAAAATTTCTCACGGATCTGCAAGCGATAGCCCGAGGCCACTTCCCTCAGCTCAAAAGCGCGGCCGTCACAGGATTTACGCAGGATTTCCAGGGCCTTCTTGAACACCGGCGGTTCCGGGCGCTCGGCTTCTTCAAACAGTTCAAACAGGCGCTCCAGCGATTGGGGCTTGCCCGAGGCCAGGAGGAAGGCTTCCAACAGCGGTGCCAGTTCGCGGGGTTCAGTCAGATTCATCAATTCAGCTCGTTATTCGGCTCGCGCCCGCACGTGGATAGCCGCAAAAGGCTCATTCTGCACCAGCTCGACCAAGGACTCCTTGACCAGTTCGAGGATCGCCATAAAGGTCACGACCACGCCCAGGCGCCCTTCTTCGGCGGTAAACAGCTCGACAAACGGCACAAACCCGCCGCCCTTCAGGCGCTCCAGCACATCGCTCATGCGCTCGCGGGTGGACAAGGCTTCGCGGCTGACCTGGTGGCTTTCAAACATATCGCCACGGCGCAGCACCTCGGCCATGGACATCAGCAGTTCTTCCAGGCTCACATCTGGCAACAATTTACGCGCCCGGGCCTCCGGCGCATCGAGCTTGGGCACCACCACGTCACGGCCCACGCGGCTCAAGCCGTCGATGCCTTCGGCGGCAGCCTTGAAGCGCTCGTACTCCTGCAGGCGGCGGATCAGTTCGGCGCGGGGGTCGTCCTCTTCCGCTTCGATCGTCTCGGAACGCGGCAGCAGCATGCGCGACTTGATCTCCGCCAGCATCGCAGCCATCACCAGGTACTCGGCGGCCAACTCCAGGCGCACCGATTGCATCAACTCGACATACCCCATGTACTGGCGGGTGATTTCCGCCACCGGGATGTCGAGGATATTGATGTTCTGTTTGCGGATCAGGTACAGCAGCAAGTCCAACGGGCCTTCGAAGGCCTCAAGGAAGACTTCCAGGGCATCCGGCGGGATGTACAGGTCCAGGGGCATTTCCATGACGGCCTGGCCGTAGACCATGGCAAATGGCAGTTCCTGCTGGGCACCGGCCTGGCTGTCGACGGTTTCCACGGCCGACATTCAGGCCTCGACCATGAACGGTGCAGGATCGCCACAGCCTACCCGGATCACCTCTGGCTCGCCGTCGGCCAGGTTGATCACGGTGGACGCCTTGCCACCGCCGAAGCCGCCGTCGATGATCAGGTCCACCTGTTTTTCCAGGAGTTGTCGCATTTCGTAGGGGTCTTCCAACGGTTCAGTCTCGCCGGGCATGATCAGCGACACGCTCATCAGCGGCTCACCCAGCTCGGCCAGCAGCGCCAGGGCGATGGGATGCTCCGGCACCCGCAGGCCGATGGTGCGCTTCTTCGGGTGCAGCAGCAGGCGCGGCACCTCGCGGGTGGCATTGAGAATAAAGGTATAGGGCCCTGGCGTATGGGCCTTGAGCAGGCGGAAGGTGCCGGTATCGACCTTGGCGAACAGACCCAGCTGCGACAGGTCGCTGCAGATCAGCGCGAAGTTGTGGTTTTTATCTAGGTCGCGCAGGCGTCTTACGCGCTCCACCGCATTCTTGTCGCCGATCTGGCAACCAATGGCGTAGGAGGAGTCCGTGGGGTAGATCACCACGCCACCGGCGCGAATGATCTCCACGGCCTGTTTGATCAGCCGCGCTTGCGGATTTTCCGGATGAATCTGGAAAAATTGACTCACGTTCTCTACCTGTTCAGACAGTGGCGGTAATGGGGTCATGCTTGAATCGCCCCCACAGGAGCGGCAAGTCTTCCGGGACCGGGCGGTATTCGCCGATCTCCGACCAGCCGCCTGGGCCATGGAAATCACTGCCGGCACTGACCAGCAGACCAAATTCACGGGCAAGAATCGCCAGGCTGCCAACCTGTTCGGCGGGTTGATGCCCATTGACCACTTCGATGGCGTGGCCACCCGCTTGAATATAGTCGCCTATCAGCTTGCGACGCTTGCTGCGGGTAAAATCGTAATGCCAGGGGTGCGCCAGGCTGACCCAGGCCCCGGAGGCGCGCAGGGTCGCCACAGTGTCTTCGAGGGTCGGCCAATGCAGCTTGACGTCCCCCAGCTTGCCGGCGCCCAGCCATTTGCGGAACGCTTCGGCGCGATCCTTGACGTAACCCTCGCGCACCATCCAGTCGGCAAAATGCGGGCGGGCCGGCGCGTTGCCGCTGTCACCCAGCGCCTGCTGGATGGCACGGGCGCCCTCAAGGGCATTGGGCATACCCTTGAGCGCCAGTTTGCGGCTTATTTCTTCGGACCGCAGCCAGCGGCCATCGTGCAACCGGGCGATAGCCTCCACCAGCGGCGGGGCCGTGACATCAAAACCGTAGCCCAACACATGAATGGTTGCGCCGCCCCAGGTGCAGGACAGCTCGACGCCATTGACCAGTTGCATGCCCAGCGCCGTGGCGGCAATACGCGCCTCGTCCAGGCCTTCAAGGGTGTCGTGGTCGGTCAACGACAGGACTCGCACGCCTTTTTCAAACGCACGCGCAACCAGTACCGCGGGCGCCAGGGCGCCGTCGGAGGCCGTGCTGTGGCAGTGCAAATCAACATTCACGGGAGTCTGTAACCTCAAGTCAGCTGGCGCTTACGCTACCAAGGATGTTTGTTATTATGCCGCCACATCCAGCTTCTGGCTCTTACTGTGAAACAATTCATCGACTTCATCCCGCTGTTGCTGTTCTTCATCGTTACCAAACTCGACCCCAGGGTCATCGATATCGCCGGTCATGAGCTGTCGTTCGGGGGGATCTACAGCGCCACTGCCGTCCTGATCGTCAGCTCTGTGGTGGTCTACGGCGCCATCTTCATCTCCCAGCGCAAACTCGAAAAAAGCCAATGGCTGACCCTCATCGCCTGCCTGGTATTTGGCGGCCTGACCCTGGCCTTCCACAGCGAAACCTTCCTTAAATGGAAAGCCCCGGTGGTCAACTGGCTGTTCGCCCTGGTCTTTATCGGCAGCCACTTCATCGGTGATCGCCTGCTGATCAAGCGAATCATGGGCCATGCGCTGACCCTGCCGGAGCCGGTCTGGACACGCTTGAACGTGGCCTGGATCGTGTTTTTCCTGTTCTGCGGCGCCGCCAACCTGTTCGTGGCCTTCACCTTCCAGAACTATTGGGTCGACTTCAAGGTGTTCGGCAGCCTGGGCATGACCGTCCTGTTCCTGATCGGCCAGGGTATCTACCTGTCGCGCCACCTGCATGACACCGCCCCTACCACGCCAAAAACCGAGGACTGACATGCTCTACGCCATCATTGCCACCGACGTCGCCAACTCCCTGGAAAAACGCCTGTCCGTGCGCCCGGCCCACGTGGAACGCCTCAAGGCGCTACAGGCCGAAGGGCGCTTGGTGCTCGCCGGCCCACACCCGGCCGTCGACAGCAATGATCCGGGAGATGCCGGCTTCACCGGCAGCCTGATCATCGCCGAGTTCGCCTCCCTGGCCGACGCCCAGGCCTGGGCCAAGGCCGACCCGTATGTTGCAGCCGGCGCCTATGCCGATGTCGTGATCAAACCCTTCAAGCAAGTCCTGCCTTGATTCAGGTGACGCCGAACCTATTGGGTTCGGCAAACGTCTAATCGCTCATTATTCTCGGTAACCTGCCGACAACGTTCTGAATATTCGTGTGGAATCAGGAGTTCCGATGCGCTTACGTCAGTTGTGTCTGTTGGCAGTGTTAACGATCGGGGCTACGGCCCAGGCTGAAGAAACCTCGAACACCGGCAGTTCCACGCCCCTGTCCTTGAGTGCCGGCAGCCAGATCACCGAGTTGCAGCAACGCTTGAAAGAAAGCGAACGCCTGCGCGAAGAACTGAGCAAACAATTGCAAACTGCCGATGCCGCCCGCGAAAGTGCGCAACTGAGCCGGCTGCGCCAGGACAATCAGCGCCTGGCCCAGCAACTCAAGGACGCGCAAGGTGGCGCCCTGCCACGTTGGCTCACCGACCAGCAGCAATGGTTCGTGATTGGCGCAGGAGTTGCGCTGGTTGCCCTGCTGTGCGGTATCTTCGCCAGTGGCGGGCATCGGCGCCGTCGACAATGGCTAAATTGAGTGAGTCATGAGCGAGCTGTTACTGATAGATGATGACCAGGAGCTCTGTGAGCTGCTGACCAGTTGGTTGAGCCAGGAAGGTTTCCAGGTGCGTGCTTGCCATGACGGCGTGAGTGCGCGCAAAGCCCTGGCCGACGCCGCGCCGGCGGCCGTGGTGCTGGACGTGATGCTGCCCGATGGCAGCGGCCTGGAGTTGCTCAAGCAATTGCGCGCCGACCACCCTGAATTGCCGGTACTGATGCTTTCGGCCCGGGGCGAGCCCCTGGACCGGATCCTCGGCCTGGAACTGGGCGCCGATGACTACCTGGCCAAACCCTGCGACCCCCGCGAACTGACCGCCCGCCTGCGGGCCGTATTGCGCCGCAGCCACCCGACGGCGGTGTCGACCCAACTGGAACTGGGCGACCTGTGCTTCAGCCCGGTGCGTGGCGTGGTGATCATCGACAGTCAGGAACTGACCCTCACCCTGTCCGAAAGCCGCCTGCTGGAAGCCTTGCTGCGCCAGCCGGGCGAGCCCCTGGACAAGCAGGAACTGGCGCAGATCGCCCTGGGCCGCAAGCTGACCCTGTATGACCGCAGCCTGGACATGCACGTGAGCAACCTGCGCAAGAAAATCGGCCCGCATGCCGACGGCCGCCCGCGGATCGTCGCACTGCGCAGCCGTGGCTACTACTACACCCCCTGAAATCCCCTGTAGGAACCGGCTTGCCGGCGATGAGGCCCTTGAGTCATACGCTGATCCAACGGACGCCATCGCCGGCAAGCCGGCTCCTACCTGTTTTGTAAGTGCCCGCCCAATCTGTCTTTACCCAAGCTTTACCCTCCCCTGACCGCCGCTGACCTTGATCTTCGTAATCTACTCACATCCGGAATCACCGGAACCGAGACAAGGAGAAACACCATGCGCAAGACCCTTATCGCTCTGATGTTCGCCGCAGCCCTGCCTACCGTCGCCATGGCCATGCCAGAAGGCCAAGGCCCGATGGGCGGCCCTGCTGGCCACATGATGGGTGGCCCGGGCCACGGCGGTGAACACGGCATGCGCGGCAAAGGCGGCCCTTTCAGCCAGCTCGACCTGACCCGCGAACAGCGCCAGCAGATCGGCAAGCTGATGGGCGAACAACGCGAAGGCCGCCAGCAACTGGTCAAAAAGTACCTGGACAAACTCCCGGCTGCTGAGCAGAAAGCCATGAACGACGAAATGGCCGCCGCCAAGCAGAAAACCCAGGCGGATATCCGCGCCCTGCTCAAGCCTGACCAGCAGAAGAAGTTCGACGAAATGGCGAAGAAACGCGCCGAACGCCAAGCCGAGTGGCAGCAGTTCCAGGCCTGGAAAGCGCAACAACCGCAAAAAGCGCAATAATGCGTTAGCAACCTCCCAGCCCAGTGGCCCGTGCCACTGGGCTTTTCCTGTTTGAGGGTTTCCTGTGCGTTCACTCTTCTGGCGCATCCTTGCCAGTTTCTGGCTGGCCATCGCCCTGGTTGCCGGGCTGTCGATCCTGCTTGGGCATATGCTCAACCAGGACGCCTGGATTCTCAGCCGCCATCCCGGCCTCAATAACCTGGCCGAAGAATGGACCCAGCGTTACGAAACCCAAGGCGAGGACGCCGCCCAGGACTTGTTGCAACAGCGAAAGCGCCAGTACCACGTCGATGTACAAGTGCTCAACGAGAGCGGCGACCCGGTGGTGCGTGGCACCTTCCCGCGCCGTGCCGCCGCCTTCGAAGCGCGACAGCATGAGAGCCACGAGGGCCGGCTGCCCTGGCGCCGCCTGACAGCCGAGTACACCAGCGAAAAAACCGGCGACACCTACCTGCTGATCTACCGCATCGCCCTGCCGGAGCTGGATGCCTGGCACCGCAGCAGCCTGCTCTGGCCCTTGAGTGCCCTGGCGATTGCATTGGTGGTGCTGACCCTGTTCAGCCTGCTGGTGACCCTGTCGATCACCCGTCCCCTCAGCCGCCTGCGCGGAGCGGTGCATGATCTGGGCCAGGCCACATACCAGCAAAACAGCCTGGCGCGCCTGGCCGACCGGCGCGATGAGTTTGGCGTGCTGGCCACCGACTTCAACCGCATGGGCGCACGCCTGCAAAGCCTGATCGGCAGCCAGCGGCAATTGCTGCGCGATGTGTCCCACGAACTGCGCTCGCCACTGGCCCGCCTGCGGATCGCCCTGGCCCTGGCCGAACGGGCCACCCCCGAGGCGCGGGAAAAACTCTGGCCACGCCTGACCCTGGAATGTGATCGCCTGGAAGCGTTGATCAGCGAAATCCTGGTCCTGGCGCGGGTGGATGCCGACAACGCCAGCGCCGAAGACATCGACCTCAACACCCTGCTCAAGACCCTGCAAAAGGACGCCCAACTCGGCGCCCCGGACCAGGAAGTACAGCTTCACGCCGACCCGGCGCTGACACTCAAGGGCTGGCCACATATGATCGAGCGGGCACTGGACAACCTATTGCGCAATGCCCTGCGCTTCACCCCGCCCAGCCAGCCAATTGAAATGCGCGCCCAGCGTGAAGGCGAACGCATTGTGATCAGTGTGCGCGACCATGGCCCGGGCGTGGATGCCGAGCACCTGCAAAAGCTGGGCGAGCCGTTTTACCGCGCCCCCGGGCAAACCGCCCAGGGGCATGGCCTGGGCCTGGCCATCGCCCGCCGGGCCGCCGAGCGTCATGGCGGCAGCCTGACCCTGGCCAATCATCCCGACGGCGGTTTTATCGCCACCCTGGACTTGCCCTTGCAACCGGGGATTGCAGCCCACCCCTGAAGATCTTCTATGATGGCCCTTCTCTTATGGAGGGCCTTTGATGACTGATCTGCTCACCTCGATCCAGCGTGCACTCGATCTGCCGCCCACACCGCTGGCGACCGCCGAGGCCGGCGCCTTGCCCTCAGCCTTCGCCGTCACCGAGTTGGCTTGCGCCAGCATGGGTGCCGCCGCCCAGGCCGTAGCCCGGTTGCTGGAACAACAGACCGGGCGCCTGCCCCTGGTCAGCGTGGACCGGCGCCTGGCCTCATTCTGGTTCTCCAGTTCCCTGCGCCCACAAGGCTGGAGCGTGCCGCCGTTGTGGGACCCGATTGCCGGCGACTACGCCTGCGCCGACGGCTGGATTCGCCTGCACACCAACGCCCCTCACCACCGCGCGGCTGCCGAGCGTGTGTTGGGACAGGTCGCGGACCGGGCGGCGATGACGCTCAAGGTCGCCCCATGGAGCGCTGCCGAGCTTGAGCAGGCGATTGTCGACGAGGCCGGCTGCGCCGCACAGATGCGCACCTGGCAGGAGTGGCAAGCCCATCCCCAGGGGTTGGCGGTCAATCAGGAACCGTTGCTGGCGCGAAAACGCTTCGACACGGCCGGCAGAACCCGCTGGCTCGGCAACGTGGCGCGCCCGCTGGCGGGGGTCAAGGTACTGGACCTGACCCGCGTGTTGGCCGGCCCCGTGGCCAGTCGTTTTCTCGCCGGCCTTGGCGCCAACGTCTTGCGCATCGACGCCCCCGACTGGAACGAACCCGGGGTCGTGCCGGAGATGACCCTGGGCAAGCGCTGCGCGCGCCTTGACCTTAAACACCCCAGCGACCGGCAATTGTTCGAAAGCTTACTCAAGGATGCCGACATTCTGTTCCACGGTTATCGGGCAGATGCGCTGGAGCAACTGGGTTACAACGCGAGCGCCTTGCAGCAGATTAGCCCCGGCCTGATCGACGTCAGCCTCAACGCCTACGGCTGGAGCGGCCCATGGCGCAATCGCCGGGGCTTCGACAGCCTGGTGCAGATGAGCAGCGGCATCGCCCACGCCGGCATGCTGTACAAACAGGCAGATAAACCGGTGCCGCTGCCGGTGCAGGCACTGGACCATGCCACCGGCTACCTGATGGCGGCCAGTGCGATACAGGCCTTGGCCGAGCGCTTGAGCAGTGGGCATGGGGGTTCGGCACGGCTGTCGCTGGCGCGTACGGCGAAGCTGTTGATCGAGGCGGGACAAGACAAACAGCCAGCGTTGCGTGAAGAAGAACCGGGTGATCAAGGGCTGCTGGTAGAGCAGACGGCCTGGGGCCCGGCCCATCGTTTGCTGGCGCCGGTCAGTATTTCCGGGACTCCGCTGCAATGGGATTTGCCGGCTGGGGAATTGGGCGCGCATCGGGCACAGTGGTGACCTTGAAAGGGTCATCGCGGCGATGCGGCGACCCGACAAGCCCGCTCCCACAGTTGATCGTGTGCAGATCAAACAACTCGGTCAAATGTGGGAGCGGGCTTGCCCGCGATGAGGTCCACCAGGCACAACAATTTCACAAGGTCAGCAGCCCGCTGTACAACCCATACGCCGCCAGGCTCGCCCCGGCGATCACGCAACTGAAAATTCCTTTTTCCAGCAACGTAAACAACGGCTGGCCCTGCTCGCGCTTGGCCTGGGCGAACAGGATCACCCCTGGGGCATACAACAGCGCCGACAGCAGCAGGTATTTCAAGCCGCCGGCGTACAGCAGCCACACCGCATACCCCAGCGCAATCACCCCCACCAGCAGGTCCTTGAGCCGCTGGCCATGGGCTCCCTCGTAGGTTTCCCCGCGCCCGCACAGCAGCACGGCATAGGCCGCCGACCATAAATACGGCACGAGGATCATCGACGACGCCAGGTAGATCAGCGTGGTGTAGGTACTGGCCGAAAACAGCGTGATCACCAGGAACAGCTGGATCATCACATTGGTCAGCCACAACGCATTGACCGGCACCCGGTTGGCGTTTTCCTTTTTCAGGAAGGCCGGCATGGTCTTGTCATGGGCAGTGGCGTAGAGAATCTCGGCGCACAGCAAGGCCCATGACAGCAACGCGCCGAGCAGCGACACCGCCAGGCCGATGCTGATCAACATCGCGCCCCAGGGCCCGACGATATGTTCCAGCACGCCCGCCAAGGACGGGTTCTGCAAGTTGGCCAACTCCGGTTGGCTCATGATCCCCAAAGACAGCACGTTGACCAGCACCAGCAGGGCCAAGACCCCGACAAACCCGATCACCGTGGCGCGGCCCACGTCCGAGCGTTTTTCCGCGCGCGCCGAGTACACGCTGGCGCCTTCGATGCCGATAAACACAAACACGGTGACTAGCATCATGTTGCGCACCTGGTCCATCACCCCACCAAATTGCGGGTTGCCCAGGCCCCAGATATCCCGGGTGAAAATATCCGCCTTGAACGCCACCGCGGCTATCACGATAAACATCAGCAGCGGCACGATCTTGGCCACGGTGGTGACCTGGTTGATAAACGCGGCCTCCTTGATCCCGCGCATCACCAGAAAATGCACGGCCCACAGCAGCAGCGACGCACAGCCGATCGCCACCGGCGTATTACCCTGGCCAAACACCGGGAAAAAATAGCCCAGGGTGCTGAACAGCAGCACGAAGTAACCGACGTTGCCCATCCAGGCACTGATCCAATAGCCCCAGGCCGACGAGAACCCCATGTAGTCGCCAAAACCGGCCTTGGCGTAGGCGTACACACCCGAATCCAGGTTGGGCTTGCGGTTGGCCAGGGTCTGGAACACGAAGGCCAGGGTCAGCATGCCAATGGCGGTGATGCCCCAACCGATCAGGATCGCTCCCACCTCGGCCCGCGCGGCCATGTTCTGCGGTAACGAGAAGATCCCGCCGCCAATCATTGAGCCCACTACCAACGCCACCAGGGCGCTGAGGCGCAGCTTTTGTGCCGGTTGCGACATAGAAACTCCTGCAGATGAAACCGTCATCGAGCTAACAACTGTGCACTCGGCTAATTTATCGAAAACATGCAACGTTTATTAGCTATAGCGAATAAAACTGCTCGCCTCATAACTTAATGACATTTCAGTTAGTCGAGTTTAGGCAAATTTAGAATTTAAATACCACTTGTCTTTTATCCATGAGGGGTATCTGACAAGGCCTCTTGAAAAAGTTTGCACATTTGCGAAAACGGGCTAGCTTCAAACATCCACGCCTTAGGCATATAGCATTAACCCGAACGGATAAAAGCTCTGGGACGCGCTTATCCGAGCAATTATACGCCCGCTACATTTATTCATAAGTCTTTAATTCACAATGGAATGTGCCAATGAAGTGATCTGAGTCAGCTGTTTGAATAGCGCACAGTTTTATTCTGTGGTCTCTCTTCTCCTGCATTGGAGTCACGCAATGTCTGAATCCCCCGGAAAACTTCGATTAGGCGCCCTTGTTGCTCTAGTTGTGGGCTCAATGATTGGCGGCGGGATCTTCTCGTTGCCGCAAAACATGGCCGCCAGCGCCGATGTCGGTGCGGTATTGATTGGTTGGGTTATCACTGCCGTAGGCATGTTGACCCTGGCCTTTGTATTCCAGACCCTGGCCAACCGTAAACCTGACCTGGACGGCGGCGTGTACGCCTACGCCAAGGCCGGTTTTGGCGACTACATGGGTTTCTCCTCCGCCTGGGGCTACTGGATCAGTGCCTGGCTGGGCAACGTCGGCTACTTCGTGCTGTTGTTCAGCACCCTCGGTTACTTCTTCCCCATCTTCGGCGAAGGCAACACCCCGGCAGCGGTGATTGGCGCGTCGGTGTTGTTGTGGGCCGTGCATTTTTTGGTGCTGCGCGGGATCAAGGAAGCCGCATTCATCAACCTGGTGACCACGGTCGCCAAGGTCGTGCCGCTGGTGCTGTTTGTGTTGATCGCCCTGTTCGCGTTCAAGCTGGACATCTTCACCGCTGATATCTGGGGCGTGAAAAACCCCGACCTGGGCAGTGTGATGAACCAGGTGCGCAACATGATGCTGGTCACCGTCTGGGTGTTTATCGGTATCGAAGGCGCGAGCATCTTCTCGTCCCGTGCCGAAAAACGTTCGGACGTGGGCAAGGCCACCGTCATCGGCTTTATCACCGTGCTGCTGTTCCTGATGCTGGTGAACGTGCTGTCCCTGGGGATCATGACCCAACCGGAACTGGCCAAGCTGCAGAACCCGTCCATGGCGGCCGTGCTGGAGCATGTGGTCGGCCATTGGGGCGCGGTGTTGATCAGCGTCGGCTTGATCATCTCGTTGCTGGGCGCGCTGCTGTCGTGGGTGCTGCTGTGTGCAGAGATCATGTTCGCCGCCGCCAAAGACCACACCATGCCGGAGTTCCTGCGTAAGGAAAACGCTAACCATGTGCCGGTCAACGCCCTGTGGCTGACCAACGCCATGGTCCAGATCTTCCTGGTGATCACGCTGTTTTCCGCCAGTACCTACCTGTCGCTGATCTACCTCGCCACCTCGATGATCCTGGTGCCCTACCTGTGGTCGGCAGCCTACGCGCTGTTGCTGGCGGTACGCGGCGAGACCTACGAGGCGGCCCTGGCCGAGCGCAAGAAAGACCTGTTCATCGGCTCCATTGCCCTGATCTACGCGGTCTGGCTGCTGTATGCCGGTGGCACCAAATACCTGCTGCTCTCCGCCCTGCTCTACGCCCCCGGCGCGATCCTGTTCGCCAAGGCCAAGCGTGAACTGGGCAAACCGATTTTCACCAACGTCGAGAAGCTGATTTTCGCCGCAGTGGTCATTGGCGCCCTGGTGGCGGCCTATGGGCTCTACGACGGCTTCCTGACCCTGTAACACCTGAATCTTTTTGTTCACTGGAGGATCTGTAATGACCACGGAAAAAGTTAAGTACGGCGTACATTCCGAAGCCGGCAAACTGCGCAAAGTCATGGTGTGTTCCCCAGGTCTGGCCCATCAGCGGCTGACCCCCAACAATTGCGACGAACTGCTCTTCGATGACGTGCTCTGGGTGGCCCAGGCCAAGCGCGACCATTTCGACTTCGTTACCAAGATGCGCGAGCGCGATATCGATGTGCTGGAAATGCACAACCTGTTGACCGAGATTGTCGCCATCCCCGAAGCGCTGGACTGGATCCTGGAGCGCAAGATCACCGCCAACACGGTTGGCCTGGGCCTGGTCGATGAAGTCGGCTCGTGGCTCAAAAGCCTGGAGCCGCGCAAGATCGCCGAGTTCCTGATCGGTGGTGTATCCGCCGATGACCTGCCAAGCAGCTTCGGTGGCAAGACCATCGAGATGTTCCGCGACTTCCTCGGCCACTCAAGCTTTATCCTGCCACCGCTGCCCAACACCCAGTTCACCCGCGACACCACCTGCTGGATCTACGGTGGCGTGACGCTCAACCCGATGTACTGGCCGGCGCGACGCCAGGAAACCCTGCTGACCACCGCCATCTACAAGTTCCACCCAGAGTTCACCAACGCCGACTTCCAGATCTGGTACGGCGACCCTGACCAGGAGCACGGTGCAGCCACCCTGGAAGGCGGCGACGTGATGCCAATTGGCAACGGCGTGGTGTTGATCGGCATGGGCGAGCGCTCCTCCCACCAGGCCATCGGCCAACTGGCGCGCAACCTGTTCAAGAACAAGGCCGTGGAAAAAGTCATCGTTGCCGGCCTGCCCAAGTCCCGCGCCGCGATGCACCTGGACACCGTGTTCAGCTTCTGCGACCGCGACCTGGTAACCATCTTCCCCGAAGTAGTGAACCAGATCGTCGCCTTCACCCTGCGCCCTGACGAGAGCAAGCCCCACGGCATCGATATCCACCGCGAGAAAACCAACTTCCTCGACACCGTGGCCGCAGCCCTTGGCCTCAAGGCCCTGCGTGTGGTGGAAACCGGCGGCAACAGCTTCGCCGCCGAACGCGAACAGTGGGACGACGGCAACAACGTGGTGGCCGTGGAACCTGGCGTGGTGATCGGTTACGACCGCAACACCTACACCAACACCCTGCTGCGCAAGGCCGGTGTGGAAGTCATCACCATCAGCGCCGGCGAACTGGGCCGGGGCCGGGGCGGCGGCCACTGCATGACCTGCCCGATCATCCGCGACCCTATCGACTACTAAACGACCATCTCCCCGGCGGCATCCACCCGATGCCGCACGGGCCGATTACCGAATCCAAGGAGAATCATCATGGCGTTCAACATCCACAACCGTAACCTGCTGAGCCTGGAACACCACACCCCGCGCGAACTGCGCTACCTGCTGGACCTGTCCCGCGACCTCAAGCGCGCCAAGTACACCGGCACCGAGCAGCAGCACCTCAAGGGCAACAACATCGCGCTGATCTTCGAGAAAACCTCGACCCGCACCCGATGTGCCTTCGAAGTCGCGGCCTATGACCAGGGCGCCAACGTTACCTACATCGACCCGAACTCGTCGCAGATCGGCCACAAAGAAAGCATGAAAGACACCGCCCGCGTACTCGGGCGCATGTACGACGCCATTGAATACCGTGGCTTCAAGCAGGAAATCGTCGAAGAACTGGCGAAGTTCGCCGGGGTCCCGGTGTTCAACGGCCTGACCGACGAGTACCACCCAACCCAGATGATCGCCGACGTGTTGACCATGCGTGAACACGCTGACAAGCCGATCCACGACATCAGCTACGCCTACCTGGGCGACGCCCGCAACAACATGGGCAACTCGCTGCTGCTGGTCGGCGCCAAGCTGGGCATGGACGTACGCATCTGCGCACCAAAGGCCCTGTGGCCCCACGATGACCTGGTGGGTCGCTGCAAAAAATACGCAGAAGAAAGCGGTGCACGCATCACCCTCACCGAAGACCCGAAAGCCGCGGTCAAGGGCGTGGACTTTATCCACACCGACGTCTGGGTCTCCATGGGCGAGCCTGTGGAAGCCTGGGCCGAGCGTATCGAGCAACTGCTGCCGTACCAGGTCAATGCCCAATTGATGAAAGCCACCGGCAACCCACGCACCAAGTTCATGCACTGCCTGCCGGCGTTCCATAACAGCGATACCAAGGTCGGCAAACAGATTGCCGAACAGTATCCGCACCTGGCCAACGGCATCGAAGTGACCGACGACGTGTTCGAGTCCCCGGCCTGCATCGCCTTCGAGCAAGCGGAAAACCGCATGCACACCATCAAGGCGATCCTGGTTTCGACGCTGGCGGACCTGTAACCCAACACCGCTCCCACTGATGTAGCACGGGCAATGTGGGAGCGGGTTTTATGTGGGAGCCGGGCTTGCCCGCGATGCAGTCACCTCGGTCTGCCAGACATAGCGAGGTGAGGCCATCGCAGGCAAGCCAGCTCCCACATAAAGCCCGCTCCCACACTTGCTCCGGTGTTCACAAGGCCGAATTTTAGAAGGATTGCATTATGCGTATCGTCGTTGCACTGGGCGGTAACGCCCTGCTCCGCCGTGGTGAACCCATGACAGCGGACAACCAACGCGCCAATATCCGGATCGCCACCGAGCAGATTGCCAAGATTCATCCGGGCAATGAGCTGGTGATCGCCCACGGCAATGGGCCACAAGTCGGCCTGCTGTCGCTGCAAGCCGCCGCCTACACCCAGGTTTCGCCCTACCCGCTGGACGTGCTGGGTGCCGAAACCGAAGGCATGATCGGCTACATCATCGAACAGGAACTGGGCAACCTGCTGGACTTTGAGGTGCCTTTCGCCACCCTGCTGACCCAGGTTGAAGTGGACGCCAACGACCCGGCTTTCCAGAACCCGACCAAGCCGATCGGCCCGGTCTACTCCAAGGCCGAAGCGGAAAAACTGGCCGCCGAAAAAGGCTGGGCGATTGCCCCCGATGGCGATAAATATCGCCGGGTGGTGGCCAGCCCACGGCCCAAACGCATCTTTGAAATCCGCCCGATCAAGTGGCTGCTGGAAAAAAGCAGCATCGTGATCTGCGCAGGTGGCGGCGGCATCCCGACCATGTATGACGAGGACGGCAAGCTCAAGGGTATCGAAGCTGTGATCGATAAAGACCTGTGCTCCTCGCTGCTGGCCCAGCAACTGGAAGCCGACCTGCTGGTGATCGCCACCGACGTCAACGCGGCGTTTATCGACTTCGGCAAGCCGACGCAAAAGGCCATCGGCCAGGCGCACCCCGACGACATGGAAAAACTTGGCTTCGCCGCCGGCTCCATGGGGCCCAAGGTCCAGGCCGCCTGCGAGTTCGCCCGCAACACTGGCAAAACCGCAGTGATCGGTTCACTCTCGGACATCGAAGCCATCGTCCAGGGCACCGCCGGCACCCGTATCAGCACGGCAAAACCTGGCATCACCTACCTATAACTACACCAGGGCGGTTGTTGCAGCCGCCCTTCTCCAATGCCTTGTTAAGGAGAGACGCCTATGGCCATCTTTGAACCCGGTCACTTGCATATCGAACGCCACGCGTTGAATGCCCAGGATCACAGCTACGACCTGTGCATCGACTATGAAGTCAGCCAGGACCCGAAGGAAGGCAAGGGAATGCTCTTCAAAATGCACGGCTCCGTGCAGGGCAAGGACCTCAAGGAAGAATTCTTCCTGCCCAAGGACCAGGCCTACGACTTTGCCCGCCATGCCATGAACATCGCGCAGAAATACGGCATGCCGAAAACCGCGGTGCTCAACGGTGGCATGCATAAACAGTACGACCTGATGTTCGAGGATGTGCGCCACCAACTGGATGTAAAACCGGGCGACCCGATCAAGCCTGAACACCTGGAATAACCAAAACAGCTCAAATGTGGGAGCTGGCTTGTGTGGGAGCTGGCTTGCCTGCGATGCAGGCACCTCGGTGTGTCAGTCACCCCTCGATGATGCTATCGCAGGCAAGCCAGCTCCCACATTTTTGATCTCCACCCCCGCTCAGGCATACTGGCCACCCTCCGCATTGCAGAATCAACATCCACCCCATGCGTATCCACGTCAGCTTCATCGACCGCGTCGGCATCACCCAGGAAGTCCTGGCCTTGCTCGGTGGGCGCAATCTCAACCTGGATGCGGTGGAGATGATCCCGCCCAACGTCTACATCGACGCGCCGACCCTGAGCGTGGAGGTGCTGGAAGAGTTGCGCGATGCGCTGTTCAGCGTGCAGGGCGTACAGGCGGTGACGGTGGTGGATATCCTCCCCGGCCAGCGCCGTCACCTGCAACTCGACGCCCTGCTGGCGGCCATGACCGACCCGGTCCTGGCCCTGGACAGTGCGGGCAAGGTGCTGCTGGCCAACCCGGCGCTGATCGCCCTCTATGGTCGCGAGCCGGCTGGCGAAAGCATCGCCGAGCTGTTTGAGGATCCGGCGCTGCTGGAAGCCTTGCTCGAACATGGCTTTCGCCTGCCCCTGCGCGAGATCAGCGTCAACGGCCAGACCTTATTGCTGGACGCCACACCGATCACCGATGCCGGCGCGCTGCTGACGTTGTACCAACCCAACCGTATCGGCGAGCGACTTTCGGCGCTGCACCATGACCATGCCGAAGGTTTCGACGCACTTTTGGGCGAGTCGCCGGCGATCCGCACCCTCAAGACCCGTGCGCAACGAGTGGCGGCCCTCGACGCCCCGCTGTTGATCCAGGGCGAGACCGGCACCGGCAAAGAGTTGGTGGCCCGCGCCTGCCATGCCATCAGTGCACGCCACAGCTCACCGTTCCTGGCGCTGAACTGCGCGGCACTCCCGGAAAACCTCGCCGAGAGCGAGCTGTTCGGCTACGCCCCCGGCGCCTTTACCGGGGCCCAGCGCGGCGGCAAGCCGGGGCTGATGGAGCTGGCCAACCAGGGCACGGTATTTCTCGACGAGATTGGCGAGATGTCGCCGTACTTGCAGGCCAAGCTCCTGCGTTTTCTCAATGACGGCAGCTTTCGCCGGGTCGGCGGCGACCGCGAGGTCAAGGTCAATGTGCGCATCCTCAGCGCCACCCACCGCGACCTGGAGAAAATGGTCAGCGAAGGCACCTTCCGCGAAGACCTGTTCTACCGCCTCAATGTGCTGAATGTGGAAGTGCCGCCCCTGCGCGAACGCGGCCAGGACATCCTGCTGCTGGCCCGCTACTTCATGCAGCAGGCCTGCGCGCAGATCCAGCGCCCGGTCTGCCGCCTGGCGCCGGGCACTTACCCGGCGCTGCTGGGCAACCGCTGGCCGGGTAACGTGCGCCAGTTGCAGAACGTGATCTTCCGCGCCGCCGCCATTTGCGAAAGCAACCTGGTGGACATTGGCGACCTGGATATCGCCGGCACCTCGGTCGCCCGCCAGAGCGACGGCGAAGTGGACAGCCTGGAGCAGGCAGTGGAGGACTTTGAGCGCAGCCTCCTGGAAAAGCTCTATACCACCTATCCCTCGACACGCCAGTTGGCCAACCGCCTACAGACGTCTCACACCGCTATCGCCCATCGATTGCGCAAGTACGGCATCCCCGGCAAGCCATGATCACCAAAAAACCCGGCGCCCTCGCTGGATCACCGCCCCGGTCGCGCTGAAAAACAGCTGCTGGGCCATGGCCGCGCTCAGGCGTGAATAGTAGATGGCGATCACGTCGCTGTCGGTCTTGTCGGCCAGGCCTCTAAAACTCATAAAGCGTTGTTCCGGGCGCTTGAGATGGCCGGCAGTGAAATCCGCATTGGCCGCCCCGGGAGTGCGGTAGTGAAAATGGGCGTAAGCCAACACCCTGCCCGCCTTGTCCTTGACCACATACTCCTGCAAAAAGTCATGCTCGCGCTTGAGCGCAATGCGCCCCTCTATCGGTAGGATCTGCACCTCATTCTGACTCTTGAGGTAGGCAATCCCCTCTTCATCCGGCGCCAGGCGCTTGACCATTTCGATCCGGATCAACCGGCCATGCTCCACAAGGCGGCTGGCGGCCTGCCCCAGTTCCTTGAGCAGAGGCTGTGCGACAGCAGCGGTTTTCTCTTGCTCCAGGGCTTTGCGGATCTTGTCGGCCACCGTGCTGATTTTGCCGGCATGCCGCAACAGCCGGGCCTCGACGCTGGCGGGCAGGCTGGAAATACGCGCCTCGTTGCGGGCCTGCTCCAGCACGCTCGCCTGCCTGTCCAGCAGTTTGCGCCCATCGTCCTTGAGCCGCTCCAGGGAGCGCACCGCGCGCGCAGGCGGGGCGCTGGCCTCGGTGATCGACTCAAACTCATCCAGGCCAGGGGTCTGGCGAAAGCTCGCCACCACGCTTTGGTCAACCGGGTTGATAACATCGACAATGTCCTCGTTCAACTCCGGCGTACGCGCACGCACCTGGCCCACCAGGTACCGGCTCTTGCGGTCACGGATCAGGCGCTTGCCGCTACCCACCGCAGGCCTGGGCCTGGACGCGGGGGCCTGTTCGCGCTCGCGCAGCAACGTCGCCAGGGAGCCGCGGGCCTCGTGCTCCATGGCGTTGAGCATTTTGTGCAAGCGTTCGACGCTGCCCTCATACAGCAGGTCAGAAGCCATATCACCAAAGTCGCGCAGGGAGGCCTGGGTGGTGTCGTACTCGAACAGAATCGCCTCATACCCGTCGATGCGTTGCTGCACACTCAGTGAGCTGGCGTCTTGCAAGGTTTTTTGCGACTGCACCGATTGGATCGTCTCGTCGATCAGGGTCCCGATGCGGATGAAATCGTCATACTCCTCCGGCAGCGGCGGCCGGCGCAGGATCACCCCACCCAATGCCTTCAGTTGTACGGACTTCCAGTCCAGCGGCGTGCCCAGCGTCGAGGGCTGCAACGCATCAGCGCGTGATTCATACCCGGGCACCTCGGTCAGCCGGGCATAGTTGTTGCGTTCCAGGATGCTCAAATCGATCAGCTTTTCGTTGTAGCCAATGATCGTCTGCGTAGCCTGAACGAGCGAGTGGTGGGCTGCCTGAACCACGGCCACATCTTCATGGTCCAGTTGCTCATGCAACTGGCTACGGCGCTCGGCAGGCAGCACCTCGGTGGCGCGGTTGGTGACCAGCACTGCCATGCGCACCCGCAGGTTTTCGACCAGATCTTCCAGTTGCAGGATCCTCTCCGGTTCGAAGCGCTCCACGGGTTTGTTGGCGTTTTTTGCAAGTAACGCGTCCAGCTTGTCGAACTGCGCCCGGCTGAGTTTCTCCAGGTCGCCCAGGTAATGGTTGCGCAGGTCCTGCAGGGACTGATCAAAGAGTTTTTCCGGGCTGCCCTCGTGTGCCTCTTTAAAGTGCTCTTCGCTGGCTGCCACGGCACTTTCAGCCTCAAGCAGGCGCGCCGTGGTCTCCTGATAATGGTGCTCAAACATTTGGTTCTGGCGCTGGATATTGGCGCGTCGGGCGGCCGCCGACAGCTTTGGATGGCCACCGAGCAATTGCAGGCCCAGGTCGACGTTCCACACCCCGTGTGCATCCTTGCGCAGCCAGGGGCCGACGCGCTGGGGGGCTCGTAGGTCGATGATGCGCCAGCGCCCCTCAACCTGCCTGACCCCATACAGCTTGCTGTCCAGCAGCATGTAGTCTTCATGGCTGACGGTTGCGTCGGCGCGCAGCACCGCGACTCGGCCCCGTACGGGACTGTCCGGCGAGTTGATCGCAGGGGTCGCCGGCCACTGCTCGCGGCGCCCGGGCGACCAGCGAAAGGTTGCCAGTTGTGCCTGCTGCGCCGCGTCGAGACGCAGCCGCGAGTTGGCCCAGGACAAATCCATACCCGTCACATCCGCCCGCGAACGCTGCCAGGCAGAGGCCGACAGCGTTTGCTGAACATGGGCCGTGGAGGTCTGGATGGGCGCCGACCGGAACTCGCTCAGCCGTAAGCGTTGATCAAGGCTGACGACCGGGCTCAGTAGCAAACCTGCGAGGCTGCCGAGCAATTCGGCCAGGGTAGTGGCCGATTCTTCCTGGCTAGCCCCGGCCGGCAACGCCAACACCGCACGAAAACTGCCATACACCTGGGCCAACCACCCCGCCACCGCCACCGACCCTCTGAGCATTGGCAGCAGGGCATTGAATATCTGCCATAGGTTGTTCTTGAACAGCGTCCAGCGCAGCGCCTCGACCGAGGTTGCGCGCTGTTCGGCGGCCTGCCACAGGCTCTTGGCGTTGTCATCGAAAACCGCCTCCAGGAACACCCCCGGCACGCACTCGTCACTGAGCAACGCCGGGCTGGAGGGGGCCGGCACGGCGTATTCGTCCCCCTGTAGAAAACGCTGCACATGAGGGCTGAGAAATCCACCATTGCCGAACAACGCCCGGCTCTTGTCAGGCAGGCGCTCAAGCACTAGCGCCTGCAAATCACTGCCGGGTCGCGCGATCTCGTCGAGCAGCGCCTGGCGGCTGGCAAACTGTTGCAGGGCCGCCTCGGCCTGATCGGGCCGATACAGGATATGGGGCAATTCACCGTTATCCCGCGCACCGAGCACAAACAGGTTGCGGGCCTTGTGCACGGCGCCACCGGCATGGGTCAGGAACGCCAGGGGCCGGGCGACGATCACTTGGTTGCCGACTGTGCGCTGCAGGGGATCGTCCTGCAGCAGTGCGAGTACCACCGCTGCGCCTGACGGGGTAAACCCGTTGCGCCGGCGCAGGCTGTTTTCAAGGGCCCGCAGGGGCAACTGGAGCGCCATCTGCTCGACAAACAGGCGCCGGCGCCGTGCCGACTCTAGCGGGTCCACCAGCAACGCCGGCTTGAGCAGCGCCGGGTAGTGCAGGCCCACATCGACCGTTTCGATGAGTTTTTTCAGGTACGCCGGCTGCATCCACCTGGCGGGCACAACGCCTGGCCCGGCCTGGTGGCTGATCTGCACACTGGCGTAGGGGGTGGCGAAGGGGTTTTCCAGGGCCCAGGAGGTCAAGGTCCTGGTGCTGCGTTGCGTCCAGCCCACCGTTGCACCCTGGGTGCGTTCAAACGTCAGCAGGTAATCATCCGGGTTGATTGCCGCATGTTGCGGGTAATCCAGGCGCATCTGGCGTTGCAGCGCTTTGCGCGCAAACACGTCAATCGGGTCCAGGCCATCGAGGAACGACGCGCCACCTGTACGCTTGTGCAGGTGCGCCAGGCGCTCCAGCCATTGGCCGTAAGTGTGCCGATCAGTGCTGCTGGCCGCCTGCAACCACACTGGCAGCTGCTCTTCGTGGGGCGGCTGGACATAATCGGCCTCGAACCAGACCTCGGGCGCAGTGAGCTTGTGCAGCAGGCGCTTGTAGCTGTCGACATCGGGCAATGCCGACCAGTCGACACGCTTAAGCGCCCTGAGCTGGCGCTCCAGCAAGGCCTGGGCCTGCGCATCGAAGACATCTCCCTGGGGCTCCCGGAGCCCCCATCTGACAAGGAGGCCGGGGCTGTAGTGGCTCATGTAGCGTGGCAGCAGGTTGCCCAACTCATCCAACGTACTGAGCTTGAGCACGCTCATCGCCGGCACATAGACCAGGTTGACCTGGTGCTGCGCCACCTCGCGCTGCAAGACCAATAGCGGCAGCCATTCGCCCGGCAGCCCATCCTGCCCCGCATACACTTGATAAATCCGCAGCACGTGGACCCCGCCCAGCGCCTGTCGATCCGCCTGGTACCCCCAGAGTTCTTGCGGCCCGTCGCCCAGGCCCAGGAGCTTTTGGCCTTGCTCCTTCGTCAGCGGCGGGTTCTGCCGGGCGCTGAGCAGGCACTCGCGCAGTTGCTTGGCGACCGCCCCCCAACGACTCAAAGCTGTATCGCCTGGAACATGGGCGTTCCAATAGGCCAACAGCCTCGCGTTAAAACCATCGGGCAATTCGGGCGCCAGGGTGTTGAGCATGATCGCGACATCATTGACCGAAACAGCGCCAATGAACGGGACAAGGCCCTGGGTTACCGAGCTGACCAGCACGCAATGCTGACCTGGCACATAACTTGGCACGTCGCGGCTCATGCAGCGCCGGATCAGGGCGTCGCTCAAGGTGCTGAGCTGGGCATAGCTGACGCCATTGGCCTGGGACGGCTGCCTTGAACCGATCCAGGTGCTGCCGGCCTGCAAACCGCTGTCATTGAATTGGTCGTTGATCCATTCCTGGATCATCGACTCGGCCACTTGCGCCAATGTCGGGCGCTGGGCGAACAGGTGCGCGAGAAAGTCGCGGGAAGCCTGTAGTTGTGAAATGCCCTGATTGGCCTCAATTGAATTGCTCATGCTGCGCGTCCTGATCGTCGGGAAGGGCAAAAAATACGCCGCTCTCTACTGCACTGTGCGCTGCATAAATCTCCTGGCGTCCAGCCACGGGGGAACTTATCGTAGCGAAAACGCTACACCGGAACGTTTTCAATACACCACTGATCGGCCTTCGCTATGCAAGGCTTTGATCCAGATAGGCTTTTTTTCCGCCGTCGATCTGTAGCGAATTCGCTACATGACGGTTGAGCAAATGTTTTTAGATTCATCACAACTATCTGATTTATAACAATAAAATTATATTGGCCGCGTTTTTGCTAAGGACTTTCCCATTCTAATCCCGTCCACCAGACGATTCTGGCCCTGAGGAGTTTCCATGAGCGAATTGCGTTTTACTGAAGATCACGAATGGCTGCGCGCCGAAGCCGACGGCAGCGTCACCGTGGGTATTACCGCGTTCGCGCAAAACGCCCTGGGCGATGTGGTGTACGTGCAATTGCCTGAGCTGAAGGCCTACGACCAGGGTGCCGAAGCCTCCACCGTGGAGTCGGTCAAGGCTGCCAGCGGCGTGTACATGCCCCTGACCGGCGAAGTGCTGGAAGTGAACGACAAGCTCAGCGACAGCCCGGAGTTGGTCAACGAAGACCCGATGGGCGAAGGCTGGTTCTTCCGCTTTAAACCGGCTGATGCCACTGCGGTAGCTAAGCTGTTGGATCAGGACGCATACGACCGCCTGATCAAAGCCAACGCCCAAGCTTGAGGAGCGCGCCATGACCGTTAATTTGAGCACCGCCAACGAGTTTATCGCCCGCCATATCGGCCCGCGCCAGGATGACGAGCAGCAGATGCTCGCGACCCTGGGCTTTGATTCCCTCGAAGCCCTGAGCGCCAGCGTGATCCCGGAAAGCATCAAGGGCACCGCCGTGCTCGGCCTTAGCGATGGCCTGAGCGAAGCCGATGCCCTGGCCTCGATCAAGGCCATCGCCGCCAAGAACCAACTGTTCAAGACTTACATCGGCCAGGGCTACTACAACTGCCACACACCGTCGCCGATCCTGCGCAACCTCCTGGAAAACCCGGCCTGGTACACCGCCTACACGCCGTACCAGCCGGAGATTTCCCAGGGTCGCCTGGAAGCGCTGCTGAACTTCCAGACCCTGATCAGCGACCTCACCGGCCTGCCGATCGCCAACGCCTCCCTGCTCGACGAAGCCACCGCTGCCGCCGAAGCCATGACCTTCTGCAAGCGCCTGAGCAAGAACAAGGGCAGCAACGCGTTCTTCGCCTCGGTGCACAGCCACCCACAGACCCTCGACGTGCTGCGCACCCGTGCCGAGCCGTTGGGCATCGACGTGGTGGTGGGCGATGAGCGTGAACTGACCGACGTCAGCCCGTTCTTCGGCGCGCTGCTGCAATACCCGGCCAGCAACGGTGACGTGTTCGACTACCGCGAACTGACCGAACGCTTCCACGCCGCCAACGCCCTGGTGGCCGTGGCCGCCGACCTGCTGGCCCTGACCCTGCTGACCCCACCGGGTGAGTTCGGTGCCGACGTGACCATCGGCAGTGCGCAACGCTTCGGCGTGCCGCTGGGCTTTGGTGGCCCGCACGCCGCTTACTTCTCCACCAAGGACGCGTTCAAGCGCGATATGCCGGGGCGTCTGGTCGGTGTGTCCGTAGACCGTTTCGGCAAGCCGGCCCTGCGCCTGGCCATGCAGACCCGCGAGCAACATATCCGCCGCGAGAAGGCCACCAGTAACATCTGCACCGCCCAGGTACTGCTGGCCAACATCGCCAGCATGTACGCGGTGTACCACGGCCCCAAAGGCCTGGTGCAGATCGCCACGCGCATTCATCACCTGGCCGCGATCCTGGCCAGTGGCTTGACCGCGCTGGGCCTCAAGGTTGAACAAGAGACCTTCTTCGACACCCTGACCCTGGTCACCGGCACCAACACTGCAGCCCTGCACGACCAGGCCCGTGCCCAGCGCATCAACCTGCGCGTCGTGGACGCGGCACGCCTGGGCCTGTCGGTGGACGAAACCACCACCCAGGCCGATATCGAAACCCTGTGGAGCGTGTTCGCAGGCGGCAAAGCCCTGCCGGACTTCGCCGCCCTTGCAGCCAGCGTCGACAGCACCCTGCCTGCCGCACTGCTGCGCCAGTCGCCGATCCTCAGCCATCCGGTGTTCAACCGTTATCACTCGGAAACCGAGCTGATGCGCTACCTGCGCAAGCTGGCCGACAAGGACCTGGCGCTGGATCGCACCATGATCCCGCTGGGCTCGTGCACCATGAAGCTCAACGCCGCCAGTGAAATGATCCCGGTGACCTGGGCCGAGTTCGGCGCCCTGCACCCGTTCGCCCCGGCCGAGCAAAGCGCCGGCTACCTGCAACTGACCAGCGAACTGGAAGCCATGCTTTGCGCGGCCACCGGTTACGACGCGATCTCCCTGCAGCCGAACGCCGGCTCCCAAGGCGAGTACGCAGGCCTCTTGGCCATCCGTGCCTATCACCAGAGCCGTGGCGATGAACGTCGCGATATCTGCCTGATTCCTTCGTCGGCCCACGGCACCAACCCGGCCACCGCCAACATGGCCGGCATGCGTGTGGTCGTCACCGCCTGCGACGCCCGGGGCAACGTGGACATCGAAGACCTGCGCGCCAAGGCCATCGAGCACCGCGAACACCTCGCCGCACTGATGATCACCTACCCGTCGACCCACGGCGTGTTCGAGGAAGGCATCCGCGAAATCTGCGGGATCATCCATGACAACGGCGGCCAGGTGTATATCGACGGCGCCAACATGAACGCGATGGTCGGCCTGTGTGCCCCGGGCAAGTTCGGCGGCGACGTGTCGCACCTGAACCTGCACAAGACCTTCTGCATCCCCCATGGCGGTGGCGGCCCGGGCGTTGGCCCGATTGGCGTCAAGTCGCACCTCACGCCATTCCTGCCCGGCCACGCGGCCATGCAGCGCAAGGAAGGTGCGGTGTGTGCAGCACCGTTCGGCAGCGCGAGCATCCTGCCGATCACCTGGATGTACATCAGCATGATGGGCGGCGCGGGCCTCAAGCGCGCTTCGCAGTTGGCGATCCTCAACGCCAACTACATTTCCCGTCGCCTGGAAGAGCACTACCCGGTGCTGTACACCGGCAGCAACGGCCTGGTGGCCCACGAATGCATCCTGGACCTGCGCCCACTCAAGGACAGCAGCGGCATCAGCGTGGATGACGTGGCCAAGCGCCTGATCGACTTTGGGTTCCATGCGCCGACCATGTCGTTCCCGGTGGCTGGCACCTTGATGATCGAGCCGACCGAAAGCGAATCCAAGGAAGAACTGGACCGCTTTTGCGACGCCATGATCGCCATCCGCGAAGAGATCCGCGCAGTGGAAAACGGCACGTTGGACAAGGACGACAACCCGCTGAAAAACGCTCCGCACACGGCAGCTGAAATCGTCGGTGAATGGAGCCATCCGTACAGCCGCGAACAAGCGGTGTATCCGGTAGCGTCGCTGATCGAAGGCAAGTACTGGCCGCCGGTGGGCCGGGTCGACAACGTGTTTGGCGATCGCAACCTGGTGTGTGCGTGCCCCTCGATCGAGAGCTACGCGTAACCTGAGCGGTAGAACGCGGTCAATGTGGGAGCTGGCTTGTCGGGTCGCCGCATCGCCGCGATAGCGGTGTATCAGTAACAGAAATGTTGCCTGACCCACCGCTATCGCGGCGATGCGGCGACCCGACAAGCCCGGCTCCCACAGGGATCGGGTACAACCGAAAATCTGCGCCCAATAATAAGAAACCGGAGAACAACTCATGTCTTTAAGCGTGTTCGACCTGTTCAAGATTGGCATCGGCCCCTCAAGCTCTCACACCGTCGGCCCGATGCGTGCCGCCGCCCGCTTCGTCGAGGGCCTCAAGCGCGATAACCTGCTGGGCGCCACCGCCAGCATCAAGGTGGAGCTCTACGGATCTCTGGGTGCCACCGGCAAAGGCCACGGCAGCGACAAGGCCGTGTTGCTGGGCCTGGAAGGCGAACACCCGGACACCGTGAACACTGAAACCGTGGCCGCACGCCTGGCACAGATGCGCAGCGACGGTCGCTTGAACCTGCTCGGTGAACACAGCATTGCGTTCAACGAGAAAGAACACCTGGCGATGATTCGCAAACCCCTCGCCTATCACCCCAACGGCATGATCTTTCGTGCGTTTGACGCCGCCGGCATCCAGATTCGCAGCCGCGAGTACTACTCGGTGGGCGGCGGTTTTGTGGTGGATGAAGACGCCGCCGGCGCCGACCGGATCGTCGAAGACGCCACGCCCCTGACCTTCCCTTTCAAGCACGCCAAGGATTTGCTCGGCCATTGCACCACGTATGGGCTGTCCATCAGCCAGGTGATGCTGACCAACGAAAGCGCCTGGCGCCCGGAAGCCGAGACCCGCAGCGGCCTGCTGAAGATCTGGCAGGTCATGCAGGACTGCGTGGCCGCCGGTTGCCGCAATGAAGGCATCCTACCTGGCGGCTTGAAGGTCAAGCGCCGTGCGGCCGCGTTGCATCGCCAACTGTGCAAGAACCCGGAATCGGCGCTGCGCGACCCGCTGTCGGTGCTGGATTGGGTCAACCTGTATGCCCTGGCGGTCAATGAAGAAAACGCCAACGGCGGGCGCGTGGTCACGGCGCCCACCAACGGTGCCGCCGGGATCGTGCCGGCGGTATTGCATTACTACATGCGCTTTATTCCCGGTGCCAATGAAGACGGCGTGGTGCGCTTCCTGCTCACCGCCGCGGCCATCGGCATCCTCTACAAAGAAAACGCCTCGATCTCCGGGGCTGAGGTCGGCTGCCAGGGTGAAGTGGGCGTGGCCTGCTCCATGGCCGCCGGGGCCTTGTGCGAAGTGCTGGGCGGCACGGTTTCCCAGGTGGAAAACGCCGCTGAAATCGGCATGGAGCACAACCTCGGCCTGACCTGCGACCCGATTGGCGGTTTGGTGCAGGTGCCCTGCATCGAGCGCAACGCCATGGGCTCGGTGAAGGCGATCAATGCGGTGCGCATGGCCTTGCGCGGCGACGGGCAGCACTTCGTGTCCCTCGACAAGGTGATCCGCACCATGCGCCAGACCGGCGCCGATATGAAAAGCAAATACAAGGAAACCGCCCGTGGCGGTTTGGCCGTCAACATTATCGAGTGCTGATGCTTATAAATGCGCCAGCACGTTTTTCAGGAGCTGAATATGTCCACCCAAACCCTGTTGAAAACCCCGCTGCACGCCCTGCATCTTGAACTGGGCGCGCGCATGGTGCCGTTCGCCGGCTATGACATGCCGGTGCAATACCCTCTGGGCGTGATGAAAGAACACCAGCACACCCGTGAGCAGGCCGGGTTGTTTGATGTGTCGCACATGGGCCAGATCCGCCTGACCGGCGCCAACGCCGCCAAGGCCCTGGAAACCCTGGTGCCGGTGGATATCATCGATCTGCCCGTGGGCATGCAGCGCTACGCCATGTTCACCAATGACCAGGGCGGCATCCTCGATGACCTGATGGTCGCCAATCTGGGTAACGACGAGCTGTTTCTGGTGGTCAACGCCGCCTGCAAGGATCAGGACCTGGCGCACCTGCGTCAGCATCTGGGCGAGCAATGCCAGATCGAGCCGCTGTTTGAAGAACGCGCCCTGCTGGCCCTGCAAGGCCCGGCGGCAGTCAAGGTGCTGGCGCGCCTGGCACCGGAAGTGACCAAGATGACCTTTATGCAATTTGCGCCCCTGCGCCTGCTGGGGGTGGAGTGCTACGTCAGCCGTTCCGGCTATACCGGCGAAGACGGCTTTGAGATCTCGGTACCTGCGGCCAACGCCGAGAGCCTGGCCCGCAGCCTGCTGGCCGAAGCCGAAGTTGAAGCCATTGGCCTGGGCGCCCGCGACTCCCTGCGCCTGGAAGCCGGCCTGTGCCTCTATGGCCACGATATGAACACCGAGACCACGCCGATTGAGGCCAGCCTGCTGTGGGCGATTTCCAAGGCGCGTCGTGCCGACGGCGCGCGTGCCGGCGGTTTCCCGGGCGCAGGCCGGATCTTCACTCAGCAGCAGACCGGCGTCAGCCGCAAGCGCGTCGGCCTGCTGCCCCAGGAACGTACGCCGGTGCGTGAAGGTGCAGAAATTGTCGACGAACACGGCACCGTAATCGGCAGCGTGTGCAGCGGCGGCTTTGGCCCCAGCCTCGGCGGCCCGCTCGCCATGGGCTACCTCGACACGGCCTTTACCGCGCTGGATTGCGAAGTCTCAGCGCTGGTGCGTGGGAAAAAGGTGCCACTTCGTGTAAGTAAAACGCCATTCGTGCCACAACGTTACTACCGTGGCTGATTGACTGTTCCTATAAGTAACGCGGTTGCGTTCATTTGCACTAATCTGTAACGCAACCGCCATAAAACAGTGCACTGACGATAGTCAATGTTATGTCGATTAACCTATAACAAGTGATCCACGCTATCGAATAACACAGCCCGACAATAGTTGACCGAAGTGTCATGAAGGCGAGTAAATACGCGGCTTGCAGAGGGCTTGTTTTTTCTGTCTTAGTTGTCGTAGAGTTTGCTCACTGTGTTTGCATGGGTCGCTTGGAACCTGGACCTGGGCAGTAGCCAAAGTTCGCTACAACCCGTTCGACGTCTCTTACTTTCCTGCAACCCAGCCCAGTACTCTTTCAGGTGAAAGGGGCTGTCATTAATTTTTAGCGTCAAGGAAATAAGAAAATGGCTGAACGTCAGAGCGGTACCGTCAAGTGGTTTAACGACGAGAAAGGGTTTGGTTTTATCACTCCAGAAAGTGGTGCGGACCTGTTCGTGCATTTCCGCGCTATCCAAGGCAACGGCTTCAAGAGCCTGAAAGAAGGCCAGAAAGTGACCTTCATCGCTGTGCAGGGCCAAAAAGGCATGCAGGCTGACGAAGTACAAGCAGAAGGCTGATCCTTACTGCGACAAAAAGCCTCTGGTGGTGACATCAGAGGCTTTTTTATGTGCGTTTGTCCGTAAAATGGCTTTTTTCCTCCAGAGAGCCGAGCCATGTCGAAACACCTGCTGAGCCCCCAAGGCGAATTCCCCGCCGTTGGCCTGGGCCGTCGTCTGGCAGCGATGTTCTATGACTTCCTGTTATGTACCGCCCTGCTGATCGTCACTGCCTTCCTCTATAAGCTGGTGTGGATCGCCTTTGTGGGTGAAGCAAAAATGCGCACGCTCTCGGAATCCGGTGCGCTGGACGGTGATCCGCTGCTGTCGACGATTCTGTTTTTTGTACTGTTTGGTTTCTTTGCCAAGTTCTGGACCCATTCCGGGCAGACGTTGGGTATGCAAGTGTGGGGCGTACGCGTGCAGAACGCGGACGGCTCGCGCATCAGCCTGTGGCAGGCGCTGTTGCGTTTTGTGGTGTCGATTGCATCGTGGTTATGCGCAGGGTTGGGGTTTATCTGGTCGCTGGTGGACAAGAAACAGCGGGCTTGGCATGACATCTATTCCGACACGCAGCTGGTGCGGATCCCGAAGAAAAAGAAATAGCCCCAGGCCAATGAGATCCAAATGTGGGAGCGGGCTTGCCCGCGATAACGGTGTGTCAGTCACTACATGTGCAGACTGATCCACCGCTATCGCGGCGATGCGGCGACCCGACAAGCCCGCTCCCACATTTTTTCTGCATCTGCCGTGGATCAGGCGTTGCCCGCCAGCTTCAGGCGTGCCGCCTGGGTAAAGTCCAGCATGCGCTTGAGCGGGCGCACGGCATGGGGGATCAACGAGGGTTCGACAAAGATCTCGTTGCTGCCTTCACGCAGGCATTGCAACGTGCGCTCCAGGGTATTCATCGCCATCCACGGGCAGTGCGCGCAACTGCGGCACGCCGCGCCGTTACCGGCGGTTGGCGCTTCGACAAACACCTTGTCCGGGCACAGCTGCTGCATCTTGTAGAAAATGCCACGGTCGGTGGCGACGATAAACGTCTTGTTCGGCAAGCGCTGCGCCGCCGCGATCAACTGGCTGGTGGACCCCACTGCGTCGGCCAACTCGATGACCGAGGTCGGTGACTCCGGGTGCACCAGGATCGCGGCATCCGGGTACAGCGCCTTCATGTCTTCCAACTGCTTGGACTTGAACTCTTCGTGGACGATGCAGGCACCGTCCCACAGCAGCATGTCGGCACCGGTCTGGCGCTGGATATAGGTGCCCAGGTGCTTGTCCGGGCCCCAGATAATGGTCTCGCCGTTATCCATCAGGCTTTCGACGATTTCCAGGGCACAGCTGGAGGTCACCACCCAATCGGCCCGGGCCTTGACCGCCGCCGACGTGTTGGCATACACCACCACGGTGCGCTCCGGATGCTGGTCGCAGAACGCCGAGAACTCTTCCACCGGGCAGCCAAGGTCCAGGGAGCACGTGGCTTCCAGGGTGGGCATCAGGATGCGTTTTTCAGGGGTGAGGATTTTCGCCGTCTCGCCCATGAAGCGCACGCCGGCGACCAGCACGGTCTTGGCCGGGTGGGCGGCGCCGAAGCGGGCCATTTCCAGGGAGTCGGAAACACAACCGCCGGTTTCTTCGGCCAGGGCCTGAATCACCGGGTCACAGTAAAAGTGCGCCACCAGCACCGCGTCTTGAGCCTTTAGCTCGGCAGCAATGGCAGAACGTAAGCTTGCCTCTTGCTCGGCACTGAGCACCTTGGGTTGCTTGGCATCGAGGTGGGCTTGGACCAGAAGGCGTTCGGAAATTTGCGTCATGTTCGCAAGACCTGCAGGCGCAGTTGCGCGAAAGTCGAGTGTACCACCGGCTCTGGAGCCCTTCGGGCGCCGCCGGACGAAGTGATTGTGTTCATCAAGCACGGGTTAAAGTGAAGCTGCGCAAGGCTACAGAATATCGATTGGATTCAAAAGCCTAATCTGGGATTGGCGGTGCCATGGAAAAGACCCACTTGCGCCAGTTGTGAAGAAACCTCGACAAAGGGTAGCATTGAGAATAATTACCATTAGCTCATCCAGGCGCTGAACCTGATGACGGAGTGCGCTCGCGGCATGCCTCAATCTCCTGATCCTTCCGATGTCGGCTGGCTCTATCAAGAGCACCACGGCTGGGTGCGCGCCTGGCTGCACAAGAAACTGGGCAATACCAGCGACGCCGCCGAGTTGGCCCACGATGTGTTCGTGCGGCTGCTGGTCAAACCCAGAGCCTTCAATAGCGAGGGGCACGCACGGGCGTACCTGAGTGCGATTTCCCGACATGTGTGCGTAGACTTCTGGCGGCGCCAGCGGGTCGAACGGGCCTGGCTGGAGGTATTGGCCAGCCGCCCCGAACACTGCATGCCGTCGGAAGAACACCGGGCCATGGTGCTGGAGGCCCTGCAGCAGGTGCAGGCAATGCTCGAGCGCCTACCGCGCAACGTCGCCCAGGCCTTTATGCTCGCGCAACTGCAAGGCCTGAGTTACCAGGCCATCGCCGATCAATTGGGCGTCAGCGCCCGCACCGTCACCCATTACATGTCCCAGGCCATGTTCCAGTGCCTGTTGCTGGAAGCGGAACTGGACGGGGCGTTGAGCTGATCGATGCCGGCCCCCACACCTGACCATCAAACCCTGCAGGAAGCCGCCGACTGGTTCGCCCGTCTGAGCAGCGAGCCGCACAACCTGGCGCAGCAGCACGCCTGGCAGCAATGGCTCGACCGCAGTGACAGCCATCGCCAGGCCTGGCGCTATGTGGAACGGGTCAGCCAGCGCTTCGCCCCGTTGCAGGACGACAGGGAGACGGCCAGCCGCACATTGCAGGCCCTGCATCACACCCCCACTTCGCGACGCCAGGTGCTGCGCACCCTGTCGGTCATCAGCGGCGGGCTGTTGCTGGGTGGGCTTGCCTGGCGCCACGCGGCACTGACCGAACAGCTCCTGGCCTGGCAGGCAGGTTATCGCACAAGCACCGGGGAAATCCTCGAACGGACCCTGGCCGACGGCTCGCGTATCTGGCTCAACAGCGCCACCGCGCTGGATGTTGCGCTAAGCACCTCACAACGCAGCCTGCGCTTGTACGAAGGTGAAGTCCTGATCGCGACCGGAAGCGACCCGCGCCCATTTATCGTGCACACCGCCCAAGGCAGCCTGTCACCCCTGGGTACCAGGTTCAGCGTGCGCGAACGGGCTGCGCGCACCCAGCTCAATGTCTATGAGGGGGCGGTGCAGGTTCGTTGCGCCGCAAGCCATCACACCCGCGTGGCCAAGGCCGGCGAAGGGCTGTCATTCGACAGCCACGGCACCACGCCTCCCGAGCCTGTGCAACCCGGGCGCGAGTCATGGAGCAAAGGGATCCTGCTGGCGCAAGACATGCCATTGCCACAGTTTATCGAGGAGCTGGCCGACTACCGTCGCGGGCACCTGGGGCTCGACCCTGGCCTCGCACACCTGCGAGTCATGGGCACGTTCCCGTTGCACGATACCGATCAGGTCCTGGCCATGCTTGAAGGCGTATTGCCGATTCGCATGGAGCAGACGTTTCCTGGCTGGACCACCGTGAAGCCGCGCTAGATATTTTTATACCGGCACTTCCTGATTTTCATTCTCATTCGATTTAGCTAGTGACGATGGCTTGATGCCACCCCCAAAAGGATCCCAAGATGTCACTACGCCCCCATTCCCCGCTGCACGTATTGGCCTATTCGGTGGCTATCACCCTGAGCAGCCTCAGCCCTGCCGCCTGGGCCGAAGACCAGCATTACCAGATTGCCGCCGGGCCACTGGCCAGCCAACTGAACCTGCTCTCGGCCCAGGCCGGGATTTACCTTGCGGGAGATGCCACCCTTACCAACGGCAAAACCAGCCAGGCCATCAACGGTACATTTTCCGTCGACCAGGCATTGCAATTGCTGCTGGCCGACACCGGCCTGATCGCCGTGCCCGTAGGCGAAGGTCGTTATCAGTTACAGGCGGCCCCAACCTCCTCCTCCGCCCTGGAGTTGAGTAGCACCACCATTTCCGGCAAGGCGCCGGGGTCCACCAGTGAAGGTAATGGCTCCTACACCGCCTACTCCTCCAGCAGTTCTACGCGGCTCAACCTGACCCAGAAAGAAACCCCACAGTCGGTCACGGTGATCACCCGCCAACGCCTGGACGATCAGAAACTCAACAACCTCACCGATGTACTTGAAGCCAGCCCCGGGATCGCCGTGACCCGCGCCGGCCTGGGGACCGAGAATGACAGCTACTGGTCCCGTGGTTTCCAGATCCAGAACTTCGAGATCGACGGCGTCCCCACCTCGACCCGCATGGACAACTACACCCAGAGCACGGCCATGTACGACCGCGTGGAAATCGTGCGCGGCGCCACCGGTCTGATCAGCGGCATGGGCAACCCCTCGGCGACCATCAACCTGATTCGCAAACGCCCCACGGCCCAAGCCCAGGCAAGCATCACCGCCGAAGCCGGTAGCTGGGACCGCTATGGCACCGGTGTCGATGTCTCCGGGCCACTGACCGAGACCGGCAACATCCGCGGGCGCCTGGTGCTGGACTACAAGACCGAGCAGGCCTGGGTCGATCGCTTCAAGCAGGATTCACAACTGATCTACGGCATCACCGAGTTCGACCTCAGCGACGCCACCCTGCTGACTGCCGGCTTCAGCTACCAGAAGACCCAGGTGGATGCGCCCCTGCGCGGCGGCTACCAGACGCTGTTCAGCGATGGCCAGAAAACCCACATGAAGCGCTCCCTCAACAGTGCGCCGAACTGGTCGTATAACGACCATGACCAGACCAACTACTTCACTTCCATCGAACACCAGTTCGATAACGGCTGGAGCGGCAAGATCGAATACGGTCACACCGAGAATAAGTTCGACGAGTTCTTTTCGTTCACCATCGGCAGTCTCGACCAGGCCACCGGCTCCGGCGCCTCGTTGTTGCCGGTGCGCTGGTCAGGCACGCCGCGCCAGGACAGCCTCGACGCCTACTTCACCGGGCCGTTTTCCGCGTTCGGTCGCGAACATGAGCTGATCACCGGCATCACTGCCACCGACTACGAGGAACACACCCCCAACTACAACGACTGGCTGTGGGACTACGGCTTCAAGGTGCCGGACTACCGCACCTGGAACGGTGACTCGCCCAAGCCCGCTACGCCAGTGGTGGGTAAAGGCAGCATCCGCGAGAAACAATATGCCGCCTACCTCACGTCGCGCCTACACCTGAGCGACGACTTGAGCCTGATCCTCGGCGGGCGGCTGACCGACTGGAAGCGCGATACCAACACCCTGCTGTATGGCGCCGGAACCAGCTCGGTCAAGGAGCGGGAAACCGGCGTGTTCATTCCGTACACCGGGGTGGTCTACGACCTGGACCACAACTGGTCGCTGTATGCCAGCTACACCAAGATCTTCAACCCGCAAGCCTCCTACGTGCGCGACATCAACCGCGGCGCGCTGCCACCCCTGGAGGGCAAGGGTTATGAAGTCGGGATCAAGGGCAGTTTCTACGATGAGCAACTGAACGCCAGCCTGGCGCTATTTCGGCTTGAGCAAGACAACCTGGCGGTGTGGCAGTCCGACACCCAGGCCTATCGCATCGAACAAAGCGCCAAGACCCAAGGCGTCGAACTGGAAATGAACGGCGAGCTGGGCGAAGGCTGGCAGGCGTCGGCCGGCTATGCCTACAGCGTCACCACCGATGCCGATGACAAGCGCATCGTCACCGCGCTGCCGCGCCATATGCTCAAGACCTTCACCTCCTATCGCCTGCCAGGCATGCTCGACAAAGTCACTGTTGGCGGTGGCGTGAACTGGCAGACCAAGACCGGTGAGGACTTGCACTATTACCACCAGGGCAGCTATGCCATCGCCAACCTGATGGCCCGCTACGATATCTCGAAAAACCTCAGTGCCACGGTCAACCTCAACAACGTCTTTGACCGCGAGTACTACGCCCGGGTGTACTCAGAAGGGGTGTATGGCGCGCCGCGCAACTTCATGACCAGCCTCAAGTACAACTTCTGAAGCAGGCTGTGCTAGCGCGCGGGAACGTTACCCATCTCGGTCGCCAGGTCCAGCCAGGCCCGCGCTGCAGGCGGCAAGTGAGCATTACGCCGCCAGGTCAGGGCGATATGCCAGTCGGTCTGGGGCTCATCCAGGGATATCAGGGCAATGCCGGCATGCAGGTGCTTGTAGGCCAGCATGCGCGGCAGGAAGGCGACCCCCAGGCCCGCGCCGACCAGGTCGACGATAAAGTCGATCTGGGCGCTGCGCACCGAAACCTTCGGCGATACGCCCCGCCGCTCGCAGGCGGAAAGGATGATGCGGTTCAGGGCAAATCCGGCTTCGAACAGTATGAACGGCGAGTCGGACAAGTCGGAAAAATCCACACTGTCGCGCCCGGCCAATGGATGGCTGCTGGGCAGGACCACCATCAATGGCTCGACGCGCACGTCCTGATACTCAAACTCGCCCTCCACCGGCACCAGTAGCGCGGCTACATCCACCTCCCCCGCTTGCAGGCACTCAGCCAGCTTCTTGCTGCCATGCTCGATCAGCTCGATCTCGATCTGCGGATAACGCTGGCGGTACACCGCAAACATCGCCGCAAACAGTTCACCACTGCCCACCGGCGGCAAGCCAATACGCAGCACGCCGCGCTTGAGCCCCAGCAGGTCATTGATCTCGGCCACCAGGTCACTGCGCTCGGCAAGCAACACCAGAGCGCGACGGTAGGCAATTTCACCCGCGGCTGTCAGTTCGTTCTTGTGGCCGATGCGGCTGAACAACGGTGTGCCTAACTCCTCTTCCAGGGTCTTGACCGCTTTGCTGACACTCGATTGCGTGAGCGAAACCATCTCGGCCGCTTGTGAGAAACTGCCTTGGCGCACCACTTCGACAAAGGCTCGCAGCGTTCGCAGATTCATGACTATTCCATTTGCGACTTGAATGAAGTTGGAAAAGTTGTTTTTACCATGAAAAGCCTTTGACTATCCTCCACCCACCGTTTTCTTTATTCCGGGGCCTCACTGTTCATGATCATTTCGTCTGCATCGGATTACCGCGAAGCCGCACGTCGCAAACTGCCGCGTTTCCTGTTCGACTACATTGACGGTGGCGCGTACGCCGAGCACACCCTCAAGGCCAACAGTTCGGACCTGGCAGACATCAGCCTGCGCCAGCGCGTCCTGCGCAACGTCGAGAGCCTGAGCCTGGAAACCACCCTGTTCGACCAACCGCTGGCGATGCCGGTGGTCATGAGCCCGGTGGGCCTGACCGGCATGTTTGCCCGGCGCGGGGAAGTGCAGGTAGCCAATGCGGCGGCCAATAAAGGCATTCCTTTTTGCCTGTCGACCGTGTCGGTGTGCCCTATCGAGGAAGTAGCGTCGCAGACTGCGCAGTCGATCTGGTTTCAACTGTATGTGTTGAAAGACCGTGGCTTCATGAAAAACGCCCTGGAGCGTGCGCAAGCCGCCGGGGTGAAAACCCTGGTGTTCACCGTCGACATGCCCACCCCCGGCGCCCGCTACCGCGATGCCCACTCCGGCATGTCCGGCCCGTACGCCGCCCAGCGACGCATGTTGCAGGCAGTGACCAAACCGGCCTGGGCGTTTGATGTGGGGCTGATGGGGCGCCCGCACGACCTGGGCAACATCTCCAAATACCTCGGCAAGCCGACCCACCTTGAAGACTACATCGGCTGGCTGGCCACCAACTTCGACCCCTCCATCAGTTGGAAAGACCTGGAGTGGATCCGCGAATTCTGGAAAGGCCCGATGATCATCAAGGGCATCCTCGACCCACAGGACGCCAAGGATGCGGTGAGCTTCGGTGCCGACGGCATCGTCGTGTCCAACCACGGTGGCCGCCAGCTCGATGGCGTGCTGTCCACCGCCAAGGCCCTGCCCGAGATCGCCCAGGCGGTCGGCAGCGACCTTACGGTACTGGTGGACTCCGGGGTGCGTTCGGGGCTGGACGTGGTGCGCATGCTCGCCCTCGGCGCCCGTGGCGTATTGCTGGGACGAGCGCCTGCCTACGCTTTGGCCGCGGATGGCCAGCGTGGTGTAGAGAATTTGCTGGAGATCTTTGCCAAGGAAATGCGCGTGGCCATGACCCTGACCGGGGTTACGTCGATTGCGCAGATCGATGAGTCAATCCTGGTGCGCGGGCAGATTTGACCCGCCAGCGTCAGGCTTCGCTGATCTTGCTGACACTGGTGATCTGCCCATTCCAGACCATCTCGTAATGGGCGGCCTGGACAATCGACGACACCGGCCTGGGCGTCAGCAACGCCCAGCAGTGATCGCCTTCTGAGCGCACCGACAGGTAACGCAGGCCGGGACAACCGGCCTTCTTCAGCGCGCCGCCCAAGCGCTGGGCGTGGCTGTAGTCGTCAGGGTCGTAGATCGGATCGCTCATCGGCACCGACACCGCATCCTTCATCGAGTCACCAGCAAAGCTGCACGACAACCCGCGAAAGACAAAGCGCTCATAGTTAAGGCCGTGGACCCCGGACCAATACTGGTTCTGGTGATGACGCACCTCTGCCAGCGCCGTTTCGATGGTGGCCGCCAGGTACAGCACGCCAAAATCCCCAGCGCTGAAACGCGATCCGGCCGGATTGACGTGGGTGAACGGCGCAATCGCGTAGGAGCATCCCACAATCCCGAAGGGGATTTCCCTACGGGGTATCAGCTCGATACGACCCAGCTCATTGCCCAGCCGCGGGTTGGTCAGGGCCTGGATCTGATAAAGCGCCTCAAATTCGTCGGCATCCGCCACATCGTCAAACAACGCAATCGGCGGGAATTTGGAATTGACCAGGCGATAGGCCTGCAACGGCCCGCTGGGCAAATCGCCCAACTGGCTCACCGTCACCATTGCGCACCGCGCAGCACATCGATCCGGCGGAAGGTTTCGTACAGGGAAATCATGTCGCCCTGGGCCATGATCTCCAGGGGTGAGCGCCCGTTGAAGAAGCTGTTGTGGTTGGCCATTGCAGGGAAGCCGTACACATTCTCGGGGTTATCGAACACCATGCGCAGCGTGGCATGGATGTTCAGCACAAAGCTGATGCGCTGCATCTGGTCGGAATCCAGGCTCACGGACCACGCGGCCTCGCGCTGCCGGGCACGGGTGTAAGTGCTGCGCGAAATACGCAGGATGCGGCAGGCCTGGTCGCTGCTGGCCTGCCATTTTTCCAGGATGCTCACGGCCGCCCGGAGTCCGGCGACACATTGCTGGCGGGTAAACGGCTGTGCTTGCAGGGCTAGGCTCATGGTTGCCACCTCAGAATAAATCTACAGACTCAAATATAGACAAATAGAATCTGTAGAGCAAATCCGTGCGACATCAGCCGTTACAACCAAAGGGCACAGTGCCAGAGTCGAATTATTTCGAATCGCACTTTACCGTTTGATGGGTGAGAATAGTTCCCGTCTACCTCTTCCCGTGTCTATTTGTATATGAGCCCCCAAGAAATGGAATTCAACGCGCCTTCTCCCTCCCGCTGGCTACTGGCCTTGTTCGGTGCGAGCCTGCTGTCACTGGCAGGTTGCCAGAGCCAAACGCCAGAGCAGGCGGCGGCCTCGGCGGCGGCACAGGTGCAACAAAAGGACGAAAAATTCATCCATACCTTCACCACGATACTGCGCAGCTACGCCCTGGCCGCCAATGAAGACGAGCTGACGGGGGTGATGAACATGATCATGACCGTCGACGCGCAGAACCACGTCGTGGACTGTTCGGCCAAACGCGGGACCCTGCTGCCCAACGAGGGCCAGAACAACCTGCGCCAGGCCAAGCTGGCCAAACTGGTGACTGAACTGTGCTGGACCACCCTCTTTCCCGAGGTCTCGCCCAAGGTCTTCGCCAACGCCAAGGACACCCAGGTGATTGTCGCGCCCATGGTGTTCACCCCTCTGATGGGGCTTTCGGATGAACAGCAACAACTGCAAAAAACACGAATCGACCTGTATAGGCAGATACGTTTTTTCCGTGAACAGCTGTTTGTCGGGCATGACATCCAGAGTATTGGCGTCGCCAGCTTCCACCTCATCGCCGATGCGCAAGGCAAAGTGAATGAGTGCATGGTCAACCTGAATCAGAGCCCGTACCGCTCACAGGGCTTCAAGGTAGATAGCGCGTTGCAGCAACGCCTTGTCACGCAGTGCAAACTGCTGGACCTGCGAAAGATGCCGGGGTTTGCCAACTACCCCAAGGGTCTGCCCATGGGGTATGTGCAGGTGGACTACAGCCCGTGGATGAATGGGCATAAGCAGCCTTGAGCCTAACGCTGGTGCGGGGCTCTCGGGGTTTCACATCAGCAAGCCCAAACACCTCCCACGAACTTATAACGTCACCCGACATTATTCATAACAATTATAAAAAACATCAAACATCTCATGAAACCTGTCAACTATGACAGTAGACACATCCCAAAAACCCAGAGCATAGTTTCATGTGGGGAAACGCACATCTAGAGGAATCATAAAATGAAAAGTTCAATCATTGGATTTCTTCTAGCATTTGCAGTTCTGCTTCAAATGCAAGCAGCCAATGCTGAAGACAACAACACATGTAAAAATGCCTGGCAGAATAGTCCTGCCTATCAGTCCTGCAGCAAGGGAGACACTGTGCCGGCGGGAAACGCCGGCGTCATTCAAGTAGTGCGACTCAACGCCGAGGGCGCTTGCTGGATTACCGCAAGCTGTCGTATGGCCAACGGTGGAGATTTCATAACCTCCTTCAATGGCCCCGCAGCGGAGGTAAAAACCATAAATAACTGTAATGGAACTTTAAAGGCGTCGTCGTGCTAGTTGTCTAGTGACGCGGTATTAAAATGCGACATCAATTCTGATCTTGCACACCTGCCAAGTAAGTACAGCTGCACAGTTTACTTACTTGGCATAACCTCTGCTGTTCTGAAAAAGTGGACCCGGCTTGGGTTTACCTGGCGATAGCTACAAATAATGGCTTGGGTGTTGCATCCGCAGTCGAAGACGGTGCTGCTGGCCGATGCGAATGTCGTGTCAACCTTCAGGCGAGCCGTCGAGCCCGTGCTTTTGCCCCAGGCAAAAAAAAACCCGGAAATCCTCACTTGCGTGGGCCTTCCGGATTTTCTAAACCGCCAAAAATGGTGGGTCGTGTGGGATTCGAACCTACGACCAATTGGTTAAAAGCCAACTGCTCTACCAACTGAGCTAACGACCCGCTGTGTGGTGGCGCGTATAATACTGATTTCTAAGGATTATTCAACACCTTATTTTAAATAAATCAGAAATAACGCGTTGGGTCAGTAATTCCGGCCGCTTGGAAGCCTTCGGCGCGCAGGCGGCAGCTGTCACATTTCCTACAAGCACGACCGTCATTGTCCGCCTGGTAGCAGGAAACAGTCAGCGAGTAGTCGACACCAAGCCCTACACCCGCCTTGACGATATCCGCCTTGCTCAGGTTTTGCAGTGGCGCCTGGATACGGAAGCCATGCCCTTCTACGCCAGCCTTGGTCGCCAGGTTGGCCATGCGCTCGAACGACTCGACGAACTCTGGGCGACAGTCCGGGTAGCCGGAGTAATCTACCGCGTTGACGCCGATAAAGATGTCGCGGGCGTTAAGCACCTCTGCCCAGCCCAGGGCCAGCGACAGGAACACGGTGTTACGGGCCGGCACGTAGGTGACCGGGATGCCCTCAGTGGGCGCCTCAGGCACGTCAATGGAGCTGTCGGTCAGGGCCGAGCCGCCAATGCCATTGAGGTTCAAGCCGATCACCTTGTGCTCCACCACGCCGAGGTCGTGGGCGACACGGGCGGCGGCGTGCAACTCGGCATGGGAGCGCTGGCCATAGTCGAAGCTCATGGTGTAGCAGCTATAGCCCTCGGCACGCGCCATCGCCACCACGGTCGCGGAGTCGAGGCCGCCAGATAGCAGGATTACGGCACGTTTTTGATCAGTCGTTTGTTCAGTCATTTCAGCGTCCTGGCTCGTCGTTCCAAAGGTATTTATGCAGCTGCAATTGCAGGCGCACCGGCAGATTGTCCGCGACCACCCAATCTGCGAGGTCACGAGCGTTCAAGTCATGGTGGCTTGGAGAGAACAGCACCTCGCCGGCGCGTCGGTCCAGGCCGTACTGGATCAGCTTGGAGTTGGCCCAGTCATAGTCGTCCCGCGAGCAAATGACAAACTTGATCTGGTCGTTGGCGGTCAGCAGCTCGATATTCTCATAACGGTTGCGATGCGCTTCCTTGGAGTCCGGGGTCTTCAAGTCAACCACGCGGCTGACGCGCGGATCGACCGCGGAAATATCCAGGGCGCCACTGGTTTCCAGGGACACCTCGTAACCGGCGTCACACAACTGCTTGAGCAAAGGAATGGCATTGGGCTGGGCCAGCGGCTCGCCGCCTGTTACACAGACGTAGCGCGGCCGGAAGCCTGCAACCTGCTCCAGGATATCGTCGAGGGTACGAATGGTGCCGCCGCTGAAGGCGTAGGCGCTGTCACAGTACTGGCAGCGCAACGGGCAGCCGGTGAGGCGCACAAATACTGTGGGCAGGCCGGCAGTGCGCGTTTCACCCTGTAACGAGTAAAAAACTTCGGTGATGCGTAATGTGTCTTGCATAGTCGCCACGGGCGTAACAGCTAAACAGGCTGTCCGCCTCCGTCAGGCACTTCATGGGATCCCGGCAAAGCGTGAACCCCAGAAAGCGTATTTCATAAAAGGGCGTGGATTCTAACGAAAAAACCCGCGACAGGCGCGGGTTTCTTCCAAGCGGGACAGCAATGCTTACAAGCGCTGCAAATCACGCTGAGCCAACTGGGCGGCAGAGGTACCTGGATATTGGGCCACTACCTGCTGAAGAATGCCTTTGACCTTGTCGGTATGACCCAGGCGGCGCTCTACATCAGCCAGTTTGTACAGCGAATCAGGCACCTTGGCGTGCTTGGGGTAAAGCTGGCTGACCTTGGCAAACGCCTGGCCTGCACCCTGCAAATCACCCTTGGCCAGGTTGACCTCACCCAACCAATACTGGGCATTACCCGCGTACTGGCTGTTTGGATAACGACCCAGGAAAGCGGTGAACGCCTTGCTGGCCTTGTCGAAATCCTTGGCCTTGATCAGGTCGAAGGCTGCGTCGTAATACAGCTTTTCCTTCGCCGGATCAGCCGGTTCGCTGCTGGCGGCAGGGGCCTGAGTGGCGCCTGCGGCTGCACCACCGGCGGCGCTTGCGGCGCCACCGGCAGAAGAATTATCAGGAGTAGCGGCTGGTGTAGCACCGGCTCCTATACGTCGGTCAAGATCCTGGTAACGCTCCAGGCCTTCCTGCTTGAGCTGACGCACTTCATTTTGCAGAACTTCAATGGTGCCTTGTTGCTGCGCCAATTGATCCTGCATGCGTTGCAGTTGGTTGAACAGTTCGCCCTGTGCCGAAGGAGCGGCCGTGGCCGCTCCCCCCGCATAGGCGCCGTTCGTGCCATAACCTGCAGGTGGATAGCTGCTCCCACTATTGTTATAGCCAGAGTTGCTATCTTCCACGGGAACCGCAGCCCACACCGCAAGCGGTGCAAGGCTGAGAGCCAATACGGTTACAACACGACGGCACGTTCGCATGACGAATTACTTACGCAGTTCGACGCGACGGTTTTGAGCCCAGGATTGCTCGTCGTTGCCGGTAGCAACTGGACGCTCTTCACCGTAGGAAACCAGTTCCAGCTGAGCTGGGGAAACACCTTGCAGTACCAGGTAGCGCTGAACGGCTTTCGCACGACGCTCGCCCAGTGCCATGTTGTACTCACGAGTACCACGTTCGTCGGTGTTGCCTTCCAGAACAACGCGAGCGCCGTTACCTTTCAGGTCTTTCGCGTGAACGTCCAGAGCGCGCATGGCTTCTGGCTTCAGGTCCGAACTGTCGTATTCGAAGTAGAAAGTGGTGATCGCGCGCAGAGCAGCTTCTTCGCTCAGGGAGCCGTCAACTGCACCAGTGTTGGCGCCGTAACCAGCGTTTGGATCAACAGCTGCGCCTTCACCGGCATTGTCGCCGCCTTTAGACGAGCAACCAACGGCTACGGACAGAGCCAGAGCCAGAGCAGCAAACTTACCAAACTTCAGCATTTCCATCGTGAAACTCCTAATGAACCCCAGTGTGTTAAGTACTTCTTTTTGTAGCGCCGCGTCAGTTCAGGTAAGGGGACCAGGACGGTTCTCTGACTTCGCCTTGTGCGGTAGGAAGCGGGAGCCTTACGCGTCCATTAATGGACACGAGCATCAAGACTCCCCGGCCCTGCTGGCGGGTGGCGTAGATTACCATGGTGCCGTTGGGCGCAACAGTAGGCGACTCATCAAGAGTGCTATCTGTGAGGATTTTTACGCTTCCGCGCTGCAAATCCTGGGCCGCCACCTTGAAATTAGTGAAGCCATCCTGGCGATGGATCATTACTAGGGTCTTTTCATCCGCCGAAAGCTTCGGATTGGCGTTGTAGTTACCAATAAAGGTCACACGCTCCGCACCACCACCGCCAACGCTGCTCTTGTAGATCTGCGGTTTGCCGCCACGGTCTGACGTGAAGTAGATGGTCGAACCATCCTTGCCCCAGAACGGCTCGGTGTTGATACCAGGGCCGGAAGTGACACGGGTGATCTGGCGCGAACCGAGGTTCATCACGTAAATATCCGGGTTACCGTCCTTGGACAGTACGAATGCCAGGCGATTGCCATCCGGCGACCAGGCTGGGGCACCGTTCAGGCCTTCAAAGTTGGTGATCTGCTCACGGCGACCGGTGTCGATGTGCTGGACGAAGATGCGCGGACGCTTCTGCTCGAACGACACGTAGGCAATACGCTTGCCATCTGGCGCAAAACGCGGCGACAGGATCGGCTCGCGCGATTGCAACAGGGTCACTGCACGGGCACCGTCGTAGTCCGAACGTTGCAGGGTGTAGCGGGTGTTGTTCACCGAGAAACGCTCAGCCGTCACGTACAACATGCGGGTAGAGAACGCACCCTTGATACCCACCAGTTTCTCGAACGACTGGTCGGCAATGTAGTGCGCCATGTCCCGCAGTTGGTCAACGCTGCCCGACACGCTACCGGTCAGCACTTGCTGCTCGGTGGCCACGTTGAACAGAGCGTATTGCACCTGCAAGCGACCGCCTGCTGGAACGATGCTACCTACCATCAGGTACTGGGCGCCCAGGGCTTTCCAGTCACGGTAGATCACTTCGCTGCCTTGGGTCGGCTGGCTGATCATGTTCTGTTTCGGAATTGGCGCGTAGTAACCCGAGTTGCGCAGGTCATTACCAATGATTTCCGCCATATCGTCCGGCAGCACGCTGCCGCCCTGCCAGCCAAACGGTACAACCGCAATCGGGGTGGCCCGATCGCTACCGCTGGTTACCAGGATGTTCTTTTCATCCGCCGCCGCTATCCCTGCCATACAGCAAATAACGACAAGCATTCCTCGAAGAAGGTTTCTCACAAGGCTAGATCCTCAGGTGTGAATGTCATCTTGAATGAACGATAGGGAGCGAAGTCGCTTGGTTTCATTCCCTGCATCTCGGTCAACCGGCCAATATTCTTGACCGCTGCAACCGCTGAACTGTCGAACGAACCGTCGCCACTGGACTTGGCCACGCTGACCGAAGTCACCGTACCGTCTGGCAACATGCCGATCTGCAGCACGACTGTCATGCCTTTGCGTGCCGAAGGTGGACGTGTCCAGCCTTCTGCTGCGCGAGCGCGAATCAGATCGTCGAAACTGCCCGCGACTTCGTCACCACGTTCATCGGCCAAGGCCTGCTGACGTTGCGGCGTGTCGGAAAGCAAATCTGCCAAGGCCTGGGCCTTTTTATCTTCGGCGGATTTACGTGCTGCTTCCTGGGCCTTTTTCTTGGAGGCGTCGGCGGCGGCTTTCTTCTTCGCGTCATCGGCGATTTTCTTCTTCGCCTCGTCTGCTTCAGCTTTTTTCTTGGCGTCTTCGGCGGCTTTCTTCTTCGCGTCTTCGACTATCTTTTTCTTGGCTTCTTCAGCGGCCTTTTTCTTGGCCTCTTCTTCAGCCGCTTTCTTGGCTTCTTCTTCAGATTTCTTCTTGGCTATATCAGCCAGTTGTTTCTCTTCGGCTTTTTTGGCTTCAGCAGCTTTCTCGGCTTTCTTGGCTTCATCAGCCTTTTTCGCCTCGTCGGCCTTCTTCGCTTCGTCAGCCTTTTTCGATTCTTCGGCCTTTTGAGCCGCCTCGTCTTTCTTTTGTTCCGCAGCAGCCTTCACCGCTTCCTGCTCGACCTTCTTCTGTTCCATCTGTTCGACTTCAGTCTGGCGCGCAGCCGACTTCTGGGCCTCACCGGCAATCTTCTGATTGGTCTGGGTGGTGGCCTGACTTTTCGATTTCAGCTGATACAGGGTCGCCTGCACGATCGGCTTGGCTGGCGGCAGCTCCGGGGTCATGGCAAAGCTGACAAACAGCATGCCAAACACCAGAACGTGCAGGGCAATCGCCCAGACGCTAGGCCAGAAGAAGCTTTCCGAGGCGGACGGCTCTCGCTGTTGCTGCATCAGGGCGCCTCGGTAATCAAGCCAACATTACCGACCCCGGCCTTCTGCAGCCCGCCCATGGCGCCCATGACGGAGCCGTAGTCGACCGACTTGTCACCGCGGATGAACACCTGGGTGTGCTTGCCGCCTTCATTGCCGGCGCGGATGATTTTGGTCACGGCGTCGGTCATCTGCGGCAAGGTCATGGCCTTGTCCTGTTGCTTCTGGGTGTCGACTTCGCTGCCAAGGTTCCAGTAATAGGTCTTGTCAGCCTTGATCGAAATGGTCAGGACCTGGGTGTTGTTGTCCTGCGGCAAGGCTTCGCTGGAAACCTTGGGCAGATCAACCTTCACCCCCTGATTGAGCATCGGCGCGGTCACCATGAAGATCACCAGCAGCACCAGCATCACGTCGATGTAAGGCACTACGTTCATCTCGGCGACCGGCTTGCGCTTTTTGCGAGCTCGAGCGATTAAAGCCATTGGGAATTACCTGCTTATTCTTCGCTGGTGTGCACTTTACGGTGCAGGATCGCCTGGAATTCATCGGCGAAGGTGTAGTAACGGCCAATCAGGGTTTCGCTGGTGGCGGCGAAACGGTTGTAGGCAATTACTGCGGGGATTGCAGCGAACAAGCCGATGGCAGTGGCGATCAGCGCTTCGGCGATACCCGGGGCCACGGTGGCAAGGGTCGCTTGCTGGGCTGTTGCCAGGCCACGGAAGGAGTTCATGATGCCCCATACGGTGCCGAACAGGCCGATATACGGGCTGACCGAACCGACGGTGGCCAGGAACGGCAGGCTCTGCTCGAGCTTTTCTTCCTCACGGGAGATCGCTACGCGCATTGCACGGGCCACGCCTTCCATGACCGCTTCCGGGTCGACGCCGGACTGCTGGCGCAGGCGGGAAAATTCCTTGAAGCCGGCACGAAAGATCTGCTCGACGCCCGAGTCCGGGTCCGGGTTGCTGCCTGCCTGGCGATACAGCTTGGACAGGTCGATACCCGACCAGAAGCGCTCTTCGAAGCTCTCCAGGGCGCGTCGACCGGCGCGCAGCAGGTTGCTGCGCTGGAAAATCATGACCCATGAGGTAACCGATGCGGCTACCAGGGTCAGCATGACCAGTTGAACCACGACACTGGCATTGCTGACCAGGCTCCACATGGAGGAATGGTCGACGACGGTAGGTTCCACGCTAAATCTCCTGCTTTGATTGTTGACCCGCGCCGCTCACGTTGGCAAAGGCCGCACGTAGAGTTTCGGGAATGGCCCTGGGTTTCAAACTGTTGGTGCGCACACACGCCACCAGGAACTGCCCCTCACAGAGCAGCGTTGCATCCGTTGCCCGCCTGACCTGCTGTTTAAAGCGCAGGCTGGCACGGTTCAATTCGATTACTTGCGCGCTGACCAGCAATTCATCGTCCAGTCGCGCCGGCGCGTAGTAACGGGCCTCGCTGGAATGCACGACAAATAACAGGTCCTCCCCTGCCAGCTGGGATTGGGCAAAGCCCAGCTCCCGTAGCCGCTCGGTTCGAGCCCGCTCCATGAACTTTAGATAATTGACGTAATACACGATGCCGCCCGCATCGGTGTCCTCGTAATAAACGCGACAGCGATGTGCGAACGACTGATCCCCGTTTTGCGCGCGCATACTCTAGTGCTTACTCCTCAGGTTGCCAATCCGGCCAGGCAACTGTTTTTCATTCTCTGCAGTATTTCTAACGAAAGAATGACGACGCCAGCCACTAGGACAGCACAAACGCCGAATAAATCGACCCGCCATGCCTTTTTAATCGTCCACTGCATCGAGGAATTCGTCTACCACAGGCATCTCCCCCAATCGTGACGGAATGTTTAACCCAAAGTGCAGATACGCGTGGCGCGTGACCACCCGCCCCCTTGGCGTACGCATGATGTAACCCTGTTGAATCAGGTACGGCTCCAGCACATCCTCAATGGTATGGCGCTCCTCACTGATGGCGGCGGCCAGGCTATCCACGCCCACCGGCCCACCATCGAACTTCTCGATCATGGTCAACAGCAGGCGCCGGTCCTGATGGTCGAAGCCATGTTCATCGACGTCCAGCAGGTTCAACGCCAGGTCGGCCACGGCCTTGGTGATATGGCCCTTGGCCCGCACCTCGGCAAAATCGCGCACCCGGCGCAGCAAACGGTTGGCAATCCGCGGTGTGCCACGGGCCCTGCGGGCAATCTCGAAGGCGCCTTCCGGGTCGAGCGGCAAGCTGAGAATCCCCGCCGAACGGCTGACAATCGTCGCAAGGTCAGCAGTGCTATAGAACTCTAGACGTTGAACAATGCCGAAACGGTCTCGCAACGGGTTGGTCAACATGCCGGCACGGGTGGTGGCGCCGACCAGGGTAAACGGCGGCAGGTCGAGCTTGATCGAGCGCGCGGCCGGCCCTTCGCCAATCATGATATCCAGCTGGAAATCTTCCATGGCCGGGTATAGCACTTCTTCGACGATGGGCGACAACCGGTGGATTTCGTCGATGAACAGCACGTCATGGGGTTCAAGGTTGGTCAGCAACGCAGCCAGGTCGCCCGGGCGCTCCAGCACAGGGCCGGAGGTGCTCTTGATCGACACGCCCATTTCCTGGGCGATGATGTTGGCCAGGGTAGTCTTGCCCAGCCCCGGCGGGCCGAAGATCAGCGTGTGGTCCAGGGACTCGGCACGCCCACGTGCCGCCTGGATGAACAGCTCCATCTGCTCGCGCACGGTGGGCTGGCCAATGTAATCGGCAAGGCTCAGGGGGCGGATGGCCCGGTCCTGGACCTCTTCACGGTCGCGAGGGCCGGTGGCTGCAATCAGACGATCAGCTTCAATCACTTAAATCATTCCCTTCAGGGCTCGGCGGATCATGTCTTCAGCGCTCAGGTTCTTGTCCTTGATGGCCGACACTGCCTTGCTGGCCTCCTGTGGCTTGTAGCCAAGGGAGATCAGCGCATTGACGGCGTCACTTTCGGCGCTGGCGACTTGGGCCGCCGGCATATCCGGCTGGTTTGGCACCAGCGCAAACATGCTTGGCACCACTTCCCAGGCTTTGAAGCGATCCTTGAGCTCCACCAGCAGGCGCTCAGCGGTTTTTTTGCCGACACCCGGCACCTTGGTCAGCGCCGAGGTGTCCTGGGCCGAAACAGCACGTACCAACTCGTCCACTTCCAGGCTCGACATCAAGGCCAGGGCCAGTTTCGGGCCAACGCCATTGAGGCGGATCAGCTCGCGGAAGAAGTCGCGGTCGCGCTTGCCGATGAAACCATAGAGTAGTTGCGCGTCTTCGCGCACCACCAGATGGGTGTGCAACGTTATCGGTTCACCGACCGACGGTAGGCGGTACAGGGTGGTCATGGGCACTTCCAGCTCATACCCCAGCCCGTTTACATCCAGAATCAGGTGCGGCGGCTGTTTCTCAGCCAGGGTGCCGCGCAAGCGTCCAATCACGGTTCAGATCCTTAAAGCTTGAGGTCAGATCGAGGCCCGACCATAACGATTGCGCTGATGCTATCAGAGACGCAGGCGCCCGCCACGACTGCGTGCCGTGCCAAGGCCGTGAGGCAGCAGGCTGGAGCGGGTGTGGGCATGGCAAATGGCGATGGCCAGGGCGTCAGAAGCGTCGATCTGTGGCTTGGAGGTGAGTTTGAGCATGTGCATGACCATCATCTGCACCTGCTCTTTATTCGCCGCGCCGGTGCCAACCACCGCCTGCTTGACCTGGGTCGCGGTGTATTCGGCGATTTCCATGCCCTCCTCCGCTCCGGCGACGATGGCGGCGCCGCGGGCCTGGCCCAGCTTGAGGGCCGAGTCGGCATTTTTGGCCATGAATACCTTTTCGATGCCCATGGTCACCGGCCCGTAGGTCTGGATCACTTCACGTACGCCGCGATAGACGATCTGCAAACGCTCGGCCAGCTCCCCGGCGCCGGTACGGATACATCCCGACGCCACGTAGATACAGCCACGCGGGGTCTGCTGCACCACGCCAAAGCCGGTGATGCGCGAACCGGGGTCGATACCTAGGATTAAAGTCATAACGCCTGCAGGTTGGGTAAACACATTTTTTGATACAGCGAAGATCCAATGTGGGAGCGGGCTTGCTCGCGAAAGCGGTGTTTCAGTCAACGCATGTACTGACTGACAAACCGCTTTCGCGAGCAAGCCCACTCCCACATTATGGTCTACACCAGCCTTCAGACTAGCTGTGCGGCCACGTCTTCTGGAATGTCGGCGTTGGAGTAGACGTTCTGCACATCATCCAGGTCTTCAAGCATGTCCAGCATCTTGAGCACCTTCTGCGCGCCGTCCAGGTCCAGTTCGGCGCTGGTGGTCGGCAGCATGACGATTTCCGCGTCGGTGCCTTTGAAACCCGCCGCTTCCAGGGCGTTACGCACCGCGTAGAAGCCGGCAAACGAGGTGAATACGTCGATGGAGCCGTCTTCGTTGGTCACCACGTCGTCGGCATCCGCCTCCATCGCAGCTTCCATCAGCGCGTCTTCATCGGTGCCCGGCGCGAAGGTAATCTGGCCCTTGCGCTCGAACAGATAGGCTACCGAACCATCCGTACCCAGGTTGCCGCCACACTTGCTGAACGCATGGCGTACGGCCGCCGCGGTACGGTTGCGGTTGTCGGTCATGCACTCAACCATCACCGCAACGCCGCCCGGGCCGTAGCCTTCATAGGTCAATTCGACCATATCGTCGGTATCGGCCGCACCGGCCCCGCGGGCCACGGCGCGATCGATGATGTCGCGGCTCATGTTGGCGCCCAGGGCCTTGTCCAGCGCCAGGCGCAGGCGTGGGTTGGAGCCAGGATCACCGCCGCCCTGGCGGGCAGCGACGGTCAGTTCACGAATCCACTTGGTGAAGATCTTGCCTTTCTTGGCATCCTGACGCTCTTTGCGGTGCTTGATGTTCGCCCACTTGGAATGGCCAGCCATAACACAACTCCGAAATTCTCTAGAAACCTTTCAATCCCGCCCAAGGCGAGATTTCCCTCTTTTAAACGCAAAGGCGCATCCGAAGATGCGCCTTTTTGACTGCGTACAACCTTATCGCGCTTTCACGCCGCAGCCTTACTCAGCCTTCGGCGCCTCGCGCAGACGGATGTGCAGCTCGCGCAGTGCCTTGGCATCCACCACACCTGGAGCCTGGGTCATGACGTCCGCAGCACTCTGGGTTTTCGGGAAGGCAATCACTTCACGGATCGACTGGGCACCGGTCATCAGCATCACCAGGCGGTCAAGGCCGAAGGCCAGGCCACCGTGGGGTGGAGCACCGTATTTCAGGGCGTCGAGCAGGAAGCCGAACTTCTCTTCCTGTTCCGCTTCGTTGATGCCCAACAGGCGGAACACCGACTGCTGCATCTCTTTGCGGTGGATACGGATCGAACCGCCACCCAGCTCAGTGCCGTTGAGCACCATGTCGTAGGCACGGGACAGGGCGCCAGCCGGGTTGGCTTCCAGCTCCTGCGGCGTGCACTTGGGTGCGGTGAACGGGTGATGCAGGGCGCTGAAGCTGCCGTCGTCGTTCTCTTCGAACATCGGGAAGTCGACGACCCACATCGGTGCCCACTTGCAGGTCAGCAGGTCGAGGTCGTGGCCCAGCTTGATCCGCAGCGCGCCCAGGGCTTCGCTGACGATCTTGGCCTTGTCGGCGCCGAAGAACACGATATCGCCATCGACTGCGCCAACGCGATCGAGGATCACATTGAGCTTGTCTTCCGGGATGTTCTTGACGATTGGCGACTGCAGGCCTTCAACACCCTTGGCGCGCTCGTTGACCTTGATGTAAGCCAGGCCCTTGGCGCCGTAGATGCCGACGAACTTGGTGTAGTCGTCGATCTGTTTGCGCGGCATGCTCGCCCCGCCTGGCACACGCAGTGCGGCAATGCGGCATTTCGGGTCGTTGGCCGGGCCGCTGAATACCTTGAAGTCGACTTCCTTGAGCTGGTCGGCAACGTCGACCAGCTCCAGCGGGTTGCGCAGGTCTGGCTTGTCGGAACCGTAGCGGCGCATGGCTTCTTCGAAGGTCATGTGCGGGAACTCGCCGAATTCCAGGTCCAGCACTTCCTTGAACAGGTTGCGGATCATTTCTTCGGTCAGGCCCATGATCTCTTTTTCATCGAGGAAGCTGGTCTCGATGTCGATCTGGGTGAATTCCGGCTGGCGGTCGGCGCGCAGGTCTTCGTCGCGAAAGCACTTGGCGATCTGGTAGTAGCGGTCGAAGCCAGCGACCATCAGCAGTTGCTTGAACAGCTGCGGCGACTGCGGCAAGGCGAAGAAGCTACCGGCGTGGGTACGGCTTGGCACCAGGTAGTCACGTGCGCCTTCTGGCGTAGCACGGGTCAGGATCGGCGTCTCGACGTCGAGGAAGCCGTTCTCGTCGAGGAAGCGACGGATGCTGGTGGTCATGCGCGAGCGCAGGCGCAGCTTCTCGGCCATTTCCGGACGACGCAGGTCGAGGAAGCGATAACGCAGGCGGGTTTCTTCGCCAACGTCGGAGAACTCGTTGAGTGGGAACGGCGGGGTTTCCGACTCGTTAAGCACTTCCAGCTCGTAGCCCAGGACTTCGATCATGCCCGACGCCATGTTGGCGTTGGTGGCACCGGCCGGACGCAGGCGTACCTTGCCGGTGATTTTCACGACGTATTCGCTGCGCACGCGGTCAGCGGCGGCGAAGCTCTCGGCGCGATCCGGGTCGAATACCACCTGGGCCAGACCGTCACGATCACGGATATCGAGGAAAATCACCCCGCCATGGTCGCGGCGACGGTGAACCCATCCGCAAAGGGTGATTTCCTGACCTTCCAGGGTCTCGTTCAGTTGGCCGCAATAGTGGCTGCGCATCATGGTAGTGGTTTCACTTCTCGTAATTCGAAATTCGGTGGAGTTCCTGCTCGGACACCGCACCTATTAAGTCAGGCCACGGATAATGCAGGAGCTCGCGCGTAGAGTTCAACTCAGTCTGCTTTGTCGCCGCCCGCCAGATTCTTCTTGGCGCCGGTCTTGAAGTCCGTCTCGTACCAGCCGCTACCGCTCAGGCGAAAGCCCGGCATCGACAACATTTTTTTCAGCTCGGGCGCCTGGCAAGCAGGGCAATCGACCAACGGCGCGTCGCTGATCTTTTGAATGGCTTCCAACTGATGACCACAGGAAGCGCATTGGTAATCGTACATGGGCATGGAATATCTCGGCGATCACGTCACTGCTGCGCCACGCTCCGTACCAGCCGGTATGCGCAGCAAAGGGCGAGATTATATCCGTTAAATCGAGGCTGTGCAGCCGTGGCAACGTGCAGCCCACTTAGACCAACACCTCTGCCCCCCTGATACGGGACAACCGGCCTACATCACGCCAGCCTGATCTGCGGCGCATACCTGCCCTTTCAACGCATGAACCACACAGACCACCCTGACCAGGCCGCTGAAATTCTTGACCCCGCCATAACGCAAGTGCACCTCGCGATCCACATAGGACAGCAGCGCACTGACCGAACAGGTATTGATCCTGGCTATTTCACCAAGAATGTTCCAATAGACTTCTTCAAGCCGCAGGCATGTCGAAAAACCATTCAACCGGACAGAACGTGATAATGGCCGGGCCAACGCCATATCGAACCCTTTGACGAAGGGATCGATCTTTGTCTTGTAGACCCCGGAAGTTTCCAGCACACCTTTACTCATACTACGCGACATACACTTGACACTCCCTTGCCAAACGGCTCTTGAATACACGGCTGTTATTGGCCGTTGAGCCTATAAAACATCAAGCAGGCAAGTGCAGCCAGAAGACGGAGAGTCGCGGCTCGTAGGACAAGCCAACGCATATATCAGGAAGCAATCAGGTGCAGCCAGCGGCGCCTGCCGGGCACCACTGGCCTGCAGGGCTTACTTGCCTTCGAGCAGCGAGCGCAGCATCCAGGCGGTTTTTTCGTGGATCTGCATGCGCTGGGTCAGCAGGTCCGCGGTCGGCTCGTCGCTGACTTTATCCAGCAACGGGAAGATCCCGCGTGCAGTGCGGGTAACCGCTTCCTGCCCATCGACAAGTTGCTTGATCATGTTTTCAGCGCTGGGTACGCCTTCTTCTTCCTTAATCGAAGACAGACGGGCATAGATAGAGTAAGCACCCGGCGCTGGAAAGCCCAGGGCACGAATACGTTCGGCAATGGAGTCAACTGCCAGCGCCAGTTCGTTATATTGCTCTTCAAACATCAAGTGCAATGTGCGAAATTGCGGCCCGGTAACGTTCCAATGGAAGTTATGGGTTTTCAAATACAGTACATAGGTATCTGAAAGCAGCCGTGAAAGTCCGTCAACAATGGATTTACGATCTTCTTCACTGATACCGATATCGATTGCCATGTCTATTCCCTTCAATTGATGAATATTCATTGATCAGGTGCTTACCCACTCTAGCAAGAGTGCTCGCCTTGCGCAGCCCTGCCGCCGCACTCGGCCTGCGGCAAATCGCCCCTTTGCAACGCGCTCGACCACGAACGGCAAGGCCTGGCACGGTGAAAAACACCCGCACCTGTCTAGGACAAGGGTTTGCCGCATAAATGCCATGATCTTCGCAACGCCTTGAAACGCTTGATTTGAGAAGGCACAGGCTTTGCTGTTAAATAGGCAGCGTGTCGCCACCGCTATTTCCTGCGGCAAGCGGCATAGGCTGAATAATCGCGCACGTGTCCAACGCCTCCCATTGTTCAGAAGCGAACCGTGCCAGTCAGCTCTTCCTTCGTGATCCGTCTTAACGTGAGTTAATCAAAATGTTGAAAATCGTCCACCTGCTAACGGGCGCTGCAGCTTTGCTGCTGTCCTTTATCCCGAGCCTGCAACCAGAAAGCCTGCCGTACCTGCAACAACACGACGCGCTGTACCTGGCTCTGTTCGGCCTTCTCAACCTGACGCTGGCGCCAGTGATCCCCTACTGGAACAAAGGCACACGCCATCAACTGCAAAACCTGGTCAGCGCACTGCTGGTGCTGACTGTCGTCGTACAAACCCTCACCCTCCTGGCCCCCATGCCTGAAGTCGGTGGCCATCCAGCCATCCTGCTCAGCCTGGCCATTGCCGTAGTCGCTATCGTTCTTCACCTGGCCATCAGCTTCTACCGTTCGTCTGCCCCGGCCTCCTCGCAAAACTACGATATGACCAACCGGGATACCGGGACCGTCAAGTGGTTCAACACCTCCAAAGGCTTCGGTTTTATTTCCCGGGATTCGGGCGACGATATCTTCGTCCACTTCCGAGCCATTCGCGGCGAAGGCCATCGTGTCCTGGTGGAAGGCCAGCGCGTGGAGTTCTCCGTGATGAACCGTGACAAAGGCCTGCAAGCTGAAGACGTGATCGCCGCCCTGCCGCGTCGCTGATCCCAGAACAGGCCCGAAAAAAAACCGCGATGCAGTTGATACTGCATCGCGGTTTTTTATCGCCGGGAGTTTACCCGCCCCCTTAATAATGAGGCGGCGGCGCTTCTTCCTCGGAGGATTCGAACTGCCCGCCCATTTCTTCCTGACGCTTGAGTAAGGCCGTCATCTGCAATTGCAGGCGTTCTACCGCTCGTTGCTGGGCAACCAGGATGTCATTCAAGGTCTCGATGGTGTCGTCCTGGAAAGCCAGGCGGCTCTCAAGGTCCATCACGCGGTCTTGCAGGTCCATGGCTCAGTCCTGGGCAAAAGTGAATTCGGGCGGCAACAACTCGCGCAGGCGGGTACGAATCAGCGCGACCTGAGCGTCGGTATAAGGCACCGCCGGGTGCCTGCCCCAGACGGGGGCAGGCCAAGCCGCATCGTCGCGTTTGCGCACAATCACGTGCACATGCAGCTGGTTGACCACGTTACCCAGGGCGCCAATGTTCATTTTATCGGCGCCAAACCCGTCATTGAGCAACCGCGCCAACGTCGCGGTTTCTTGCCACAGGCGGGACTGGTCGTCCGCGTCGAGCTGGAACACTTCGCTGATACCGGCAATGCGCGGCACCAGGATAAGCCAGAGGTAGTTAGAGTCATTGGACAGCAGCAGCCGGCACAGGGGGAATTCCCCGATGGGCAAGGTGTCGTTTTGCAGACGTGGATCCAAGGCGAACACCGCAGGCACTCCGTTCGGCTAGTCAGTTTCAGGCGCCCAGCATACCTGCGAATGGCGGCTGCTTCACGGGGCAATCCGCGCGCGCGCCATGGGCAATCTCACGACCGGGCACCGACGCACCAAAATGAGTCTTTTATGCCCCGCATCGGGCAGGGCCTATCCGCCGATTACTCACCGTGCAGGGTGAACCGGTAACATTTCTGACAGAAACACATTTTTATCCGTTCGAAATCCCGCACAGCCGAGGCCCTGAATTCCAAAAAAAACCACGCAAAAGCCCCGTGCCCAGGCGGTTTTCACAGACCCAGCACATTTTTCACGAAAAAATGACATCTGCCCGGCAGTTTGAGCACGCTTGTTGCATTCACTCCCCTATCGTCGACAACGGCACCTGCCAGGAAGGCAGTGCTTCACGATAAAAACAACAGTGAGTCAATACAAAAACAGGAAGTTTTAAACTTTGAACAGGGTACTTTGCACCTCTGTCCAGGGTATTAAAAACAGTATTGAAGTTGTCAGTCTGGTTACAAGCAGACTGTAGATTTGCGACATGGATCTAGCAATTTACGACAGCCTCGTAAAGAAGCTGAAAGGACAGATGTGCAAGTATCGCCAATTATTGCCAGCGTGCTATAAGTTTGCGCTGTCACAAAAAAGAAAGAGCCGCCCAGACAAAAATATAGGTGGGACGGCAGTACTCTTCCTAAAACCAAAGGAGCAAATCACGATGCGCGTGATGAAGTGGAGCATGATCGCCCTCGCTGTTTCAGCAGGCACCTCACAGTTCGCAATGGCGTCCGCCCAAGACGATGCCAAGGGCTTTGTCGAAGACAGTACCTTCAGCATCAATACCCGCACCCTGTACTTCAGCCGAGACAACCGCAACAACAAGTCGGGCACAAGCTACACCCGGGAAACCGGCCTGGGCTTCAACGGTTTGTACCAGTCGGGCTTCACCCAGGGCACCATCGGTGTGGGTGTTGACGTTATCGGCCTGCTCGGCGTGAAACTGGACAGCGGCAGAGGCCGTAATGGCACTGGCTTGTTCCCGGAAGGTTCGGATGGCCGCTCAGAGGATGAATACTCCAAGGGCGGCGGCGCCATCAAGTTCCGCCTCTCCAATACCGTGCTGAAAGTCGGCGACCAGTACACCACCGCACCGGTATTCGCATCCGACGACAGTCGCTTGCTGCCAGAGCTGCCACAAGGTATCTCGATCGTCAGTAACGAGATCAAGGACCTCAAGCTGGAAGCCGGTCACTTCACTTCCAGCGTTGCCCAGGCGCAGACCTTCAAGGACAGTATCCTCGACTTCCCTGAAACCTCCCGAGGCATCAAGCAAGCCAATTTCGTAGGCGGCACCTACGGTTGGACGCCTGAGTTCACCACCAGCCTCTACTACTCGAAAGTCGAAGACTACTGGCGCAAATACTACGCCAACGTCAACTGGACCCACGCCCTGAGCGATGACCAGTCGGTGGCCGTAGACTTCAACATCTATGACACCAAGAGCGACGGTGCCGGCCTGCAACGCGCCTACAAAGACGACGTTACCAAACTCGACAACCGCGCATTCAGCTTGCAGGGTGCCTACACCATCGGTGCACACACCTTCACCCTGGCGGCCCAGAAGGTTACCGGTGACGGCGACTACGGCTACGGCATCGACGGCGGCGGCACAGTGTTCCTGGCCAACTCCATTGCACGTTCCGACTTCAACGCCGAAGGCGAGAAATCCTTCAAGGCCCGTTACGACCTCGACATGGCCACCTTCGGTGTACCTGGCCTGAGCTTCCTGGCTGCGTACGTCACCGGTAGCGGCGCCAACACCGCCCTGACCTCGAACGGCAAAGAATGGGAACGCGATCTTGAAGCCAAGTACGTGATCCAGAGCGGCCCGGCCAAAGACCTGAGCCTGCGTATTCGCCAAGCGACTTATCGTTCGTCTGATGGCGTTTACTACGGTTCTTCGTCCATCGATGAACTGCGTCTGATTGCGCAATACCCGTTGAACATCTTGTAATCAAAGATGCCCGAGGGCTTCGGCCCTTAATGAAAAAGCCGCTCACTTTTAACCAGTGGGCGGCTTTTTTATTACACTTTTATTTCTGCGACCTTGATAACTAGCAAGCTAACTATCAAGTTTATTATCGAGACAAAACCTGACTCTTCAGCCAAGTTAAATCCCTGCACCCGTTCTTATTTGGCAGGCGCTTCTTGCATCACGCGAATAACGCGCTGCGGGAACGGGATATCAATTCCGGCCGCTTTCAAACGGTCCCGCGCCAGTTCATTGAACATGAACATCACGTCCCAATAATCCGCAGTCTTGGTCCATACGCGCAGGGAAACAGTGATCGAACTGTCGCCCAAGGTCGAAATTACTGCGACCGGCTCTGGATCCGCCAGAACCCGTGGATCCTTGGCCAATTCCAGCAGCACTTGACGGGCTTTCTGCAAATCGGCTTCGTAGTCGACACCCACGTCAAACACCACCTTGCGGGTTGGTTGGCGATTGGTGTTGGTGATGATGCCGTTGGACAAGATGCCGTTAGGCACAATGACCGTCTTGTTATCGCCGGTGCGGATCACCGTGTGGAAGATCTGGATGCTATCGACGGTACCCGCCGTGCCCTGGGCTTCGATCCAATCACCGATACGGAACGGGCGGAACAGCAGAATCAGCACGCCACCGGCAAAGTTGGCCAGGCTACCTTGCAACGCCAGGCCAATGGCCAGGGTCGCGGCACCGATCGCGGCGACAAACGAGGTGGTTTCGACTCCGATCATCGAGGCTACGCTGACGATCAGCATCACCTTGAGCACGATGTTCGCAAGGCTGGTCACAAAGCCCTGCAACGCCAGGTCCGCATTGCGCAGGGCCAGCAGGCGTCCTACCTTGTGGGTCAGCTTGTTGATCAGCCACCAGCCAATGGCCAGGGTCAATACCGCCAGCAATACGCGGCTGCCGTATTCCATGATCATCGGGACCCAGGCTTGGGAAGCCTTGATCAATTGATCCACTTCAGCGTTCAAATCCATCTAGATTCTCCTGTCTAGCACTGCAAATAAAGGTCGCCACAGCAATTGAGCCCCGAAGGGCTCAATCGTTTCTGCAGGTTCTGGGGCGTGGGACGTCGAAAAGCCCCGCGGGTTCCCCAAAACCGGATCAGTCGCGGAAGTTATTGAACTGCAGCGGCATATCGAAGGTCTTGGCGCGCAGGGCGGCAATCGCCTCCTGCAAGTCGTCGCGCTTCTTGCCAGTGATACGCACCTGCTCGCCCTGGATTGCGGCCTGGACCTTGAGCTTGGCATCCTTGACGTGAGCGACGATCTTCTTCGCCAGCTCCTTGTCGATACCTTCCTTGAGCACGGCCTCCTGCTTCATCAACTTGCCCGACGCATAGGCATCCTTGACTTCAAGGCATTGCACGTCGATTTTGCGCTTGACCAGGGCCAGCTTGAGGATCTCGATCATCGCTTCGAGCTGGAAATCGGCTTCAGCGGTCAGGTTGACCGTCAGTTCCTTTTCCTTGAACTCGAAGCTGCCCTTGCCTTTCAAGTCATAACGACGGTCCAGCTCCTTGACGGCGTTCTCGACGGCGTTGGTGACTTCGTGCTTGTCCAGTTCAGATACCACGTCGAACGACGGCATGTAGTTTCTCCAATAAAAAAGGGGCGCGGCTCAGTAGAGATGGAGCACGCCTGGCTTGCGGGTAAAATGCCGGGGCATTATAACGACTCTTTACCCTGAGCTGCTTGGCTCACCCAGCGGCTTACGGAGCAAAATTGATGTCCACCACCTGGCATGTCCTCGGCGCAGGCAGTCTCGGCACATTATGGGCCACACGCCTGGCCCGCGCAGGCCTGCCCGTTACGCTGATCCTGCGAGACCAGGCGCGCCTGGCCCGCTACCGGGCAGCGCCGGGGCTGACCCTGGTCGAGCAAGGGCATGCCCAGACTTATCCGGTGACGGCACAAACATCCGACAGCCCCGAGCCGATTGATCGCCTACTGGTCGCGTGTAAAGCCTACGACGCACCTGGTGCCGTCGCTCAGTTGGCCCAACGCCTGACACCCAACGCCGAGGTGATCCTGCTGCAGAACGGCCTGGGCAGCCAGGACGCGGTTGCCGCGCAACTGCCCCAGGCGCGTTGCATCTTCGCTTCCAGCACCGAGGGTGCGTTTCGCCAGAACGATGGCAGCGTAGTGTTCGCCGGCCATGGCTTTACCTGGCTGGGTGACGCCACCCATCCCACGGCGCCGCTGTGGCTGGACGACTTGCAAGCCGCCGGCATTCCCCACCAGTGGAGCACCGATATCCTCACGCGCCTGTGGCGAAAACTGGCACTCAACTGTGCGATCAATCCTCTGACTGTGCTCTATCAATGCCGCAATGGCGGACTACAGGCGCATCAATGCGAAGTATCGACCTTGTGCGCCGAACTCGCCGAGCTGCTGGAGTGCTGCGGCCAGCCGGCGGCAGCCCAGGATTTGCAAACCGAAGTGGAGCGGGTGATCCAGGCGACGGCGGCGAACTTCTCGTCGATGTACCAGGATGTGGCCAACGGGCGGCGCACCGAGATCAGCTATCTGCTCGGCCATGCCTGCCAGGCGGCCTTGCGCCATCGCCTGAGCTTGCCACACCTGCAACAACTGCAGGTGCGCCTGGCCGGTTACCTGGACGCACGCGGATTGCCCCGCGACTGAGGCACGCGCTACCCTGCCGACTTGATCCTTGCCTGCGAACAACCTGATGCCACTGCGCCAGCGTCTCGAAAATCTCCCCGTTGGGCAGAAACTGCTGGCGGCCCTGCTGGTACTGCTGACCACCGTGCTGCTGGTGGCCAACCTGACCTTTATCAGCGCCGCCTACTGGATCTCCCAGGAAAGCATGGCCCCGCAAGCCTTGCAGGCTATTGGCCGGCTGGTCTCCAACCCGGCCCTCGCCGCGCAAGCCCTGGATTCTCCCGCCAAGGCCGACGCCCTGCTCAACGAGCTGACCAGCTATTCGCCACTACGGGCGGCGGCCCTGTATGACGGTGAAGGCAGTCGCCTGGCGCAGCTACAACACGGCGACCGCCTGCAACTGCCGGCACACTACCGCGACATCGAAGCCTGGCGGGTCACCGAATTTCGCAGCAATCAAATCATCACCCTGCCCCGCCCCGGCTTGCCCTCGGGGCATTTGCTGCTGGTGGCCAGTAGCGAACTGCCGGTCGCCTTCTACACCGGCACCCTGACCGCCAGCCTCGGCATCCTGATTTTCAGCATCCTGCTGTGGCTGGTGATCGCCCGACAGATCAAGCGCCTGATTACCCGGCCCATCCATGAGCTGGAAGAATTGTCGCGCCAGGTCACCCGCGAGGAGAACTACGCCCTGCGGGCCGGGCGCGGCAACCATGACGAAATCGGCAGCCTGGCCGAAGCGTTCAATACCATGCTGTCACGCATCGAAGCCCGCGAGCAGCAGCTCAAGCGTGCGCGGGACGACTCCCAGGCCGCCTATGACCAGGCCCAGGGCCTGGCCGAGGAAACACGGCATACCAACCGCAAGCTGGAGCTGGAAGTCCAGGTGCGCAGCAAAATCGAGAAAAAACTCACCGGTTTCCAGAATTATCTGAACAGCATCATCGACTCCATGCCATCTGCCTTGATCGCCCTGGACGAGCAGCTCTACGTCACCCAATGGAACCAGGAAGCCAGTGCCCTGTCCGGCACACGCCTGGGCGAAGCCCTGAACCAGCCGATCTTCCTTGCCTTCGAGCCGCTCAAGCCCTACCTGCCGCAGCTCAAGGCCGCGGTGGAACAGCACACGGTGGAGCGCATCGAGCGTGTCACCTGGATCAAGGACGACGAGCCCAAGCACTATGCCCTGACCTTTTACCCGCTGATGGGCGGCGCCGGGCGCGGGGTGGTGATCCGCATCGATGACATCACCCAGCGTCTGTCCCTGGAAGAGATGATGGTGCAGTCGGAAAAAATGCTGTCGGTCGGCGGGCTGGCAGCGGGCATGGCCCACGAGATCAACAACCCCCTGGGGGCGATCCTGCATAACGTGCAAAACATCCGGCGGCGGCTGTCGGCGGACCTCCCGAAAAACCAGGAGCACGCCGAACAGGTGGGCGTGGAACTGGAGACGGTCAACCGCTACCTGCAAAGCCGCGAAGTACCGCAACTGCTCGACGGCATCCAGCAAGCCGGGGCCCGTGCGGCAAAAATCGTCACCCATATGCTCAGTTTCAGCCGCCGCAGCAATCGCCAGATGGCACCTTGCGACCTGCCAGCGTTGATCGACCAAGCGGTAGAAATTGCCGGTAACGACTTCGACCTGGCCATCGGCTTCGACTTCAAGGGCCAGGCAATCATCCGCCAGTTCGATCCTTTGCTGGGCCCGGTGCCTGGCACCGCCAACGAGCTGGAGCAGGTGCTGCTCAACCTGCTGAAAAACGCCGCCCAGGCCATCCACCTGCGCGAAGACGACAGCGAGCCGGGGCGCATCATCCTGCGCACCCGGCTCAACCCACCATGGGCCGAGATCCAGGTAGAGGACAATGGCATCGGCATGAGTGAGAACGTGCGCAAGCGCACCTTCGAGCCCTTCTTCACCACCAAGGAAATCGGCCAGGGCACGGGGCTCGGCCTGTCGGTCTCGTACTTCATCATCACCAACAATCACAAGGGCCAGATGGAGGTTCACTCCACCCTGGGCCAGGGCACCTGTTTCACCTTGCGCCTGCCGTTGGCCGGCAGCCAGCTTGCCCCCCACGAACTGACTCAACTGGAGCACTGACCATGGGCTTTCGCCTGTCGAAAATTTACACCCGTACCGGCGACAAAGGCGAAACCGGCCTGGGTGACGGCCGCCGCGTGCCCAAGGATCACCCCCGGGTGGAGGCGATCGGAGAGGTGGACAGCCTCAACAGCCAATTGGGCCTGCTGCTGGCCGGGCTTGAGGAGCAAAGCGGCCAGCATCCGGCGTTGAAGGATGTGATCGAGGTACTGACACCCTGCCAGCATCGACTGTTTGACCTGGGTGGCGAATTGGCGATGCCGGTCTATAAGGCACTCAATGCGGGCGAGGTGGACCGGCTGGAAGCGGCGATTGATCGCTGGAATGAAGAAGTGGGGCCGTTGGAAAACTTCATCCTGCCCGGTGGTTCGGCGCTGATTGCCCAGGCCCATGTGTGCCGTAGCCTGGCCCGCAGCGCCGAGCGGCGCTGCCAGCAATTGAATGCACTGGAGCCGTTGGAGGGGGTAGGTTTGGCGTACATCAACCGGCTATCGGATTTGCTGTTTGTGGCAGCAAGGGTGATTGCCAGGCGGCAAGGGGTTGCGGAGGTTTTGTGGCAGGCGGCGGCTAAGCCGCACTGAGGTTATTGCTGGATTTTGTATTGCTTGAGCGGGCCTCATCGCGGGCAAGCCCGCTCCCACATTTTGATTTGTGAATACATTCAAATGTGGGAGCTGGCTTGCCTGCGATGGGGCCGGCACTGACGACTCACACCTCAGGCCAGAACGCCCGAATCCCCGCAACACCCTGCGCCCCGCTCTCCCAGGCCTTCTCCCGCTCGTCAGGCCCAACCCCACCCAACAGGAACACAGGCTTGCTGAAGCCTTTGATCAACTGCGCCGCCTGCTCCCAACCCAACGGCTGTGCATCAGGGTGAGTCTGGGTCGGCTGCACCGGCGACAGGGTGACGAAGTCCACGTCCATCAATTCGGCAAATGCCAGTTCTTCGGCATTGTGGCAAGACGCCGCCAACCAGCGGTCCTTGGGCAACGGCCGGCCTTTGCTGGCGTATTTGCGCAGTTGCGCCGAAGTCATGTGCCATCCCGCCGCAGGGAAGTCGCCGAGCCATTCGAATGGCCCCTTGAGCATCAACTGCGCCTTGCCGGCACACAATCCCACTGCATCCACCGCCAGGTCGCGGTACTTGGGGTCGTAGCCATTGGGCGCGCGCAACTGAATCAGCTTGGTGCCACCGGCAATGGCTTTCTGGATACCGCGCAACAGCACCGGGGTTTCCAGTTCGCCTGGGGTGATCAGGTAGTCGGCGGGCAGGCGGGCAGCAGCGACGATTGGTGCGTTGGCCGCTGGAAACTCGTAGCTCTGCAAGTCCCGTGGCGCCACCCATTCAAGAGGCTGCCCTTCTGCGCCATGGGGCTCGCCGGTAAACGCCGAAACCTCCCAGACATCCAGCAGCACCTGCTTGTCCGGGTAATCATGCTGAACCTGGATCAACGGCCGTGCGGTAGTGACCTGGATACCCAGTTCCTCCAGCAGCTCTCGGCCCAGTGCGGCAAAAACCGATTCATCGGCCTCCACCTTGCCTCCTGGAAACTCCCATAGGCCGCCCTGGTGCTGGGTGTCTGCACGACGCGCGAGCAAAATCCGGCCATCGGTACCGCGAATGACTGCGGCTGCTACATGAACTCGTTTCACGGTATTACGTCCTCTAAGCCGGCGCCTGCCGGGGCATTGCCAATGCCCCGAACAGGTATCAGGTGCGGTATTCGGCGTTGATCTTCACGTACTCGTGGGACAGGTCAGTGGTCCAGATCGTTTCGCTGCACTCACCGCGCCCCAGTTCGATACGGATGGTAATTTCTTCCTGCTGCATCACCGCCGAGCCCTGGGCTTCGGTGTAGGTTTGAGCACGGGCGCCACGGCTGGCGATGCACACATCGCCGAGGAACACGTCGATCTTGCTCACATCCAGGTTCGGCACGCCGGCACGGCCAACTGCAGCGAGGATCCGGCCCCAGTTCGGGTCGGACGCAAACAGCGCGGTCTTGATCAGCGGCGAGTGGGCCACGGTGTAGCCGACATCCAGGCATTCCTGGTGATTGCCGCCGCCGTTGACTTCAACGGTGACGAACTTGGTCGCGCCTTCGCCGTCACGCACGATGGCCTGGGCCACTTCCATGCACACTTCAAATACTGCCTGCTTCAACGCCGCGAACAGCGGGCCGTTGGACGAGGTGATTTGCGGCAGGTTGGCTTTGCCGGTGGCAATCAACATGCAGCAGTCGTTGGTCGAGGTATCGCCGTCGATGGTGATGCGGTTGAATGACTTGTTGGCGCCATCGAGCATCAGGTTTTGCAGCACGTCACGGGAGACGTTGGCGTCGGTGGCGATGTAGCCGAGCATGGTCGCCATGTTCGGGCGGATCATGCCCGCGCCTTTGCTGATGCCGGTCACGGTGACGGTCACGCCTTCATGCACGAACTGGCGGCTGGCGCCCTTGGGCAAGGTGTCGGTGGTCATGATCCCGGTGGCCGCTGCCGCCCAGTTATCCACGGACAGGTCGTCCAGCGCGGCTTGCAATGCGCCTTCGATTTTTTCCACGGGCAACGGCTCGCCGATCACCCCGGTGGAGTACGGCAGCACCTGGCTGGCGTCCACGCCGGTCAACTCCGCGAGTTTGGCGCAGGTGCGCGCAGCCGCGGCCAGGCCAGGCTCGCCGGTGCCGGCGTTGGCATTGCCGGTGTTGGTCAACAGGTAGCGCACCGGGCCTTCGACACGTTGCTTGGCGAGGATCACGGGCGCCGCGCAAAACGCGTTCAGGGTGAACACGCCGGCGATGGTCGAACCTTCGGCACAGCGCATCACTACCACGTCTTTGCGCCCGGGGCGCTTGATACCGGCCGAAGCGATACCGAGTTCAAAACCGGCAACCGGGTGCAACGTGGGCAAAGGACCAAGACCAACAGCCATGAATGCGCTCCTTAACGATGTGATGTCTGCACCGTCGTCGTCGACGGTGATTAAATGGCAAAACGCCGCGACGGCTGATGCCGGTCGCGGCGCGGGGTATTGCAGCTTCAGGCAAAAATCTTAATTGATTTCGCCGTGGCAGTGTTTGAACTTCTTGCCCGAACCGCACCAGCACGGCTCGTTGCGGCCCAGCTTCTGCTCATTGCGTACCGGCGCCTGGGCCAGGGCCACATCGACCTCTTCGCCCAACACTTGCGGCGACTCAAGGCCTGGTGCTTCGTCATGCTGGAACTGCATGCGCGCGGCAAGGGCTTCGGCTTCCTGGCGCAGACGGGCTTCTTCCTCGATCGGGTCTTCGCGACGCACCTGAACATGGGACAGCACACGAATCGAATCGCGCTTGATCGAATCCAGCAACTCGGAGAACAGCGTGAACGACTCGCGCTTGTACTCCTGCTTCGGGTTCTTCTGGGCGTAGCCACGCAGGTGGATGCCGTGACGCAGGTGGTCCATGGTCGACAAGTGGTCTTTCCACAGGTCGTCCAGCACGCGCAGAACGATTTGCTTCTCGAAGGTGCGCAGCGCTTCGGCGCTGGCTTGCTCTTCTTTCTCGTTGTACGCGGCCAGCAGTTCGGCCATCAGTTTTTCGCGCAGGGTTTCTTCGTACAGGTGGTCGTCTTCGTCGAGCCATTGCTGGACCGGCAGATCGACACCGAAGTCGCTCTTCAACGCCGCTTCCAGGCCGGCAACATCCCACTGCTCAGGCAGGGACTGTGGCGGGATATGGGCGCTGACGGTAGCGTTGAGCACGTCCTGACGGAAGTCGGCGATGGTTTCGCCAATGTTGTCAGCGGCCAGCAACGTGTTACGCATGTGATAAATCACTTTACGCTGTTCGTTGTTGACGTCATCGAACTCCAGCAATTGCTTACGAATGTCGAAGTTACGGCCTTCGACCTTGCGCTGGGCCTTTTCGATGGCGTTGGTCACCATGCGGTGCTCGATCGCTTCGCCGGACTGCATGCCCAGGGCCTTCATGAAGTTCTTCACCCGATCCGAGGCAAAGATACGCATCAGGCTGTCTTCCAGGGACAGGTAGAAGCGGCTGGAACCGGCGTCGCCCTGGCGACCGGCACGGCCACGCAGCTGGTTGTCGATACGGCGCGATTCGTGACGCTCGGACGCGATCACCTGCAAACCACCGGATTCCAGCACCGCCTGGTGGCGTTTCTGCCAGTCGGCCTTGATCTGGGCGATCTGCTCAGGGGTCGGGTTGTCCAGGGAAGCCACTTCCACTTCCCAGTTGCCGCCCAACAGAATGTCGGTACCACGACCGGCCATGTTGGTGGCGATGGTCAGCGCGCCAGGGCGACCGGCCTGGGCAATGATCTCGGCTTCTTTTTCGTGGAACTTGGCGTTGAGGACCTTGTGCTCGATACCTTCCTTGTTGAGCAGGTTCGACATGTGCTCGGAGGTTTCGATGGTCGCAGTACCCACCAGGACCGGACGGCCTTGGGTCATGCACTCCTTGATGTCGGCGACGATGGCCGCGTATTTCTCGTCAGCGGTCAGGAACACCAGGTCGTTGTAGTCTTTACGCGCCAGCGGTTTGTTCGGTGGGATGACCATCACCGACAGACCGTAAATCTGGTGGAATTCGAACGCTTCGGTATCAGCGGTACCGGTCATGCCGGACAGCTTGTTGTACAGGCGGAAGTAGTTCTGGAAGGTGGTCGAGGCCAATGTCTGGCTCTCGGCCTGGATATTGAGCACTTCCTTGGCTTCGATGGCCTGGTGCAGGCCTTCGGACAAACGACGACCGGGCATGGTACGGCCGGTGTGTTCGTCGACCAGTACCACCTGGCCGTCCTGGACGATGTATTCAACGTTGCGGTGGAACAGCTTGTGGGCGCGCAGGCCGGCATACACGTGGGTCAGCAGGCCCAGGTTGTGTGCCGAGTACAGGCTTTCGCCTTCCGCCAGCAGGCCGATCTGGGTCAGCATCTCTTCGACGAACTGGTGACCGGCTTCGTTGAGCTCGACCTGGCGGGTCTTCTCGTCGATGGAGTAATGACCTTCTTTGGTCACCACGCCTTCCACTTCCTCGATATGTTGCTCAAGGCGCGGGATCAGCTTGTTGATCTCGGTGTACAGGCGCGAGCTGTCCTCGGCCTGGCCGGAGATGATCAGCGGGGTACGGGCTTCGTCGATGAGGATGGAGTCGACTTCGTCGATCACGGCAAAGTTGAGTTCGCGCTGGAATTTTTCTTCCATGCTGAACGCCATGTTGTCGCGCAGGTAGTCGAAACCGAATTCGTTGTTGGTGCCGTAGGTGATGTCGGCGGCGTAGGCGGCGCGCTTCTCTTCCGGCGGCTGGAACGGCGTTACCACGCCGACGGTCAGGCCGAGGAATTCATACAGCGGGCGCATCCAGTTGGCGTCCCGGCGGGCCAGGTAGTCGTTCACCGTCACAACGTGCACGCCCTTGCCGGACAGTGCGTTGAGGTAAACACCCAGGGTTGCTACCAGGGTCTTGCCTTCACCGGTACGCATTTCGGCGATCATGCCTTCATGCAGGGTCATGCCGCCGATCAACTGGACGTCGAAGTGGCGCATGCCCATCACCCGCTTACCGGCTTCGCGGGCGACCGCAAAGGCTTCGGGCAGCAGTTTGTCGAGGGTTTCACCTTTGGCTATGCGGGCCTTGAACTCTTCGGTCTTGGCGCGCAATTGCTCGTCCGACAAAGCAACCATCTGCTCTTCGAAGGCATTGACCAGCTGCACCGTCTTGAGCATGCGTTTGACTTCGCGCTCATTCTTGCTTCCAAAAAGTTTCTTTAACAAAGGCGCAAACATATCGGCAGGTTCTTCCACACATTAGGGATGAAGGGGCGCCCCGTAAGTCGCCCGAGCAGCCCTCACGGCCGCATGCGAACGAGCATTCTACCCGGAAACGAGGGTGAGGAAAGTGGCGTTGTTCCACGATGCAGACACAGCGTTACGGGAGGGCTTGTTTAAAATAAGGGCTTTTTGCTGAACTTCAACCCATTCGAGCGAGAAGTTACTTATTGATTTAATGGATAAACTGCTGACAAAGCAATGACCAAGGTGCCGCACACGCTTTCTGCTACCATGGCCGCTCTGTTACCTAAGGTGTCTAGATCATGGCATTTCGCCCTCTTACGGCCCGTGCTCCCGCCGTGTTGCTGCGCGAAGCCAAGCCATTAAAAGCCATCTTTGGCCATGCGCAACGCCTGGGCCACCTGCAACGCCTTCTGGAAACCCAACTACAACCTGCGGCCCGCGAGCACTGTCATGTGGCGTCATGGCGTGAAGGCACGCTACTGCTGATCGTCACCGATGGGCATTGGGCGACCCGCCTGCGCTACCAGCAAAAACGCTTGCAGCGCCAGTTACAGGCGTTTGATGTGTTTGCCAGCCTGCTGCGCATTCAGTTCAAGGTCCAGCCACCGACCGTACAGCAAGGTGCGGTGGGGCATACCATGGATTTGTCGGTGAATGCCGCCGAAACCATCCAGGCGACGGCGGACGGGATTAGCGATCCAAAGCTGCGTGCGGCGCTGGAGCGGCTGGCCAGTCATGGCAAGCCCAAGGCCTGAAACTGCACAACCCCAAGTAGGAGCGAGCTTGCTCGCGATTGCGGCGTGCCAGCCGGCACATGTATCGACTGAGACACCGCAATCGCGGGCAAGCCCGCTCCCACAATGGGTTGTATAGACCTTGATGGCTACTTACGCTTGCTACCGCCAAGCAAGGACCCCAGCAGCCCGCGCACCAACTGGCGGCCCATCTGGTTGGCCGCCTGCTGCATCGCAGACTTGAGGGCCTTGCCCGCGGTGGTTCCCAGGAACGCGCCGGCCTTGTCGGTGAAGCTCGGTTCTTCAGCGGCAGGCGCAGCACTTGCCGCAGGTCCCAGTTCCTTGCGTGCCATCAGCACTTCATAGGCCGACTCACGATCAACCGGCTTGTCGTAGCGCCCCAAAAGCGACGAACTGGCGATCAAGGCCGTACGCTCGGCGGCGGTCAATGGCCCGATCCGTGATTGCGGCGGTGCCACCAGCACCCGTTGGACTACCTCAGGCGTGCCTTTTTCCTGCAGCGTGCCCACCAGCGCCTCACCCGTGCCCAGTTCGGTCAACACCGCCAGCGCATCAAACGCCGGGTTCGGCCGAAAACCATCGGCCACCGCCCGCAGGGATTTTTGTTCCTTGGTGGTGAATGCGCGCAGGCCATGCTGGATCCGCAAGCCCAACTGGGCCAGCACGTTGTCCGGCAAGTCGCCCGGCGATTGGGTGACAAAATATATCCCCACGCCTTTGGAGCGAATCAGCCGCACCACTTGTTCCAGGCGGTCCTGCAAGGCCTTGGGCGTATCGGCAAACAGCAAATGCGCCTCGTCGAAAAACAGCGCCAGCAGCGGCTTGTCGGCATCCCCGCGCTCCGGCAACTGCTCGAACAGCTCCGCCAGCAGCCACAGCAAAAAGGTCGCATAGACCTTGGGCGACTCGTGCACCAGGCGGCTGGCATCCAACAGATGAATGCGCCCTCGCCCATCGCTGGCCGGTTGCAGAATATCTTCCAGTTGCAGCGCCGGCTCGCCGAACAGGGCTTCGGCGCCCTGCTGCTCCAGCACGGCCAGGCGCCGCAGCAAAGCCTGGCTGGAGCCAGTGGTCATCAGGGCAGCATCATCGCCCAGCAGCTCGGGGTGGAACTTGAGGTGGTTGAGCAGGGCCTTGAGGTCTTTGAGATCCAGCAGCAGCAAGCCCTCGCGGTCTGCCACTTTGAACGCTGCATAGAGGGTCGACTGCTGGCTGTCGGTCAACTCCAGCAGGCTGCCCAGCAACAGTGGGCCCATTTCGCTCAAGGTTGTACGAAGTGGATGACCGGACTGACCGTGGATATCCCACAGAGTTACCGGATATGCCTTAGGTGCGTAATTCAGGAAAGGCATGCCGGCAATCCGCTCGGCCACCTTGCCCTGGGGGTTGCCCGCGGCGCCGAGGCCACACAGGTCACCCTTGATATCGGCGGCGAACACCGCGACGCCAGCATCACTGAACGCCTCCGCCAGCCGCTGCAACGTCACGGTCTTGCCGGTGCCGGTGGCGCCGGCAATCAGGCCATGGCGATTAGCCAGGCGCATGGCCTGGGCAATGGGCTGGCCTTCAAGGTCTGCGCCAATAAGAAGTTGCGAGGAGTCAGGCATTTTGTCACCCATGGTTAATCTTTAGCGCTGCACGGTCGATACAGACAAAGCGAGAGACCCAAAAAGTCTAAAAAAGTTAGACCGGATAATTCCTGCAGGAGCAGATGGAAATATCACACTTTATTTAACGCTGCCATTTGTGCGTTTCCATAAAAGACGCGCCTCGGACATTAAGACCTTAGCGGACACGACGAGCCATGAATAAAAATCTGCGCTTCAGCCACAAAATCCTGCTTGCAGCCGCCCTTATCGTCATTGCCGCATTTGCGTTGTTCACGTTGTACAACGACTACCTGCAACGAAACGCGATTCGCGACGACCTCGACAGCTACCTGCATGAAATGGGCGGCGTCACCGCCAGCAATACCCAGAGCTGGCTGGCCGGGCGTATTGTCCTGGTGGAAAACGCCGCCCAGAACATCGCCATCAATCCCGAGCCGAGTGTGGTCGCCAACCTGCTCGAGCAGAAAGCCCTGACGTCATCGTTCATGGCAACCTACCTGGGTGACAGCAAAGGCGGCTTCACCATCCGCCCCGACGCGAAGATGCCCGACGGCTTCGACCCGCGTGCACGTCCCTGGTACAAAGGCGCCCAGGCCAGCAATGGCTCGACCCTGACCGAACCCTATATCGACGCGGCCACCGGCCAGTTGATCATTTCCATCGCCACTCCCAGCAGCCAGGCCGGGCGAAGCGTCGGCGTGGTGGGCGGTGACCTGAGCCTGCAAACCCTGGTGGACAACATCGGCGCCCTGAGCTTCGGCGGCATGGGCTATGCGTTCCTGGTCAGTGCCGACGGCAAGATTCTGGTGCACCCGGATAAAAGCCTGGTGATGAAGACCCTGGGCGAGGCGTACCCGAACCAGACCATCAAGATCAGTGCTGACTTCAGCGAAATAGAGGTCGATGGCAAAACCCGCATCGTCACCTTTGCCCCGATCAAGGGCTTGCCGTCGGTGAACTGGTATATCGGTCTGTCAGTAGATAAAGACAAATCCTTCGCCATGCTCAGCGAATTCCGCACTTCGGCCATCATTGCCACCGTGATTGCCGTGGCGATCATCATTGCGTTGCTGGGCATGCTGATCCGCGTGCTGATGCAACCGCTGCATGTAATGACCCGGGCCATGGAAGACATCGCCGATGGCGAAGGCGACCTCACGCGCCGCCTGACGATCCAGAACCATGACGAATTCGGCATCCTCGGCAAAGCCTTCAACCGCTTTGTGGAACGGATTCACACCTCGATTCGCGAAGTGTCCTCCGCCACCGGCCAGGTCAATGAAGTGGCGTTGCGCGTGGTCAGCGCCTCCAACTCGTCGATGGTCAACTCCGACGAACAGGCCAACCGCACCAACAGTGTCGCGGCAGCGATCAACCAGTTGGGCGCCGCCGCCCAGGAAATTGCCCGTAATGCCGCGCAGGCCTCGCACCAGGCCAGCGATGCCCGCCACCTGGCCGAAGATGGCCAGCAAGTGGTGGAGCGCAACATCAAGGCCATGACGCAACTGTCCGAAATGATCAGCGCCTCCAGCAGCAATATCGAGGCGCTCAACAGCAAGACCGTGAATATCGGGCAGATCCTCGAAGTGATCACCAGTATTTCCCAGCAAACCAACCTCCTGGCGCTCAATGCGGCCATCGAGGCGGCGCGCGCCGGGGAAGCCGGACGCGGGTTTGCGGTGGTGGCCGACGAGGTGCGCAACCTGGCCCATCGCACCCAGGAGTCGGCGCAACAGGTGCAAAAGATGATCGAGGAGCTGCAAGTCGGCGCCCGAGACTCAGTCAGCACCATGAGCGAAAGCCAGCGCCACAGCCTCGACAGCGTAGAAATCGCCAACCTGGCAGGCGAACGCCTGAGCAGCGTGACCCAGCGTATCGGGGAAATCGACGGCATGAACCAATCGGTGGCCACCGCCACCGAGGAGCAGACCTCGGTGGTGGAGTCGATCAACATCGATATCACCGAGATCAATACGCTCAACCAGGAAGGCGTGGAAAACCTGCAATCCACCTTGCGCGCCTGCTCTGACCTGGAGCAGCAAGCGGCACGCTTGAAACAACTGGTGGGGAGCTTCCGTATCTAAACCCGAGGACATCGCAAATCAACTGTAGGAGCCGCCTCGCTCAGGCTCGACAGCTCCTACATTCAATCTGCGTTGTGTTTGCCAGGGCCGGGCTTGTCGTGCGGCTCTGACTCTTCCTGCAATTGCTCCCACAACCGGGCGGCGTCGGGGAAATCCGTGCCGTCCTCGGCATCCAGGGCATCCGGATCGTAGCGGCTCAAGCAACCCTCGCCCAAGGTGGCGGGTGCCTTGGACGTGGCTTTATCCAGGGGATCACTCATCGTTCGACCCTCATAGCTGACACAAATAAAAAGGGCCTGGGTGATTTAACGCCCAGGCCCTTTTTGCTTTATCAGAACACTACAGTCTTGTTGCCGTGTACCAGCACGCGGTCCTCCAGGTGATAGCGCAGGCCACGGGCCAGGACCATCTTCTCGACATCGCGGCCGAAGCGCACCATGTCTTCAATGCTGTCGCTATGGCTGACGCGTACCACGTCCTGCTCGATGATGGGACCTGCGTCCAGCTCTTCGGTGACGTAGTGGCAGGTTGCGCCAATCAGCTTCACACCGCGCAGGGACGCCTGGTGGTACGGCTTGGCCCCGACAAACGACGGCAGGAAGCTGTGGTGGATGTTAATCACCTTGCCTGCATATTCGCGGCACAGTTCCGGCGGCAGGATTTGCATGTAGCGCGCCAGCACCACGACGTCCGCTTCATGCTGCTCGACCAGGCGCGAGACTTCGGTGAAGGCTGGCTGTTTGTTCTGCGCGTCGACCGGCACGTGGTAGTACGGAATGCCGTGCCACTCGACCATGCTGCGCAGGTCATCGTGGTTGGAAATCACGCAAGCGATCTCACAGTCCAGTTCATCGCTGTGCCAGCGGTGCAGCAAGTCCGCCAGGCAATGGGACTCGCGGCTGGCCATCAGGACCACACGCTTTTTCTGCTCGGTGTCGGTGATGCGCCATGTCATCGAGAACTCTTCGGCGATCGGTGCAAATGCCTCGCGAAATGCCTCCAGGCCAAAGGGCAGCGTGTCGGCACGGATTTCGTGGCGCATGAAAAACCAACCGCTGAGATTGTCCGAGTGATGACTCGCTTCGGTGATCCAGCCGTTGTGAGAGGCCAGAAAGTTACTGACTTTAGCGACGATACCAACCCGATCCGGGCAGGCAATCACCAGACGAAAAGTGCGCATTAGGGGCAAACTCCAGAACTTCGCAAAGGCCGCCATTCTAGCGATACCGTAGAAAAACTGCAGTATTCCTCAACGCTTATTCGCGCAATTCCTTGTGGTGTCCCTAAACAGAGTACGGTTTTTACCTGGGCGTTATGTGTGTACAAGCATCTGTTACCACAATTACCCAAGATCTAAGGAGAATATCTTTAGCCGCTCGAGCGCACTAAATAATGCACTCCGAGCCTCTGGCTACAAACATTCAAAGTAAATTACATAAAACCGAGCTTAAATGTTTACTTGGGGAAACTGTCTGACTATTATTAGGCCACTATCCCTGTCCCTCAGCGCCCCGCATAAGGTAGTCCACATGTCCCTGATCAACGAATACCGTGCCACCGAAGAAGCTATCAAAGAGCTGCAAGCCCGTTTGAAAAATCTGTCCCAAGACGACAAACTGCAAACCGAGCTGGAATTCGAAGGCAAATTGCGCACCCTGATGGGTGAATACTCCAAGTCCCTGCGTGACATCATTGCGCTGCTGGATCCGGAATCGAAAGTTAAAGCACCACGCGGCGCGGTAAAAGTTACCGGCACCAAGCGCGCGCGTAAGGTCAAGCAGTACAAAAACCCGCACAACGGCGAAGTGATTGAAACCAAAGGTGGCAACCACAAGACTCTGAAAGAGTGGAAAGCCAAGTGGGGCGGTGACGTGGTTGAAGGCTGGGCTACCCTGCTGGGCTAAGGCTCGCCAGGTCGCCACCTGATTCGCGACACAATAAAAAACGCCAGTTCGCTGGCGTTTTTTATTGCCCACTGTTTATCAAAGGTCGATTACAGGCTCAGCCGCCGGCGTAAAGCATCAACATATTCTTGCCATTCATGCAGTACCTGGCGCTGAAACGATGTAGCACTAACGTCCAATTCAAGCCTGGCCTTATTGAAACTCTCGAGGGTATTGGGGGCACCGTAATCCGCGTCTGACAAGCGTTGCTGACAGAACAATTTCCAGCGTTGTTGCTCTTCATCGTCCAAGGTGTACGCAAAGTTACGGGCACGATAGCGAAACAATAATTCCGGCAAACGATGATCATCAAAAGGCCACTGCTGGCGCGCTAGTTGCGCGGGTTCGGCAGTGCGGACTTGTTCACATAACCGCCGATCCCGATCACCAATAAAACCATCGTAGAGCTGTTGCTCCGGGTCAGCGCTGGCGACGAAATCTTCTTCGGCATAAATCGCCGGCAATTTATCCCGCCAAAGTTCCTGTGCGTCAGTTAGCCGCAGCGCCCGGGCCTGATACTCAGGCATGTCCAGGTTCAAACGCTGCTGGTCTTGCGCGCGCAATACACTCAGCGGCGCGACCACCGGGCAACGATTGATATGCACTAATTTGAGCGGCACCGGCAATTCGCCGTCGGCCAACTCATCGCGCCGGGTGTACAGGCGCCGGCGCAGGGTTTCGGCATCCAGGTCCAGCAGACCCTGTGGGTCGAGCCCCAGGTCACAGACAATCAACGCGTTGCGATTGCGCGGATGCCAAGCCAACGGCAGGACCACTCCCAGGTAATGACGCTCGGCAGAAAAACGCCCGGAAATATGCACCATGGGCTGCAACAGGCGGATCTGATCCATGACCCGCTGTTTGCTGCGCAGTTGAAACAGCCAGTCGTACAACTTGGGTTGTTTTTCCCGGACCAATCGCGCCAGGGCAATGGTGGCGCGCACGTCGGCCAAGGCCTCGTGGGCCTGGCCATGGTCGATCCCGTTGGCCTGGGTCAAGCGCTCCAGCTTGAGGGTCACGCGCCCGTCCTGCTCGGGCCAGACGATTCCGTCTGGGCGCAGGGCATAGGCCGTGCGCAGCACATCGATCAAGTCCCAGCGACTGTTGCCGCCCTGCCATTCCCGAGCATAGGGGTCGAAAAAATTGCGGTACAAGCTGTAGCGGGTCATTTCGTCGTCGAAACGCAGGGTGTTGTAACCCGCGCCGCAAGTGCCGGGGGCCGCCAGCTCAGCATGCACCCGCGTCATGAAGTCGGCTTCGGCCAGGCCTTTTTCCGCCAGTTGGCCAGGGGTAATGCCGGTGATCATGCAAGCCGCCGGGTGCGGCAGGATATCGTCGCTGGGCTGGCAATAGAGGTTGACCGGCGGCCCTACCTCGTTGAGGTCATGATCGGTGCGAATTCCCGCAACCTGCAGCGGGCGGTCGCTGCGCGGGTTGATGCCGGTGGTTTCATAGTCGTACCAGAAGATCGAGGTCACGGGCTATTCCTGTGCTGAAGACCGACAAAGTCTAGGCGCTGGACGCCGCCCGGGGCCAGCGCCATATGCACTGGATAAACATTCAGTGAAACCTTGGCGCATTTTCAGGTGTTACTTGCAGCGATGACACTGCTAGCATCGACCTCTCATTTTCGCCGGCCGCCCGATGAGGTTGCCCATGCCCAGCCACGCCGCACTGCCAGGGAACGCAATGCCCACCGCCCCATTGGACACTCGCTACCAGATCGAGACCCCGGAAGGCATCGACCTGCCCTTGCGCCCCGCCGGGCTGATGCCCCGGGCGCTGGCATTCGGCTTCGACCTGGGCCTGCGCGGCCTGATCCTCGGCATCCTGTTCATCGCCCTGGCGTTTCTCGGCGACCTGGGCATCGGCCTGGGCTCGATCCTGCTGTTCCTCGTCAGTTGGTGGTACATGGTGCTGTTCGAAGTGCTCAACCAGGGCTGTTCACCGGGCAAGCAGATCATGGGCCTGCGCGTGGTACGGGATGACGGCACGCCCATTGGCTGGTCCGCCTCCTTGATCCGCAACCTGCTGCGTTTTGTCGATATGTTGCCGTTCGGCTATTTCCTCGGCGCCATCAGTTGCCTGCAACATCCCCACTTCAAACGCCTGGGCGACATCGCAGCCGGGACCCTGGTGGTTTACCGCGAACAGCCCGTGGCCCGCCCTCTCTTGCCCCAGGCCCCGGCATTGCGCCTGCCCTTTGCCCTGGCGTTGAACGAGCAGCGCGCGATCCTCGGTTTTGCCGAGCGCCAGGGTGAACTGTCCGCCGAGCGCACCCAAGAGCTGGCGGCGATTCTGGCCACGCCCTTGCAGGTTTCCCCGGCACGCGCCGTGGACCAGCTCAATGGCGTGGCCCGCGGCCTGCTGGGGCCGACATGAAACAGAGCCTGTTCGAAAGCCGTCACCAGCCGCACTGGCAAGCCTTTGCCGCGCAACTGGCATTGCTTGAGCAAGGCAAGGCCAAGGCCCAGGAGCTGACGCACTTCCCCCATGATTACCGACGCCTGTGCCAGCACCTGGCGTTGGCGCAGGAGCGTGGCTACAGCAGCTACCTGGTAGACCCGTTGCAACAGTTGGCCCTGCGCGGCCATCAACAGCTGTATCGCCATCGCAGCCAGCTCGGCGCCAAGGTCCTGGGCTTCCTGCTGGCCGACTTTCCCCGCACGGTCCGCGAACAATGGCGCTTCGTGCTGGTGGCCAGCCTGCTGTTCTTTGGCAGCCTGGTTGGCATCGCCCTGCTGGTCTATCTGTCCCCCGACTTGATCTACACCATCGTCAGTACCCAGCAAGTAACCGAGATGCAAACCATGTACGACCCCGACGCCAGTCGCCTGGGGCGCGCGGCCGAGCGGGCCTCGAGTGAGGACTGGATGATGTTCGGCTACTACGTGATGCACAACATCGGCATCGCGTTCCAGACCTTTGCCGGCGGCCTGCTGTTTGGCCTGGGCAGCGTGTTCTTCCTGTTTTTCAATGGCCTGATGATCGGGGCCATCGCCGGGCACCTGACCGAAATCGGCTACGGGCAAACCTTCTGGTCCTTTGTCATCGGCCACGGCGCGTTTGAACTGACGGCCATCGCCCTGGCCGGTGCGGCCGGCCTGCAACTGGGCTGGGCGTTGATCGCACCGGGAGCATTGCCCCGGGGGGAAGCACTGCGCCTGGCAGCCGGTAAGAGCGTGCAAATGATCTGCGGGGTGATTCTGTTCCTGCTGATCGCGGCCTTTATAGAAGCCTATTGGTCCTCCACCACGGCCGTGGAGCCCTGGGGCAAATACCTGGTGGGCGCGGCGCTCTGGGCGATGGTGATCGCCTATCTGCTGTTCGCCGGCAGGAGTCGTCATGCGCCTGAGTGACGCCAGCGTGGTGATTCGCCCCCGCTCCTCGTGGGAAGCCATGGACCTCGGGGTGTTGCTCGCCCGTGAGCACCGCGTGCTCTTGATGAGCAGTTGGGCCTTGGTCAGCCTGCCGATTTTTATCCTGATCAGCGTCGTGCTGTGGGACTACCCCTCCGTTGCCGTGCTGTTGTTCTGGTGGTTGAAACCGGCCTTTGAGCGCCTGCCGCTGTATATCCTGTCCAAAGCGCTGTTTGGCGAGACGCCGACTCTCAAACAGGCGCTGCGCCAATGGCCACGGCTGCTCAAGGAGCAACTGCTGGCCAGCCTGACCTGGCGGCGCTTTAGCCTCAGTCGCAGCTTTGCCATGCCCGTGATGCAACTTGAGGGCCTCGGCGGCCTGGCCCGCCAACAACGGCTGGGTGTGCTCCTGCAACGCAATGCCGGCGCGGCGCGCTGGCTGACGCTGATCGGCATGCACTTGGAAACGGCGCTGTGGATCGGCTTGATGGCGCTGTTCTACCTGTTCCTGCCGCAACAGGTAGAGCTGGACTGGGACTGGCAGCAACTGGCATTGGCCAGCAGCCAGGACTGGCTCTGGCTGGAGCACCTGAGCAATGCCTTCTACGCCCTGATCCTGGTGTTCTGGGAGCCGATCTACGTGGCATGTGGATTCAGCCTCTACCTGAACCGGCGTACCGTGCTTGAAGCCTGGGACCTGGAATTGGTGTTCCGCCGCCTGCGCCAGCGCCTGGGGTCGGCAGTGGCCGCCCTGTTGCTGGCTGTCGGCCTGCTAGTGATCGCGCCAACGCCCCAGGCCATGGCCAACCCGCCGGTCGACTCAAAACCGTTGAGCACGCCGCAAGCCAGTCAATCGATCAAGCGCCTGCTGGAACAACCCCCGTTCAAGAATCCGCAAACCGTTACCCGCTACCGTTTCGGCGAGGACAAGAGCAGCAGCAACGCCAAGTCCCCGGGAGGTGCCCATCTGCCGGCCTGGCTCAAATCCTTGCTGGACAATCTCAACAGCGACACCTTCAAGCCCCTGGCCCTGGTGATGGAGGTGCTGCTCTGGGGCCTGCTGATCGCCGGCATTGCCCTGGTTGCCTGGCGTTATCGTGATTGGCTGCACGCCTTTGTCAGTCGCCGCCGCGTCCAACACCCCAAGGCCGTGCAGCCCGTGCCGTCGCAACTGTTCGGCCTGGACATGGGCGTGCAGAGCTTGCCCGAGGATATTGCCGGTGCCGCCGAACAACTGTGGGCCACACAGCCCCGCGAGGCCCTTGGCCTACTGTATCGCGGCCTGCTGAGCCGGCTGCTGCATGACTTCCACCTGCCACTGAAAAACGCCGATACCGAAGGCCAGGTCCTGGAACGGGTGCGCCACTTGCAACAGCCGCAATTGCTGGCCTTTAGCGACGACCTGACCCGGCACTGGCAAAACCTCGCCTACGGCCATCGCATACCGCCTGCCCTGGCCCAGCAACAGCTCTGCGCCGGTTGGCGCAGCTTGTTCGACAGCGAGGCCGCGCGATGAACCGGCCACTGATCTGGATTGGACTGATCCTGGCTTGCCTGCTGACGGCCGGGAGCTTCTATGCCTGGCACAAGGCGATTCCCTACGAAGAAGTGGTTGACCGCGGGCCCTCACCTGAAGCCCAGGCCAACCCCTACCTGGCGGCGGAACACTTCCTACGCCAGCAAGGCTTGGCCGTCGAGCATGCCCGCAGCCTGGAACGCCTGGCCACCCTGCCCGCCAAGGGCGGCAGCCTGCTGTTGCTCAGCGAACGCAGCAACATGACCCCGCGCCAGGTTGACCAGTTGTTGGAGTGGACCAAGGCTGGGGGCCATCTGCTGCTGGTGGCCGAAGCCATATGGGATGAAGAAACCCAGGACAGCGGCGACCTGCTGCTCGATCGCCTGCAGTTGCGCCAGGCCTTCAGCGATGACTTTGACCAGCCGCCCCCCGCCCGCAAGAACAAGAAACCGGACCTGACACGGCTGTATGTCGATAACGAAACCGCGCCGGCGTTTTTCAGTTTCGACACTGACTTCACCCTGATCGACCCCAGGCACCTGGCACAGTTTTCGGCCAACAGCGCCAAGTCCAGCCACCTGATGCAACTCGATCTCGGGCTGGGTCGTGTAACGGTGATCACCGACAGCGAGCTGTGGAAGACCCCGGCCATCGGCTTGCACGACAACGCCTGGCTGCTGTGGTACCTGACCCAGGGCAGCGATGTCACCCTGCTATCGAACACGGACGTCGAAAACCTGTTCAGTCTGGTGCTGCGGTATTTCCCCCAGGCCCTGGTAGCACTGGCCGCCTTGATTCTGCTGGGGTTGTGGCGCGCCGGCGTGCGCCAGGGGCCCATCCAGGCGCCAGCCCCGAAAGCCCGCCGTCAATTGCAGGAGCACCTGAATGCCAGTGCCGACTTCCTGCTGCGCCGCAGCGGGCAAAACAGCCTGTTGCAAGCCTTGCAGCGCGACATCCTGCGTACCGCACGTCGCCGCCACCCCGGATTCGAACAGTTGGATACCGCAGGACAATGGCAGGCCCTTGAGCGCCTGACCCGCCAACCCGCTTCAATTATCAGCCAGGCCCTGGGCCCACTCCCGGCAAAACGGCTTTCCAGCGCCGATTTCAGCCGCCAGGTGGCCTGCCTGCAAACCCTCAGGAATGCCCTATGAGCGATTCTCCAGTGGATTTACCCAATACCCTCGACACCGGGCGCGCCACCCAACTCGCCCAGGCGCTGCGCACCGAGTTGCGCAAGGCAGTGATTGGCCAGGACGCGGTGATCGATGACGTACTGACCGCGTTGATCGCCGGCGGCCATGTGCTGCTCGAAGGCGTACCCGGCCTGGGCAAGACCTTGCTGGTACGGGCCCTGGCGCGCTGCTTTGACGGCGACTTCGCACGCATCCAGTTCACCCCGGACCTGATGCCCAGCGATGTCACAGGCCATGCGGTGTACGACCTGCACACCGAGCAATTCAAGCTGCGCAAAGGGCCGTTGTTCACCCATTTGCTCCTGGCGGACGAGATCAACCGGGCCCCGGCGAAAACCCAGGCCGCCCTGCTCGAAGCCATGCAGGAACGACAGGTCACTCTCGAGGGTGAAGCCTTGCCCATCGGCCAGCCGTTCATGGTGCTGGCCACCCAGAACCCCATCGAACAGGAAGGCACTTACCCACTACCGGAGGCCGAACTCGACCGGTTCATGCTCAAGGTACGCATGGACTACCCAGAGGCGCAGCAAGAGCTGGATATGGTGCGCGAAGTGACTCGTTCCTCCCGCGCCGACATGCTCGACGTACAGCCATTGCGCACCGTACTGCAGGCCGATGATGTACTGCTGTTGCAACAGGTCGCCAGTGAGCTGCCGTTGGATGACCAGGTACTCGACTACGCCGTGCGCCTGGCCCGGACCACCCGCACCTGGCCCGGCCTGGCCCTTGGCGCCGGGCCTCGCGCCTCCATCGCCCTGGTACGTGGTGCCCGCGCCCGGGCTCTGCTGCGCGGTGGCGAGTTCGTGACCCCGGACGACATCAAGAGTTGCGCGCTGGCAGTGTTGCGCCATCGCGTACGCATCGCCCCGGAGCTGGATATCGAAGGCCTCGAGGTGGATCAGGTACTGGCCCAACTGCTCGACCAAGTGCCGGCGCCACGCCAGTGACATGCCCATGAGACCTACTCGCCTGTTGCTGGCCTGGCTCGCGGTGCTGCTGGGCCTGAACATCGCCCTCGGAACGGCCACGGCCCTGCAACTCAAGGTGCCGGCCGCCCTGCACTCCGTGGCCTGGGGCCTGCTCCTGGCGCTGCTTTTGCTGGCATTGCTCGATGCTGCCCGTCTGAAACGCCGTCCCTCGCCACGCCTGCGGCGGCACATGCCAGGCAGCCTGGCGCTAGGACGCTGGAGCGAGGTGCGGATCACCCTGGAGCATGACTACACACAGCCATTGACGCTGAAGGTGTTTGATCACGTACCGGATGGTTTGAGCGTGCAGAACCTGCCGCAGTTCATCGCCCTGCGCCCCGGTGAACACAGTGACCTGGGCTACCGCCTGCGCCCCTTGAGCCGTGGGCATTTCAGCTTTGAGCGCTGTGAGGTGCATCTGCCCAGCCCCCTGGGATTGTGGACCGCAAAACGCCAGGTATCGGTCAAGGATGCAACCCGGGTTTACCCGGACTTTGCCCGCCTGTACGGTGCGCAGTTACTGGCGGTAGACAACTGGCTCAGCCAACTGGGTGTACGCCAGCGCCAGCGTCGCGGCCTGGGCCTGGAGTTTCATCAGCTGCGCGAATTTCGCGAGGGCGACAGCCTGCGCCAGATCGACTGGAAGGCCACGGCACGGCAACGCACGCCGATTGCCCGGGAATACCAGGATGAGCGCGACCAGCAGATTATGTTCATGCTCGATTGCGGCCGACGGATGCGCAGCAAGGACGGCGAACTGTCACATTTCGACCACGCCCTCAACGCCTGCCTGCTGCTCAGCTATGTGGCCTTGCGCCAGGGCGATGCCGTGGGCCTGTGTACCTTCGCCTGCGACCAGCCGCGCTACCTGGCACCAGTCAAGGGCAGCGGTCAGTTGAACCAGTTGCTCAACGCGGTATACGACCTGGACAGCACCCGGCGCACGGCCGATTACCAGGCTGCCGCCAATCAGCTGCTGGCCCGCCAGAAACGGCGGGCGCTGGTGATCGTAGTGACCAACCTGCGCGATGAGGACGATGAGGAACTACTGACGGCCGTCAAGCGCATCAGCCGCCAGCACCGGGTATTGGTGGCGAGCCTGCGCGAAGGAGTGCTGGATCAATTGCGCCAGGCTCCCGTGCAGACCTTGGCGCAGGCGCTGGCCTACTGTGGCAGCGTCGATTACCTCAATGCACGGGAAGAACTTCATGACCGCCTCAAGGCGCAGGGCCTGATGGTAATGGATGCCCATCCCTCTGAGCTGGGCGCCGACCTGGTAACCCGATACCTGGGCTGGAAAAAAGCCGGCGCTCTATGAATGGTGTGTGACGCTAGGCCGAAGCCTGCAAGGGGTCAAAGCTGAAGTACTGCAACAGCGCAACAATCAGCTGACCGTACTCCGCGGGCGCCTCCAACAGGCAAAACCCCGAGTCGTAATGCCTGGGGTTGATATCTTCACGACTCCACAGGCAGGTCGCAGTGAAATCAATGGTGTGCATATCACCCTCAGGACCTGGAATCTTCAAGCGCAGATCAAAATCCACGTTGACCATCATGGGTAATTGGCTGACTAGCATCAGCCCTTCACTGGAAATATTACCCAAGTAACCGATGGGCTTACCTGTGAAGCGATTGAACACCTCTAAAAAATAGGGCAACTGGTGCCGCTCAATCCGTCGGTCAGTCAACATGATCAGATCGCCGTCCAATGGCCAAGACTGTGGCCGTTGCTGTGATTCGGGCCGGGAAGCTACATGCCCCCCCGCTCTCCTGGATCCCGGTGCAACAGCGGCCCCTGCCCTGTCACTCTACAACCACCGAATCCTGTTTTTGTGTCTGTTTGAATTGAAAGTTATACAAACGCACTTCAAAAGAATAGCCCAACTCTGGCAAGAGGCCAGCAATTAAATGGCGTATATCATTACAAGGCTGCAGCTCGCGCGCGCGCTGCACTTGCGCCAGGGTAATGCCCCAGTTGTTGCAGCGTATCCAGGCGTGCACGGGCCCGGAACGCGTACTCACTCGATGGGTACTGGCTAATGATGAACTGATAAGTCTGCACCGCATCCACAAACAGCTTCTGCCGTTCCAGGCACTGCCCACGCAGCATCGAGACTTCCGGCTGCACGTAGCGACGGGACCGGCTTTCACGGTCGACCTGGGACAATTCCAGGGTGACCCGCTCACAATCGCCCACGTTGTAGGCACGGTAGGCATTGTTCAAATGATGGTCCATCGACCAACGGGTACAGCCGACAACACTGACGGCCAGGGCAGCAATGATCAAAACTCGCATGGGGTGTTCTCCTGTCTTGAGCAGTGTATCGACCCTTGGGCGAAAATCTTCAAGGTTGTTCGTCTGGCGTCATAGAGTGAAAACAAGCGAATCGACAATAAGTAGTGCAAACGAACAATGACTACAGCCAAAGAGCATAGTAGCCTTCCCCAGCGCTAGAACTCAGGAGTCCGTGCATGTCCGTCCGTCGTACCAAAATCGTCGCCACCCTTGGCCCGGCCAGTAACTCGCCGGAAGTCCTCGAACAGCTGATTCTGGCTGGCCTGGACGTTGCCCGTCTGAACTTCTCCCACGGCACCCCGGACGAGCACAAGGCTCGCGCCAAGCTGGTACGTGACCTCGCCGCCAAGCATGGCCGCTTCGTCGCGCTGCTGGGTGACCTGCAAGGTCCGAAGATCCGTATCGCCAAATTCGCCAACAAGCGCATCGAGCTGAAGATCGGTGACAAATTCACCTTCTCCACCAGCCATCCGCTGACCGAAGGCAACCAGCAAGTCGTGGGTATCGACTACCCGGACCTGGTGAAAGACTGCGGCGTCGGCGACGAACTGCTGCTGGACGACGGCCGTGTGGTCATGCGTGTCGACACCGCCACCGTCACCGAGCTCAACTGCACCGTGATCATCGGCGGCCCGCTGTCCGACCACAAAGGCATCAACCGTCGCGGTGGTGGCCTGACTGCACCGGCCCTGACCGAAAAAGACAAGGCTGACATCAAGCTCGCCGCCGAAATGGAAGTGGACTACCTCGCCGTGTCCTTCCCACGCGACGCAGCCGACATGGAGTACGCCCGCCAACTGCGCGACGAAGCCGGCGGTACTGCCTGGCTGGTGGCGAAGATCGAGCGCGCCGAAGCGGTGGCCGACGACGAAACCCTCGACGGCCTGATCAAGGCGTCCGATGCAGTGATGGTTGCCCGTGGCGACCTCGGTGTGGAAATCGGTGACGCGGAGCTGATCGGCATCCAGAAGAAAATCATCCTGCACGCACGCCGCCACAATAAAGCGGTGATCGTTGCGACCCAGATGATGGAGTCAATGATCCAGAACCCGATGCCGACCCGTGCCGAAGTGTCCGACGTGGCCAACGCCGTGCTCGACTACACCGACGCCGTGATGCTCTCGGCAGAAAGTGCTGCCGGCCCGTACCCGCTGGAAGCGGTCCAGGCCATGGCACGTATCTGCGTCGGCGCTGAAAAGCACCCGACCAGCAAGACCTCCAGCCACCGCATCGGCAAAGTGTTCGAAAGCTGCGACCAGAGCATCGCCCTGGCCGCCATGTACACCGCCAACCACTTCCCGGGCGTAAAGGCGATCATCGCCCTGACCGAAAGTGGCTACACGCCGTTGATCATGTCGCGCATCCGCTCCTCGATCCCGATCTACGCGTTCTCCCCGCACCGCGAAACCCAGGCCCGCGCGGCCATGTTCCGTGGCGTCTACACCGTACCGTTCGACCCGGCGTCGCTGCCGCCTGAGCAAGTCAGCCAGGCTGCCATCGACGAACTGCTCAAGCGTGGCGTAGTCGAGAAAGGCGATTGGGTGATCCTGACCAAGGGCGACAGCTACCACACCATCGGTGGCACCAACGGCATGAAGATCCTGCACGTTGGCGACCCAATGGTCTGAGTGACTGACCTGCTCAAAGCAAAGGCCCTGGCATGTGAATGCCAGGGCCTTTTGCATTCCAAGGGAGAGTGATTGATTGACTGCAAAGGCCCGCTCCCACATTGCAATGCATTTCAAATGCACACGGTGAGTTCTCGCAGATAGCCATCAGCGCTCAACCACGGGGCAGGAACACATCGGCCAGCAGTTGATTACGCGGCAAGCCCGCCAGGAACAGGCGCTTGGAAAACGCCTCGACACTGCTGGGGTGCCCGCAGAGCAAGGCCAGGGTTTGCCGGGATACAAGCCGCAGTTGCGCCAAGGCACCGGCCAACTGCGCCGCCGTCCACAGTTCGATGGTGAGGTTGCCGTGGCTGGCGGCAAGTTGGGCCAGGGGCTCGGCCAGATAATGCCCGTCCGTATCATGGGCCAGGTGAATCACGCGGATAGCGCCCTGGTGATCCTGGCGCAGGGCTTCGCGCAACACGCCCCACAGCGGCCCCAGCCCCGTGCCGGATGCCAGCAGCCACAGCGGCCGCGCTTGCCAGTCCGGATCGTAATGCAACGCCCCGCCGCGCAATTCACCCAGGCGTAATGGGTCACCGGCCTCAAGCCGGCGGGCACGATCGCTGAATTCGCCGGGCAGGCGGCAATCGAGGTGGAACTCCAAAAACGGATCTTCCTGGGGCAGGCTGGCCAGGGAATAAGGCCGCGCCACCGTCCCCGCCCACAACACCAGGTGCTGCCCGGCCCGGTAACGCAGCCCGTGCTGGGGTTGCAGGCGCAGGCGCAACACCGTCGGGTTCAGCCAATCGGCGCTCAGCACCGTTGCCGCCGCGCCGTCGCGCAAGGGGTCAAAGGCCTCGACCTGTACATCGTCTGTGACCTGGCACTGGCAGGCCAGGCGCCAACCGTCCTGGCGCTGGGCCGGGCTCAGCGCGTCGGGCTGCTTGTCCTCGACCTCACCCCGGCAACGCACCAGGCAGGCATGGCAACTGCCCGCGCGGCAACTGTAAGGCACGGCCACACCGGCCTGGTTCAAGGCATCCAGCAGATTGCTGCCGGTGGAGACCGACCACTGGCGTTCGCCGACGTGCAGTTCAGGCATGAAAGGCCTCGAATCAAAATGTGCGATCACTGTAACTGCTTTTTGCAGGAGCCGGCTCCTAGGGTGGTCGGGAGAGTTTGACCATCGTCGGGTGTATCGGCCATCGCGCCGGGTTATACTGCCGCGCCTTTTTAGCGTCGCGCCAGCACTACCCGGCGTGCCTTGGAAAAGGTGGCTTCAGCGACCGATACACCCATCTGAAGCCACCTTTATTGAATGTTCCCTTATAGAGGAGCGCGACTCATGACCGTGATCAAGCAAGACGACCTGATTCAGAGCGTTGCCGACGCCCTGCAATTCATTTCCTACTACCACCCCGTTGACTTCATCCAGGCAATGCACGAAGCCTACCTGCGCGAAGAATCGCCGGCCGCCCGTGACTCCATGGCCCAGATCCTGATCAACTCGCGCATGTGTGCCACCGGCCACCGCCCGATCTGCCAGGACACCGGGATCGTCACCGTGTTCGTACGCGTGGGCATGGATGTACGCTGGGATGGCGCCACCATGGGCCTGGACGACATGATCAACGAAGGCGTGCGTCGCGCCTACAACCTGCCGGAAAACGTGCTGCGTGCCTCGATCCTCGCCGACCCGGCCGGCGCGCGCAAAAACACCAAGGACAACACCCCGGCCGTGATCCACTACTCCATCGTCCCGGGTAACACCGTGGAAGTGGACGTGGCTGCCAAGGGCGGTGGTTCCGAGAACAAGTCGAAAATGGCCATGCTCAACCCGTCCGACTCCATCGTCGACTGGGTGCTCAAGACCGTTCCGACCATGGGTGCCGGCTGGTGCCCACCGGGCATGCTCGGCATCGGCATCGGCGGTACTGCCGAGAAAGCCGCCGTCATGGCCAAGGAAGTGTTGATGGAATCCATCGACATCCACGAGCTGAAAAAGCGCGGCCCGTCCAACCGTATCGAAGAGATGCGCCTGGAGCTGTTCGAGAAGGTCAACCAACTGGGGATCGGCGCCCAGGGCCTGGGTGGCCTGACCACCGTGCTCGACGTGAAGATCATGGATTACCCGACCCACGCCGCTTCGTTGCCGGTGTGCATGATCCCCAACTGCGCCGCCACCCGTCACGCACACTTCGTGCTCGACGGTTCCGGTCCGGCCTCGCTCGAAGCGCCGCCGCTGGACGCCTACCCGGAAATTGTCTGGGAAGCCGGCCCGTCGGCCCGCCGTGTCAATCTCGACACCCTGACCCCGGAAGATGTACAGAGCTGGAAGCCGGGCGAAACCGTACTGCTCAACGGCAAGATGCTCACCGGTCGCGACGCGGCGCACAAGCGTATGGTCGAGATGCTGAACAAGGGTGAAACCCTGCCGGTAGACCTCAAGGGCCGTTTCATCTACTACGTCGGCCCGGTAGATCCGGTGCGCGAAGAAGTGGTTGGCCCGGCTGGCCCGACCACCGCCACGCGGATGGACAAGTTCACCCGCCAGATCCTCGAGCAGACTGGCCTGTTGGGCATGATCGGCAAATCCGAGCGCGGCCCGACCGCCATCGAAGCGATCAAGGACCACAAGGCCGTGTACCTGATGGCAGTCGGCGGTGCGGCCTACCTGGTGGCGCAAGCCATCAAGAAGTCGCGCGTGGTGGCCTTCGCCGAACTGGGCATGGAAGCGATCTACGAGTTCGACGTCAAGGACATGCCGGTCACTGTTGCAGTCGACAGCAAGGGCGAGTCAGTCCACATCACAGGTCCCGCCATCTGGCAGCAAAAGATCAGTGAAAGCCTGGCGGTAGAAGTGCAGTAAGCACGTCCCCGCAAGGATAAAAGGCGACTGTGGCTCCATGCCACAGTCGCCTTTTTTATGACCGGCGATTTTGTGGGAGCGGGCTTGCCCGCGATGCAGGCACTGCGGTCTGGCAGCAGAACGCGTCGATGCAATCGCGGGCAAGCCCGTTCCCACAAGTACTGCGCTCGTCCTGCTGCATGTTATGGTGCTCGCCCCCTACTGCAGCTGTTCATTCTCGTATGATCGCGATCCCTCGCCCATTGCGTTTGACCTTCTACTCCCTGCTGATTATTGCCGGTGCCGTCCTGGCCGCCGCAGTCGCCATGCGCCAGGCGGAACGCCAGTCCCTGGTGGACGATGCCGGCCGTGCGAACCAGCAACTGGCGCTGTATGCCAACTCCTTGCACACCTTGATCGAACGCTACCGCGCCCTGCCCGCCGTGCTGGCCCTGGATTCGGAAATGATCCGCGCCCTGAAAGGCCCGCTGGATCCGGCGACCCAGGAGGTGCTCAACCACAAACTGGAGCGCATCAACGGTGCGGCGCAGTCATCGACCCTGGAACTGATGGACCGCACCGGCCTGGCGGTGGCCGCCAGCAACTGGCGCCTGCCCAGCAGTTATGTCGGCCACAACTATGCGTTCCGCCCCTATTTCAGCCAGACCCGCAGCCAGGGCACCGGGCGTTTTTATGCGGTGGGGGTGACCACCGGGATTCCGGGGTACTTCCTTTCCAGCGCGGTGGTGGATGAGCAGGAGCAGTTCATCGGCGCCATGGTGGTGAAACTGGAGTTTCCGGAGCTGGAGCGCGGATGGGCCCAGGGCGACGACCTGCTGCTGGTCAGCGATGCCCGGGGCATCGTGTTTATCGCCAATAAACCCGGATGGCGTTACCGCAACCTGCGCCCGCTGTCGGCCAACGATCTGGCCGAACTCAAGGCCACGCGCCAATACGACAAGAAGCAATTGCAGCCCCTGGACACCCAGACCTTGCAGCGTTTTGACGAGAACAGTCATCTGGTGCGCGTGGCCGGGCCCGAAGGCAACGCCAACTACATCTGGGAGTCCCTGCCCCTCAAAGCCGAAGGCTGGACCCTGCACCTGCTGCGCAAACCCCAGGTGGCCTTTGAAGACCAACGCAACGCCGGCCTCGCCGCGGCGGGCCTGTGGTTGACCCTGGTGTTCCTGGTGCTGTTCCTCAGCCAGCGCTGGCGCCTGGCCCGCTTGCGCCAGCGCAGCCGCGAAGAGCTGGAGCGCCTGGTGGAAGAACGCACACGCGCCTTGCGCACCGCCCAGGATGGCTTGGTGCAATCGGCCAAGCTGGCGGCGCTGGGACAGATGTCTGCGGCCCTGGCCCATGAAATCAACCAGCCGCTGACCACCCAGCGCATGCAACTGGCTACCTTGCGCCTGCTGCTCGATCACGGGCGCATCGATGACGCCTATCAGGCGCTGACGCCATTGGACGACATGCTCACTCGCATGGCCGCCCTTACCGGCCACCTCAAGACCTTCGCCCGCAAAAGCCCCAGCGGCCTGCGCGAACGCCTGGACCTGGCAACCGTGGTCGACCAGTCCCTGCACTTGCTCGACGCACGCCTGCGCGACGAAGCCATCGGCACCGTGCTCGACCTGACTCGCCCGGCCTGGGTACGCGGCGATGCCATTCGCCTGGAGCAAGTGCTGATCAACTTGTTGCGCAATGCCCTGGATGCCATGGCCGACAAACCGCGCAAGCGCCTGGAAATCCGCCTGCATGCCGATCAACAACTGTGGCACCTGAGCGTCAGCGACAGCGGCGGCGGCATTGCCGAGGAACACCTGAACAACGTGTTCGACCCGTTCTTCACCACCAAGCCGGTGGGTGACGGGCTCGGGCTCGGGTTGGCGGTGTCCTACGCTATCGTGCATGAACTGGGCGGACGCCTGAGTGCGGCCAATCAGGGCGACGGCGCCGTCTTCACCCTGACCCTGCCCATCGCGCTGGAGGCGCCGGACCTATGCTGAACGCGGTGATCGTGGTTGATGACGAGGCCAGCATCCGCACGGCCGTGGAACAGTGGTTGAACCTCTCCGGGTTCGCAGTGCAGTTGTTCAGCCGCGCCGAGGACTGCCTGGCCCACCTGCCCAGGGACTTTCCCGGGGTGATTCTCAGCGATGTGCGCATGCCGGGTCTCAGCGGCCTGGAGCTGCTGGCCGAAGTACAACGGCGCGATGCCGACCTGCCGGTGATCCTCCTGACCGGCCATGGCGACGTGCCGATGGCCGTCGAAGCCATGCGCGACGGTGCCTACGACTTTCTGGAAAAGCCCTTCAGCCCCGACGCCCTGCTCGCCAGCCTGCGCCGGGCCCTGGACAAGCGCGGGCTGATCCTGGAGAACCGCCGCCTACACCAACAGGCCGATCATCGCGCCCAACTGGAGTCGAGCCTGCTGGGGGTGTCGCGCAGCCTGCAGAACTTGCGCCGCCAGGTGCTGGACCTCGCCGCCTTGCCGGTCAACGTGCTGATCCGTGGCGAGACCGGCAGCGGCAAGGAACTGGTCGCCCGCTGCCTGCATGACTTCGGGCCACGGGCCAAAAAACCTTTTGTCGCGCTCAACTGTGCGGCGATTCCCGAGCAATTGTTTGAAGCCGAACTGTTCGGCCATGAAAGCGGCGCTTTCACCGGCGCCCAGGGCAAGCGCATCGGCAAGCTGGAGTACGCCGACGGCGGTACGCTGTTTCTCGATGAGATCGAAAGCATGCCCCTGGCCCAGCAGGTGAAGCTGCTGCGGGTGTTGCAGGAACAGAAGCTGGAGCGCCTGGGCTCGAACCAGAGCATCAAGGTCGACCTGCGCATCATTGCCGCGACCAAGCCCGACCTGCTGGACGAAGCCCGCGCCGGACGTTTTCGCGAAGACCTGGCCTACCGCCTGACCGTGGCGCAACTGCGCCTGCCGCCGCTGCGTGAGCGCCGCGAAGATATCCCGCTGCTGTTCGACCACTTCACCCAGAGCGCCGCCGAACGCCTGGGCCGCGAGGCCGCGCCCCTCAGCGGGCCGCAATTGGGGCGGCTGCTCAGCCATGACTGGCCGGGCAACGTGCGCGAACTGGCCAACGTTGCCGAACGCCAGGTGCTGGGCCTCGGCGAGCCGGAGCCGGAAGGCATCGAGGCCGGGCAATCCCTGGCGGCCCAGCAGGAAGCGTTCGAAGCCCATTGCCTGAAAGCTGCGCTGACCCGGCACAAAGGCGATATCAAGGCGGTGCTGGCCGAGCTGCAACTGCCACGGCGGACCTTCAATGAAAAGCTGCAGCGCCATGGGCTGACCCGGGAAATGTTTCTGTCGCCCGATTGAGAAGGCCCCTTAGGGCCTCATCGCAGGCAAGCCAGCTCCCACACTTGAATGTATTCGCAAATCAAAATGTGGGAGCTGGCTTGCCTGCGATGAGGATAGCCGCCATAAGCGGATTTCCGCTCATCACCAAAAAACCATCAGCGGCTTTCCGCTCAAAAAAATCCCCCAACCCTTCTAGACCGGGCCTCCCCCTGCTTGGCACAGCTCCTGCTATAGCTGCAACCAGGCTGCGCTGACGCGCGCTCCACAAAAACAATGACATGAAGGATCCTTCAATGGATAACTCCAATTCCCTGCCTCTGGGGTCGGCGGCTGCGCCGGCGCAAGAACGCACCACTTCCAGCCGTATCAAGTCGATCTTCAGCGGATCGGTCGGCAACATGGTCGAGTGGTATGACTGGTACGTCTACGCCGCTTTCTCGCTGTACTTCGCCAAAGCCTTCTTCCCTAAAGGCGACACCACCGCCCAACTGCTCAACACCGCCGCGATTTTTGCCGTGGGCTTTTTGATGCGCCCGATTGGCGGCTGGCTGATGGGCCTCTACGCCGACCGCGCAGGCCGTAAAGCCGCGTTGATGGCGTCGGTGCTGCTGATGTGCTTCGGCTCGCTGATCATCGCCCTGAGCCCCGGTTATGAAACCATCGGGGTCGGCGCGCCGATCCTGCTGGTGTTCGCCCGCTTGCTGCAAGGCCTGTCGGTAGGTGGCGAATACGGCACCTCGGCCACCTACCTGAGTGAAATGGCGACCAAGGAACGTCGCGGCTTCTTCTCCAGCTTCCAGTACGTGACCCTGATCTCCGGCCAGCTCATCGCGTTGGCGGTACTGATCGTGCTGCAACAGCTCCTCACCACTGAAGAGTTGTATGCCTGGGGCTGGCGTATCCCGTTCGCCATCGGCGCCCTGTGCGCGGTGGTGGCCCTGTACCTGCGACGTGGCATGGAAGAAACCGAGTCGTTCACCAAGAAGGAAAAAGCCAAGGAAAGCGCGATGCGCACCTTGATGCGCCACCCCAAGGAACTGATGACCGTGGTCGGCCTGACCATGGGCGGCACCCTGGCCTTCTACACCTACACCACCTACATGCAGAAGTACCTGGTGAACACCGTCGGCATGAGCATCTCCGACTCCACCACCATCTCTGCGGCCACGCTGTTCCTGTTCATGTGCCTGCAACCGATTGTCGGCGGCCTGTCCGACAAGGTCGGTCGCCGGCCGATCCTGATCGCCTTCGGCATCCTCGGCACCCTGTTCACCGTGCCGATCCTCACCACCCTGCACACTGTCCAGACCTGGTGGGGCGCGTTCTTCCTGATCATGGCGGCGCTGATCATCGTCAGCGGCTACACCTCGATCAACGCCGTGGTGAAGGCCGAGCTGTTCCCCACCGAAATCCGTGCGCTGGGTGTAGGCCTGCCTTACGCACTGACCGTGTCGATCTTCGGCGGCACCGCCGAATACATCGCGCTGTGGTTCAAGAGCATCGGCATGGAAACCGGCTACTACTGGTACGTCACCGCGTGTATTGCCGTATCGCTGTTGGTCTACATCACCATGAAAGACACCCGCAAGCATTCGCGGATCACCACGGACTAAGCGTTCGCCAGGTGTAGAAAAGGGGCCATGTCATGCAAATGACATGGCCCCTTTTTTATCCCGTCAGGACAGCTCTGCCAGCGGCTGGCGGTTATCCCGGCGCTGTACATACCAGGCACCGGCGATCATCACCAGCAGCACGGCCGCCAGCACCGCCGATGAGCCGACAGTGCCAAAGTCCAGGCCGCCCTTTTCATGGGGTTTGGTCAGGAAGTCCCCGAGGGTCGCGCCAAAGGGCCGGGTCAACACAAACGCTACCCAGAACAACACCACCGACGAAACCGTCGTGCAGTATTTGAGCGCCACCACCAGCAGGATGCTCGCGCCGATCAACATCGCACCGCCAGCAAAGCCCAGGCCCGAGTCGTCGGCCAGGAAGTCCCCCAGGGCCGTGCCCAGGGTGTTGGAGAGCAGGATTGCCACCCAGTAGAACAGCTCGCCGCGCGGGGTCTGCACCTTGTTCACGTTCAGCGAATTGCCGCTCAGGTGCCAGAGGGCGAACACCATCAGTAACAGGACAATCAGGATCATCGAACCGGAGGCGTACCCCAGGCCCAGGGTACGGTCCATAAAATCGGACATGGTGGTGCCCGCCGTGCTCGTCGACAGGATCACGATCCAGTACAGCACTGGGTTGTAGGTTTTCGACCATAACTGCGTCAGCAACGTGATGAGGAACACGCTGAGCAGGATCATCGAACTGATGGCGTAGCCGACATTCAGGGTCATCGACAACAAGTCCCCGGCGGTTTCGCCAAGGGTGGTCGCACAGATCTTCATGACCCAGAACGCCAGGGTAATCTGAGGTAGTTTGTTCATTGTGCAGAAGGCTCCAGAGTTCAGTCTCGAAAGGCCGACTCATGGGGGGGTATCGACCTGGCGTGCAGACTGGCCGTGCAGCTGTGAAAAATAGGTGGGCGATGGATGAAAATTCCATAGGGCAGCGCCAATCCGGTGGAAATCCTGCCCTTGGGCCTGCACTATTGCGCTTTCCCCGCCGCAGGAACCGCCGTCCATGCCTGACGATATCCATTTCTATGAACCCGCCAACGGCCACGGCCTGCCCCATGACCCGTTCAACGCCATCGTCGGCCCGCGCCCGATTGGCTGGATTTCGTCCCAGGACAACCAAGGCCGCCTGAACCTGGCGCCCTACAGTTTTTTCAATGCCTTCAACTACATCCCGCCGATCATTGGTTTTTCCAGTGTCGGGCGTAAAGACAGCCTGAATAACATCGAACAGACCGGCGAGTTTGTCTGGAACCTGGCCACGCGCCCGCTGGCCGAGCAGATGAACCAGAGCTGCGCCGCCGTGTCGCCAGAGGTCAACGAGTTTGAACTGGCCGGGCTGACGCCAGTGGCGTCCAAGGTGATTGCCGTGCCACGGGTCGGCGAAAGCCCGGTGTCGTTCGAGTGCAAGGTCACGCAGATCATTCAGTTGCAGCGGGCCGACAAGGAGCTGGTGCCCAGTTGGCTGGTACTTGGCGAAGTGGTCGCGGTGCACATCGCCAAATGGCTGCTCAAGGATGGGGTGTACGACACCGCAGCGGCCGAGCCGATTCTGCGGGGCGGCGGCCCGGCGGATTATTTCCAGCTGGGACCGCAAGCGCTGTTCAAGATGTACCGACCAGGTGCTACCAAACCCTGATTGAATGCAATGCAGTCAAAAATGTGGGAGCGGGCTTGTGTGGGAGCGGGCTTGCTCGCGAAAGCGGTGGATCAGTTCCAAATTGGCTGGCTGACATGACGCTTTCGCGAGCAAGCCCGCTCCCACACAAAGCCCGCTCCCACAATTGGGTCGGTGGTGTTCTTTAGTTTGCTGCAGTTGCCCAGGCCAACTGGCCCTCTTCATCGATAGCGATCAAACGCTCCAATTGCTGGGCCGCCGCATCGTCGGCGTCGTCGGCAGTCTTGAACAGTTGGCCATCGAGGATCTTGTGAAAGCGCGGTGCGCTCATGCCGTCCAGTGCCTTGACGGCGATGGCGGCGCTATAACCACCCTGGTCTTCGCGTACAAGGGCGGAAACAGCTTCGTGGTGGGCAAACTCTTTACGTGCCATGTTGCAGGTCCTGGCCAATGGAAAGTCGGCCATTCTAAACCTTAACCTGCCAGTTGCAGGTACTCGCCGTAGGCATTGGCGGCGGATGCGTCGGTGAAGGTCTGGAAGTCCATGCTGCGCACGACCATATCGTTCAACAGCTCGGTAAGCAGCATCAGGGCCGGCGAGCTGAAATAAGCGCTCATCGCCTGTTCGCTGCTCCAGAAACCTGAAACCAGCCATACATCGGGGTCAACCTGGGAGTGCTGCAACGAGAATTGCAGGCAACCCTGAGCCTGGCGGCCCGGTTCGATCAAACTGCTCAAGCGTGCACCCAGTTCGGTGCTGCACCCGCTGCGGGCGCGGATAAAGGCCATATGGCTCGCGGGAATGGGGGTGGACATGTTCGACTCTCCCGTTGAGAAGTGATGCTCGGCAAGCACTGTGGGGGCGTGTTGCCACAGGGTCAAAGATACGGGCGCAGGCCCCAGCGCGGTTAGTCGATTCCTGCCGGCTTATTGCACAATCCTGCCAGAAGCGTAGACCCAGGGTTTGGCGTCAGGCTTTATTGCAGGGGTTAGCGCCTTGTTTCAGGCAGATGACAGGCCGTGTGCTTGCCTGATTGAAGACGCGCCGCAGGATCAGGCAAGGATTGTGCAGAATCGACATAACGCTGCTGCACCGCCACCGCTAAGCTGTGCCCATCAAAGAAGCATGCAGAGGACGCCCCATGTCGTCGCCCGAACAGCAGTCCATTCCCCTCGATGCCGAGATGGAAAAACAGCGCGCCGAACTGGCGAGCATTGTGCACCGGCATACCTGGGAAGACGGTTCCTACGGCACAGCGATCACCTCGCTGTACCTGAACCGCCACAACACGCCACGCGACTTCATGCCGGTGCTGGTGGAACCTGCGCTGTGCATCCTCGCCAACGGCAGTAAGGAAGTGCGCCTGGCCGACGAAATTTTTGCCTACGACCCCCTCAACTACCTGGTCTTCTCGGTCGCGATGCCGGTGGCCGGGCGAGTCATCGACGCCACGGTCGAAGACCCCAACCTGTCGGTGCGCATCAATATCGACCCGGCGCAACTGACCGCCCTGATTGCCGAAGCCGGGCCGATGGGCGTGCCCACGCGCCCGACCGCACGCGGCATGTATGTCGACCGGATCGACAGCCAGTTGCTCGACGCCGTATTGCGCCTGGCACGCCTGCTGGATACGCCCAAAGATATCGCGATGTTGGCGCCGTTGATCAATCGCGAGATTCTCTACCGACTACTGCGTGGGCCACAGGGCTATCGCCTGTACGAAATTGCCGTGGCCAATAGCCAGAGCCATCGGGTCAGCCGGGCGATCACCTGGTTGAACGGCAACTATGAACAACCGCTGCGCATCGATGATCTGGCCAAGGAAGTGAATCTCAGCGTGTCGACCCTGCACCACCGCTTCAAGGCCATCACCGCCATGAGCCCGCTGCAGTACCAGAAGCAGTTGCGCTTGCAGGAGGCCCGGCGCCTGATGATCGCCGAAGGCCTGGAAGCCTCGGCGGCGGGGTATCGGGTGGGGTATGAGAGCCCGTCGCAGTTCAGCCGGGAATACAGCCGGTTGTTTGGCGCGCCGCCGTTGCGCGACTTGGCCAGGCTACGCCAGAGCATCTGACCCAACGCCCGTCTGTAGGAGCTGGCTTGCCAGCGATTGCGGTAGGTCAGGTACTGCAAATGTGACTGATGTATCACTATCGCTGGCAAGCCAGCTCCTACAGGGTGACGCGGTGTTGTTTAGTCCAGGGTGCGGGGCAGTTGCAAGGTCACACGCAGGCCACCTTCACGCAAATTTTGCAGGCTGACTTCGCCGCCATGGCTGTGGGCGATATTGCGGGCGATCCCCAGCCCCAGGCCATAACCCTGCTGCTGCCCGGCCAGGCGAAAGTGCGGTTCGAAGACCTGCTCCAGACGCTGCTCCGGCACCCCGGGGCCCTCGTCATCCACATGCAGGATGAACTGCGCGCCATCGTCCTCGATACGCAGATGGGCGTTCTGCCCGTACTTCAGGGCGTTATCGATCAGGTTGCCAATACAGCGCTTGAGCGCCAGCGGCTTGCCCGGATAGGCCGTCAACGCGCGGCCATGCTGGGTCACCCGGCCATTGCCGTTGGGCGCAAGATACGGTTCCACCAGGCAGTCGAGCACATGGTTGAGGTCCACCGGCTCGATGTTCTCGTGGATGTCGGTGTCCTTGACGCACTGCAACGCGCCCTTGACCAGCAGTTCCAGCTCATCCAGGTCGCGGCCGAACTTGGCTTGCAGCTTTTCGTCTTCCAGCAGTTCCACCCGCAGCCGCAGGCGTGTGATGGGGGTGCGCAGGTCGTGGGAAATTGCACTGAACAACTGGCTGCGTTCAGTCAGGTAGCGGCTGATCCGCTCGCGCATGGCATTGAACGCACGGCCCACTTCCACCACTTCGCTGCCGCCACCTTCGGCCACCGGTTCCACATCGGCGCCCAGGGACAGGTCCCGCGCCGCCCGCGCCAGGCGCTTGAGCGGCCGGCTCTGCCAATGCACCAGCAAGCCGATAAACAGCAACAGAAAGCCACTGGTCAGCACGATAAACCACACCTGCTGAGACGGCAGGCCCTGTTCTTCGAGACTGGTGTAGGGCTCGGGCAACAACGAGGCGATATACAGCCATTCGCCGGCGCCCAACTCGATCTGCGTCACCAGTACCGGCGGGTTGACCGGCTCCAGGGTCAGGGCGTAATGCGCCCAGGAGCGTGGCAATTCATCGAGCTTCAGGCCGGCATTGAAGATGCGCAGGTCTTCGGCACTGACAAACTCCACCGAAAAATGCACGTCACTGCCCAGGGTCTGGCGCAGCACTTCGTCCACCGCGCCGAGCACCGCCTGTTTGCGCGGGGTTTGCGGCAAGATCTGCATATCCAGCGGCTTGTCGTTGAGTGTCACCACAAAACGCGTGCCACCCATGCTGCGCAACTGGTCGAGCACCAGCGGCCGATAAGCCACCGGCAGCGAACGGAAATAGCTAACGCTGGCGGTCATCGAATGGGCCAGGCTGCGGGCGCTGGTGACCAGGCCTTCAAGCTGGGTGGCGCGCAGTTGCGAGACCCAGATCACGCTGGATAACGCCTGGGCAAACAGCACCGCCAACAGGGTCAGCAGTAGCATGCGCCCCAGCAATGAACGCGGGACCGGAATGCGCCGGCGTTCAGTGGGCATTGCTGGCAACCACACTGGCCGCCAGTTGGTAACCGCTGCCGCGCACGGTGCGGATCAGCCGTGGAGGTTTCTCGGTATCACGCAGGCGTTGTCGCAGGCGGCTGACAGCCATGTCGACAATACGGTCGAGGGGCATCAGGTCACGGCCACGGGTGGCGTTGCCAATGGTGTCGCGATCAAGAATTTGCTGTGGGTGATCGAGGAACAGCTTGAGCAGGGCAAAGTCGGCACCGGACAGGATGACTTCCTCGCCATCAACGTGAAACAGCCGATGGCTGATCATGTCCAACCGCCACTCATCGAACACCAGCACGTCGCCACCCGTGCGCTCCTGGCCAAACTGGCAGCGGCGCAACAGGGCCTTGATGCGTGCCTGCAACTCCCGCGGGCTGAAGGGTTTACCGATGTAATCGTCGGCGCCCAGTTCCAGGCCGATGACCCGGTCGGCTTCGTCGGAGCTGGCAGTGAGCATGATGATCGGCACCTGGGCCTGGCGCGGGTGCTGGCGCACCCAGCGGCAGAGGCTGAAGCCGTCTTCGTCGGGCAGCATCACATCGAGGATCACCAGGTCGCACGGGGCCTCGTCCATGGCCTGGCGGAACCCCGCGCCATTGGGCACGCCCCGCACCTGGAAGCCGGCGCGACTGAGGTAGGTTTGCAGCAACTCGCGGATTTCCTCGTCGTCGTCGACCAGGAGAATGGATTTACTGATTACGCTCACGGGGGCCTCCTTGTTGTTATGGGGTGCTCTCTAGGGCCCCATCGCGGGCAGGCCCACTCCCACATCTTGATTTGTGAACACCATCAAATGTGGGAGCGGGCTTGCCCGCGATAGGGCCATCACTGCCTACGCAAATGCCTGCTCCAACGCCACACCGGCCCCGGTCAACCCGGAATACGGCGCCGTCACCAACCACACCGGGATACCTTTGAAGTAGTCGCTCATGCAGCCTTTGTCCGCAAAGCTCTTGGCAAAACCACTGTTGATAAAGAACTCGGCAAACCGCGGGATCACCCCGCCCACGATATACACACCACCCCGGGCGCCGGTGGTCAGCACGTTATTGCCGGCCACACGGCCCAGCCAGATGCTGAACTGGTCGAGGACCTCCATCGCCACCGGATCGCCAGCCAGGCCCGCAGCGGTAATCGCCTCCGGGGTTTGCAATACCGCCGGGTGGCCGTCCACCGCGCAGATCGCCCGGTACAAGCGGGGCAAACCGCCGCCGCTCAGGGCCGTCTCGGCGCTGACATGCCCGATTTCGTTGTAGATGTGCTGCCACAACTGGGTTTCCCGTGGGCTGCTCAGGGGCAGGTCGACATGCCCGCCCTCCCCCGGCAACGCAGCCCAGCGGCCGGCGCCCAGGTCGAGCAGAGTGCCCACGCCCAGCCCCGTGCCCGGGCCGATCACCACCGCCGGGCGCCACGGCTCCGGTGTGCCGGCGCAGACCACGCGGTATTCATCAGGCTGCAGGCGAGTCATGCCCAGGGCCATGGCCGAGAAGTCATTGACCAGCAACAGTTCGTCCACTTGCAGCGCCTTGCAGAACGCGGTCTTGCTCAGGCGCCAGTGGTTGTTGGTGAACTTGAACTCGTCACCACTCACCGGCCCCGCCACCGACAGGCACACCGCGCCGATGGACCCCGGCGCCAAACCTTCCTCGGCGAGGTAGACCTGGATCGCCTCCTCGGGGCTGGCGTGATCCGCCGTGGCCAGCACCCGGATCGAATGCAGTGCCTGGTCCCGCCACAACGCAAACCGGGCGTTGGTACCGCCAATATCACCAACCAGCGCAAGCTTCACTTGAGTGTCTCCAGGGCAGAGGTAAAGGCGCTGGCGCCCTGCTCTGCGGAGCTTGCGGCCAGGCGCATAAATGCAAACAGCTCGCGACCGGCCCCCACGTTATTGTCCAACAGGCCCGTGGCAGGCGCGCGCGCTGCAAATTCTTCGGCGTCCACCTTAAGCTCCAGGGTGCCTTTGACGCCATCGATGCGAATGATATCGCCATCCTTGACCCGCGCCAGCGCGCCACCACGCTGGGCTTCGGGGCTGACGTGAATCGCGGCGGGGATTTTACCCGAGGCGCCAGACATACGCCCGTCTGTCACCAATGCGACTTTGAAACCTCGGTCCTGGAGCACGCCGAGGAACGGCGTCATCTTGTGCAATTCCGGCATGCCATTAGAGCGCGGGCCCTGGAAGCGCATCACCGCGACAAAATCCTTCTCCAACTGGCCGGCCTTGAACGCATCGGCCAGGTCCTGCTGGTCCTGGAACACCACGGCTGGCGCTTCGACGATTTGATGTTCGAGGGCCACCGCCGAGACTTTCATCACCCCACGGCCGAGGTTGCCTTCCATCACCCGCAACCCGCCCTCCGGGGAGAAGGCCCGGGCTACCGGGCGCAGGATGCTTTCGTCGAGGCTTTCGATCGGGCCTTCGCGCCAGATCAGTTCGCCGTCCACCAGGAACGGTTCGCGGGTGTAGCGGCTCAAGCCATGACCGGCGACGGTGTTGACGTCTTCGTGGAGCAGGCCGGCTTCCAGCAGCTCGCGGATCAGGAACGACATGCCGCCCGCCGCCTGGAAGTGGTTGATGTCGGCCTTGCCGTTCGGGTAGACGTGGGACAGGGTCGGCACCACTTCCGAGAGGTCGGCCATGTCCTGCCAGGTGAGGATGATGCCCGCCGCCATGGCGATGGCCGGCATATGCAGGGTGTGGTTGGTCGAGCCGCCGGTGGCGTTGAGGGCGACGATGGAGTTGACCAGGGATTTTTCGTCGACGATCTCGCCAATCGGCGTGAAGTTGCCGTTGGCCTTGGTCAGGCGCGTGACCTGGTGCGCGGCCTCACGGGTCAGCGCATCGCGCAACGGTGTGTACGGGTTGACGAACGAGGCGCCCGGCAAGTGCAGGCCCATCACTTCCATCAGCAACTGGTTGGTATTGGCGGTGCCGTAGAAGGTGCAGGTGCCGGGGCTGTGGTAGGACTTCATCTCCGATTCCAGCAGCTCTTCGCGGCTGGCCTTGCCTTCGGCGTAGCGCTGGCGCACATCGGCCTTCTGCCTGTTGGAGATGCCCGACGGCATCGGCCCACCGGGCACGAAGATCATCGGCAGGTGGCCATAGCGCAGGGCCCCCATCATCAGGCCGGGGACGATCTTGTCGCAGATCCCCAGCATCAGCGCGGCGTCGAACATGTTGTGGGACAGCGCTACCGCCGTGGACATGGCAATCACTTCGCGGCTCAGCAGGCTCAGCTCCATGCCCGGCTCGCCCTGGGTCACGCCGTCGCACATGGCCGGGGTGCCGCCGGCGAACTGGCCAACCGAGCCGACTTCGCGCAGGGCTTTTTTGATCTGTTCCGGGAAATGTTCGTACGGCTGGTGCGCCGAGAGCATGTCGTTATATGACGAAACAATTGCCACGTTGGCGGCATTCATCATGCGCAGGCTGTTTTTGTCTTCAGTGCCGCAGCCGGCCACGCCGTGGGCAAAGTTGGCGCATTGCAGCTTGCCGCGCATCGGCCCGTCGCTGGCCGCGCCGCGAATCAGCGCAAGGTACGCCTCACGGGTTGCCCGGCTGCGGGCGATAAGGCGTTCGGTGACCTCAAGTACGCGGGGATGCATGTGTAGAACTCCAGGCTAACGGATGTGGCGACCTGAGTGTCTATGCTGGTCAAAAGCCCGCCGCGAAGAGGTTGGCAGGGAGTTACTTGACCAATCGGACCAGTTGATTCAGGTCACTCGTTGTAGATTGAACAAAATATTGCCACTAAAAAGGCTTGTTTTCTATTTTTATGCGAATAATCTTGTAATTCTTACAACAAATCGACGACAGGCGCTTTCAAATGACTCTTCGAATTGCAATCAATGGTTTTGGCCGCATTGGCCGCAACGTCCTGCGCGCACTTTATACCCAAGGCTACCGTCAGGATTTGCAGATCGTCGCCATCAATGACCTGGGCGACAGTTCGATCAATGCCCACCTGCTTAAATATGACACCGTCCATGGCACTTTCGATGCAGAGGTCGCTCACGATCAGGAAAGCCTGACCGTCAATGGCGACCGGATTGCCGTGAGTGCCATTCGCAACCCCGCCGACCTGCCGTGGGCTGCACACAAGATCGACGTGGTGTTCGAATGCACCGGCCTGTTCACCGACCGTGACAAGGCCGCCGCCCATATTAGCGCCGGCGCGCGCAAGGTGATCATCTCGGCCCCGGCCAAGGGCGCGGATGCCACCGTGGTCTACGGGGTCAACCATGACATTTTGCGCCAATCCCACCAGATCATCTCCAACGCCTCCTGCACCACCAACTGCCTGGCGCCGGTGGCCCAGGTGCTGCATCGCGAGCTGGGTATCGAAAGCGGCCTGATGACCACCATTCATGCCTACACCAACGACCAGAACCTGACCGACGTCTACCACACCGACCCGTACCGCGCCCGTTCGGCCACGCAGAACATGATCCCGAGCAAGACCGGCGCTGCCGAAGCGGTGGGCCTGGTGCTGCCGGAACTGGCAGGCAAGCTGACCGGCATGGCGGTGCGGGTGCCGGTGATCAACGTGTCGCTGGTGGACCTGACCGTGCAACTGAAAAAAGAAGCCACGGCCGATGAGGTCAACGCGCTGCTCAAAGAAGCCAGCCAGCACTCGAAAATCCTCGGCTACAACACCCTGCCGCTGGTTTCCAGCGACTTCAACCATAACCCGCTGTCGTCGATCTTCGACGCCAACCACACCAAGTCCAGCGGCAAGCTGCTCAAGGTATTGGCCTGGTACGACAACGAATGGGGCTTCTCCAACCGTATGCTGGATAACTGCCTGGCGCTGTGTAACGCCGAGTAACCCCCCCCCCTGTGGGAGCGGGCTTGTGTGGGAGCTGGCTTGCCTGCGATGCAGACGGAGCGGTGTATCTGCCGCCACCCAGTGATGCAATCGCAGGCAAGCCAGCTCCCACAGGGATTCGTGCAAGCTCATACATTCGCCACTTGCCATTTGCGCTGATGATAAGCATTATCATTAACTGCCAATCGGTCCGGTATCACTGTGAGCCTATCTCGCTTCAATCAAGTCTTCCTCACCCAACGGGTGGTGCTACTGCGCACCTTGCAGCGGATGGTGAATAACCACAGCACCGCCGAGGACCTGTTGCAGGAAACCTACCTGCGCGTCACACGGGCCCTCAGCGAACGACCGATTGATCACCTCGAACCTTTCGTGTTCCAGACCGCGCGCAACCTGGCCCTGGATCATCTGCGCTCGCGTCGGATCCAGTCCCGCACCTTGCAGGAAGATGTCCCGATGGATGTCCTGCAAAGCGTCGCCTCGCCAGTCACCACGCCCGAAGATGCCGCCCACGCCGAGCAATTGCTGGAGCACCTGAGCGTCAGCCTCGGGCAGTTGAGCGCTCGCCAGCAGCAGATCTTTATCCTCAGCCGCCTGCACGGTTGCAGCTACCAGGAGATTGCCGACCAGTTGCAGGTGTCCTTGAGCACCGTGCAAAAGGAACTGAAATTGATCATGGCCATCTGCATAGGTGTGGCCGAACGGCTCGATCACCCTTAAGCTTTGTCGGGACAAGCCGACAGCAATGTCACAAAAGCTATTGAATAAAACGTGGCGAAGACCCGAGGAACACCGTGACGGACCCGAACAAACTGCACCCCCATGAGCTGGCTCATGAGGTGTTGCAACATGCGGCCATGGACCAAGCCCTCGACTGGCTGATCGCTTTGCAGTGCCCGCAGCCTGGCCAGCAAGCCGAGTTCCAGGCCTGGCTGGATGCCGACCCGAGTCACGCCCAAGCCTTCGCCAAAGCCCAGGCCGCCTGGGGCGGTGCGCCGGTACACAGCGCCGCCGTGGCCCTGAATGCGCCGCGCAAGCCCAGCGCCTGGCGGCGCATCAAGCCGCACTGGAAGCCCTTGGCCACGGCGGCGGTGTTGCTGCTGGGGCTGTTCAGCTTCAGCAACCTGCCGGTGCGCCTGCAGGCCGATCATTTGACCGTGGTCGGTGAGCGCCAGCGCCTGCAACTGGATGACGGCTCCAAGGTGCTGCTCAACACCAACTCGGCGTTTTCCAGCACCATCGACGAGCATCAGCGCATCGCCCGCCTGTATCAGGGCGAGGCGTTTTTCGAAGTCGCGGCCAACCGTGGCCTGCCCCTGCAGATCGACGCCGGCCCGGTGCGCGCCAGCGTCAGCGATACGGCGTTTGCCGTGCGCTATCTCAACGGTGAGGCGCAGGTGCAGGTACAACGCGGGGATGTCGACCTGAGCACCACCTTCGGCAACAACCGGGTGCGCCTGAGTGCCGGCGAGAGCATTCGCGTCGGCCCCAAGGGTTTCGGCCAACCGGCCAAGCTCGATGCCACCAAGGAACTGGCATGGGTCCAGGGCCGGCTGGTCTTTGAAAACTGCCCGATGAGCGAAGTGCTGGCAGAACTGCGGCGCTATTACCCGGGCTGGATCGTCAATACCAACGAGCAACTGGCCAGCGTCGCCGTGACCGGTAATTACCGTCTGGACCAACCGCTGGACGTGGTGCGTTCCCTGGCCCACATCACCTCGGCCAAGCTCTCGGAGTTCCCTGCGCTAGTGATTCTCAACTGAGAATAATTATTTTTACTCGATAGTCACCGCTGGTACGTCTCGTCTTAGCCAATGCAACTGATTCCTATTTGATTCAGGCTCGCAACTATAAGACTCGTCCCTCGGAGCGCTCTCGATGTCCTCTCGTTTCAACCGCCGGTCCTCTTCGCCTACGCTGTGCCTGCTGACCGCCGCCATCCTGCTGGCGGGCAGCCCGGTCCTCACGGCCACTGCCGCCGAACCCGCGGCGCGCAGCCACGCCAACTACACCTTCAGCATTGAGCAGCAATCCCTGGTCTCGGCACTCAACGCCTTTACCGCCGTCACCGGCTGGCAGATCGGCCTGCCCGCCGAACTGGGCCAAGGGGTTTCCTCCCCTGGCGTGCGCGGCTCGCTGCCCCCGGAAAAAGCCCTGGACCGGCTGTTGGTGGGGACCAACCTGAACTACCGCAAACTGGGCAATAACAACATCGTCCTGGAAAAGCGCACGGCGGGTAGCGCTCTCACCCTGCAACAAATGACCATCAGCGCCACCCGTACGGAACAGGCGGTCGATAGCGTGCCCAGCACCGTCAGCGTGCATGAACGCGAGGAGCTGGACCGCCAGAACGTCAACACCATCCGCGAACTGGTGCGCTACGAACCGGGCGTCTCGGTCGGTGGCGCCGGCACCCGCTCCGGTAATTCCGGCTACAACATTCGCGGCATCGACGGCGACCGCATCCTCACCCAGGTGGACGGCGTGGAGGTCCCGGACAACTTCTTCAACGGCCCGTACGCCAAGACCCGCCGCAACTATGTCGACCCGGAAATCGTCAAGCGCGTCGAGATTATCCGCGGCCCGGCCTCGGCCCTGTACGGCAGCAGCGCCATCGGCGGCGCCGTCAGTTACTTCACCCTCGACCCGGACGACATCATCAAGCCCGGCCAGGATGTGGGCGCGCGCCTGAAGACCGGCTACAGCTCGGCGGACGAAAGCTGGCTGACCTCCGGCACCGTCGCCGGGCGGGTGCAGGACTTCGACGGCTTGCTGCACCTGAGCCAGCGCAATGGCCACGAGATGGAGTCCTACAACGGCAACAACGCCACCGGCCTGGCCCGCACCGGCGCCAACCCGGAAGACGTGCGCACCACCAACGTGCTGGCCAAGTTGGGTTGGAACTACGGCGAAGACAACCGCCTGGGCCTGACCTACGAGAAGTACAAGGACGACCGCGACATCAACCAGAAAAGCGCGGTAGGCGGGATCTTCCTCGAAGGCCAGGGCATGAATATGTACCGTGACCGTCGCGGTAACGACACCATCACCCGCGAGCGCTTTGGCCTGGAAAACAAGTTTTCCCTCGACTCGCCGATTGCCGATCACATCAAGACCAGCCTCAACTACCAGATCGCCAAGACCGACCAGGCCACCAGCGAAATCTATCAGGCCGGCCGCCGCGTACTGCGGACCCGCGACACCCTCTACGAAGAAAAGCAGTGGGTGTTCGACGCGCAGTTGGACAAGGCCTTCGTCATCGGCGACACCGATCACTTGCTGACCTACGGCACCACGATCAAGCAGCAGAAAGTCACCGGTTCGCGCGAAGGTGCGGCGACCTGCCTGGCTGTAGGCGCCGGGTGTACCGCCATTGGCGCACCAAGCCCAACCCCTGCCGACAGCGTGAAAAAAGCCAGCGACTTCCCCGATCCGACCATCAACAGCTACGCGCTGTTCGCCCAGGATCAGATCAGTTGGAATGACTGGACCTTCCTGCCGAGCGTGCGCTACGACTACATCCAGCTCAAACCCAAGCTGACCGAAGAGTTCCTCAATACCACCGACCCTGACCGCAAGTTCCCCCACGACGACTCGAACAAAACCTGGCATCGTTTCTCGCCAAAACTGGGCGTGACCTACGCACTGACCGAGCAGTACACCTGGTTTGGCCAGTACGCCGAAGGTTTCCGTACGCCATCAGCCAAAGCGCTGTATGGCCGTTTTGAAAACCTGGGCGAAGGCTACGTCGTCGAGCCCAACTCGAACCTCAAGCCGGAAACCAGCAAGAGCTACGAAACCGGGATCCGTGGCAACTTCGACGCAGGCAATTTCGACGTCGCGGTGTTCTATAACAAGTACCGCGACTTCATTGACGAGGACAACGCCGCGCTGGGCCCCACCGGCACCATCTTCCAGCCAGGCAACATCAAGCGTGCCACCATCAAGGGCATGGAGGTCAAAGGGCGCTTGAACCTGGACGCCTTCGGCGCACCGCAAGGCCTGTACACCAAGGGCGCGATTGCCTACGCCCACGGGCGCAACGACGAAACCGGCCAGCCGCTGAACAGCGTCAACCCGCTCAAGGGTGTGTTCGGCCTGGGCTACGACCAGGACACCTACGGTGCGCTGGTCAGCTGGACCCTGGTCAAGAAACAGAACCGGGTCGACAGCGCCACGTTCTTTACCCCGACCGGCATCAAGGCCAATGGCCCGTTCAAGACCCCGGGCTTTGGCATCGTCGACCTGACCGGCTTCTACAAAGTCACCGACGAGCTGACCGTCAACGGCGGCCTGTACAACCTGACCGACAAGAAATACTGGAACTGGGATGACGTGCGCAGCTACGACGGTGTGGGCGAAGCCGGCGTGACGTCGCCAGCCAGCCTGGACCGCCTGACCCAGCCAGGACGCAACTTTGCGATCAACCTGATCTGGGACATCTGACCCATGCAGCCCCACCTCGCCGGTTTTATCGCCGGCGGGGTGAGGATTTTTTACTGTGACGCGTCTTCTTGTTCGTCTAGTAATAACAGCCTGGCAACAAGGCGCTTTTCCTTCTCAAGGACATCCAATGACCGCTTCCACTACCGCAGAACGCGCAAGCCTGCGCTCCCAGCGCCTGAACCAGATCACCAACGAGCCGCACACCAAGCTCGATGCCCTGGTCAAGGCTCACGCCCCGTTTGAAACCCAGGCCAACTTCGCCCGTTTCGTGGTGGCGCAGTACCTGTTCCAATCGGAACTGGTGGCGCTGTACAACGATCCCGAGCTGATCAAGCTGGTGCCGGACCTGGCCGAGCGCTGCCGCGCCGAAGCCGCCAAGCTGGACCTGGCCGACCTGGAAACCGAAGTACCCGCCCCCGTGGCCGGTGCCGTGCAGAACCCGAGCAAGGCCCAGGCCCTGGGCTGGCTGTTCGTGTCCGAAGGTTCCAAGCTGGGCGCAGCGTTCCTGATCAAGCGTGCCGTCGGCCTGGGCCTGAGCGAAACCTTCGGTGCCCGCCACCTGGGCGAGCCAGCCGGTGGTCGTGCAGAAGGCTGGAAGAGCTTCACACGCACCCTCGACAGCCTGGAACTGAGCGCCGAAGAAGAAGCCGCAGCAGAAAAAGGTGCCGTGGATGCGTTTGTACGCTTCACCGTGTTGCTGGAACAGGCGTACGCTAGCGCCCCAGAACTGGCCTGATCGCGCTGCTGGAATGCAATGAATGTGAGAGCGGGATTGTGTGGGAGCGGGCTTGCCTGCGATAGCATCGCTGCGGTCTAACTGATACACCGCAGCGTCTGCATCGCAGGCAAGCCAGCTCCCACATGTTGATCGCGCTCCATTTTCAGATTTTTCGAAACCCTGACAAATCGTACCTATGACAGCCCCCGTCCAATCCTCCTCCAAACTCGCCCGAATCCTGTTCGGCCTGCTGGCCTATGTCAGCCTGGGGATCGGCTTGATCGCGATTGTCGTGCCGGGCCTGCCCACCACCGAATTCATCCTGCTGGCCGCCTGGGCCGCCACCAAGAGCTCGCCGCGCCTGAGCGCCTGGCTGGAAAACCACCGGCTGTTCGGGCCGATCCTGTTCAACTGGCGCAACGGCAAGATCATCGCCCGTCGGGCCAAGGTCAGTGCCACCGTGAGCATGTTGCTGTGTGCCGGCCTGATGCTGGTGATGCTCGATCACGGCTGGCCGATCTACTTGGCCATCGCCGGTATGAGCCTGGGCAACCTGTGGATCTGGTCACGCCCCGAACGCCTCGCGCGAACCGCTGCCTGAGCGCCCTACCGCTCATCGCCTATTCCTCATGAATTACCCGTCGGTGCCGATGTTCCGGGCATAGCGCCGAATGGACTTGGCCGTTGCCCTGCTTGCACACCAACAAGTCCAATCGCGAGTAAGCCCATGTTCGACACCCTCTCCATCCGCTTGAAAATCGTGCTGCTGTCCGGTCTCTGCCTGTTGGGGGTGATTGCGCTGATCGTCAGCCTGAATATCTACCAGTCCAACCAGAACGACCAACTGGTCAGCGCGTCCAGCTCGCGCATGCTCACCGCCAGCGTGGAGAACCTGCTTCAGGCCAGGGCCGCCGAGCAGGCCGTGCAGGTGCAGAAAGCCTTCGGCGAGAGCCTGTTGGTGGTCACCGCCCTCGCCGACCAGGTCAAGGACCTGCGTAACATGGCCGCCAAGCGTTCGCTGGAAGCGGCCACCGTGCGCGAGGAACTCAACCAGCGGATCAAGACTGCGTTCGAGCGCAATACCAAGGTGCTGGGGATCTGGTTGTCGTTTGAACCCAACGGCCTGGATGGCAAGGACAGCGAATTTATCGACGACAAGCTGCGCGCCTCCAACGAGGCCGGGCGGTTCTCCAGCTACTGGAGCCGTGCCGGTGGCGAAGGGCTGAACACCGTGATGGTGGAAGCGGACCTGACCAAGACCACCCTCAACCTCAGCGGTACGCCCTACAACATCTGGTACACCTGCCCACGGGATACCCGCAACGTCTGCCTGCTGGACCCGTACGCCGATGAAGTCGCCGGCAAGTCGATGCTGATGACCACCATCTCCCTGCCGCTGCTGGCCGACGGCAAGGTCATTGGGGTGATCGGCGTCGACATTGCGCTGGATGCCCTGCAAGCGGCGGCCAATACCGCGCAAAAAGAGCTGTTTGACGGCGCCGGGATCATGGAAATCCTCTCCAGCAGTGGCCTGATTGCCAGCTACAGCGGCGAGCCGGACAAGGTCGGCAAGAGCATCGTCGATGTGCTCGGCGCCGAAGGCAAAGAGATCGTGCAACTGCTGGCCAGTGACACGCGCAAGGTCCGCGAGCAGGACGATACGATTCGCGCGGTGTATCCGGTCAAGCCGATTGCCGATGCCAAGCCTTGGGGCGTGGTGATCAAACTGCCCAAGGACGTGCTGCTGGCCGACTCGGTCAAGCTGCAAGGGGTGCTCGACGAGGCCCAGGCCCGTGGCACGCTGCAAGCGCTGTTGGTCGGCGCCGTAGCCGGCCTGCTGGGCCTGCTACTGATGTGGCTGACCGCTACCGGCGTGACCCGCCCGATCAACAGCGTGGCGGCGATGCTCAAAGACATTGCCAGCGGCGACGGCGACCTGACCCAACGCCTGGCCTACACGAAAAAAGACGAACTGGGGGAGCTGGTCAGTTGGTTCAACCGCTTCCTCGACAAACTGCAACCGACCATCGCCCAGATCAAGCAGAGCATCACCGAAGCCCGCGGCACCGCCGACCAGTCCTCGGAAATCGCCCGCCAGACCAGCGAAGGCATGCAGGTACAGTTCCGCGAGATCGACCAGGTGGCAACCGCCTCCAACGAGATGAGCGCCACCGCCCATGATGTGGCCAACAGCGCCTCAAACGCGGCCAGTGCAGCGCGCGGCGCCGATCAATCGGCCCGCGAAGGCCTGGCGATTATCGAGCGCAGCACCCGCGATATCACCACCCTCGCCGAAGAAGTCAGCAAGGCGGTGACCGAAGTCGAAGCCCTGGCAGTCAACAGCGAGCAGATCGGCTCGGTGCTGGAGGTGATCCGCAGCATTGCCGAGCAGACCAACCTGCTGGCCCTCAATGCCGCGATTGAAGCCGCGCGCGCCGGGGAAAGCGGGCGGGGGTTTGCGGTAGTGGCGGACGAGGTACGTAACCTGGCGCGGCGCACTCAGGATTCGGTGGAAGAAATCCGCCTGGTGATCGAACGTATCCAGAGTGCGACCCGTGGGGTGGTGACCACCATGCATTCGAGCCAGAGCCAGGCACAGAACAACGCCGGGCAGATCCAGCAGGCGGTCCAGGCCCTGGGCAAGATCAGCGATGCGGTGACGGTGATCAGCGACATGAACCTGCAAATCGCCAGCGCCGCCGAAGAACAGAGCGCCGTGGCCGAAGAGGTCAACCGCAACGTTTCGGCGATCCGTACCGTGACCGAGACGTTGACTGGCCAGGCCACTGAATCAGCGGCGATCAGCAGCCAATTGAATGCATTGGCCAATCAGCAGATGAAACTGATGGATCAGTTCCGGGTGTAAGCCCAGGTCCTGAAAACAATGAAATACCCCATGTGGGAGGGGACTTGCCCTAATGCCGATCAGTTAAGCGAACGCAATGCTCAAAGCAGTGAAGATCAAATGTGGGAGCGGGCTTGCCCGCGAATGCGGTGGGTCAGTAATGAATGTATTGACTGACCCACCGCATTCGCGAGCAAGCCCGCTCCCACATAGGTTTGCGGTGGGTCAGAGACCGGTCCAGGCGCTGACAAACGCCGTGATGTCTTCTTTGGCCGCCGTACGCGGCGGGTTCTGCGCGGTCCCCAGATAAAGGAAGCCAATCACTTCCTCACCCGCGCTCAACCCCAGGCCCTTGGCCACATGCGCCGAATACGACAACTCGCCGGTGCGCCACACCGCACCGATCCCCTGGGCATACGCCGCCAGCAAAATACCGTGGGCCGCACAGGCCGCCGCCAGCAACTGCTCGGACTTGGGCACCTTGAAGTGTTCCTGCAGACGGGCAATCACCACCACCACCAGCGGCGCACGCAATGGGCCGTTCTGCGCCTTGTCGATCACCGCTTGCGGGGCCTCGGGGTCTTGCAGGCGGGCCGCTTCGGCCAGCAGGGTGCCCATTTGCTCACGGGCCGCGCCTTCCACGGTGAGGAAGCGCCAAGGCCGCAGTTGGCCGTGATCCGGTGCACGCATGGCTGCCGCGAACAGCACTTCGCGCTGCTCGGCAGTGGGGGCCGGCTCCAGCAGGCGCGGTACGGAAACACGGTTGAGCAAAGCGTCGAGAGCCTGCATTGGCCACCTCCAGGAAAAATGTGCGGCCATTCTAGCGGGAATGCATCAGATTGGAGCAAACGATAATTGCTCTTATTCAATCCGCCCCGCCCTGTTAGACTTTGCCCCCTGAATTTCATCCACCGTCGCCCGTCTTCCAGGATTATCGATGCCCCGCTTGCCTCTTCGCCTGTCTGCACTCTTGATGGCCATGAGCCTGAGTGCCTGCGATGACGCCCCGCCGCCGACGTTTACCCAGGCCGAGCCGGGTGAGGCGCGTTCGGGAGGCAGCACGACGGTAAGGAAGACCGACCAGAATGCCTTTTCGCTGCCCTCGGCCAACCTGGCGCCAACGCGCCGCCTGGACTTCAGCGTCGGCAACAGCTTTTTCCGCAATCCGTGGGTGATCGCCCCGGCCACCACCACCGCCCGTGATGGGCTGGGGCCGCTGTTCAACACCAATGCCTGCCAGAACTGCCATATCAAGGATGGCCGCGGTCATCCGCCCTTGCCTGAGGCCAGCAACGCGGTGTCCATGCTGGTGCGCCTGTCGATCCCGGATTCGCCGCCCTACGCCAAGGTCATCGAGCAACTGGGGATCGTCCCCGAGCCGGTGTACGGCGGGCAGTTGCAGGACATGGCCGTGCCCGGTGTGGTCCCGGAAGGCAAGGTGCGAGTCGACTACACCCCGGTCAACGTCACGTTCAAGGACGGCATGGTGGTCGAGTTGCGCAAGCCGAGCCTGCAGATCACCCAGCTCGGCTACGGGCCGATGCACCCGGATACGCGGTTTTCTGCGCGCGTGGCGCCGCCCATGATCGGCCTGGGCTTGCTCGAAGCCATCAGCGACGCGGACATCCTGCAAAACGCCAGCAAACGCCCGGACAAAAACGGCGTGCTCGGCCGCCCGAACTGGGTCTGGGATGATGCCCAGCAAAAAACCGTGCTCGGGCGCTTTGGCTGGAAAGCCGGGCAGCCGAACCTCAATCAACAAAATGTTCACGCGTTCTCTGGTGATATGGGCCTGACCACCCGCCTGCGGCCCATGGACGACTGCACCGACGCACAGGTTGCCTGTAAGCAGGCGCCCAACGGCAATGGCGAAAATGGCGAGCAGGAAGTCAGCGATAACATCCTGCGCCTGGTGCTGTTCTACACCCGCAACCTGGCCGTACCGGCGCGCCGTGATGTCAATGCGCAACAGGTGCTGGCCGGCAAAAACTTGTTTTTCCAGGCCGGGTGCCAGGCGTGCCACACGCCCACGTTCACCACGGCCAGCAATGCCGCCGAGCCGGAGCTGGCCAACCAGGTCATCCGCCCGTACAGCGACTTGCTGCTGCACGACATGGGCGAGGGCCTGGCCGATAACCGTACCGAATTCAAGGCCGGTGGCCGCGACTGGCGCACGCCGCCGTTGTGGGGCATTGGCCTGACACAAAACGTCAGTGGCCACACCCAGTTCCTGCATGACGGCCGCGCCCGCAACCTGCTTGAAGCCGTGCTGTGGCACGGCGGTGAAGCCCAGGCGGCGCAGCAACAGGTGTTGTCTTTTAATGCGCAGCAGCGAGCAGCATTGCTCGCGTTCCTGAATTCTCTATAAGCTTTGCCCCAATTATTGAAGGGAGCTCGACATGTTCCGTCCCAAGTTGTTGTTCACCAGCCTCGCCGCCCTGGCCCTTGGCGCCTGCGCGCCGCAGGATCCGCAAGCGGTCACCTCGGCGGCCATTGCCAAGCAAGTGATCCTGCCGACCTACAGCCGCTGGGTCGAAGCTGACCGGCAGTTGGCCGTCAGCGCCCTGGCTTACTGCCAAGGCAAGGAATCCCTGGAGACCGCCCGCGCCGACTTCCTCCACGCGCAAAAAGCCTGGGCCGAGTTGCAACCGCTGCTGATCGGCCCGCTGGCCGAGGGCAATCGCGCCTGGCAGGTGCAGTTCTGGCCAGACAAGAAAAACCTCGTTGGCCGTCAGGTCGAGCAACTGGCCACCGCCCAGCCGCAGATCGATGCCGCTGCCCTGGCCAAGTCCAGCGTTGTGGTGCAAGGCCTGTCGGCCTACGAATACATCCTGTATGACGCCAAGACCGACATCGCCAACGACGCCCAGAAAGCCCGCTACTGCCCGCTGCTGATCGCCATCGGCGAGCGCCAGAAGCAATTGGCCGAAGAGATTCTGGCCAGTTGGAACAGCACCGACGGCATGCTGGCGCAGATGACCAAGTTTCCTAACCAGCGCTACGCCGATTCCCACGAAGCCATCGCCGAACTGCTGCGCGTGCAGGTCACGGCCCTGGACACCCTGAAGAAAAAACTCGGCACACCGATGGGTCGCCTGTCCAAGGGCATCCCCCAGCCGTTCCAGGCCGATGCGTGGCGCAGCCAATCGTCCCTGCAAGGCTTGCGAGCCAGCCTCGCGGCGGCCCAGACCGTTTGGGTCGGGGTCGACAACAAGGGCCTGCGCGGCCTGCTGCCTGCCGACCAGAAGCCTCTGGCCGAGAAGATCGACGCAGCCTACGCAGCCTCCCTGAAACTGTTCGACAGCAACCAGCGTTCGCTCAATGAACTGCTGGCCGACGACGCCGGGCGCGAGCAACTCAACGCTATCTACGACAGCCTCAACGTGGTCCACCGCCTGCACGAAGGCGAACTGGCCAAGGCGCTGGGCATCCAACTGGGCTTCAATGCCAACGATGGTGACTGATGATGCTCAGGCGACAGGCTTTGGCCATTGGTAGCGTGCTGCTCAGTGCAATCACCCTGGGCGGCTGGACGCTGTTCAAGCGCAAGGGCGACAGCCCGCTGCTGCTGTCGGCCCGGGATGATGGCGATGGCAAGCACTACGCCGTGGGCTATCGCCTGGATGGCAGCCAGGTGTTCGCCACCCAGGTTGGCCAGCGTTGCCACGACATCATCAACCACCCGAGCCTGCCCATCGCGCTGTTCGTGGCCCGCCGCCCGGGCACCGAGAGCTACCTGGTGGACCTGCGCGACGGCACGCTGCTGCAAACCGTGACGTCCCAGGCCAACCGGCACTTTTATGGGCATGCGGTGATCCACAAGAGTGGCGACTGGCTGTATGCCACGGAAAACGACACCACCGACCCCGGTCGCGGCCTGTTGGGGGTGTACCGGTTCGAAGGTGAGCGCCTGGTGCACAGTGGGGAGCTTTCCACCCACGGCATCGGCCCGCACCAGGTGTCGTGGATGCCCGATGGCGAGACTCTGATCGTGGCCAATGGCGGGATCCGCACCGAGGCCGAAAGCCGGGTCGAGATGAACCTCAACGCCATGGAACCCAGCCTGGTACTGATGCAGCGCGACGGCACGCTACTGAGCAAGGAAACCCTCGGCCAGCCCATGAACAGCGTGCGCCATATGGGGATCGCCAGCGATGGCACGATCCTCACCGGGCAACAGTTCATGGGCCCGTCACAGGAGCGTTCCGAGCTGCTGGCGATCAAGCGTCCGGGCCAGCCGTTCGTGGCGTTCCCGGTGGCGGACGAGCAGTTGCAGGCCATGGGGCACTACACCGCCAGCGTGGCGGTACACAGTGAGCTGCGCCTGGTGGCACTGACCGCGCCACGGGGCAATCGCTTCTTTATCTGGGACATGGACAGCGGCGAACTGCGCCTGGACGGGCCGTTGCCCGACTGTGCCGGCGTGGGTGCGGTAGCGGACGGGTTTGTCGTGACATCCGGCCAGGGCCGCTGCCGTTTCTACGATTGCCGCCAGCCTCAACTGGTGGCCAAGCCCCTGGATCTGCCAACTGGGTTCTGGGATAACCACCTGCATTTGATCTGACGCCATCGCAGCGCTCCCGGGCTGATACCTGGGAGCCGCCCCACTGAAAAAATCCTACGCGACCTGTGAAAACGCCCCTCGACGAGGGAGCAGACTTCACACACACACTCGCGACTTTGCGTCTTATAGCACCCGCCTTTCTCGTGAAGACTGCGTGGCTCACCGTGCCAGCGGCGCTCCTGCGTGCGCCCCACGCACCACGTCACCCTCACAAGGAAGCAACTATGCCGGGCCGCCGGATGATTACCATGCTCAGCATCGTCCTCTTGGTCGTGCTGATGCTTGCCAGCTACAAGGCATTCTGGATTTACCAGCAACTGCAATTGCTGCATGCGCCCAAGCCCCCCGTCAGCGTGGCCGTGGCCAATGCCGTGGAAAAACCCTGGCAGCGCCAGTTGCCCGCGGCCGGTACGCTCAAGGCGTTGCAAGGTATCAACCTGAGTATCGAGGTACCCGGCGTCGTCACTCAGTTGCACTTCGACTCGGGGCAGGCGGTCAAGGCCGGGCAAACCCTGCTGCAGCTCGAACACCAGGCCGAACAGGCCGAGTTGGACGTGGCCCTGGCCGATCGCAGCCTGGCGCTGCAGAACTTTCAGCGTGGGCACCAACTGGTGGGTATCAATGCCATCTCCCAGGGCGAGTTCGATCGCCTGTCCGCCGAGCTCAACCGCAACAAGGCCCTGGTTGCACAGCGCCGCTGGGCCCTGGCAAAAAAACAGATCGTCGCGCCGTTCGACGGCACTATCGGTATCCGTCAGGTCAACATCGGTGACTACCTGCAAAGCTCCACGGTGATCGCCAGCCTGCAGGACACCCGCAGCCTTTACGTGGACTTTCATGTCCCCGAGCAGGCCGTCCAACTGATCAAGATCGGCCAGCCGGTGCAGGTTGAAGTTTCGGCACGGCCAGGGCTTTTCAGTCGCGCCAGCATCAGTGCCATCGACCCCATCGTCGACGACAACACGCGAAATGTGTTGGTGCGTGCGACCCTGGCCAACCCGGACAAATATCTGCTACCGGGGATGTTCGCCCATTTGCAGGTGCTGTTGGACACCCCCTCCTCCCATGTCGTGACCCAGGAAAGCGCGATCGCCTACAGCCCATACGGCCAGTACGTATACGTCGTGAAACCCCACACCGGCAATGAGGGCCCAGGGGGCCTGATCGCTGAACAACGCCTGGTTGAAACGGGCGAGCGACGCGATGGCGATATCGTGATCGCCAAGGGCCTGGCCAAGGGCGAACAGGTCGTCACGGCGGGCCAAATCAAGCTGCAGAACGGCACCCCGGTGCATATCAGTATTGATCGCACGCAACCCGATGAACCGCCCTTGGCGCCCCCTCCGGAGCACGCCGAATGACCTTCACCGACCTGTTTATCCGCCGCCCCGTGCTGGCCTTGGTTGTCAGCCTGTTGATCGTGCTGCTGGGCTGGCAGGCCTACGGGAAACTGCCGCTGCGCCAGTTCCCGCAGATGGAAAGTGCACTGATCACGGTGACCACGCTCGCGCCGGGCTCCAGCGCCGAGACCGTGCAGAGCTATATCACGCAACCGTTGCAGAAAAGCCTGGCAAGCGCGCAAGGCATCGACTACATGCGCTCTTCCAGCCGGCAGAATGTGTCGATTATTTCCATCTATGGCCGCGTCGGTGCCGACAGCGACCGCTTGTTCACCGAGCTGCTGGCCAAGACCAATGAAGTGCGCAATCAACTGCCCCGGGATATTGACGACCCGGTCCTGAGCAAAGTCGCCGCAGACAACACCGCGCTGATGTACCTGAGCTTTTCCAGCGACACCATGAACAACGCGCAAATCACCGACTTCCTGCTGCGGGTGGTACAGCCGCGCCTGGTGACGTTACCGGGCATGGCCGAGGCGCAGATCATCGGCAACCAGAGCTTTGCCATGCGCCTGTGGCTCGACCCGCTGAAGCTCGCCGGGTTTGGCTTGAGCGCCAGCGATGTGACCCAGGCCATCAAGCGCTACAACGTGCAGTCCATCGCCGGCGATGCCACCGGCGAGTACGTGGTAACCAGCGTCACGGCCAATACCGAACTGCAATCGGCTGAAGGCTTCCGGGCCATTACCTTGAAAACCAGCGGCGACAGCCAGGTGCGTCTCGGTGATGTAGCGCGAGTGGAGCTGGGCGCCCAGAACTACGACAGCTTCAGCTCTTTCAACGGCCTGCCCGCAACCTATATCAGCATCAAGCCCACCCCCGATGCCAACCCGCTGGAGCTGGGCAAGCGCGTGCGCGACCTGATGCCACTATTGCAGGCGCAACTACCGCCCCAACTGCATGCGGACATTGCCTACGACTCGACGCTGTATATCAACGCCTCAATCGAGCACGTTCTGTCGAGCCTGATGGAAGCCATCCTGATTGTGGTGCTGGTGGTGTTCCTGTTTCTCGGCTCGTTACGCTCGGTGGTGATTCCCGTCATCACCATTCCGCTGTCGCTGATCGGCAGCCTGTTTTTCATGCAACTGATGGGTTATTCGATCAACGTCCTGACGCTGCTGGCCATGGTGCTGGCCATCGGCCTGGTGGTCGATGACGCCATTGTGATGATGGAAAACATCCACCGGCATATCGAAAAAGGCCGATCTCCCCTCGAGGCCGCGATCAAGGGTGCCAGGGAGGTGTGTATGCCGGTGATCTCCATGACCATCACCCTGGCGGCGGTGTATACGCCCATCGGCTTTCTCCAGGGCCTGACCGGGGCGCTGTTCAAGGAGTTTGCCCTGACCCTGGCCGGCGCCGTGGTGATCTCCGGCATCGTCGCACTGACCCTGTCACCGATGATGTGCGCCCTGTTGCTGCGCCCGGAACAACAGCCACAGGGCCTGGCACTGATCCTCGACCGTTTCTTCAATAGCCTGAAACAACGCTATCAGCGCCGCCTGCACCAGATCATGGGGGCACAGTCGGTGGTTATCGTGTTCGCCCTGCTGGTACTCGGCCTGATTCCGGCCATGCTCATCTTCACCCTCTCGGAACTGGCCCCCGATGAGGACCAGGGCCTGATCTTTATCCTCGCCAGTGCGCCGCAGCCGACCAACCTGGCCTACCTCAATACCTACACCCAGGCGTTTATCGAGCAGTTCAAGACCCTGCCCGAATACCAGGCCTCGTTCCAGATCAATGGCCTGGACGGTGTGCATTCAGGGGTTGGTGGTTTCCAGTTGCAGCCCTGGAACCTGCGCAAGCGTACGCAGATGGAGGTCCTGGCGCCCCTGCGCAAAAAGCTCGACAGCATCCCCGGCCTGCAAGTGTTTGCCTTTAACCTGCCGTCCTTGCCGGGCACCGGCGAGGGCCTGCCCTTTGGTTTTGTGATCAGCTCCCAGCAGGACCACACATCGATGCTGGAGGTGGCCGAACGCGTCAAGCAACGGGCAATCGACTCTGGGAAATTTGCCTACGTGGATATCGACCTGGCGTTCGACCGGCCCGAGGTGATGATTGACATCGACCGGGTCAAGGCCGCGCAGATGGGCGTGTCCATGGAAGACCTGAGCCTGACCCTGGCGACCCTGCTGGCAGAGACAGAAATCAACCGTTTCAGGATCGATGGCAATCTCTACAAAGTGATTGCCCAGGTCGAACGCAGCTACCGGGACAATCCGGGCTGGCTGAGCCACTACCACGTAAAAAATGCCAAGGGCCAGTTGATACCGTTGTCGACACTGATCAGCGTGTCCAGCCAACAGGTACGCCCACGGCAGTTGAACCAGTTCCAGCAGCTCAATTCGGTGCTGGTCTCGGCGTATCCGATCGTCGGCATGAGCAACGCGCTGGAGACCGTGCAAACCATCGCCCGGGAGGAGGCGCCGGCGGGCTACACCTTTGACTACAGCAACGCCACGCGCCAGTTCGTGCAGGAGGGCAATGCGCTGTGGGGCACCTTCGGCCTGGCCCTGGCGATCATCGGCCTGGTGCTGGCGGCACAGTTTGAAAGCCTGCGTGACCCACTGGTGATCCTGGTGACCGTGCCGCTGTCGATCTGCGGTGCGCTGATCGCGCTGTTCCTCGGCTGGTCGACCCTGAACATCTACACACAAATTGGCCTGGTCACACTGATCGGCCTGATCAGCAAGCACGGCATCCTCATCGTCGAATTCGCCAACCAGTTGCGCAAGGAGCAAGGCCTGTCTGCGCGGGCCGCCATCGAGGAAGCCGCCGCGACTCGCTTGCGGCCGGTACTGATGACCACGATCGCCACCGTACTGGGGGTGGTCCCGCTGGTGTTTTCCAGCGGTCCGGGGGCGGTCAGCCGTTTTGATATCGGCATGGTGATCGCCACCGGCATGTCCATCGGCACCTTGTTCACGTTGTTCGTCCTGCCTTGCGTGTATACGGTGCTGGCCAAGCGCGATACGCCCGCCCCCTGACCTCCTGCGGGAAAGGCCTGCCCCCCTTTCCCACTCCCCTGCGCCTCAAAACCATTGCCCTTGAGCCTGTGCGCACGCGGCGGCATTTACCAGTTGGAATCGCGCCGAAACTCGGAGTAATGTGCCCAATCGTTCGTCTTCGTCTGCCTCAGTTTTTTCCAAGGAACCGGAATATGCTGCGTCGTCGCATGCTGATCATGTTGGCCGTTGTGCTGTTAATCGTCCTGCTGTTGGCGGGCTATAAAGCCTTTTCCATCTATCAGCAGATCCAGGTCTTTTCCGCGCCCAAGCCGCCGATCAGCGTGGCGGTGGCCACGGCGGTCGAGCAACCCTGGCAACAGCGCCTGCCGGCGGTGGGTACGCTCAAGGCCTTGCAGGGGGTGAACCTGGCCCTGGAGATTGCCGGAACGGTCAAGGACGTACAGTTCGAGTCCGGCCAGAAGGTCAGGGCCGGGCAACCGCTGGTGCAACTCGACAGCGCGGTCGAAGACGCCCTGCTGCAAACCGCCCAGGCCGACCTGGGCCTGGCCCAGCTCGATTACGGGCGCGGCAGCCAACTGGTGGGCAGCCAGGCGATCTCCAAAGGCGAGTTCGACCGGCTCTCGGCGCAACTGCAAAAAAACAAGGCCACGGTCAACCAGCTCAAGGCTTCCCTGGCCAAGAAACACATCGTCGCGCCATTCAGCGGCACTATCGGCATCCGTCAGGTCGATGTGGGCGACTACCTGGCCAGCGGCACGGTGATCGCCACCTTGCAGGACCTGAGCAGCCTCTACGTCGACTTTTATGTGCCCGAACAATCGGTGCCCAAGCTGGCCGTGGGCCAGGGGGTGCAGGTGCAAGTCTCGGCCTACCCGAAACTGACCTTCCCCGGCACCCTCAGTGCGATCAACCCGAAAGTCGAGAGCAGCACCCGCAACGTGCTGGTGCGGGCCACCCTGGCCAACCCGGACACTAAACTGCTGCCGGGCATGTTCAGCAGCCTGCAGGTACTGTTGCCCGACCCGCAGGCCCAGGTGGTGATACCGGAAAGTGCAATTACCTACACCCTCTACGGCAATTCAGCCTACGTCGTAGCGCAGAAAAAGACCGAGGACGGCAGCCTCGAAAAAGATGCCAATGGCCAACCGATCCTGATCGCCGAGCGGCGCTTTATCGAGACCGGCGAACGACGCGACGGCCTGGTGCTGGTCACCCAGGGCCTGAGCAGTGGCGAGCAAGTGATCAGCGCCGGGCAGATCAAGCTCGACACCGGTGCGCACATCGCCATCACGGCGGATAAAAACTTGCCGGCCAGCCCTGGCCAACCTCCGCGCAACGACGGTTCAAGGAACTGAGCCATGGCGTTTACCGACACGTTTATCCGCCGCCCGGTGCTGGCCATGGTGGTCAGCCTGCTGATCGTGCTCCTGGGTTTCCAGGCCTACAGCAAACTGCCGCTGCGCCAATACCCGTCCATGGAAAATGCCCTGATCACGGTGACTACCGCTTACCCCGGGGCCAATGCCGAGACGATCCAGGGCTACATCACCCAACCGCTGCAGCAAAGCCTGGCGAGCGCCGAAGGCATCGACTACATGACCTCGGTCAGTCGCCAGAACTTCTCGGTGATTTCCATCTATGCGCGGATCGGCGCCAACAGCGACCGGCTGTTTACCGAACTGCTGGCCAAGGCCAACGAGGTCAAGAACAAGCTGCCCCAGGACGCCGAAGACCCGGTGTTGAGCAAGGAGGCCGCGGATGCCTCGGCGCTGATGTACATCAGCTTCTCCAGCCAGCAACTGAGCAACCCGCAGATCACCGATTACCTGTCGCGGGTGATCCAGCCCAAGCTTGCGACCCTGCCCGGCATGGCCGAAGCCGAGATCCTCGGCAACCAGGTATTTGCCATGCGCCTGTGGCTGGACCCGGTCAAGCTCGCCGGCTTTGGCCTGAGCGCCAGCGACGTCACCAATGCCGTGCGCAACTACAACTTCCTCTCCGCCGCCGGCGAAGTGAAGGGTGAGTATGTGGTCACCAGCATCAACGCCAATACCGACCTGAAGACCGCCGAAGCCTTCGCCGCCATCACCGTCAAGACCGATGGCGACAGCCGGGTGCTGCTCGGCGACGTGGCGCGGGTGGAAATGGGCGCGGAAAACTACAACGCCATCAGCTCCTTTGGCGGCACGCCCTCGGTGTATATCGGCATCAAGGCCACGCCCAGCGCCAACCCGCTGAATGTGATCAAGGAAGTGCGCAAGCTGATGCCGGAGCTGGAATCCCAGTTGCCGCCCAACCTCAAGGCAGAAATCGCCTACGACGCCACGCTGTTTATCCAGGCCTCCATCAACGAGGTGGTCAAGACCTTGTTTGAAGCGGTGTTGATCGTGATCGTCGTGGTGTTCCTGTTTCTCGGGGCGCTGCGCTCGGTGGTGATCCCGGTGGTGACCATCCCGCTGTCGATGATTGGCGTGCTGTTTTTCATGCAATTGATGGGCTACTCCATCAACCTGCTGACGCTGCTGGCGATGGTGCTGGCTATTGGCCTGGTGGTGGATGATGCGATTGTGGTGGTGGAAAACATCCACCGCCACATAGAAGACGGCAAGACGCCGCTGGACGCCGCGTTGGAAGGCGCGCGGGAGATTGCCGTGCCGGTGGTGTCGATGACTATCACCCTGGCGGCGGTGTACGCGCCCATCGGCTTCCTGGAGGGGCTGACCGGGGCGTTGTTCAAGGAATTCGCCCTGACCCTGGCCGGTGCGGTGGTGATTTCCGGCATCGTCGCCCTGACCCTGTCGCCGATGATGTGCGCCCTGCTGTTGCGCCACGACGAAAACCCCAGCGGCCTGAGCCACCGCCTGGACCGCATCTTCGAAGGCCTCAAGCGCCGCTACCAGACAATGCTGCATGGCACCTTGAACACCCGGCCGGTGGTGATTGTGTTTGCCTTGATCGTGCTGTGCCTGATCCCGCTGTTCCTCAAGTTCACTCAGTCGCAACTGGCCCCCGACGAAGACCAGGGCATCATCTTCATGATGGCCAGCGCGCCGCAGCCGACCAACCTGGACTACCTGAACACCTACACCGACGAGTTCATCGCAATCTTCAAGGACTTCCCGGAGTACTACTCCTCGTTCCAGATCAATGGGTTCAACGGGGTGCAATCGGGTATCGGCGGCTTCCTGCTCAAGCCGTGGAACGAGCGCGACCGCACGCAAATGCAGATCCTGCCTGAGGTGCAGAAACGCCTGGAGCAGATCCCCGGCTTGCAGGTCTTCGGCTTCAATTTGCCGTCGCTGCCGGGCACCGGTGAAGGCCTGCCCTTCGGTTTTGTGATCAACACACCCAATGACTACGAGTCATTGCTGCAAGTGGCCGCCCGTGTGAAAAAGCGCGCCATGGAGTCGGGCAAGTTCGCCTTCGTGGATATCGACCTGGCGTTCGACAAGCCCGAGGTGGTGGTGGACATCGACCGCGCCAAGGCGGCGCAGATGGGGGTGTCGATGCAGGACTTGGGCAGCACCCTGGCGACCTTGCTGGCGGAGGCAGAGATCAACCGGTTCACCATTGATGGGCGCAGCTACAAGGTGATCGCCCAGGTGGAACGGGCCTACCGGGACAACCCCGAGTGGCTGAACAATTACTACGTGAAAAACACCCAGGGCGAACTGCTGCCGCTGTCGACCTTGATCAGCGTCAGCGACCGTGCCCGCCCGCGCCAACTGAACCAGTTCCAGCAACTCAACTCGGCGCTGATCTCGGGCTTCCCGATTGTCAGCATGGGCGAGGCTATCGACACCGTGCGCCAGATCGCCATCGAAGAAACCCCGGCCGGCTATGCATTCGACTACAGCGGCGCCTCGCGCCAGTTCATCCAGGAAGGCAGCGCGTTGTGGATCACCTTTGGCCTGGCGCTGGCGATCATCTTCCTGGTGCTGGCGGCACAGTTCGAGAGCTTCCGTGACCCGCTGGTGATACTGGTGACGGTGCCGCTGTCGATCTGCGGCGCGTTGATCCCGTTGTTCCTCGGCTGGTCGAGCATGAACATCTACACCCAGGTGGGGTTGGTGACGTTGATCGGGCTGATCAGCAAGCATGGGATCCTGATCGTCGAGTTTGCCAACCAGTTGCGCAAGGACAAGGGCCTGACACCCCGAGAAGCGGTAGAAGAAGCCGCGGCGATTCGCCTGCGCCCGGTATTGATGACCACGGCGGCGATGGTGTTTGGCATGGTGCCGTTGATCTTTGCCACGGGGGCCGGGGCGGTCAGTCGGTTTGATATCGGAATGGTGATTGCCACGGGGATGTCGGTGGGCACCTTGTTTACTTTGTTTGTATTGCCGTGTGTGTATACGTTGCTGGCCAAGCGTGATCCCTTGGCTGATTGAGTACCTATCCATGGGCGCGGTAACGGCACTGACCTGATCGTTGACGCCCACTGTAGGAGCCGGCTTGCCGGCGATGGTCGTTAACGATCACGTTGGATACCTGACATCCCCGAGGTGTTCTTACTGGCGTCATCGCCGGCAAGCCGGCTCCTACAAGGGATGTAGTTGCGCGCTCGGGCTCTGCCGTGGTCCACAAAAAAGGCCTCGCTATGCGAGGCCTTTTATCGGGGCGTCAATCTCTTCAACTCGCAGGCCTCATGCCTTGGGACATCCCAAACATAAACAGCAAAAGCTGATGATCAGGCTGCGTGACCCCAGCGGTCTTGGCGATCCGTGGCAGCGGGCATTGCCCGCCACTGTGCACCGCGCTGAGGACTTCTGTGCGGGGCTGCTCCCAGGCAGCCAGGGCCAGGGATGCGATGCCCAAGGCCCCCAACAGAAACAAACCTCGTGCTATTTCTAGCTTCATTAGGTTAAACCCTTGATAGCGCTGCCAAACGCCGCTTGGTAAAAGTAGCTGAGTTTTTGCCAGTCGGCGGTATTCCACGACGAATGGCGACGCAATTGCTGCATGTCATGGGCGGCGGCCCGGCGGGCGGTCAAGCGTTGGCGGCACTTCTCGAGATCCAGCAGCGCCACTTCGACCGTCGCGCCCTCACCCGCCCCGCTGACCCGCACAAAAATATGCTTGCTGTACAGGCAGCCATGCTGCCAGCGCCCCTTGTGCATGCGCGCCAGGGTCTGCGCCAATTCAGCCAGCAGGCGCTCATGCACCAGCTCCCCGCATTGCTCGCGACCGCCGGCGGCGTACCAGTTGTCGATTTCCACGAATCCGTCCAATGAAGCCGTCACCAGCAAGGCCTTCCACTGGTGGTCCGGATCACGACGGGCACCACAGAACACCAGCTCCGGAACACCTACATCGAGCAAGCGCAGGCCCCTGAGCGCATCACGCTCGCGTAGCACCGTAGGCCGCCCAAAGGGATGCAGCCAGCTGCGGTAGGTATGGCCTGTCTGGCGCTTGCTGTAGAGCAAGCGCCCATTGGTACCGATCACCCGCTGTACGCCGCTTTCGCCACCCCGACGTCGATTGGGTTCCTCGACCCACTCGCCCTGCTGCCGCCAGAAATAATCGAACCGCTCCTCAGGAGCTACGTGACTGCCTGCTACGTACTCAACCACCATCCTGCTACCTCTTGCGCAATACGTACACTCGCCACATGGCATACAGCGGTATGAAGTCCAAACACTCCTGGACGCGGAAACCTGCTTGCTCAAACTCAGCCTCAACAGTAGCAGCCGGTAACACAAATCGATTTCGGTAACTGTCCTGCTCACTTTTGTTGCGGCGCTGCACTTCCAGGCGCTTGCGTTTCCAGGCCTTGAAATTGCCATCCACCCACAACGAAACAATCACACTGTCGCGGGTAACTCGTTGAAATTCCTTCAATATCGCCATGCGATGCGCCGGCTCGCCGATGTGATGCAACAGGCGCATGCAAAAAATGCTGTCCACGGCGTTATCTGGCAAATCGATATCAAACGCAGATGTCTGCAAGGGTCGTACCTGCTTGACCACATCCGCCGGTTGCGCCCCCATGGCGATGTTCAACATGGACTCGGAATTGTCCGCCCCAATAATGATCCGGTTGGGCTTTTCGGCCAGCAGCGGCCAGAAACGCCCGGCGCCGCACGGCAAGTCCAATACCAGGCCGGGCTCGCCGGCCATCGCCAGCGCACCACGGGCTAATTGTTCGTCGCGTTTGTGGGACAGCCGGCGCGCCAAAGTGTCCTGGTGCTTGTGCAAATATTGCTGAGCGTGCCGGTCATCGTACTTTGCGGAAAATTCAAGCTTGATCGGAGTAGCCATCAACGAGTCTCCTGGACTGATGCCTACAACCTTAAGCAGTCGCACGTCATCCGCAGGTCAACCCTTTGTGAAAAAAACGTCCCGTCTAACCCTAAAGAATTACAAGGTTTTACAGGGAAAAAGCATGGCAGGAAGCCATCTTCGTCGAACAGGAAGGAGTCTGCCCCAGGATAGGGGCAGGAAGAGATCAGGATTTGACGTGGCTCAATTCAACATGGAAACGGCAGCCGCTAGGCTCCATGGTGCTGAGGCTGACCACCCAGCCCTGGCTTTCGCAGATGCGCTGGACCAGCGACAAACCCAGGCCCAGGCCATCACCGCGCTTTTCGTTGCCGCGCACAAACGGCTCAAACATGGCCTCGCGCTTGTCTTCGGGAATCCCCACGCCGCTGTCTTCCACCACAAAGCCGGTGGGTTCCAGGGTCAGGCGGATAAACCCCTGCTCGGTGTAGTGCAGGGCATTACGCAGCAGGTTGCCCATGACCGCATGCAGGAAGGTGGCGTTGTAGCGGGTATCGAGTGGATTGCCCGGCTGGTAGAACAACTCGATGCCCTTGCGCTCGATGGGTTCGCGCCAGATCCCCAGCAAGCCCTCCGCGACCTCGGCCAGGCTGACCTGGGGCGACATCGTGGTGTCATCGTGCTGGGCACGAGCGAGCATCAGGAAGGTCTGTACCAGTTCGCGCATTTCCTCGCAGGCCCGGGCGATGCGCTCGACCTGTTTGCGTCCCCGTGAATCAATGGCCGGGTTTTCCAGCAGCAGCTCGCAGGAACTGGCCAGCACCATCAAGGGGGTGCGCAACTCATGGCTGACATCGCTGGTGAACAGGCGCTCGCGGGTCAGGGCCTGGCGCAAACGGCCAAGGGTCGCATCGAAAGCCACCGCCAACTCGCCTACTTCGTCGGCCGCGTAGTCCGGGGCCAACGGTGGGGCCAGGCCCAACAACTGGTCACGATGCCGCACTTGGCGCGCCAGGCGTACTACCGGTGCCATCACCTTGCGGGCAAGGACCCAGCCGAGGAATACCGCCAGCGCCAGGCTGAGGACAAACCCCACCAGCACCACCGCAAACAGCACGCGCTCGCGCTCTTCGAAATCGCTTTGGTCTTGCAATAGGACATACCGACGGCCATCGACGATTTCGACCATCGCATGGTAGGAAAGCGCATCGCGAAACACTTCGTGAAAGCCGGCGTCCAGGTGCCGCAAGTCCTTGGGCAGCTGGAAATCCCCACGCCCGCCGCTGAAGTAGAACAACTGGTCCGGCTCGGGGCGGTGACGCCAGTCTTCGACACTGTCCATCAACAGCAGGCGTTGCAGGTCGCCGCCCAGGCCCGCCGAAATCAGTTTTTCTTCCACCAGGTGCACCGTGGCAACGATGCCCATGGCAAAGGCCCCCGCTACCAGCGCGCTCATCAGCGCAAAGGCGATGATGATCCGCTGGGCAAGGCTTTGCTTAAACTCCATCACGGCCCTCGGCCAAGCGATAACCCACGCCATGCACGGTTTGCAGCAATGGCTTGGCAAATGGCTTGTCGATCACCTGGCGCAGTTGGTGGACGTGGCTGCGCAGGCTGTCGCTGTCCGGGCAGTCATCGCCCCACAGGGCTTCTTCCAGCACTTCGCGGCGCAGGACGTGAGGGCTTTTCTGCATCAGCACCGCGAGCAATTTCAGGCCGACCGGGTTGAGCTTGAGCAGGCGCCCTTCGCGGGTCACTTCCAGGGTGTCGAGGTCGTAGGACAAATCGCCGACTTGCAACTCCCGCCGCCCGCCACCCTGGGCCCGGCGCAGCACCGCTTCGATGCGTGCGGCCAACTCCGACAGGGCAAACGGCTTGAGCAGGTAGTCGTCGGCACCCGATTTGAAGCCTTGCAGGCGGTCGTCCAATTGATCGCGGGCGGTGAGCATGATCACCGGCGTATCGCGGCGCGCGTCTTCACGCAGGCGTTTGCACAGGGTGTAGCCATCAATGCCGGGCAGCATGATATCGAGCACGATCAGGTCGTAATGCTCGGTGGCGGCCAGGTGCAGGCCTGACAAACCGTCCTGCGCACAGTCCACGGTGTAGCCCTTGAGCCCCAGGTAATCCGCCAGGTTGGCCAGAATATCGCGGTTGTCTTCAACCAATAAAATTCGCATGGGCAGTGTCTCCGTACGCGGTAACGGCCGTGTTGGCTCGCGCAGCTTAAGGCCAAGCCGGGCTTACCGCTAGGCCTGAGGGGCTGACCTATTACTCTTTTCAACTGATTGACTGGTGCAACGAGTTTTTCACTATCGGTTCACAGCTTGACTACAGTACCAGAGTGAAAATCGCCCCCCATTGATATAAGGAACTTGGATATGGGTTTTATCAAAACTGCGCCAATGCGCTATCTGCTGTTGCTGACCGGCGCTTGGCTGGTTATTTTTCTGTTGACCCGCAGCGTACTGCTCATTACCCACCTGGATGAAGTCGGCGGCAACCTGCTGCCGGTGTTCGGTGTGGGCCTGCTCTACGACCTGGGTTTCCTGGCCTATGCCGCGCTGCCCCTGGGCCTGTACCTACTGCTGTGCCCACCGGCTTTGTGGCGGCGGCGCGGCCACCGCTGGTTCCTGCAAGGCGTACTGACCGTCAGCCTGTTCGCCATGCTGTTCACCTCGGTGGCCGAATGGTTGTTCTGGGATGAGTTCGGCGTGCGCTTCAACTTTATCGCCGTCGACTATCTGGTGTATTCCGATGAGGTGTTGAACAACCTGCTGGAGTCCTACCCAATCGGCAAACTGTTGGGCCTGTTGGCAATACTGGCGATTGTCCTGAGCCTGGCCTTGCGCAAGCTGTTCAACGCAGCACTCGACTCGCCGCTGCCGGCCATGCGTGGGCGCTTACTCAATGCCGTGGGATTGTTGGTGGTTGCCGGCCTGAGCCTGCAGTTGGTCAGCCAGGACAGCCCGCGTACCCAGGGTGGCAACGCCTATAACAACGAACTGGCCAGCAATGGCCCATACCAATTCTTCGCCGCGTTCCGCAACAATGAACTGGACTACAGCCAGTTCTACAAAAGCCTGCCGAGCGATATCGTGGCCCGCCAGCTACGGGCAGAACTCAGTGAACCCAATGCCCGGTTCATTGGCACCGATCCACTGGATATCCGCCGCGCCATCGACAACCCCGGCACGTTGCGCAAACCCAATATCGTGCTGGTGACCATCGAAAGCTTCAGCGCCAAATACATGGGCAGCAATGGCGACGACCGCAACCTGACCCCCAACCTTGATGAGTTGCGCAAACACAGCCTGTATTTCAGCAACTTCTACGCCACCGGCACCCGCACCGACCGAGGCCTGGAAGCCATTACCCTGGCCATCCCGCCCACTCCGGGGCGCTCCATCGTCAAACGGATTGGTCGCGAAAGCGGCTTCGCCAGCCTGGGCCAGCAGCTCAGTGCAATCGGTTATGACAGCGTGTTTGTGTATGGCGGCCGCGGCTACTTCGACAATATGAATGCGTTTTTCAGCGGCAACGGTTACCGGGTGGTTGATCAGAGCAGTGTCGCCGAATCCGAAATCAGCTTTAAAAACGCCTGGGGCATGGCCGATGAAGACCTCTTCAAGCAAACCTTGAAGCTGGCGGATGCCGGTTATGCCAAGCAGCAACCGTTCCTGCTGCAGTTGATGACCACCTCCAACCATCGCCCCTACACCTACCCGGACGGCAGGATCGACATCAAGTCCGGCAACGGTCGCGACGGTGCGGTGAAATACACTGACTACGCCATCGGCCAATTCCTACAGGCTGCGCGCCAAAAACCGTGGTTCGACAATACGATCTTTGTGTTTGTCGCCGACCACACCGCCGGCAGCGCGGGCAAGGAAGACTTGCCCGTCGCCAACTACCAGATTCCACTGTTTATCTATGCGCCGAAATTGATCGAGGCCCGGGAAAGCGCGCAACTGGCCAGCCAGATCGACCTCGCCCCGACACTCCTGGGTCTGTTGAACCTGAGCTATGAATCGACGTTTTTCGGACGCAACCTGCTGCAAGACAACCCGCTGCCTCCTCGCGTAGTGATCGGCAACTATCAGCACCTGGGCTTGTTTGACGGCACCAACCTGGCAATCCTCAGCCCCCGCCAAGGCCTGCGGCGCCATGACCAGGCCCTGGGCGCGAGCCAGGAGTCCCGGGTAGACAGCAATGACCCGTTGATCCAACGTGCGATCACTTACTACCAGGCAGCCAGTCATGACTTCAAGCAACACCTGTTAGCCTGGAAAGGCGCGAAAGACGCCGCCCCTCAAATGAGTGCGCGCTGACTCGATAAGCGCCCATAAAAAAGCCCCGCCTGATCACTCAGGCGGGGCTTTTATGCATCAGGGGTAAGGCTGGCTTACATCATGCCGCCCATGCCACCCATGCCGCCCATGTCTGGCATACCGCCGCCAGCCGAGCCTTCTTTCTTCGGTGCATCAGCGATCGCAGCTTCGGTGGTCAGGATCAGACCGCCGATGGAGGATGCCGCTTGCAGCGCGGAACGAGTCACCTTGGTAGGGTCCAGGATGCCCATTTCGATCATGTCGCCGTAGACGCCAGTCGCAGCGTTGTAACCGTAGTTACCTTTGCCGTTCTTGACTTCGTTGACCACAACGCTCGGCTCGTCGCCGGAGTTGGCAGCAATCTGGCGCAGCGGTGCTTCAACAGCACGACGCAGTACAGCAATACCCACGTCCTGGTCAGCGTTGTCGCCGGTCAGACCGACCAAGGCTTCCAGGGCACGGATCAGCGCAACGCCACCGCCAGGTACCACGCCTTCTTCGACGGCTGCGCGGGTTGCGTGCAGGGCGTCTTCAACGCGGGCTTTCTTCTCTTTCATTTCAACTTCGGAACCAGCGCCAACCTTGATCACTGCAACACCGCCGGACAGCTTGGCCAGGCGCTCTTGCAGTTTTTCACGGTCGTAGTCCGAGGAGGTTTCAGCAACCTGGGCACGGATCTGGGTGATGCGCGCCTGGATGTCCTGCTCCACGCCAGCACCGTCAACGATGATGGTGTTTTCCTTGGAGATGGTCACGCGCTTGGCGCTACCCAGGTTTTCCAGGGTGGCACTTTCCAGGCTCAGGCCGATCTCTTCGGAGATAACGGTACCGCCAGTCAGGACGGCGATGTCCTGCAGCATGGCCTTGCGACGATCGCCGAAGCCTGGAGCCTTGACGGCTGCGACTTTAACGATACCGCGCATGTTGTTCACAACCAGAGTCGCCAGGGCTTCGCCTTCAACGTCTTCGGAAACGATCAGCAGTGGACGGCCGGCTTTGGCAACGGCTTCCAGTACTGGCAGCATTTCGCGGATGTTCGAGATCTTTTTGTCGACCAGCAGGATCAGCGGGCTGTCCAGCTCGGCAACCATGGTCTCTGGCTTGTTGACGAAGTACGGGGACAGGTAGCCACGGTCGAACTGCATGCCTTCTACAACCGACAGTTCGTTTTCCAGGCCAGTGCCTTCTTCAACGGTGATCACGCCTTCTTTACCGACTTTTTCCATGGCTTCGGCAATGATGTCGCCGATGGAGCTGTCGGAGTTGGCGGAGATGGTGCCTACCTGAGCGATAGCCTTGGTGTCAGCGCATGGCTTGGACAGGCTTTTCAGCTCAGCAACGATGGCGATGGTCGCCTTGTCGATGCCGCGCTTGAGGTCCATCGGGTTCATGCCGGCAGCGACGGCTTTGTAGCCTTCGTTGACGATTGCCTGAGCCAGAACGGTGGCGGTGGTGGTGCCGTCGCCTGCGTCATCGTTGGCACGGGAGGCAACGTCTTTGACCAGCTGCGCGCCCATGTTTTCGAAACGGTCTTCCAGTTCGATTTCTTTGGCGACCGAAACGCCGTCCTTGGTGATGGTCGGAGCGCCGAAGCTCTTCTCGATGATCACGTTACGGCCTTTCGGGCCCAGGGTCGCTTTTACTGCGTCAGCCAGGATGTTGACACCGGTGAGCATTTTCTTACGGGCGGAATCGCCGAATTTAACTTCTTTAGCAGCCATGATCGATATTCCTTAAATACTTTGTAGTAACGGGAAAATGAGCGGGAAAATCAGCCTTCCAGTACAGCGAGAATCTCGTTCTCAGCCATCACCAGCAGGTCTTCGCCGTCGATTTTCACAGTGTTGCTGCCGGAGTAAGGACCGAATACAACCCTGTCACCCACTTTCACAGCCAGCTCACGTACTTGACCGTTTTCCAGCGTCTTGCCTGGGCCAACTGCGAGGATCACACCGTGGTTGGCTTTTTCAGCAGCCGAACCTGGCAGAACGATACCGCCAGCGGTTTTCTTTTCTTCTTCGCTGCGACGGATAACGACGCGGTCGTGCAGAGGACGAAGCTTGCTCATTGTCGATCTCTCCTAATTGTAAGTTTCATCGGCCGGTATCAGTACCGGCTGGTGGTAGTCCGGCGGTGCCGGTCGCGGTTCGCCAAGCGAAACGCGGAAGTCTGTCTGGTGTCGCCACCAGAAACCTTGCGGTGACCGTTACATAAGGGCGTATATGCTTATTACAAGGGCCAGCGGTGAAAATTTTTACTCCGGCAAGGCACCCGCAGGGGCCATGCCAGGGAGGGTATTACTTGGAGTCGCGGTGCTCGAACTCGCCTTCGATCACATCACCTTCACGCCCCAGCGGCTGGCGAGGTGCCGGGCCGCCACGGGGTTGCAGGTCGTCGGCAAAGGCACGCTGGCGGATCGCCGCTTCTTCGGCACGCTGGCGCAGCTTGCCCGCCAGCAACCGACGGGTGAATGGCAACAGCAGGATCAAACCGAGCACATCGCTGACAAAACCCGGCACGATCAGCAGGCCACCGGCCAAGGCCATCATCAGGCCTTCGAGCATGGTCTGGGCCGGCAATTCGCCACGGTTCAGGCTTTCACGGGCACGCAGTGCCGTGGCCAGGCCGGCGATCCGCAGCACGAACACGCCGAGCATCGAGCCGAGAATGATCAGCAGCAGCGCCGGGAAAAACCCGATAGCCCCGCTGACCTTGACGAATACGAACAGCTCCAGCACCGGAAACAGCAGAAAGAGCAATAAAAAAGGGCGCATCAAATGGTTCCTCAACGCAAGAATGCCTTGCTACTAGACCTTAGATGACGTCGCCCTTTCGTGAATTCAAGCGTGTGTGACGGCTTTTTTCGGCCATGCCTCGGCATGGGCCAGGAAAACCAGGGCCTCGCGCACTTGTGTCGGAGTGTTGCAAGTATCCGCAAAAGGCAACCAGTGCAAGCCCTGGCCGATGCGCAAATGCATGCCCTCGCTGTCGATGCCGGCCAGTTGCGCCGGCTCGAAGGTCGGCAGGCCGGCCAGTTCGACATAGTGGGCGATGGCCTTGGTATGATCGCTGTTCATGTGCTCGATCATGCTCAACTCGGCCTTGCCGGCGAACGGGTTGGCCAGGGTCAGATGATCCACCCAGTGGATCGCCCCGAAACCGCCGATATAGCGATGCCGCACCGGCTTGAGGACCCAGAAATCAAAATCATGGGCCTTGTGGTAGTTCGCCGAATCCGGGAAGTACCGATAGTAACGCTCGGCGGCGGCAGCAATGGCCGCCTCGTCCTCGAGTTTTTCGGCTTCGGCAAGATAGGTGAGGCGCCCGACGGCCTGCACGTCATCCGCCTCACGCTCACCCACCAGCAACGAACATTTAGGGTCTTTTTGCAGGTTATGGGTGTGCTGGGCAATACGGCTGATCAGGATCAGCGGCCGGCCCTCGGCGTCCAGGCAGTAAGGCACCACCGAACCAAAGGGGAAGCCGGGCATGGCTTTGGAGTGTGTGGCGAGCGCCCCACGGTATTCCTTGAGCAGTAGTTCTCGGGCATTCTTGGCGACGTGGACGCTCAACTTATGACTCCTTCGATAAATTCCGTCAAAAAACGGACTTGGGCAACCGCTTAAATCTGCTCACAGGACATGCGAATGCATATCAACGACAAAGTAATCATTATCACCGGCGGTTGCCAGGGTTTGGGCCGTTCCATGGCCGAGTATTTTGCAAGTAAAGGTGCCCACCTGGCGCTGGTGGACCTCAATCAGGAAAAGCTCGATGCGGCAGTGGCTGCATGCCAGTCTCATGGCGTCACCGCGCGCAGCTATCTATGCAATGTGGCAGACGAAGAACAGGTGACCTACACCGTGGCACGGATCGCCGATGATTTCGGCGCGATCCACGGTCTGATCAACAACGCCGGGATCCTGCGCGATGGCCTGTTGCTCAAGGTCAAGGACGGCGAGATGACCAAGATGAGCCTGGCCCAGTGGCAGGCGGTGATCGACGTCAATCTGACCGGCGTGTTCCTCTGCACCCGCGAAGTGGCGGCGAAGATGGTGGAGCTGAAAAACCAGGGCGCCATTATCAATATCTCGTCGATCTCCCGCGCGGGTAACGTGGGCCAGACCAACTATTCGGCGGCCAAGGCCGGCGTGGCGGCGGCGACGGTGACCTGGGCCAAGGAACTGGCGCGCTATGGCATTCGCGTGGCGGGCATTGCGCCGGGCTTCATCGAGACCGAGATGACCCTGGGCATGAAGCCCGAGGCGCTGGAGAAGATGACGTCGGGGATCCCGCTCAAGCGCATGGGCCGCCCGGAAGAAATCGCCCATTCGGCGGGATATATCTTCGAGAACGACTATTACACCGGGCGCATCCTGGAGCTGGATGGCGGGTTGCGCCTGTAACAACGCCGAAAAACAACTGTGGGAGCGGGCTTGCTCGCGATAGCAGACTGGTCAGTTAACGAATATGTCGACTGATACATCGCTATCGCGAGCAAGCCCGCTCCCACATTAAAAGTCCGCATTCGTACCGTGGCAGGCTTACCAGGTCACGCCAAAACCTGCGGTGTAACGGGTCTTGCTCAAGTCGCTGTCCGAACCGCCGCTGATGATGTCGCGCTCGGCCTTGAGATTGAGCGAGGCCCATTCGGTGACTTTGTAGCGCAGGCCCATTTCGGCATCGAGGGCGTAGTCGGCAGGACCGGCCAGGGGCTTGCCCACTTCGCCGTTGGTGAAGAACTCCACGGTCTTGCCGATCAGGTAGCGGTTGTAGTCCCACTTCATGGCCAGGGAATAGAAGTTGTCCTTGCCGCCGTCCTGGTATTCATAGTCAGTGCGGTTGAGCAGCGAGCCGAGGGAAAACGCGCCCAGTTCATCATCCCAGAACTGATAACCCGGACCGGTACCGACGGTGCGCTGGCGACGCAGGTCTTCAACCCTGTCGTGCTTGTAGGTCAAGCGCCCCTGCCAGAACCACTGGTCGGTAATAAAGCGGTCCAGCGCGTACTCGGCACTCCAGTTGTCGGTGGTGACCACATCGTTCTGGAATTCGCGGTTGTATTCGCCTTCAGCGATATGCCGCCACTTGCCGTGACGGGCGGTGGTCTTGAAGTCGATGTCATAATCGTCGGTGTCTTTTTCCGCACGCTTGTAGTCCAGCGCCACGTCGACGTTGCCCTTCCACACCAGATCCTCGATCACCGGCTTGGGCTTGATGATCTGCTGGATGCTGGCCAACTCCACCGTCTTGGGCGTCTCGCCGTTGGCCAGGACCACCTTGCCATCCTCCGCCGGGTGCAGGGACTTGGCCTTCTCGCCGGTGTAGGCATCCTGCTTGACCAGCAGTTCCTGGTCGCTTTCCAGGGTTTTCACCTGCTTCCAGTCCACCGGGATTGCACCCGCGTATTCGGTCTGGATCAGCAGTTTGCCGCCGTCGAAAACCTTGATCTTGCCGGTCAGGCGATCACCGTTTTTCAACCAGACCGTATCGGCCAGCACAGGGGTAGAAGCAGTAAAGACAGCGAGGCACAACAGGGTTCTGGACAACATAAGCGGTTACGGGGCTCAAGTTTGGCGAAAAAGGAGGCATTATCGGCGTAGCTGAAGTCTTAGCAAGGACTGACTCAAGGTTTTCTATTGAGTTCAATTCTCAACGGCATTTTTACAGACGTTTCTTACATATCGACGACCAATTTCAACCGAGCTGCCAGAACAGTGAACGAGCCCGCCGACACCCCGCAAAACCCGGCCGAAATGCGCCGTACCGCGCTGTACCTGACCTTGGCCCAAGTGCCCGAAGGCTGCGTGGTGAGCTACGGCGAACTGGCGCACCTGGCCGGCCTGGGGCGCGCCGCACGCTTCGTGGGCCGCACCCTGAGCCAGCTTCCCGAGGGTTCCAAGTTGCCCTGGCACCGGGTAGTCGCCGCCGGCGGTCGGATAAGTCTGCCTGTGGGTAGCGCTTCGGGCGATGAACAACGTGCGCGTTTGCGCAGCGAAGGTGTCAGTATCCTGAACAATCGCGTTGATATTCAGCGTCATGGCTGGCGCCCGGTAGAGCACAGCGGTTAGAGTGCGCGCTTTGTTTCCGTAAATCTGAGGCAGACTCCAGCCCATGCCCCGTAAAACCTGGCGCGCCGCGCTCGCTGCCTATGCCAGCCCCTCGACGTTAGTGCTGTTACTGCTCGGCTTCGCCGCCGGTCTGCCTTACATGTTGGTGTTCTCGACGCTCTCGGTCTGGTTGCGTGAAGCCGGTGTGGCGCGCGAAACCATTGGCTATGCGAGCCTGATCGGCCTGGCCTATGCGTTCAAGTGGGTCTGGTCACCACTACTGGACCAATGGCGCCTGCCGCTATTGGGCAAGCTGGGGCGTCGTCGCTCCTGGCTGGTGCTGTCCCAATCCCTGGTAATTCTCGGCTTGATCGGCATGGGCTTCTGCGACCCGCAGAAACACCTGTCCTGGCTGATCGCCATTGCCGTTATCGTGGCATTTGCCTCCGCCACCCAAGACATCGCGGTAGACGCCTATCGCCTGGAAATCGCCGACGACAGCCGCCAGGCCGCACTGGCCGCCAGCTATATGTCCGGCTACCGTATCGCCGCCCTGCTGGCCACCGCCGGCGCGCTGTTCTTTGCCGAGGGCTTTGGCTCCACCGGCTTTAACTACAAACATTCGGCGTGGACCGGCACCTATGTGCTGTTCGGTGTACTGATGATCCCCGCCCTGCTCACCAGCTTTTTCATGCGCGAACCCGATGTGCCGTTGCGCACCCAGTTGCAGGCCGGGCGCTATACCTTTGCCCACCAACTGATGTCGGTATTCGTGTTGATCGTCCTGCTGGTGTCGGTCCCGGCGATGTTCACCCAGCTCTACAACACTGACTTTGCCAGCGTGCTGTTCGAAGGCGTGAGCCTGTTCGACCTGCTGCTCGAAGACCGCGCGTTTCTACGCGCCATCCTCTATATCACCCTCACCACCCTGTGCCTTTCGGCCATGGGCCGCCGGGGCCTGGCGCCGGTGCTGACGCCGGTCAACGACTTTATCCTGCGCTACCGCTGGCAGGCCCTGCTGCTGCTGGGGTTGATCGCCACCTACCGGATGTCGGACACGGTGATGGGCGTGATGGCCAACGTGTTCTATATCGACCAGGGGTTCACCAAGGACCAGATCGCCAGCGTCAGTAAGATCTTCGGCCTGATCATGACCCTGGTCGGCGCCGGCATGGGCGGCCTGTTGATCGTGCGGTTCGGCATCCTGCCGATCCTGTTTATCGGTGGTATCACCTCGGCCGGCACCAACCTGCTGTTCCTGATGCTCGCCGACATGGGCGCCGACCTGCAGATGCTGATCTTCACCATCTCCCTGGACAACTTCAGCTCGGGCCTGGCGACTTCGGCGTTCGTCGCCTACCTGTCGAGCCTGACCAACCTTAAGTTCTCCGCCACCCAGTACGCCCTGCTCAGCTCGATCATGCTGCTGTTGCCACGTTTGATCGGCGGGTACTCGGGGGTCATGGTGGAAAAGTTCGGCTATCACAACTTCTTCCTGATCACCGCGCTGCTCGGCGTGCCGACACTGCTGCTGATTGCCTTGCATTGGTACCAGGAAAGCCGGCGGATCCGTTTGAACCCGCCCGAAGAAGGCTGATACCTGTGGGAGCGGGCTTGCCCGCGATAGCATCACTGCGGTTTGCCTGACACAGCCAGGCGCCGGCATCGCGGCCAAGCCCGCTCCCACAGAAATCCCGTCAGCACCTGATGCCTGTACTCTGGCGGCGACCGCCCGTACAATCCCAGGTCACTTCAAGTCCAAGCAACCGACAACGGCCTACCATGCGTACCAGTCAATATTTGCTCGCCACACAGAAAGAAACGCCTTCCGATGCGGTCGTGATCAGCCACCAGCTGATGCTGCGCGCCGGTATGATCCGCAAACTGGCCTCTGGCCTGTACACCTGGCTGCCCATGGGCTTGAAGGTGATGCGCAAGGTCGAAGCGATCGTTCGCGAAGAAATGAACGCCGCCGGCTCTCTGGAAGTATTGATGCCGAGCACTCAGCCGGCTGAACTGTGGCAGGAATCCGGGCGCTGGGAAGAGTACGGCCCTGAGTTGCTGCGCTTCAAGGATCGTCATGGCCGCGACTTCTGCGCAGGCCCGACCCATGAAGAAGTGATCACCGACCTGATGCGCAACGAGTTGAGCAGCTACAAACAGCTGCCCCTCAACCTGTATCAGATCCAGACCAAGTTCCGTGACGAAATCCGCCCACGCTTCGGCTTGATGCGTGGCCGCGAGTTCATCATGAAGGACGCCTATTCGTTCCATGCCGACCAGCCTTCGCTGCAGGTCACCTATGACCGCATGCACCAGGCCTATTGCAACGTGTTCACCCGCCTGGGCCTGAAATTCCGCCCAGTTGAAGCGGACAACGGTTCCATCGGCGGCGCGGGCTCCCATGAGTTCCACGTGCTGGCAGAGTCCGGCGAAGACGATATCGTCTTCAGCGACGGCTCCGACTACGCGGCCAACATCGAGAAAGCCGAAGCGGTGCCACGGGAAACTTCCCGTCCTGCGCCGGCTGAAGAGCTGCGCCTGGTCGACACCCCAGACACCAAGACCATCGCGGCCCTGGTCGAAAAATTCAATCTGCCGATTGAAAAGACCATCAAGACCCTGATCGTGCATGCCGAGGAAGAAGGCAAGCTGATCGCCCTGGTTATCCGTGGCGACCACGAGCTCAACGAAATCAAGGCTGCCCAGCAATCTGGCGTGGCCAGCCCGCTGGTCATGGCTTCGGACGCCGAACTGCGTGACGCCATTGGCGCCGGCGCTGGTTCCCTGGGCCCGCTGAACCTGCCATTGCCGATCATCATCGACCGTTCCGTCGAGCTGATGAGCGACTTCGGCATCGGCGCCAATATCGACGACAAGCACTACTTTGGCGTCAACTGGGAGCGTGACCTGCCGGTGCCGACCGTGGCCGACCTGCGCAACGTGGTGGCCGGTGATCCAAGCCCGGACGGCAAGGGCACCCTGGAAATCAAGCGCGGCATCGAAGTGGGGCACATCTTCCAGCTGGGCAACAAGTACAGCAAGGCGATGAAGTGCGAAGTGCTGGGCGAAAACGGCAAGCCGGTGACCCTGGAAATGGGCTGCTATGGCATTGGCGTTTCCCGCGTGGTGGCGGCTGCCATCGAGCAGAACCACGACGACAAAGGCATTATCTGGAGCGACACCCTGGCGCCGTTCCAGATCGCCCTGGTACCGCTGCGCTACGAAACCGAGCAGGTTCGCGAAGCCACCGACAAACTGTATGCCGAACTGACGGCCGCCGGTTTCGAAGTGCTGCTCGATGATCGCGACAAGAAGACCAGCCCGGGCATCAAGTTTGCCGACATGGAACTGATTGGCATCCCTCACCGGATCGTGGTCAGTGACCGCGGCCTGGCCGATGGCAATCTGGAATACAAGAGCCGGACCGAAGCCCAAGCCCAACCGTTGCCGGTGGCTGACGTGCTGCCCTTCCTTCAGGCGCGTATTCGTCGCTGAAAACCAGATCAAGAGAAGTCATGTTCAAGCGAAACACCAAAGCCCTGGGGGGCGCCGCCTTGTGCGGCGCCCTGCTGGTCAGCGGCTGCGCCAATCAGATGTCGCAGCGTAGCGAGCACGAGGAACGGATCGAGCGCAAGTTGCTCGACCACAGCCTGCAGATCGATGTCGGCGAACCCAAGGTGCTCGAACTGCCGCAACGCCGCGTGCGCATTCATGAACAGCGGACTTTCGAAGTCACTGAATTTGAAGTCACGCGCCACTATGATCGCTACACGCCCTACCAACCCTGGCGCGAACTCTACGAGATCCCGCTGGGTGCGGTGGCAGTGGTGGCGGGCGCCGGGGCCAACGTGGCGAACATCTTTGCCCTGGGCAACCTCCCGGACAGCATGACCCATGACTGGATCAGTTACGGCGTGGCCGGGCTCAACCCGTTCATGAACGTGCAATCCCACGGCCGGGCGCAACAGAACCTGGCGGGTATCGATGAAATCCAGCGTGACCGCCGCCTGGAGTACACCAGCCTGCCGTGGAGTGAGCGACCGGTGCAGGTCAAGGCTGGCAAGCAGACCCACGAGATGACCACCGATCGCAACGGCGTCCTGCGCCTGAACCTGTTGGACAGCCCGTTTGCCGAACAGGATTTGAGCCAGGTCCGCACCTTGCGGATCAGCATTGAAGATGCCCAGGATGATGTGCATTCGGACTCATCCCTGGCCATCAGCACGACCTTGCGCGGCAAGCTGCTGGAAGCCCACGCCTTGATCTACGACGACCTGGAGGATGACGAAGTCAGCCAATGGGTGCATCGGGTCAAGCGCTTGTCGGAACTGGGCCTGGAAGAAGAAGCCAGCGAACTGGAACAGAGCCTGATTGAACTGACCCGCAATGATCCGGAATTGCAGCAGGAATTTCTCAAGGCGCTGACCAAGGATGGCGGCCGGCTGGTGGCGGATCCGGGTACCCGCTGAGGCAGCACTCAATGTAGGAGCGGACTTGTGTGGGAGCGGGCTTGCCCGCGATAGCGGAGTGTCAGGTTAGATACATTCGACTGACCCACTGCCATCGCACGCAAGCCCGCTCCCACATAAGGCCCACCTCCAGCCATCTACCAGGACAGCTCCAGCTGTTCATTCCCCACGCTCAAGTCGAGCAAGCGCACGCCAATCCCCAATAACCGCACCGGCTTGCCCCCACGATTGAACGCCTGGGTCAGCAATTGCTGGTAACTCTCCAGGTCCCGCCCCGCCCCCGCCTGCTCCAGGGTGGTCTGGGTAAAGTCATGAAACTTCACTTTGACAAAGGGTTTGCCCGGCCGATAACTGCTGTCGATGCGCTGTATGCGCCCGGCCAGGGTCGCCATCAGTTCCGGGAGTTTTTCCAGGCAACTGGGCAGGTCCGGCAGGTCGACGTCGTAGGTGTTTTCTACACTGATCGATTGCCGGCGGCTGTCGTTGTGTACCGCACGCTCATCAATCCCACGCGCCAAACTCCATAACCGCTCACCGAAACTGCCGAACTCCCGCACCAGCGCCAGCTTGTTCCACTCGCGCAATTGCAGGCAGTCCTCGATCCCCAGGCGTGCCAGCTTGTCGGCAGTGACCTTGCCGACGCCATGCAGCTTGCTTACCGGCAGTTGCGATACGAAATCTTCCACCTGGTCGGGGGTGATTACAAACAGCCCATTGGGCTTTTTCCAGTCGCTGGCGATCTTGGCCAGGAACTTGTTGGGCGCCACCCCCGCCGAAACCGTGATATGCAACTGGTTGGAGACGCGCCGGCGGATATCCTGGGCAATACGCGTGGCACTGCCGCCGAAATGCGCGCAATCGGAAACATCCAGGTAAGCCTCGTCCAGCGACAACGGCTCGATCAGATCGGTGTAGTCGCAAAAAATCGTGTGGATTTCCTTCGATGCTTCTTTATAGGCATCCATGCGCGGCTTGACGATGGTCAGGTCGGGGCACAGCTTCAATGCATGGCGCGATGACATCGCCGAACGCACACCGTAGGCCCGCGCCTCATAGTTGCAGGTGGCGATCACCCCGCGCCGGTCCGCCGAGCCACCTACCGCCAGGGGCTTTTGCGCCAGGCTCGGGTTATCCCGCATTTCGATGGCAGCGTAGAAGCAGTCACAGTCGACGTGGATGATTTTGCGCTGCGTCATATAAAGAGAGGCGTGGTCAGGACATAAGTAGACGGATCGCCAGTATCGCATTCACACCTGTATATAGCACCAGTACTTTGAATCATCTGACAAAGTGGTAGGAAAAAACCTGGATGAATTCATTTTTTCAATCGAACAACACCCTCCAATAGAGCTGGAAGCCACGGCTAGACTGGCCGCAACCCCATACTGCCCTTGCCTTGGAGAGCTAACCGATTGAAGCACAAGCGCTTTTCTTGGAATCAGCAGTTGACACACTGCCATTCCTCTGTAGAATGCCGACACACAGACGCGGGATGGAGCAGTCTGGTAGCTCGTCGGGCTCATAACCCGAAGGTCGTCGGTTCAAATCCGGCTCCCGCAACCAAACATCAAGAAAGGCTACTCGAAAGAGTGGCCTTTTTTGTGCGTGCAGGTTTTTGCCCTGCTACCCCCGGCGATGCGCCAGGGCAGTGAAAAGTCTTTTTCAATCGAGCACTTAGGCTAATTTGCAGTTATTTTGCGCTTTATGTCATTAACGGTTGACACCTCGTCGTTGCGCTGTAGAATGCCGCCCACAGACGCGGGATGGAGCAGTCTGGTAGCTCGTCGGGCTCATAACCCGAAGGTCGTCGGTTCAAATCCGGCTCCCGCAACCAAACATCAAAAAAGGCTACTCGAAAGAGTGGCCTTTTTTGTATCCGCAGAAAAAGTTCTTTTGAAACAATGGCATGGCATCTTTCATGAAACCGCGCGCGGGTTTCAGAGTCCATCCATTTGCAAGCTATGCTCAAGTGTCGAGCGCGTCCTTGCGCGACCAATGGACGCTGTCGCCGGGACCGGTGATCCGCGTTACTATTTGTAATTATTTTGTACATAGGGATTGGTAACTTGGCTGGATACCCCCATCCTGTCGCGCACAATCCACGAGGTGATTGATGCGCGCCAATTCGTCTGAACCACAAGACACCGTCACAGCCACACAACCGATCGCCCCCACTCGCCTGCGCTGGCTGGATCTGTTGAGCAAGTATCGCCAACCCATTGGGCTGGCAGTCACTCTGCTGCTGTTTGCCATTGCCTTGATCGCCTGCCGCCACTTGCTGCTAGAGCTGGATCTATACGCCCTGCACGACTCGATCCTGGAAGTGCCGAAGCCTTCCCTGCTGGGCGCCTTTGCCGCCGCGATCGCGGGTTTCATCATTCTATTGGGCTACGAATTTTCCGGCGCACGCTACGCCGGGGTAAAACTGCCGGCCAAGACCCTGGCCTACGGCGGCTTTACTGCATTCGCCATCGGCAATGCGATTGGCCTGTCGATGCTGTCCGGTGGTTCGGTGCGCTACCGCCTTTATGCACGGCATGGCATCGGGGCTTCGGAAGTGGCCCATATGACCGTATTTGCCAGCCTGGCCCTGGGTTGCGCCTTGCCGCCGCTCGCCGCCCTGGCCACGTTGAGCAACCTGCCCGCCGCCTCCAACGCCCTGCATCTGCCGGCAGCGCTGCTCGGCGGCATCGCAGGCGCGGTGCTGCTGCTGTCAGCCGTATTGTGTATCGGGATTTATCGTCGGCGCCTGCCAGAGCAGCCCTACCCCGACAACCTGCTGGTCAAGGCCGGCCGCCGCACCTTGCGCCTGCCTGGGCGCCGCCTGACGTTCCTGCAACTGATCATCACCGCGCTGGATGTCGCCGCCGCCGCTACCGTTCTTTATATGTTGCTGCCAGAAGCCCCGCCCTTTGGCCCGTTCCTGCTGGTGTACCTGCTGGCGCTCGCGGCCGGTGTGCTCAGCCATGTGCCTGGCGGTGTCGGCGTATTCGAGGCGATCCTGCTGGCCGCGTTTGCCGACAAGCTCGGCGCCGCACCACTGGCCGCCGCGCTGCTGTTGTACCGGATGATCTACGTGGTGCTGCCATTGCTGATCGCGTGCATCTTCCTGCTGATCAACGAAGCCCAGCGCCTGTTCCAGACCCAGCAAAGCCTGCGGGTGGCCTCGGGCCTCGCGGCACCGGTGTTGGCCGTGCTGGTTTTTTTGTCCGGGGTGGTGCTGCTGTTCTCCGGCGCCACCCCGGAAATCGACTCACGCCTGGAAAACATCGGCTTCCTGATTCCCCACCGCCTGATTGACGCCTCGCACTTTGGCGCCAGCCTGATCGGCGTGTTGTGCCTGTTGCTGGCCCAGGGCCTGCGTCGACGCCTGTCGGCAGCCTGGATGCTGACCATGGTGCTGCTGCTGGTGGGCGCCCTGCTCTCACTGCTCAAAGGCTTCGACTGGGAAGAAGCCAGCCTGATGACCATCACTGCGGTGCTGCTGGCAATCTTCCGGCGCTCTTTCTACCGCGCCAGCCGCCTGACCGAACTGCCGTTCTCGCCGCTGTACCTGGTGGCCAGCGTGTGCGTGCTGGGAGCGTCGATCTGGCTGCTGCTGTTCGCCTATCAGGACGTACCTTACAGTCATCAACTGTGGTGGCAGTTCACCCTCGACGCCAACGCCCCGCGTGGCCTGCGCTCGCTGCTGGGCGCCGCCATCTTGCTGGTGATTGTGTCGCTGACCTGGTTGTTGCGCACCGCCCGCCCGGTGATCCACCTGCCGACCGCCGATGAGCTGGAGCGTGCCACCAAGATCCTGATGGCCTCCTCGCAACCCGACGGCGGCCTGGCACTGACCGGCGACAAGGCCCTGCTGTTTCACCCCAACGACGAAGCGTTCCTGATGTACGCCCGGCGCGGCCGCAGCCTGGTGGCCCTGTACGACCCGATCGGCCCGACCCAGCCACGGGCCGAGATGATCTGGCAGTTTCGCGACCTGTGCGACATCCACCACGCCCGCCCGGTGTTCTACCAGGTACGTGCGGAGAACCTGCCCTTCTATATGGATATCGGCCTGACCGCGATCAAGCTGGGCGAAGAAGCCCGGGTCGATCTCAAGCGCTTTGACCTGGAAGCCAAGGGCAAGGAGATGAAGGACCTGCGCTACACCTGGAACCGCGGGACCCGGGATGGCCTGTCCCTGGAAATCTTCGAGCCGGGCCAAGCGCCGATGGATGCTTTGAAAGTCATCTCCGATGCCTGGTTGACCGGCAAGAACGTGCGCGAGAAGGGCTTCTCCCTGGGCCGTTTCAGCGACGAGTACCTCAAGCATTTTCGCATTGCGGTGATTCGCTTCGAGGGGCAGCCGGTGGCCTTCGCCAACCTGCTTGAGACCTACAGCCATGACCTGGCCAGCCTGGACCTGATGCGTGCGCACCCGGATGCGCCAAAGCTGACCATGGAGTTCATGATGGTCGGCTTGATCCAGCACTATAAGAGCCACAACTATGCACGCTTCAGCCTCGGCATGGTGCCGCTGTCGGGCCTGCAACCGCGCCGTGGCGCACCGCTGACCCAGCGCCTGGGCTCGATGGTATTCCGCCGTGGCGAGCAGCTGTATAACTTCCAAGGTTTGCGCCGCTTCAAAGACAAGTTCCAGCCTGACTGGGAACCTCGTTACATGGCCGTGCCCGCAGGACTTGATCCGCTGGTGGCACTGGCCGATACCGCCGCCCTGATCGCGGGCGGCTTGACTGGATTGGTGAAACGCTGATGATTCGACGCTCCTGGCGGTATGTATTGGCAAGTCTGGTGGTGCTGGCCCTGATCCTGGGTGGCGGCTACTGGTACTGGAATCGCCCCGCCCCCCAACCGACCCTGGAGCAACTGCCCCAGGCCGACGGCTCGACCCTGACCCGTGTGACCCCTGGCACCACCCCCAAGGCTCGCGTAGCCGTCGCCGTGCTGGCCGACGCCAGCCTGAGCGACAGCCAACTGATTGCCCTGAGCCAGGGCGGCAGCGCACAGATCGTGCAAGTGATCCTACCCAAGGACGACTGCAAGCTGCAGGAGCACGCCTTGCAAGCAGCCCTGGGCCAGCTCAAGGGCCCGGCCACCCTGGTCAGCGGCATCGGCCCTGGCGCGGCACTCGCCTGGCGCTGGCTGGCGACACAGAACGACGACAAGGCCAATGCCATCTCCGTGGGCTTCGCCCTGGTCCAGGAAGGCTGCAAGGACCCACTGCCCAAGACCGCCGCCCACGGCAACTGGCTGGTCGCCTGGAACGATAACCCTGACGACGAAAGCGCCAGTTTCGTACGCGATACCCCGCGCGCCACCACCAGCATCAGCGACTACGACATCAATTACCCGCAAGTGCTGAACAACGAACTGCGCAAGCAACTGGTGGGTTCGGACAATGGTGGCCTGGCGATCCCGGTGGTGGAAGTGCCGGCCGGCCAGGCCAAGGACACCGTGACCCTGTTCCTTTCCGGTGACGGCGGTTGGCGCGACCTCGACCGCGACGTGGCTGGCGAGATGGCCAAGATCGGCTACCCCGTGGTCGGCATCGATACCCTGCGCTATTACTGGCAGCACAAAAGCCCGGAGCAGAGCGCTAAGGACCTGACCGAGCTGATGCAGCACTATCGGCAGAAATGGGGCACCAAGCGCTTTGTGCTGACGGGTTACTCGTTCGGCGCCGATGTATTGCCGGCCATCTACAACCGCCTGCCGGAAGCCGAACAGCAACGGGTAGACGCGATAATCCTGCTGGCCTTTGCCCGCACGGGCAGCTTTGAGATCGAAGTGGAAGGCTGGCTCGGCAATGCCGGCAAGGAAGCCGCCACCGGCCCGGAAATGGCCAAGCTGCCGGCGACCAAGGTGGTGTGCATCTACGGTGAGGAAGAAGTCGACGAGAGCGGCTGCACCGACAAGAGCGCCGTGGGCGAAGCCATGAAGTTACCGGGCGGCCATCACTTCGACGAGAACTACCCGGCACTGGCCAAGCGCCTGGTGGATATCATCGAGAAGCGCCAGGTCAAGACCGAGTAATACCCCATCACGGTAGGATCTGGCTTGCCGGCTCCTCAAGGTGATCAGCCAGTTTCCCAAGGCACAAAAAAGCCCCCGCTGCCGCATGGCAACGGGGGCTTTTTGTTGGAGTTACATTTCTACCTGGGTCCCCAACTCAATCACCCGGTTCACCGGCAACTTGAAGAAACGCAGGTTGCCGTTGGCGTTCTTCAGCATGAAAGCAAACAACCCCTCGCGCCAGCGCGCCATGCCTTCGAGCTTGGAGGCGATGACCGTCTCGCGGCTGAGGAAGTAGGTGGTACGCATAGGACTGAAGTCCAGGTCGTCCAAGTGGCACAGTTTCAGGGCTTCGGGCACGTCCGGCTCATCGGTAAAGCCAAAATGCAGAATCACCCGGAAGAAGCCGTCGCCGTAGGCGTCTACCTCGAAGCGGCGCTGGGCCGGGACGCGCGGAATGTCCTCGTAGACCACCGTCAACAGCACCACCTGCTCGTGCAGCACCTGGTTGTGCAGCAGGTTATGCAGCAAGGCGTGGGGCACCGCGTCCGGGCGGGCGGTGAGGAACACCGCCGTGCCCTGCACGCGATGAGGCGGCTGGACGCGGATGCTGCTGATAAAGATCGGCAGCGGCAACCCGCCCTCATCCAGGCGTTCCACCAGCAATTGCTTGCCGCGCTTCCAGGTGGTCATCAGCACAAACAGCACTATCCCCGCCAACACCGGGAACGCACCGCCCTGCACCACTTTCGGCACGTTGGCCGCAAAGAACAGGCCATCCACCAGCAAAAAGCCCAGCAATACGGGCACGGCCAGGACCGGCGGCCATTTCCACAACAGCAGCATCACGGCGGAAACCAGGATGGTGGTCATCAACATGGTCCCGGTCACAGCTACCCCGTAGGCCGAGGCCAGGGCGCCCGAGGACTCGAAGCCCAGCACCAGCAGGATCACGCCGACCATCAGCGACCAGTTCACCGCGCCGATATAGATCTGGCCCTGCTCGGCGCTGGAAGTGTGCTGGATATGCATGCGCGGGATGTAGCCGAGCTGGATCGCCTGGCGCGTCAACGAGAACGCACCGGAAATTACTGCCTGGGAAGCAATCACCGTGGCCAGGGTGGACAAGCCCACCAGCGGCAGCAAGGCCCAGCTTGGCGCCAGCAGGTAGAACGGGTTGCGCGCGGCCTCGGGGTCACCGAGCAACATCGCGCCCTGGCCAAAATAGTTGAGCACCAGCGCCGGCAGCACCAGGATGAACCAGGCCCGGGCAATGGGTTTGCGGCCGAAGTGGCCCATGTCGGCATACAGCGCTTCGGCGCCGGTCAAGGCCAGCACCACGGCGCCGAGGATTGCTACGCCGATACCCGGATGGACCATGAAGAAACGCACACCCCACATCGGGTTCATCGCGTTGAGCACTTCGGGGTGCTGGACGATGCCATAGACGCCCAGGCCGCCCAGCACCAAAAACCAGGTGACCATCACCGGCCCGAACAGCTTGCCGATGCGGTCGGTGCCATGTTTCTGGATCAGGAACAGCCCCACCAGCACCACCAACGCCACGGGCACGACCCAATGCTCAAGGCCGTCGAACGCCAGTTCCAGGCCCTCGATGGCCGACAACACCGAAATCGCCGGGGTGATCATGCTGTCGCCATAGAACAGCGCCGCGCCACACAGGCCGCACACCACCAGGAAACTGCGCAGCCGCGGATGATTGCCCGCCGCCCGTCGGGCCAGCGCCGTCAGCGCCATGATGCCGCCCTCGCCCTGGTTGTCGGCGCGCAGCACGAACAACATGTACTTGATGGACACCACCCAGATCAACGACCAGAAGATCAGCGCCAGGATCCCCAGCACCCCATCATGATTGACCTGCACCCCATAACTGCCGGAAAACACCTCTTTAAGGGTGTAGAGCGGGCTGGTGCCGATATCGCCATAAACCACCCCGACCGCCGCCACCAACATGCCGATTGGCTTTGCGCTGGAATGCCCGGCACCCGCCGCCTGACTATTTACCTGACCCATCAACCACTCCTGCCCTTTTGACCTGAGGTCTTTTATAAACAGCCCAGCTATACACTTAAGCCCAAAGCTAAGCTATACACAGCATGTGCCGCTGTACTTCTGGTAACAGATTATTTGTTGACTACCAACCTAGCCCCGGTGCAACGGCGCGCAGCATAGCGCAGCACTCGTCGTATTTCCCTGCATAAAGCTGGTCAAGTGCGTTTCCCGTCGCTAGAATTGCGCACTTTTTGATCAGAGGCACATCAAGTGCCCGTCCGCTGCCCTGTCGTGCCCGACTGGCGGCGTCATTCAATACCGAGGTTAGACATGTCCACCACCATCGCAAAAGCCAACCCCAAGGTTGGCTTTGTTTCCCTGGGTTGCCCGAAGGCGCTCGTCGACTCCGAGCGCATCCTCACGCAACTGCGCATGGAAGGCTACGACGTCGTGTCCACTTATCAGGACGCCGATGTGGTGGTGGTCAACACCTGTGGCTTCATTGACTCAGCCAAGGCAGAGTCCCTGGAAGTGATCGGCGAAGCCATCAAGGAAAACGGCAAGGTCATCGTCACCGGCTGCATGGGTGTGGAAGAAGGCAATATCCGCAATGTGCACCCAAGCGTGCTGGCCGTGACCGGTCCGCAGCAATACGAGCAGGTGGTCAACGCCGTGCACGAGGTAGTGCCGCCGCGCCAGGACCACAACCCGCTGATCGACCTGGTGCCACCCCAGGGCATCAAGCTGACCCCGCGGCATTATGCGTACCTGAAGATTTCCGAAGGCTGCAACCACAGCTGCAGCTTCTGCATCATCCCGTCGATGCGCGGCAAGCTGGTCAGCCGCCCGGTGGGCGATGTACTGGACGAGGCCCAGCGCCTGGTCAAGTCTGGCGTCAAGGAACTGCTGGTGATCTCCCAGGACACCAGCGCCTACGGCGTCGATGTGAAGTACCGCACCGGTTTCTGGAACGGCGCGCCGGTGAAAACCCGCATGACCGAACTGTGCGAAGCCCTGAGCAGCCTGGGTGTGTGGGTGCGCCTGCACTACGTGTACCCATACCCGCACGTCGACGAATTGATCCCGTTGATGGCCGCCGGCAAGATCCTGCCGTACCTGGACATCCCGTTCCAGCACGCCAGCCCCAAAGTGCTCAAGGCCATGAAACGCCCGGCCTTCGAAGACAAGACCCTGGCGCGCATCAAGAACTGGCGCCAGATATGCCCCGAGCTGATCATCCGCTCGACCTTTATCGTCGGCTTCCCCGGCGAAACCGAAGAAGACTTCCAGTACCTGCTGGACTGGCTGACTGAAGCCCAGCTGGATCGCGTCGGCTGCTTCCAGTACTCGCCGGTGGAAGGTGCCCCGGCCAACCTGCTGGACCTGGCCGTGGTGCCGGATGACGTCAAGCAAGACCGCTGGGAGCGCTTCATGGCCCATCAACAGGCCATCAGCTCGGCCCGCCTGCAACTGCGTATCGGCAAGGAAATCGAAGTGCTGATCGACGAAGTGGACGAGCAAGGCGCGGTCGGCCGTTGCTTCTTCGACGCACCGGAAATCGACGGCAATGTATTTATCGATGACGCCAGCGGCCTCAAGCCAGGCGACAAGGTCTGGTGCACGGTCACCGACGCCGACGAGTACGACCTCTGGGCGCAAAAACGCGACTAAGCTGTAAAAAATTGAAAAAGCCCTGCTTCTGGACAAGATGTGGGGCTTTTTTAGGTCTATCGTTTGCCCCATCAACGCCAACAAGCAGCAAGGAGCAGCGGGCATGGGCCAGCACTCGGTCATCCACACCCCAAAAACCAGCGACTACCCGGAGCTGACCCGGATCTGGGAGGCCTCGGTGCGCGCCACCCATGACTTCCTGCCGCAAAGCTACATCGAACGCCTCAGGCACCTGGTGCTGACGCGCTACCTGGATGCCGTGATGTTGATCTGCACCAAGGACGCGCGCCAACGGATCACCGGGTTTGCCGGCGTTGCGGCGGGCAAGGTGGAAATGCTGTTCATCGACCCGCACTACCGGGGCCAGGGCCTGGGCCGGCAGTTGCTGCACTATGCCATTACCTCGATGAATGCCGATGAGCTGGACGTCAACGAACAAAACCCCCAGGCCCTGGGCTTCTATATCAAGCAGGGTTTTGAAGTGATCGGGCGCACCGAGCATGACGGCATGGGGCAGCCTTATCCGTTGCTGCATATGCGTTTGCGCCAGGCCCAGCAAACACGCAGTGGCTGACACCTCCCACAAAAAGCAACTGCGGCGAAATGGGGCCGGGATTAACCGGCTCCAGGCAGGTACAATAGCTGCCCCCTTTTGTTACGGCCCTTGTCATGACTGACCCCATACGCCTCTCCAAACGCCTTATCGAACTGGTCGGTTGCTCCCGTCGGGAGGCCGAGCTGTTCATCGAAGGCGGCTGGGTCTCGGTGGATGGCGAAGTGATCGATGAACCGCAGTTCAAGGTCACGACACAAAAAGTCGAACTTGATCCCGAGGCCAAGGCCACCGCTCCAGAGCCGGTGACTATCCTGTTTCATGCGCCGGCCGGCGTGGACGTCGACAGCGCGATGCAGTCCCTCAGCGCCGAGACCCTGTCCGAGGAGCACCGCTTCAGCAAGCGCCCGCTCAAGGGCCACTTCCTGCGCCTGACCGCCAGCGCCGACCTGCAAGCCAAGGCCAGCGGCCTGTTGGTGTTTACCCAGGACTGGAAGATCCTGCGCAAGCTGACGGCCGACGCCGCCAAGATCGAGCAGGAGTATGTGGTTGAAGTCTCAGGCGACGTGGCCGAGCACGGCCTGAACCGCCTCGCCCACGGCCTGATGTACAAAGGCAAGGAGTTGCCTGCAGTCAAAGCCAGCTGGCAGAACGAGAACCGCCTGCGCTTTGCCCTGAAAAACCCGCAGCCCGGCATCATTGCCCTGTTCTGCGAAGCCATTGGCCTGAAGGTTGTGGCCATTCGCCGCATCCGCATTGGCGGCGTGTCCATCGGCAAGGTGCCGGTCGACCAGTGGCGCTACATGTCCGGCAAAGAAAAGTTCTAAGCCACCCTATCTCTCGACCTCGCCCGCCCGGGCGAGGTCTACAGTCGAATACCAGGATTGCCCACCATGATTCACAACGACGTACTGCGCAGCGTGCGCTACATGCTCGACATCAGCGACAACAAGATGGTCGAGATCATCAAGATCGGCGGCATGGAAGTGTCCAAGGACGACCTGCTGACCTACCTCAAGAAAGACGAGGAAGAAGGCTTCGTGTTCTGCCCGGATGAAGTCATGGCGCACTTCCTCGATGGCCTGGTGATCTTCAAGCGCGGCAAGGACGAAAGCCGTCCACCGCAGCCGATCGAAACCCCGGTGACCAACAACATCATCCTCAAGAAACTGCGCGTGGCCTTCGAACTCAAGGAAGACGACATGCACGCCATCCTCAAGGCAGCCGAGTTCCCGGTGTCCAAGCCGGAACTGAGCGCTCTGTTCCGCAAGTTCGGCCACACCAACTATCGCCCGTGTGGCGACCAGTTGCTGCGTAACTTCCTCAAGGGCCTGACCCTGCGGGTTCGCGCGTAAACCATGAGTTACAACGTCTCGCCCGTCGGCTTCGTACGCTCCTGCTTCAAGGAGAAGTTCGCCATCCCGCGCCAGCCACAACTGGCGCCCGCCGCCCGCGGCGTGTTGGAGTTGGTCGCGCCGTTCGACCAGGGTGAGGCAGTACAGGGCCTGGAGCAGGTCAGCCATGTGTGGCTGCTGTTCCTGTTTCATCAGGCCCTGGAAGACAAGCCGCGCTTGAAAGTGCGCCCGCCACGCCTGGGCGGCAACACGTCCATGGGCGTATTTGCCACCCGCGCGACCCATCGCCCCAATGGCATTGGCCAGTCAGTGGTCAAGCTGGACAAGGTAGAGCCGGGCCGGCTGTGGATTTCCGGGATCGATCTGCTCGATGGCACGCCGGTCCTGGATATCAAGCCGTATGTGCCCTATGCCGACATCATCGACACCGCCACCAACAGCATCGCCAGCAGCGCACCACCGCTGATTCCTGTGCAGTGGCTCAAGACCGCCCTGCACCAGGCTCACAGCCACGGCCAGCGCCTGGACGAGCCGCTGGTAGAGCTGATTGAGCAGTGTCTGGCGCAGGATCCACGGCCGGCGTATCAGACGCCAGGGCCGGAGCGCGAATATGGTGTGCGCTTCTGGGATGTGGATGTGCGTTGGCACTATCCCGAGGCGGGGATGATTTGTGTGCTTGAAGTGGTTGCGGCCGAATAAACGCCAAAAACAAATATGGGAGCTGCCCGGTGTAGGAGCTGGCTTGCCTGCGATATAGGCACCTCGGTGTATCAGTTACACCACAGTGATGCCATCGCAGGCAAGCCAGCTCCTACACCAGGCAGCTCCCACATTTTTTGACCGCGTTTATTTCTCGACGAACGCACGTTCGATCAGGTAGTCACCCGGCTCACGCATGCGTGGCGAAACCTTCAGGCCGAAGCTGTTCAGCACTTCGCTGGTCTCGTCGAGCATGCTCGGGCTACCGCACAGCATGGCGCGGTCGTCTTCAGGATTGATCGGCGGCAGGCCGATATCGCTGAACAGCTTGCCGCTGCGCATCAGGTCGGTGAGGCGGCCTTCGTTTTCGAACGGCTCGCGGGTCACGGTCGGGTAGTAGATCAACTTTTCACGCAGCGCTTCGCCGAAGAACTCGTTCTGTGGCAGGTGCTCGGTGATGAATTCGCGGTAAGCGACTTCGTTGACGTAACGCACGCCGTGGCACAGGATCACTTTTTCAAAGCGCTCGTAGGTTTCCGGGTCCTGGATCACGCTCATGAATGGCGCAAGACCAGTACCGGTGCTGAGCAGATACAGGTGTTTGCCCGGCTTCAGATCGTCGAGCACCAGGGTGCCCGTCGGTTTTTTGCTGATGATGATCTCGTCGCCTTCCTTCAAATGCTGCAATTGGGAAGTCAGCGGGCCATCCGGGACCTTGATGCTGAAGAACTCCAGATGCTCTTCCCAGTTCGGGCTGGCAATGGAGTAAGCACGCATGAGCGGGCGGCCGTTGGGCTGCTGCAGGCCGATCATCACGAACTGACCGTTCTCGAAGCGCAGGCCCGGATCGCGGGTGCACTTGAAGCTGAACAGAGTGTCGTTCCAGTGATGAACACTGAGGACACGCTCGTGGTTCATGTTGCTCATGTACGGGGAACTCCTGGAAATGGGTCTGCGCCAAAATGATAGGTGCGCAATTGCACAGTATTCTAATGGCGGCGACAATATCTGTTAACTGGATTATTAAGATAAGGGTTATCGGTTATATCGATATGCGATTTACTCTCCGTCAACTGCAAGTCTTCGTCGCCGTCGCCCAGCAGGAAAGTGTGTCACGCGCTGCTGGCCTTCTGGCCTTATCTCAATCCGCCGCCAGCACCTCGATCACCGAGCTGGAGCGCCAATCCAGCTGCCAATTGTTCGACCGCGCCGGTAAACGCCTGAGCCTCAACGCCCTGGGACATCAGTTGCTGCCCCAGGCGGTGGCGCTGCTGGACCAGGCCAAGGAAATCGAAGACCTGCTCAACGGCAAGTCCGGCTTCGGCTCCCTGGCAGTCGGCGCGACCCTGACCATCGGCAATTACCTGGCCACACTGCTGATCGGCAGTTTCATGCAGCAGCATCCCGAGAGCCAGGTGAAGCTGCATGTACAGAACACTGCGCATATCGTGCATCAGGTTGCGCATTACGAAATTGATCTGGGTCTAATCGAAGGTGACTGCAGCCACCCGGACATTGAGGTGCAAACCTGGGTCGAGGATGAACTGGTGGTGTTCTGTGCGCCCCAGCATCCCCTGGCCCTGCGTGGCCAGGCGAGCATGGAGCAGTTGACCCATGAAGCCTGGATCCTGCGGGAGCAGGGCTCCGGGACGCGCCTGACGTTTGATCAGGCCATGCGCCATCATCGCAGCGCACTGAATATCCGCCTGGAGCTGGAGCACACCGAGGCGATCAAGCGCGCCGTGGAGTCGGGATTGGGGATTGGCTGCATTTCCCGCCTGGCGCTACGGGATGCGTTCCGGCGCGGCAGCCTGGTGCCCGTCGAGACCCCGGACCTGGACCTGGCCCGGCAGTTCTACTTTATCTGGCATAAACAGAAGTACCAGACCTCGGCCATGCGCGAGTTCCTCGAACTGTGCCGCGCCTTTACCGCCGGGGTGCAGCGCAGCGACGAGATCGTGCTGCCGAATATCGCCTAGATCAGGATCACGGCCCACACCACGGTAATCATGGTCAGCGCGACGAATTGCGCGGCGCTGCCCATGTCCTTGGCGTTTTTCGACAAGGGGTGGCGATCCAGGGAGATCCGGTCGATGGCCGCTTCCACCGCCGAGTTGAGCAACTCGACAATCAACGCAAGCAAGCACACGGCAATCAACAGTGCGCGCTCTACACGGCTGACGCTGAGGAAAAAGCTCAACGGAATCAGGATAACGTTGAGCAACACCAACTGACGAAAAGCCGCCTCGCCGGTGAAAGCGGCACGCAGGCCATCGAGGGAATAGCCCCCGGCGTTGAAGATACGTTTGATACCGGTTTGACCCTTGAAAGGCGACATAGGTAGGCAACTGAGCAAAAAAGATGGAAGGAAGCTAGAGCACGCCAAGTCAAAAAAGCGTGAATCGAGCAGGCCTATGAGTGGGAAATTGACTCAAGTTGTTGCAACAGCAGCGCCGCCTGGGTGCGGGTGCGCACGCCCAGCTTACGGAAGATCGCGGTAACGTGTGCCTTGATGGTCGCTTCAGACACGCTCAGCTCATAGGCGATCTGCTTGTTCAGCAAGCCCTCGCAGACCATGGTCAACACACGAAACTGCTGTGGCGTGAGGCTGGCGAGCCCTTCCTGAGCGGCCTTGGCTTCGGCGGACACGTTGATTTCTTCGAATGCCTGCGGCGGCCATGAGACATCACCGTCCAACACCGTGCGCACCGCTGCTTGAATCTGCTCCATGGAGCTGGACTTGGGGATAAAACCACTGGCCCCGAACTCGCGGGAACGCACTACGACGTCTGCCTCTTCCTGGGCCGACACCATCACCACCGGAATCTGCGGGTATTGCCCGCGCAACAGCACCAGGCCGGAAAACCCGTAGGCACCGGGCATGTTCAGGTCCAGCAGCACCAGATCCCAATCGGTCTTGTCAGTCAGGCGGGCTTCCAGCTCAGCGATGCTGCCCACTTCCACCAGGCGGACGTCCGGGCCCAGGCCCAGTGTGACGGCCTGGTGCAGCGCGCTGCGGAAAAGCGGGTGGTCATCGGCAATCAGGATTTCGTATGTGGCCATTTATTAAATGATCCTGTTTTTTATGGGAGCACCGATGGGTTCGGTGCTCGCCAACGTACAAGGTGCCAGCCAGCGGCTGTCACGAACAGTTACGCTTGATGGCATTTTAGCCGGCTCAGGCGATGCAGTGCCATCATGCAAAGGTCATCTGACCCCGAAGTCCTACAGATAAGGTGCCAGACGCGTGTGGACACTGTCCGTCGGATCCAGCGCCAACTGGAACTTGGCCGCCAGGTAATGGGTACTGAAAACATCCAGGTAGGCGTCCAGCACTTCGCTGGCCTGCTGGTCCTCGGCCAGTTCCAGGCACAACGCGGCCACTTCGGCGGTGCAGAAGTGGTCATCACGCTTGGAGCGGCGCAATTTGTAGCGCGAAAGCTGCTCCGGCTCCAGGCTCAGTACCGGCAGGTGCTCCAGATACGGGCTCTTGCGAAACATCTTGCGCGCTTCGCTCCAGGTGCCGTCCAGCAGGATAAACAACGGGCGCTTGCCCTGCGCCACCTTCACCTCGCTGACCACCCGCTGCGGCGCCACAAACTCGCCGGGAAAGACGATGTAGGGCTGCCATTGCGGGTCGGCCAGCAGCGCCAGCAACTCAGGTTCGACGGCCGTGCGCGTCCAGGGGAAGGCGCTGGTGTCTTCGATCACATCAGCGATCAGCCAACCGGTATTGCTGGGCTTCATCGGCTCCACATCGTGCATCAACAGGCACATGGCCGACCTGGCCTGGACCTTGGGACGCCAGGCGCACAGGCAGTATTGGGGGATCACTCGGCATCTGGGGCAACGTTCTGCACGCGAGCCGCGTGCGACAAAGGGGCTGACGGCACGGGCCAGGCGCTGGGTGCGCAGACGGAACACCGCGTGGCTCATAGCGGGTGCCGTTGTGAAGCGATGAAAATCGACACGGACAAAACTCGGGGGCAGGCAAAAGTGCCAGCAGTTTACCAGAGCCGCCCCGCCAATACGCCTGGCCGTCGCGGCGACAGGTCACCTATAATCCTGCGCCACTGAACGCATAGCGCAGTGATGGGTCTATGGACCAGTAACCGAATCAGGAGAGTTTCATGCTGCGTCTTATGTTGCGTCTTGCCGCCCCGACCGTCGCCCTGGCGCTGGTATTGCCCTTGGGCGCCCAGGCAGCCTCCCTGGTGGAGCTGCAAATGAACAAGAAACTGCAAAGCGTCGCGGCAGAAAGCAACAAAGACCTGCCCAGGGAAATTGATGAGCAAACCCTGGAAGTGGCCTACACCGTCGAAGGCATGCAACTGATTGACCACTTGAGCGTGCTGCCCGAGCGCGCCGAGCAAATGCGCGCCAACCCCAAAGCCGTGTATTTCCAACTGGGACAAAGCGTTTGCCTGAACAAAGGCTATCGCGAGTTGATGGCCAAGGGCGCCGTGATGCGCTACGAAATCACCGAAAACAAAACCAACCGGCCAGTGGCCTCGGTCAAGTTCGTCGAGACTGATTGCCCGGCCCCGGCCAAGAAGAAAAAGTAAGCCCCCTCTCCCACGCGCCGTTGGTCAACGGCGCGACAGCTCCCGCCCGCAAAACCTCGATCAATGCCCATTAAGTTATTGCCAGACAAGACTTTAGGGGCTCATGATCGAGCGATCCGGTAACATTTCCAGGGCAAAAAAGGTTGCCCTCGCGTGACTTGCAGTGCAAAGGTTTTTAACCACAAGGAACATACAGAGCCTGTTTCGTCGCCGTCAGCAGCCTGCAAGCAAGACGCCGGGGCTCTGTAACGAAGGAGAAGCTGAATGCCTGATCAACCGAATGACCTGCTGTCCCGTCATTTTCCAGAAAACGGGAACGACCTTACACAACAGGTCGAAGCGCAACTCAAGCTGATTGCCCCCAGCAGCCCGAATATCTCCCTGTATCGCGACATGATCCTCACCGTGCTGCGCATGGCCCAGGACGACCGCGACCGCTGGAACGCCAAGATCACATTGAAGGCGATAAATGAACTGGACCATGCGTTTCGCGTGCTCGAACAGTTCAAGGGCCGACGCAAGGTCACCGTCTTCGGCTCGGCCCGCACACCAGTGGAAAGCCCGCTCTATGCCCTGGCCCGGGAAGTGGGCGCAGCCCTGGCCCGCTCGGACCTGATGGTCATCACCGGCGGCGGCGGCGGCATCATGGCCGCGGCCCACGAAGGGGCGGGCCTGGAACACAGCCTGGGGTTCAATATCACCCTGCCCTTTGAGCAGCATGCCAACCCGACCATTGATGGCACGGAAAACCTGCTGTCATTTCACTTCTTCTTTACCCGCAAGCTGTTTTTCGTCAAGGAAGCTGATGGGTTGGTGCTCTGCCCCGGCGGCTTCGGCACCCTGGATGAAGCGCTGGAAGTCCTGACGTTGATCCAGACCGGCAAGAGCCCGTTGGTGCCTGTGGTGCTGCTGGACGAGCCTGGCGGCGGTTTCTGGAAAGGTGCCCTGGAGTTTGTTCGCAACCAACTGGAGGCCAACCGCTACATCTTGCCCACCGACCTCAAGCTAGTGCGCCTGGTGCACAGCGCTGAAGAGGCGGTGCATGAAATCAACCAGTTCTATGCCAACTTCCATTCCACCCGCTGGTTGAAGCGCCAGTTCGTGGTGCGCATGAACCATCCGCTCAGCGAGCAGGCAATGGCGCATATACAGACGGCCTTCGCTGATCTGCGGCTCAGTGATGACTTCCAGCAACTGCCCTACGGGGGCCAAGAGCACGATGAAGCACGCTTCAGCCACCTGACACGCCTGGTGTTCAACTTCACCGGGCGGAACCAGGGGCGATTGCGGGAGTTGGTGGATTACATCAACCTGCCGGAGAACTGGGCTGAGGCTCAGGGCAAAGCACAGCAACGGGTAGCGCCGGAACCGGCGTGATGCCGTAAAACACAAAAAAGGCCCGCTATTTTCATAGCGGGCCTTTTTTAGTGCTGTTTTATGTGGGAGCTGTCGAGCCCCTGCGAGGCGCGATGGCGGCGTGTCAGGCAATACACTATTCGCTGTGAGGCCACCATCGAAGCCTCGCAGGAGCTCGACAGCTCCCACCTTTGATCGTCGCTTGCCGAAGAATCAGTCGTCCAGATCTCGACCGCTCAACAGCCGGCTGATCATCTCCATCGAAAACCCGCGATAACTCAAAAAACGCCCTTGCTTGGCACGCTCACGGGCATCAATAGGCAGATGGCCAGCAAATTTGCGGCGCCAGGTGTCTTCCAGTTGTGTTTGCCAACTGATGCCACACTCGCGCAGTGCCAGATCAATATCGGCGCGCTGCAAGCCCCGCTGGCTCAGCTCCTCGCGAATCCGCGCAGGCCCGTAGCCCGAGCGTGCCCGGTAGGAAACAAAACTTTCGAGATATCGGGCTTCGGAAAGCAGCCCCTCTTCCGTCAGGCGGTCGAGGGCTGTTTCGATCATTTCAGGAGGGGCGCCACGCTGACGCAATTTACGCGTCAGCTCGACACGACCATGCTCGCGTCGTGCGAGCAGGTCCATTGCCGTACGCCGTACGGCAACCAGCGTATCGAGTACAACTGTCATCGTTGGACTCAGATATCAGCGTCGGCTTCTGCCATGTCATCAACAGGTTCACGGTTAGCCGCAGCCTTGACGTCTGGCGCCGGGGTCAGCAGCTTGTCGCGGATTTGCTTCTCAAGGGTCGCCGCGATATCCGGGTTGTCCTGCAGGAACTTGGCCGAGTTGGCCTTGCCCTGACCGATCTTGCTGCCGTTGTAGGCATACCAGGCACCGGACTTCTCGACAAAACCGTGCAGCACGCCCAGGTCGATCATCTCGCCGTTCAGGTAGATACCCTTGCCGTAGAGAATCTGGAACTCAGCCTGACGGAATGGCGGGGCTACCTTGTTCTTCACCACCTTGACGCGGGTTTCGCTACCGACAACCTCGTCACCTTCCTTCACCGCGCCGGTACGGCGGATGTCCAGACGGACCGAAGCGTAGAACTTCAGCGCGTTACCACCGGTGGTGGTTTCCGGGCTGCCGAACATTACGCCGATCTTCATCCGGATCTGGTTGATGAAGATCACCAGGCAGTTGGCGTTCTTGATGTTACCGGTGATTTTACGCAGGGCCTGGGACATCAGACGGGCTTGCAGGCCGACGTGCATGTCGCCCATTTCGCCTTCGATCTCGGCCTTCGGCACCAGGGCCGCCACGGAGTCGACCACGATCACGTCGATGGCGTTGGAGCGCACCAGCATGTCGGTGATTTCCAGGGCTTGTTCGCCAGTGTCCGGCTGCGAAACCAGCAGGTCGTCGACATTGACGCCCAGCTTGCCCGCGTATTCAGGATCCAGGGCGTGCTCGGCATCGACGAACGCGCAGGTGGCGCCCATTTTTTGGGCCTGGGCAATCACCGACAGGGTCAGGGTGGTTTTACCAGAAGACTCTGGACCGTAGATTTCAACGATACGGCCTTTTGGCAGGCCGCCAATGCCGAGCGCGATGTCCAGACCCAGAGAGCCAGTGGAAATAGCCGGGATCGCCTGACGGTCGTGATCGCCCATACGCATTACGGCACCCTTGCCGAATTGACGTTCGATCTGACCCAGGGCCGCAGCCAAGGCTTTCTTCTTGTTGTCGTCCATTAAAGTCCTCACGTAATCAATAAGGCCTGACGGCCAACACCTGTATAAGTAGACAGTATTGTTCCATAAAGATCGGGGATCGCCTACCCCTGATTTTCTATTTCTGCTGCAGCTCGTCGCAACAGCCCCTCTAATGCGGCCTTTACCGTTTGTCGGCGGACCTCGTCGCGGTTGCCGGGGAAGTGCTGGCACTCGGCCGTAACCTCTTCGCCGACGCCCCAGGCCAGCCATACGGTGCCCACCGGTTTGTCCGGCGAGCCGCCATCGGGGCCCGCCACACCACTGACCGCCACGGCAAACCGCGCCAGGCTTTTTTCCTGGGCGCCCCGGGCCATGGCCTCGACCACTTCACGGCTGACCGCGCCGACCTTGGGGAACAAACCCTGTGGCACATTCAGCTGGCGGGTCTTCTGCCGATTGGAATAGGTCACGTACCCGGCCTCGAACCAGGCCGAACTCCCCGGAATACGGGTGATGGCTTCGGCAATACCACCACCGGTGCAGGACTCGGCGGTGGTGACGTGGGCATTGAGCACCTGCAAACGCCGGCCAAGTTCGGCGGCGAGTTGGGTAATTTCCTTCACGGTCGTCTCCAGGAAAGTGCGGGGGTTTGCCTACCCTACAGGAGCCCATCGGCCACGCAAGGTGCAGACGGGTTCATCGACTTACCGGGAGATGACCTGCACATAGGCCTGGCAGGCCCGCAACGCGATCAATCCGTCATCGCCGGCATCGGTGATGCCGATAATTCGTTGAGCATGCGCCGGGTCAAGTCGGCCTCGCGCGGCGCCATGAACCACGCTGCCGGCAGCGGTGGCTGGCATTGCGTGGCTGTTGGCGGGGTCGGCGGGGTCGAGAAGGACTGACAAGCGCACATCAGCAGTGGCCAGCCGGTCGCGCAGATAAACCTGGTGACGCTGTGCATCGTTCAACTCCCGGGTGTGTTGTTGATCGCTGGCCTGAAGCTGTTGCTCCAACGCCTGACGCCTGTGCTGTTCGGCCCGGTATTGGCCCAGCGCCGCCTGGCTTTGTCGGTTGAGCACCTCTGAATGCCGCGCAGCCTGGCGTTCAAAGGCAAGGCCATGGCGCCAGGCCTGGACCTGCCAGCTGGCTGCCGCCGAGATAGCCATCAGCAGGGCAACCGCCCATATGCGCCCGCTCAACGGCATAACACTGCCCTCGCCTTTTCCCACAACTGTTGGCGGTGCTCCAGTCCGTTAAGGCCACCATTGATACGGCGGGTGATGGTGGTGAATTGGTCCTGGTCCGCCAATTCATTCAAGCCGTTGCTGTGCCAGAACCAGGCGGCGGATTCCGCCGCCCATTGCGGTTGTTCCAGCAGTTCGGGGAAATGCAGCAGACGTTCATCGCCAAACAGCGCCCGGCTACAGGCCAGGTAATTGCGCCGCCCGGTAATCTGGATCAAGCCGCGGCCCCGGTACTTCTGGCCATCACCGTCGGCGTCGGGAGTGTTGCCCAGGCGTGCAGCCAAGGCGCCCGTGTCGTATTTGCTCAGGTAGTGCTCGCCGCCCAGTTCACGCACGTAACGCAGTTCGCCGGACTCATGCCCGACCTGGGCGATAAAGGCCGCCATCCGCTTGGACCCGGTGATGTGTCGATGAAGCATGGCGGCGTTCAATGCCAAAATAAAAACACCCGCTTGGGCGCGGGCGTTAGGCAGGATCTGTTGCAACTGCGTCAGCGTGATCATCCTTGATCTCCAACCATTTAAGAGGCCAATCCACGGGCCATGATCGAACTGCGATACCCCGTCGTCGTGTCGCCTACATGGGTCACCTTGTCAATCGACCAGCGCCCCTGCATATAGCCCGGCCAGGTTTCATCCAGCAACAACAGGCCTTCGGCGGACAGCAACGGGTTACCAGGGCAGTCGATAGTGATGCTCAAACCTTCACGCCCCACCCGGCGCAACTCGCCCTGTGCCACTGAGCGCGCTTCGGTTTCACTCTGGCACCGTTGGCGCAACGTCTTGAACGGTGCGATCCCCACCTCGACCACGCGCTGGCGAGAGGCCGCGGCATCCCACCAACTGACACGGCAACCCTGGTATTTGGCCCGCACATTTTCATCAACCCGGGCACTGATAAACGCCTGCTCGCCGGGACGGTTGTCATGGGTCACCGACAGCCGCACATCCGGCAGTTGCTGGCCCGAGAGCGACTTGACCTGGCCGCTTTCCGCCAGCACATACAGCTCGTTGACCGGCTTGGTCACCGCGTTGTGGCGCCCGGCCAGGCGGGTGATAAAGCCCATGTCGGTCTCGTTGGACTGGTCGATATGATCAATCGCAATCCCATCCAGCGACGGCGCCACCCTGGGCGAAAACCCATGCCGCGTCGCCAGTTGGCGAAACAGCGCACCGAGGGTCGTGGGCCCATGGCTGGCGGAACGGCGCTGGCGGTAGCCACTCTGGTCCATCACGCTGAACGGCGCCGCCGTGGCCACGAGCGCCAGGCGCATGGGAAACAGGTAGGGGGTGCGCTGGGTAATCACAAACTCGCCTTTTTCCACCAGGCCCGACTCGCGGTAACCCACGCGCAAACCGATCTTGGCGCCCAGGCTAGGCAGGCCTTCCAGGCCCTCGATATTGATGGTCAGTTCCAGGCGGTCGGATTCGATCCCCGCCGCATCGGTGTGCTTCCACTGCATCAGCCGCGGGTTGATCAGAGCTGCGTTGGCGCCATAAATCTCCACGACCGGGGTAAATCCCATTGCCATGCTGCCTCCTTAATCCCAGGCCGAAACGGGCTTTGCAACACCCGGTTGCGCGTCCATCTCGGGCACGATCACCCCTACGCCCGCCGGCAACACCGGGCCATGCTCGGCAAGCCCAGGGTTCAAGCGCCAGAGGGTTTCTTCGGCCGCGTCATCGCACCGCCCCAGCTCGCGGTAGAGCAGCAGGTTGACCGAATCACCGGCAATACTTCGTACTCTACGCATTGACGAATTCCTCCAGCACCAGCGACCAATTGATCAACATGGCAGTGCCGTCGTCGATCACATTGGCCTGGTTTTCCGTGAGCCCGGTAATGCGCCACAGGCCCCAGTTGCGGCCGATGCCATCAACCAACGGCAGCGGTGCCCGTGCATCCTGCAAGGCGCGCAATTGGTCCAGGCGCTGCATGCCAACGGCCGCCATGGCGGTGCCGGCGAAGGTCAGTTTTTCCAGCTTCTGGCCGTTTTGCCGCGACTGGGGCTTGCTGGCAATAATCTCCAGGTCACCCCAGCCGCCATCACTGCTGCGCTGGAGCGTGGAATAGGCGAACCCTCGGGACAGCCCGAAAATAAAGTCGCCCAGCACCATCTGCTGTCGCATTAATCACCTCCATCGGTCAGTGCCGCGTTGCGCCGAACCGCCAGTGAATCGGTGAGCATCGGCACGCATTGGTTTTGCAGGGTTTGCAGGACCCGGTCGACCACCTGCTGGGCGTCGGCGGGGTTGACGCCGGTGATCTGGATGCTCGGTGCCAGGGTGACCTGGACGTTGTCCGAGCGGGCGCTGTTGAGCTCTTTGCTCACTGCATCGGGCGATGGCAGGCGATTGCTGGAAGGGAAGAGTTTCTCACCCAGCCAGGTGCCCGCTTCGCCGCCCAACAGGCCGCCGATCAGGCCACCGACGGCAGTGCCAACGCCTGGCAAAACCAGGGTACCAAGGGCCGCCCCGGCAGTGGCGCCGGCCCATGCACCGCCGGCAGTGCCGAGGCTACTGCCAACCGCTTGCAGGTCGCCATTGCGCACACCTTGGACGAGGTTGACGGCGGTGTCGGCGTAGCGCAGCGGCGCAAGGGATCGAGTGCCGACGGACTCCAGTTTGGTCATCGTTGAAACCAGGTTGGAGGGGATAGTCTTGGGCAAAACGAGCGCTGGAGCGCTGAGCAACAGCGGCCCACGAACGGGTGAAACAAGCGCCTTGGATGAACGCTCGCCCAGGCGCGGAGCGGGCCGATCAACTTGAAACGACGCACCATGAAAACCCACTTTGGGCCCGTCAAACGCCTTGCTGGCCTGTCCAAAAATACGCTGCAGCGTTGCCATTGACCCAGCAATGCTGCTGCCGACGCGGGTGGTTTTTTTCGACGACGACCGCTCCGTGAGTCTCTCGCGCAGCGTTTTTTTCGGCAGAAAACGCGCACGTCCCTTCAAGGTTTCGGTCGCCCCTGGGCAGCAGCAATCCTTGCTATCGTCGCGAAACAGTTTCCCCACGCCGGGCAACTTGCCAAGCGTCACATCGACAGCCTTGCCCGTTAACCGGCTCCTGGCCGTCTCGAGATAGCCCTCCCCCAACCAATTTGCCCCCTTGGTGTACCAGGAGTCCGCTGCCGGCTCCTTGTCTTGGATGGCCTCTGGAGCCACAGGGACGGAGCTTGCAGCGACACCACCGAGCAGGGAGCCGCCCGTGATAAACAGGGTGCCATTAAGGGTTTCCAGGCTCTCGCGCAGGCGCACCTGTTCTTCGGTCAACGCGTGGATATGCAGGCTGGCATTGGCCAGGGCCAGGCTCAGCTCAGACGGCGGTTCTGTTGCGCCGCCCACACTGGTGGCGCCAACCAGACTTTCGTCCTGTGCTTCAAGCAGGCCCGGCAGTTGCAAGGCTCCACTTTCGGCCAGTGCGGGAAAGGTCATCCAGCGCTTGTCTTCGTCGGCGAGCTTGAGCGTATATCGAGGGTCTTGCATCTCGCTCTACTCCTATTTGACGCCAAGGCGATTGATCGCGATGTCGTAGCGGCGCAATGCTTTTGCGGCATTCCATTCAAGAATTTCCGCTTCGTTTACCGAGTAAACCAGCGGTACAACATCGAGGATTACTTCGATATCGCGCTGCGAAAGAAGTCCGCCGGTTTGTTTAAAAAATCGTCGATGCGCTCCTGCATCTCCGTCCAGTCCGGCACGGTCAGGCCGTCCAGGTCGGGGATCATCAGGCCGGTGCAGTGCGAGGTAATGAACTCGGCGCGCTCTTTGTTGGTGGCGAGCTTTTTCATCACCTTGGTGGCGCGCAGGGCGGGCATTTCCAGGGTGACGCTGGTCAACACGCGGCCGGCCACGTCCAGTGGCAGCAGCAGTTGCACCTGTTCGCCGGGCTCGGTGGAACCTTCCAGGAAGAACGAAGCCGGGCGCGTCGAGAGGTCGTGCACGTACTGGACGATGCTCACGTAGTCCGGGCGCTTGAGTTGGTCGAGTTCTTTTTCCGAAAGGCCGGTGGCCAGCTTGGCCAGTTCGAAGAATTGATCGTCCTCGTCATCGCCCGCACGGGCCAGCGCCTGTTTTTGTGGGGCGTAGAACAAGGGTTTGAGTTGGATCTGCTCGATCGTCGCACCGCTGTCGGCGGTGATGGGCGCCAGCAGGATATGCAGGGGTGGCTTCCAGGCCATGGGCGAAATTCCTTGATGAACAATGTTGAACACGTGGACACGGTCAATGTGGGAGCTGGCGTGCCTGCTCCCACACTGGCCGTGCCTATTTCCGATTCGTGGAAAGGTTTACGGCATCAACACCGCACGCCGGGCATCGCCGAGGATGTCGACGCCGTTGAGCACAAACTTCTGGGTGCGCACGTCGATGTCGATCACCGGCACGCCGTTGTCCAGGCGATGGTAGGTGCGGCAGGACAGATCCAGGGTGGTAGTCGCCTTTTCGCCCATCTTCAGCTTGGCTTCCTCCAGGGATTTGAGCTTGCCGCCGACGGTGTGGTAGGTGAAGTAGGTCTTGCCGTCCTGGTCCTGGCCCGCTTCGCGCACGTTAAGCAGGATGTCTTCGCCCAGGCGCACGCCCAGGGCCAGCATAATTTCGGGACCGGCGCCTTGCAGCACCAGCTTGGCGCTGAGTACCTTGCCACTCTTGGCCATTTCCTCGGCGATAAAGCGCCCGCCGGACATGGGCTCCATTTCGAACTCGATCTTCGGCGGGGTGAATTCCTCGACGGTCGCCGACAGCGGCAGGCCCTGGAGGGTGGCCGCAATGGCCTGTCTTACTCGGTTGGTAAACATTAGAGAACGTCCTCCAGGAATTGCTCGATGATTTCATCGCGGGCATTGAGTTGATAAACCATATGTTCGTTCGGCGCATAGCGGCCGTAGTCGATCACGATGAACCAGGTGCCGTTCTTGTACTTCTCGACACTGTTGAGTTCCGGGTGCAGGTACACGCTGCCACCGGGGATGGTTTCGTCGGCCACCAGGGTTTGCAGCCAGTCGTTGATGCGCTTGACCTCCTGGTCCATGAACGACTTGGTCAGGTTGTGCGCCATGGCTTTCTGCCCGGCCTTGACCAGCTTGCGGCTGATGGCGTCTTCCAGGCCGACATAGCTGATGAACTTGCCGGTGACGGAGCGGTTACCCAGCAGCGAGAAGCCACCGAGGACGGTGCGCGCGTAGTAGCTCACGCCGTAGCGGTTGAGCAGGTCGCCTTCGGTGGAGGTGTCGAGGATGTTGTACTCGACCACGCGGGAAACATCTTCGGCGAAGGTCACCTGATTGCCCGGGCTTTCCCACTGCTTGACCTTGGCCAATGCGGCGATGGCCAGGGACGACGGCGCGAGGAACACGTTTTTCTTCGCAGCCTTGGAGTACACCGACGGCATGTTGTGCACCAGCAGGCAGCGGTCGAAACCCAGGCCTTCGCCACCCAGCTCGCCGCTGTAGGTCACTTGGTCGGCGACGCTGGCGTCTTTGCCGTCCAGCACCACACGGGCCTTGATACGCTTGCCGAACGCGGCAAATTCACCGGCCACAGCCTTGGTCCCGGTAAAGCCCGGGGCGCCGATGATGGTCAGGTCTTCGGGCACGCTGCCAAGCGCTGCGAGGCCCAGTTTGCGACCGGTCACCGGCTCATTCCCGCCGATCACGTTGTTGAGGGTATCGGCCGGGGTCGCGCCCTCTTCGACGATCACCACATACACCGGCACCTTGACCACTTTGAGGATCTGGTACACCGCATGAAACAACGTGCCCGACTCGGCGCCGGTGGGGTCCAGCAGCGCCTGGGCGGTGAAGCTGTTGATACGGAACGGGGCGTTTTTCGGGATCGACAGGTGCGCATTGGGCGCGGTGCCGACCAGGCCGATCACGTTGTCACCCAGGCCACCCATGGCCTCGGGGGATTCGCTGGCATTGACGGTGATGCCGTTATGCTCGAAGTTCAAAACCTCAGCCATGATTATTCAGCCTTCTTGGTGACGGCCTTCTTGGCCGGTGGGGTGTCTTGGGCGGCAGCCAGCACGCTGGTCAATTCCAGGCGGCCGGCGGTGCGCAGGGCGGTTGCTTCGACGTCCAGCAGCTCCAGTTCCTGACCGACGGTGGACCAGTGGCCACCTCCGGTGGGGAATGGGATGAGGACGGTGTAGGTTTGGCGGTTGGCCATGGGGGGAATTCTCCGGGTGCAAAAAGCGCAAAACCCCTGCGGGAGGGGCTTTGGGCGGGCGAAAAAAAACCGCTGTCGCGGTGGGGTGAGTTACTTCAGGAAGGCCGGTTTTTCAGGCCAGATCACAGCATCCGGGTCGGCGCCCTGGTCGGGGATATCGCGCAGTGCCTTGCGGTAGGCGACGAATACCGGGCGGTCTTTATCGGCCATGGGGTAATCCGGCATTGCCGCATAATCGCTGGCGGCCAGATCGGCGTCGCGCGACGCTCGAATGACACTCCATTTAATCAACGGATGCAGTTCAGCAGATGCAAATACAGGTTTCATCAAAGGTCTCCTTAACCCAAAGCCAGCATGCAAGACCAGTCGGCCGGATTAGTCACGACACCGGTACAGGCGCCAGCAAGCATGACCTCGACTGTCCCACCGACAGAAACACGTTCCGGGTGCATGATCATGTACTGACCAAACACGCCGGCCGGCTGGATTGCCAAAGAACACCAACGCCATTTGCCCGACTCAGCACCCGTCGCCCAAGTGCCCCTGATCTCGCCCTCAACCACCCGGACAAAGGCGCCCATCGTCAGCATCGAGTTCAAAAGCAGGGTCCCGCCACCACTTGGCCGTGCGGCGTCGATGGAATGTGGAAACGCAAGCCACGGGCTTCCGAGGTTGTCCGACCATTTCATCTGCCAGACATGGATAGGGTTTCGCCAAAAGTCGGCAGCGTGGATTTCGAAGTCCGGGAACTGCTCGCGTACATCGGCTTGCACTTCTCGCATAAAGTCGACATCGGCCTGGGGGCGACCCGCACTCTGTGACGTAGCGACGATCGAACGCAGTTTGGTAGTAGTGACCTGCTGATGAACATCCCAGCCATCAACCAAGTTGCCATTGGCGTCCGGGACCATGGTGAAGTTTTTCGTAATCGCCAGCCTGGGCAAACGTTGATTCAGGCTGGCGAGCTGTTCGCGGTAGGTTTGTTGTGCAACTTCAAGGGCGCGGTCAATCTCGCCAATCTTGCCAGTCACAACACCCGTCAGATTATTTGCCGCGCTGACAACCGCGGCCAATTGCTGTTCAGTACTCAATGTTCAAACTCCTTGTAGTGCATTGATCTTGTGTTAAGCCTTCGCTTCAAGCGCCATCAATCGGAATAAAACTCCGACTCCTCGCGCCATGTTGTCGATGCTCGCCGCCGAGAGTGACGCCAACTCATCCACCATTAGGATGTTGAGGTTTTCCGAGCCCACGATCACGGTGACGCTATCCGCCGGCAACGGCGAAATATCCAACGTGAACTTCTGCAGCACCCGCGCCGCCGCCGCCTTATACGTCAGCAACTGCCCCGCCACCGAATACACGGCCAACAACGTCCCGCTGGCGAGATAAAACCCGAACTCGCCAATCTCATATTCGCCATCGCCATCAAACAGCGCGGCCATGCGCAGTTGGCGCTGGCCCAGGTCTTCGTAGTCCACAATGGCTACGCGCTGGCGCTCATTGCGCAGGGCGGTTTCGTTGCCGGTGGGGTTGTAGCGGCCGGTGCCGGCGGCGATGTGGGTGATTTCGCCTTTCAAGCCTTGGTTCTTTGCCTGCAGCACTTCATCCAAACCCTTGGAGGTGAAGCGCACCAGGCGCGTGATGTCATCGGTCATGGCTGCGCCCTGAGGTCGTAGTCGTTAATGGTGTAGTGCTGGGCGATGCCCGCACTGTTTAGCCTTGAACTCAATGCGAGTTCCGGCAGCGCGCCCCACAACGACAACTCGCCGTCGCTCAGTGCACGGTGGGCGGCGCCGGTCATCGGCAGCCCACCGAACACTTCGTGCACCAGGGTGATGGTGGCCAGGTCGCGCTCGCTCTTGGCCGCGTTGATGCGGCGGATCAAACGGTTGTGGTCGCCACTGGACCAACTGCGGCCGATGATCGCCTGCACGTCAAAGGTGTAGGGCTGGGCCTGCGGGCGCTGCTGGTACCAGGCCAGAATATTGGGGGTGAATCCCAGGGATTCGACCGCGTGGCTCAACGCCTTGGGTGTGCCGGCCTGGCGCTGGATTTGCCAGGACAGGGCGACCGTGAGGCGTTTTTCGGTTTCGCTGGCAGATGCATTCCATTCGCTGACGCCACGGTCCGCCGCCAGGTAAGGCAGGAACGGCGCGGGCGTTTGCAGCGGGTTCATCAACGCCGGGAATGGCGGGGCGACCCGTTCGAGCAGTCGGCCAAAGCCCAGGTCCAGCGCCTTCTCCAGCGGTGAGCTGTTGGCGGGCAACAGGCTGGGAGATTGTTCAGTCATAAGCTGCGCACCTCCACCTCGACACCCATGCAATACGGGGCCTGGAATGCCGTGGTGATAATCGGCGCCAGCGGTTCGAGAATCTCCAACTGCGCCGCCCCGGCGGTGTGGATGGTGTAGTCGATCCAGCTCGGGTCCACGCGCCCTTCCAGGCAGTGGCAGGATTCGGCATAGGTTTGCAGTAGCTGCTGGGCCGCCACTTGCGTCAGCCCCGAGTCGGGGCCGGCGTTGATCTTGGCCACCACGCGGATCTTGTACGGCACGATCTGCGCGCCCTGCACCGCCACCCAATCGGTTTCCGGACGTACATCGGGCCGGGCGAAATGACGCCGCACCCCTTCAAGCAAATCTGCCGACGGCGTGCCATTGCCGGTACGAGACAGCACGGTGACCATCACTTGCCCAGGTGCGGTGCGCCGGGCGTTGCCGTCCTTGACCTGGGCGGCATAGCCATCCGGGTCGAAGGTATAGCTGACGGTGACCACCCCCGCCGCAGTACCGTGGACTTTCACCACCGGCCGTTCGCCGAGGGTAAAGACCTCGCGCCGATACTGCATGCGCGAACCAGCGGCCGGCGCGTGGGGTGCCAGGTAGTAGCGCAGCCGGGCATCGTCATCGCTTTCGAGGGTCGGCGGCACCGGCGGGAACGCCGCCGGGTCGCCGGGGTCGAGCACCTGGCGCTCCAGGCCCATATCGGCCAGGCGCGCATCCAGGTTGCTGCCGTTGGCCCACCACGCCAGCATCTGCTGGATGCGCGCGTTGTACTTGCGCTCATGGGTTTGCAGGCGCACACAAAACGCCTCCAGGGCCAGGGTCAGCAACTCGCTTTCGTTGTCCAGGCTGACCTTGAGCTTGGCCGCGCTTTGCGGAGCGCGGGCGGCGACATAGTCGACGACAAACGCCTTGAACTGCGCCAGCAACGGCTCGAATTCGTCGACGGCGATCAAGTCGGGCGGCGCCAATTGGTTCTGCCCGGGGATCAACATGCTCATGTCACCACCTCGAAGGATTGCTTGCGGTTTTTCCAGGTCCCGGCAAACCGCAGCAACAGGCCAGCGCCCTGGCGATTGGCGACGATGACTTGCGGATCAAAATCGGCGATGCCGTTCTGTGGGTTGTAAAAAGCCTGGGCGGCGTGGCTTTGGGCGAGGATCAACAGGTCATCGCCCAGGTTCTGCCCCAACAATTGCGGGATCAGCGAACCGTACAGCGGGCGTTTCTGCCGTGTGCCCAAAGGTGTGGTCAGGGCCCGGGTGGCGCGCTGGACAAATTGCGGCCAGTCGTCCACCACGGCCCCGGTGTTTCTCTCTATTCCGATCATGGCAAATCCTTATGCCGTGCTGATAACTCGGCCCTGGTGGTCCACCACCGGGCCACTCAAGTGCACGCCGGACGCATCCAGCAGCAGGCCAACTGCACCGACCTGCACGCTGATGGTTGCGGCGGTCATGACCAAACGGGCGGCGCCCAGACTCATTTCCACCTGCTCGCGGGAGCCACTGAATGCCGTGGGGCCGTTGCTCCAATCCAGTACATGACCGGCGGCGTCGTAGGCGCTTTGCGTGCCGTCCGGGTAACGCCGGCTCGTCAGGCTGGCCACACTGGACAGCGGCGGGAAGCGATCGCTGTTGAGGCCAAACAACGCCACCGACTGCCCGCCGCCCTCGCCGCCACCGTAGTTGAGCAGCAGGCATTGCTCACCCACGGTGGGAATCCGCGTTTCCGTCTGCGCCCCGGCGCTGGGGTTGAAAAAGCGAATCGCCGGGGTCAGCAATTCGCCATGCCTGACCTTGCAGGTATTGCTGGCCGCGTCGACCTCCTGGCACACGCCGATCCGGCAAAAACTCTCGGCGCGCCGATAGAGGTCCTCAAGCTGGGTTTCCATCTGCGCCAGGCGCTCGACGATGGGCGCCAGTTGCAGGCGTAACAGTGCATCGAACATGGGCTACTCCTGCAATGGCCGGTATTGATCGGGGTCGTCGATATTCGACACCTCCCAGGTGCAGGCAAACAGCGGCTTGCCGATAGGGTCATCAAGCAGCGGCGGGCCGAGATAGAGGGTTTGGTTGAAGGACACGGTCCAACTGTCGTAGTGAGTGTCGGCCCCCACCAGGGTCAACGGCAGCGCAACGATATTGACGGGCACATCGCACTGGGCCGCCGGCAACTGCCAACGATTATCCAGCACCAGGTCCATCAGCCGGCTCGCCAGGTCACAGGCATCAAAGGGCTGCGCGCCCTGGGCGGACATGACCTTGAGCGAGATCGACAGCACATGAGCCTTGCGCCCCTCCAGGGAACGGACGCCCGGGCCATTACGCTCGATGGTGATTGCCACGCAGGGTTCATCCGCCGCCAGGATGCCCGGCGGGCTGCCCACCCGTAGCTCGGGAAACGCCGCACGCAGGGCCTGGCCGATGGCTATCGGCAGTTGTGAAGGTTTTTCAATGAGGGTCATGGTGTGGCTTCCTTGCAACGATCACTTTGAGTCCGGGGGCTGGTTGACCCCGATGCGCTTGGCGGCCCAGCGCTCATAAAGGCCGATAGCGACATCGGCGCCGGCCATGGCGGTCAAGCAACCCAGAGCACCGGCCGTCCAGATCGACATGCCGGCGGCGTACAACAGCATCAACGCCGATACCCCGCACACCATGCACGCCCCGGAACGCAGGGCCAGGCGGCGCACCAGTGACCAACCGCGGGCGCCCTCCTTGTCGGCGCGCCACATCTCCCCGGATACACCGCCAATCAGGGCCAGAATAATCACCAGCCAGATAGGCATTTCTGCCAACGCTTGCTGCTCGTTTGTCATGTCACGCCTCCTGGAATGCGTAAAACCGGCAGATGGCCGGTGCTTTGTTAAATAGATGGATGGGGGTGTCGGTAGGCATTCCAAAAAGCCCGGTGGCCCGGGCTTTTCAGTAATGCGGTCCTTGGATCTTTCGGCGCTACTGGCGCGGTACGGATCTTTCCTCGATGTTTTTCCGACCACGATCCCTGTCTGCCGGATAACTGCTTGTGGTGCTTTACGCTGCACACCCGGGTCAGTTGCCAACCCTCTGAACCGTCAAGGCCGGTTCATCGCTGCCTGTTGTAAAACCGTGAAACTAAAGAGCGTCGGCATCCTTGCCGGTGTTGCCTGGCGTCCTTGCCATCACTCGGTGGCGTCCATGCCAGTGTTGCGTGCCTTCCTTGTCTTCCTTGGCAGCATCCTTGCCGCCTCCACCAGGCCTTGTTGGCTGGCTTGAGATGGAGAATATGCATGTATGCATATACAGTCAATGCATAAATGCATTTATATCGCCACCAAAAATGCGTTAACGCATAAAACCCTTATGTAGCGGGCACTTGCGGTTTTGCACAGACGAAAAAAAGCCCGCTCGTGGGCGGGCTGTTTCTTACGGAGCGAGGTTAACGGGCGTACATGCCCCACCAGAAAACGTGACCGAGGATGCTGATCTGCTCCTCCTGGATATCCTGGAAGCTGTAGTCCTCATCCGGATGCTCGTCACGATTGAAACTGCGCAAGCGAATCCCCGACGGCAGGCGATAGAGTTGTTTGACCCGCAATTGACCGTTGTGATTGATGGCATACAAGTCACCATCCACGATATCGCCGATCCCGCTCTTGCCGGCATTCACCCCCACCGTCGCCCCGTCGCGCAACACCGGCAGCATGCTGTTGCCACGCACCGTCACACACTTGGCCTGGTCGAACTGCACACCGTTATGCCGCAGGCTGCGCTTACCAAAACGCAGGCTGGCCTTCTCGCTTTCCTCGATGACGAATCTTCCTGATCCAGCAGCCAATTCAACCTCGCGCAAAAAGGGGATCGACACCTCGTCATCATTAACGGGCGTGTCGTCGTCCCACAGGCTTATATCCTTGAGCTCCGAATGCATCGGATCGCGTTCATCCTGCCACGCCGGCCCCGCGCGCCCGCGCAACTGGTCGGTGCTCACCCGGAAGTAATCGGCAATACGCGAGATGTGCTTGTCCGACGGATCAACGATCTTGCCGCTGAGAATCCGGGACAGAGTGGATTGAGGCACGCCGGTACGCCGGTGAAGCTCCGTGGGGGAGATCCCGTCGCGAGCGAGCAGCTCTCTTAAGACGATAGAAACGTTGCGTTTTTGCATAAATGGGATAGTGACGGGAGTTTTTGGGGTTGGCAAATGCTAATTTGCATATTTTGTGCATGGTGCATGCGGTTGTACCTGGCCGTTTGTGAACTGCGAAGCACTAACCTCACATGTTAACCTTGCCGCCATCGCAAAAAATGCTGGGCCAAGCGCCCCCTTTGCCCCATCACTTTCAACGAATTTGCCTACTACCCAATGAGTAAAAATACGTCCGATCTGTCCTCCCACACCCCAATGATGCAGCAGTACTGGCGCCTGAAAAACCAGCACCCTGATCAGTTGATGTTCTATCGCATGGGCGACTTCTACGAGATCTTCTATGAGGACGCGAAGAAGGCCGCCAAGTTGCTGGATATCACCCTGACCGCGCGCGGGCAGTCGGCTGGGCAGGCGATTCCGATGTGCGGGATTCCCTATCATTCGTTGGAAGGTTACCTGGCCAAGCTGGTCAAGCTGGGTGAGTCGGTGGTGATCTGTGAGCAGATCGGCGACCCGGCGACCAGCAAGGGGCCGGTGGAGCGTCAGGTGGTGCGGATCATTACGCCGGGGACGGTGAGTGATGAGGCGCTGCTGGATGAGCGGCGCGACAACCTGATCGCTGCGGTGCTGGGGGATGAGCGGCTGTTCGGCCTGGCGGTGCTGGATATCACCAGTGGCAATTTCACCGTCCTGGAGATCAAGGGCTGGGAGAACCTGCTGGCGGAGCTGGAGCGCATCAATCCGGTGGAGTTGATGATCCCGGATGATTGGCCCAAGGATCTGCCGGCGGAAAAACGCCGTGGGGCCAAGCGTCGCGCGCCGTGGGATTTTGAGCGCGATTCGGCGCTGAAAAGCCTGTGCCAGCAATTCTCCGTACAGGATCTGAAAGGTTTTGGTTGCGAGACCCTGACCCTGGCCATCGGCGCTGCCGGTTGCCTGCTCAATTACGCCAAGGAAACCCAGCGCACCGCCCTGCCGCATTTACGCAGCCTGCGCCATGAGCGCCTGGACGACACGGTAGTGCTCGATGGTGCCAGCCGGCGCAACCTGGAACTGGACACCAACCTGGCCGGTGGGCGCGACAATACCCTGCAGTCGGTCGTCGACCGTTGCCAGACCGCCATGGGCAGCCGTTTGCTGACCCGTTGGCTGAACCGCCCGCTGCGCGATTTGACCGTGCTGCAGGCGCGCCAGTCTTCTATTACCTGCCTGCTGGACGGCTACCGCTTTGAAAAGCTGCAACCGCAGCTCAAGGAAATTGGCGATATCGAGCGGATTCTCGCGCGGATCGGCCTGCGTAATGCCCGCCCGCGTGACCTGGCGCGCCTGCGTGACGCGCTGGGTGTGCTGCCCGAGCTGCAACAGGCGATGACCGAGCTGGAAGCGCCGCACCTGCAACAACTTGCTGTCACGGCCGGCACTTACCCGGAACTGGCTGCGCTGCTGGAAAAAGCCATTATCGACAACCCGCCCGCGATCATCCGCGACGGCGGCGTGCTGAAGACCGGTTACGACAGTGAGCTGGATGAGCTGCAGGCCTTGAGCGAAAACGCCGGGCAGTTCCTGATCGACCTGGAAGCCCGCGAAAAAGCCCGCACCGGCCTGGCCAACCTGAAGGTCGGCTACAACCGCGTGCACGGCTACTTTATTGAGTTGCCGAGCAAGCAGGCCGAGCAGGCCCCGATTGATTACCAACGTCGCCAAACCCTTAAAGGTGCCGAGCGCTTTATCACCCCTGAGCTCAAAGAGTTCGAAGACAAGGCGCTGTCGGCCAAGAGCCGCGCCCTGGCCCGGGAAAAAATGCTCTATGAGGCCTTGCTCGAAGACCTGATCGGCCAGCTCGCGCCGTTGCAGGACACCGCTGCGGCCCTGGCCGAGCTGGATGTATTGAGCAACCTTGCCGAGCGCGCGCTGAACCTTGACCTGAACTGCCCGCGTTTTGTCAGCGAGCCGTGCATGCGCATTGTCCAGGGCCGCCATCCGGTGGTGGAGCAAGTGCTGACCACCCCGTTCGTGGCCAACGACCTGTCGCTGGACGACGATACGCGCATGCTGGTGATCACCGGTCCGAACATGGGCGGTAAATCCACCTACATGCGCCAGACCGCATTGATCGTGCTGCTGGCGCATATCGGCAGCTTCGTGCCGGCGGCCAGTTGCGAGTTGTCTCTGGTGGACCGCATCTTCACCCGTATCGGTTCCAGTGATGACCTGGCCGGTGGCCGTTCGACCTTTATGGTGGAAATGAGCGAAACCGCCAATATCCTGCACAACGCCAGCGACCGCAGCCTGGTGCTGATGGATGAAGTGGGGCGCGGCACCAGCACTTTCGACGGCCTGTCGCTGGCCTGGGCGGCCGCCGAGCGCCTGGCACACTTGCGGGCCTATACGCTGTTCGCCACCCACTACTTCGAATTGACCGTGCTGCCGGAAAGCGAGCCATTGGTGGCCAACGTGCATCTCAATGCCACCGAGCACAACGAACGCATCGTGTTCCTGCACCACGTGCTGCCAGGGCCGGCCAGCCAGAGTTACGGCCTGGCCGTGGCCCAGTTGGCCGGTGTGCCGAACGATGTGATCCTGCGCGCCCGCGAGCACCTCAGCCGCCTGGAAACCACCGCCCTGCCCCACGAAACCGTGGTGGCCAGCCCAGCCAAGGCCGCCAGTAAACCGGGTGTGCCGATGCAGAGTGATATGTTCGCCAGCCTGCCTCACCCCGTGCTGGATGAGTTGGCAAAGCTTGACCTGGACGACTTGACTCCACGAAAAGCGTTGGAATTGCTCTATGCACTGAAGACACGGGTCTAACGCAGACGCTTGCAAGCTGATAGAATCTCGCGCGGTTTGGGATGCTGCGGGCTTTTAGCCTGGCCTGCAGACTATCGCTCCCAAACCTCGCGAGCCCTGCCACAAGGGGTTTCGCTGCCGCCGCCTGAGGAGAAAATTAGAAATGACCTTCGTCGTCACCGACAACTGCATCAAGTGCAAGTACACCGACTGCGTAGAAGTGTGTCCGGTGGACTGCTTTTACGAAGGGCCGAACTTCCTGGTAATCCACCCGGATGAGTGCATTGACTGCGCCCTGTGTGAGCCAGAATGCCCGGCCGTTGCGATTTTCTCCGAGGATGAAGTCCCGGCAGAGATGCAGGAATTTATTCAGTTGAACGTCGAGCTGGCGGAAATCTGGCCCAACATCACTGAGCGCAAAGACCCGATGCCGGATGCGGCAGAGTGGGATGGCAAAAAAGGCAAGATCGCAGACCTCGAGCGCTGATCGCGTCGATGTCCTCTAAAAGGCCCCTTGCGGGCCTTTTCGCATTTCTACGGGGTGGATTTCACTTTTCTACGGGCAAAAAAAAGGGGCGGTTTGACCCGCCCACATTTTTTCCCTAGTCCCTGTGTTCCTTTTCATCGTCCTGATGAATCGCATCCTGCGAACTTCCCTGAGTCATCGTTCCTTGATGACTGTGTCAATCCGTGGACACAGGGCTGATATTAGAGACTTCCCGAACAAGTTCAACGGGATCCATTCGCAAGCACAACCTGCCACGGCCCTCAAACAGAAATAAATAAACCTTACTTTTCAAATAGTTATAAATATGCACAGGTAATTCGAGACGTCTCGGCGCGGTTAAAAAACCAAACACTTACCCAAAAGTAAGCGAATGCTTACAACGCCCATTAGGAAAATGCACACCCGACCTCCCAAAAGGTTTACGCCAGGCAAGAAAAAGCCCCGACAGGGTCGAGGCTTTTCTGCCTTCAGGCCGATCAGTCGTCGCTGACAGTGATGGTCGGCATTGCCTGGGTGCTGGCTTCCTGCAAGACAATCCGCGCCCCGACGTGACGGGCCAGTTCCTGGTAGATCATGGCGATCTGTCCATCGGGTTCGGCAACTACCGTCGGCCTGCCGCCATCGGCCTGCTCGCGAATGCCCATCGACAGCGGCAACGACGCCAGCAATTCAACATCATATTGGGTGGCAAGCTTTTCGCCGCCGCCTTCACCGAACAAATGCTCGGCGTGACCGCAGTTGGAGCAGATGTGCACCGCCATGTTTTCCACGACGCCCAGCACCGGGATGTTGACCTTGCGGAACATTTCCACGCCTTTGCGCGCATCCAGTAACGCCAGGTCCTGGGGCGTGGTGACGATCACCGAGCCTGCCACCGGTACTTTCTGCGCCAGGGTCAGCTGGATATCGCCAGTGCCTGGTGGCATATCGATCACCAGGTAGTCCAGGTTGCCCCAGTCGGTCTGCATCACCAACTGCATCAAGGCCCCGGATACCATGGGCCCGCGCCACACCATCGGGGTGTTGTCATCGGTGAGGAAGGCCATCGACATCACTTCCACGCCATGGGCCTGGATCGGCACGAACCACTTCTGGTCCTTGATCTTGGGCCGCGAACCTTCGGCAATGCCAAACATCACACCTTGGCTGGGGCCATAGATATCGGCGTCGAGGATGCCCACCCGCGCGCCCTCACGGGCCAGGGCCAGGGCCAGGTTGGCCGCCGTGGTCGACTTGCCCACGCCGCCCTTGCCGGATGCCACGGCCACCACGTTCTTGACGTTGGCCAGGCCCGGGATCTGCGCCTGGGCCTTGTGCGCAGCGATCACGCATTGGATGTCGACCTTGGCCGAGCGCACGCCATCCAGGCCTTCAATGGCCATTTGCAGCATCTGTGCCCAACCACTCTTGAACAGACCTGCGGCGTAGCCCAGTTCAAGCTGGACCGAAACCTGGTCGCCCTGCACATCAATGGCCCGGACACAGCCGGCGCTGACCGGGTCCTGGTTCAGATAGGGGTCGGTGTACTGGCGAAGAACGGCTTCCACCGCTGCGCGATTGACGGCGCTCATGGGCTACTCCCGGAAAAGACAGACTAAAACAGGCGGCTATCCTAACCGTTCCGAGGCGTGAGGGGCATGCTTTCGCGACATTGGAAAACCCTGAAACAGCCTCACGGGGTGAAATAAATTTCCCGGCGCTTTATAGTGGCCGACCTCCGTTTCATCAAGTAGCCGAGCCCCATGTCCGAGCCACGCAAGATCCTCGTCACCAGCGCCCTGCCCTATGCCAATGGTTCCATCCATCTTGGCCATATGCTTGAGTACATCCAGACCGATATGTGGGTGCGCTTCCAGAAGCATCGCGGCAATCAATGCATTTATGTCTGCGCGGACGACGCCCACGGTTCGGCCATCATGTTGCGCGCCGAAAAGGAAGGCATCACCCCGGAACAACTGATCGCCAACGTCCAGGCTGAACACAGCGCCGACTTTGCCGAGTTCCTGGTGGATTTCGACAACTTCCACTCGACCCACGCCGAAGAAAACCGCGAGCTGTCGAGCCAGATCTACCTCAAGCTGCGTGACGCCGGGCACATTGCCACCCGCTCGATCACCCAGTATTTCGACCCGGAAAAGAAAATGTTCCTGGCCGACCGCTTCATCAAGGGCACCTGCCCCAAGTGCGGCACCGAAGACCAGTACGGCGACAACTGCGAAAAATGCGGCGCCACCTACGCGCCAACCGACCTTAAGGATCCGAAGTCGGCGATTTCGGGCGCCACCCCGGTGCTCAAGGATTCCCAGCACTTTTTCTTCAAGCTCCCGGATTTCCAGGAAATGCTGCAAGCCTGGACCCGCAGCGGCACCCTGCAGGACGCCGTAGCCAACAAGATCGCCGAATGGCTGGATGCTGGCCTGCAACAGTGGGACATCTCCCGCGATGCGCCGTATTTCGGCTTCGAGATCCCCGATGAGCCGGGCAAGTACTTCTATGTGTGGCTGGACGCGCCGATCGGCTACATGGCCAGCTTCAAGAACCTCTGCGACCGCACGCCAGAGTTGGATTTCGACGCGTTCTGGGGCAAGGACTCCACCGCCGAGCTGTACCACTTCATCGGCAAGGACATTGTCAATTTCCACGCCCTGTTCTGGCCGGCGATGCTCGAAGGTTCGGGCTACCGCAAGCCGACCGGCATCGCCGTACACGGTTACCTGACGGTCAATGGCCAGAAAATGTCCAAGTCCCGTGGCACCTTTATCAAGGCGCGCACCTACCTGGACCACCTGTCGCCGGAGTACCTGCGCTACTACTACGCGTCCAAGCTGGGCCGCGGCGTCGACGACCTGGACCTGAACCTGGAAGACTTCGTGCAGAAGGTCAACTCGGACCTGGTGGGCAAGGTGGTCAACATCGCCAGCCGTTGCGCCGGGTTTATCCACAAGGGCAATGCTGGCGTGATGGTGCCGGTCAACGCCGCACCGGAGCTGACCGATGCCTTCCTGGCAGCCGCGCCAAGCATTGCCGACGCCTATGAAGCCCGCGACTTTGCCCGCGCCATGCGCGAGATCATGGGCCTGGCCGACCGCGCCAACGCCTGGATCGCCGACAAAGCGCCGTGGTCGCTGAACAAGCAGGAAGGCAAGCAGGATGAAGTCCAGGCCATCTGCGCCACCGGCATCAACCTGTTCCGCCAGTTGGTGATCTTCCTCAAGCCGGTGCTGCCGTTGCTGGCCGCTGACGCCGAGGCCTTCCTCAACGTTGCGCCGTTGACCTGGAATGACCACGCCAGCCTGCTCAACAACCATCAGCTCAACGAGTTCAAGCCGCTGATGACCCGTATCGACCCGGTCAAGGTGCAGGCCATGACGGACGCGTCCAAGGAAGACCTGACCGCTAGCCAGACCGACACCGGCGAAGCCGCCCCGGCCGGCAATGGCGAGCTGGCCAAGGATCCGTTGTCACCGGAAATCGACTTCGACGCCTTTGCCGCCGTGGACCTGCGGGTTGCACTGATCATCAAGGCCGAAGCCGTGGAAGGTGCCGACAAGCTGCTGCGCCTGACCCTGGATATCGGCGACGAGCAACGCAACGTGTTCTCCGGGATCAAGAGTGCCTACCCGGACCCGTCCAAGCTCGATGGTCGACTGACCATGATGATCGCCAACCTCAAGCCACGAAAAATGAAGTTCGGCATCTCCGAGGGCATGGTGATGGCAGCCGGCCCTGGCGGTGAAGAAATCTACCTGCTCAGCCCCGACAGCGGCGCCAAGCCTGGCCAGCGCATCAAGTAACCCGAAGCGCCCTGTCGCGGTGATTGGCCGCGACAGGGCGGTTTGCGCTAGTACCCTCTCCCTGCTTGCCGGATAATCAGGCCCTGTTTGCTTAACCGGCTCGACCATGACCGAACTGCTTGTCGCCCTTCTCTGCGCCGCCCTGATCAGCCATTACCTGCTGCGCCTGGCGCTGCCTGGAGATCCCCGGGTGGAGCGACTGCGGGTACACGCCCTTGGGTTGGCGACCACGCTGTTGATGGTGCTGACGGGTGTTTCGAGCTACCTGCTTGTTCATTTCGTGTTGCAACCCTTGGCGCTGGACGCGTTATGGCTGTTTGCCTATGTGCCCGTGGCAATCCTGTTGAGCCAGCCGTTGCTGAATGGGCTTTCGCGCCACGTGCCCGCCCTGCCCGTCGATGGCTTATGGGTACCACTGCTGGCTAACGCCGGCGTGCTCAGCGGGGTACTCCTGGGCCCGGGCCACGCCAGCCAACTGATCTACAGCCTGGGCATCGGCCCGGCGTTCTGGCTGACCTTCAGCCTGTTCAGCGATTTGCGCCAGCGAATAGATGAAAACGATATCCCCCAGCCCTTCAAAGGCTTGCCCGTGGACCTGCTCAGTGCCGGGCTGATGGCCGTGGCATTCCTGGGCTTAAACGCAATGATCAAACCATGAGCCTGATTCAACGTATCGACGCCCTGCTGCCCCAAACCCAATGCGGCAAATGCGGGCACCCCGGTTGCAGGCCCTACGCCGAAGGCATCGCCCAGGGCGAGGCCATCAACAAGTGCCCGCCGGGCGGCCCCGAAACCATTGCCGAACTGGCGCAGTTGTTGAACCTGGTACCGCTGGAGCTGGACAGTTCCCGTGGTGAAGCCCCGGCGCAGATCGCCTTTATCCGCGAGGCCGAGTGCATCGGCTGCACCAAGTGCATCCAGGCCTGCCCGGTGGATGCGATTGTCGGCGCGGCCAAGCTGATGCATACCGTGATCGTGGATGAATGCACCGGCTGCGACTTGTGCGTAGCGCCTTGCCCGGTGGACTGCATCGACATGCTGCCGCTGCCCCTGGCCGCGGTGCTGCCGATTGTCGCGGGCTACGCGAATACTGCCGAGGAGCGCCAGGCGCGCGGGATCAAGCGTGATCGCGCCCGCCGTCGCTTCGAGCAACGCAACGCAAGGCTGCAACGCGAGGAAGAACACAAGCTGGCGGAGCGCCTGGCCCGCAGCAAACGCCCGGCCCCCATCGAGCAGGTCAATAGCGACCCATTGCAGGCCGCCATCGAACGCATGCGCGCACAAAAAGCCGCAGAGATCGACACAGCGTTAAAAAAAGCCAAGGTCAACCTGGCAATGAGCCGGGCGCAACTGCACAAATCCCTGAAAGCCTTTGGCCATCCGCCGACCTTTGAGCAGCAGTCGCAGTTGATCATCCTGCAGCAGCAGTTTGAGTCCGCCGAACAGGCATTGACCGCCCTCGCAGCGAACGCCCCCACAGTGGCGCCCCCCCAGACCAGTAAAGACCCTGAGCTCAAGCGCGCAAAAATCCAGCTGGCCATGCGTCGCGCCGAGCTGAAAAAGGCCCAGGACGCACTGGCCGATGCAGAGCAACTGACCACACTCGGCGCAGCCCTGGCCGCCGCCGAACAGGCGTTGCACGCAGCCGAAGAAAAATCCGAGCAGCCCCGGCCGGACCTGCAACGTATCGAGAAACGGCCCATCGACCGCCACCTGCGCCAGTTGAAGACCGCCCTGGCCTATGCCCGCGCCGACCTGAGCAAACTTGAGCGCCAGCCCACCAGCAGTGCCGCCGAGCTGACGGATGCCAGGCTGCGCGTGGATGAAGCCCAACGGCAAGTAGATAGTCATGTCAGCGCCTGAGGTGGTTGATCGCCAGCAACACGCCATGCAGCGATTATTGCTGGCCACAACGCCCGGCGTGCTGGTGCTGTTCTGGCTGTATGGCTGGGGCGTGCTGATCAATCTGTTGCTGGCCGGCAGCTGTGCATGGGCCGTCGAAGCCGGTGTGCGCCAAGTGCGCGGCCATGATTCCCGCGACTTGGGCGGCCTGGTCAGCGCGGTGTTGCTGGCCTTGGCGCTACCACCTTATTGCCCGTGGTGGTTATGCCTGGGCGCTGTCAGCGGTGGCTTGCTGTTGGGCAAACACCTGTATGGCGGCAAGCAAAACCCCTTCAACCCGGCCATGCTCGGTTATGCGTTGATGCTGCTGGCCTTTCCCCAGCCAATGACCCATTGGCCGGCGTCCCACGGGCTGGACCTGTTGGCCGGTCTGCAACAAGTGTTCGGCCTGCACGGCGAGACCGCCGATGCCTGGGCCCGGGCCACGGCGTTGGATGCCTTGCGCATCAATAACAGCCTGACTGTCGACGAGCTGTTTGCCCGCCACCCGGCTTTCGGCCAGCTCGCAGGTAAAGGCACTGAGTGGGTGAACCTGGCATTTCTCGCTGGCGGCCTCTATTTACTGCAGCAACGGGTCTTCAGCTGGCATGCGCCGGTGGGCATGCTCGCCAGCCTGTTTGTCATCAGCCTGCTGTGCTGGAACGGATCGGGTTCGGACTCCCATGGCTCGCCGCTGTTTCACCTGCTGACCGGAGCCACTATGCTCGGGGCCTTCTTTATCGTCACCGAGCCGGTGTCGGGTGCAAAAAGTGCGCGGGCGCGCTTGTTGTTTGGGGTGGGCGTGGGATTGCTGACCTATCTGGTCCGCACCTGGGGCAGCTACCCGGATGGCGTGGCGTTCGCGGTGCTGATGATGAACCTGGCAGTGCCGGCACTGGAGCGCTGGACGCGGCCGCAGGCGGTGGAAGCATGAAGCGCACCTCGCAAGCCTTGAGCGTGCTTTTGATCGCCGCCGGCGCGGTAGGCCTGACCCTTGGCCTGCAACAGCTGACCGCCAAGCCCATTGCCGCGCAGCAGCGTGAAATGCAAAGCCGGGCGTTGCTGGATGTACTGCCTGCTGGCAGTTATGACAATCAACCGCTGGAACGCCCCTTGGACGTTACTTCGGCAATGCTGGACAACAGCCAACTGCTGGGAGCTTACCTCGCGACCTTGGCCGGCAAACCCAGCTCCGTGGTGCTGCGCTCCCAGGTCGAGGGTTATGGTGGCCGCATCCAATTGCTAATTGCCATCGACCGCAACGCCAAGCTGCTCGGGGTCAAGACCCTGGCACACACGGAAACGCCCACGCTGGGCGGGCATATCGGCGAACCCGGCAATCCCTGGCTTGCCTCATTCAAGGGGCTGTCGCAGGAAAATCCACAGGCTTGGGCGCTGAAGAAAGACAGCGGCCAGTTCGACCAAATGGCCGGTGCGACCATCACGTCCCGCGCCGTGATCAACGCGATCCACGATGCCCTGCGGTATTTTGACGAGCACCGCCAGGCCCTGCTGGAGCGCACCGACCATGACTAAGCCATTGGTCCTCGGCAACCTGTTGCTGCTACCGGCGCTGCTGGGTGTCAGTGACACGCCGGCGAGTGCTGCAACGTTCTGGGTTATGTGGACGCTGATCATGATGCTCCATGGCTGGAGCTGCGGCTGGGTGCGCAATCGCCTCAGTGGCCAGTGGCAGCTGATGGCCAATGTATTACTGGCCACCACCTGGGTCAGTTGCGCCAACCTAGTGGCGCAGGCAGTGGCCTTTGCCCCGTCTACGGGCCTGGGGGCATACCTGGCCTTGATCGGCCTGCAATGCGTGCTGCTTGAGCACGAAGGCCTGTTCGCCGCCCACCAGCGCAGGGCACAACTTAAACTGTTCGCGCTAGTAACCGGGCTACTGGCTGCAATCACCCTCTCGCGCTTGTTACTCGGCAGTAGCATCGCCACCCTCGCCCCCACAGAGTTTATCCTGCTCGGGTTGCTGCTCGCCGGGTGGCAGGCCTGGACCCAACGCCACACACCACATTGAAGGAACCGCTCGCCCAATGAACGCCGCAAAACGCCTGGAGATCTTTCGTCGGTTTCACGAGGACAACCCCGAGCCCAAGACCGAACTGGCCTACTCATCGCCGTTCGAGTTGCTGATTGCCGTGATCCTGTCTGCGCAATCGACGGATGTGGGCGTCAACAAGGCCACGGCCAAGCTGTTTCCCGTGGCCAACACCCCGGCTGCTATCCACGCCCTGGGAGTCGAAGGATTGTCGCAGTACATCAAGACCATTGGCCTGTACAACAGCAAGGCGAAAAACGTCATTGAAACCTGCCGACTACTGGTCGAGTTGCATAACGGTGAAGTGCCAGAGACCCGCGAAGCACTTGAAGCCCTGCCCGGCGTAGGCCGCAAGACGGCCAATGTGGTGCTCAATACGGCGTTTCGCCAATTGACCATGGCGGTGGACACCCATATTTTCCGTGTCAGCAATCGCACGGGAATCGCGCCGGGCAAGAATGTGGTGGAGGTCGAAAAGCAATTGATGAAGTTTGTGCCAAAGCCTTACCTGCTCGACTCCCACCACTGGCTGATCCTGCACGGTCGGTATGTGTGTCAGGCCCGCAAGCCGCGCTGTGGCAGCTGCCGCATCGAAGACTTGTGCGAATACAAGGAAAAGACGTCGGACGATTGAGCAATCATTGGTTTTATTGATCAGTCGATTGAAAAAATCTTTTTTACCCGGTGCACGATTGTCGATATAAGGAGCGCCAACGGCAGTCTTAGCCTGGAGTTAACCTTATGAGCACTGGCAAAGAACAACTGGATGTAGAAGAAGACTTTGTGGCCGCAGACACGGACGAGGCAGCCGAGGCGCCTGTAGAAGTTGCCAAGACCAATTTGAGCAAACGCCGCACCATCGACAACCTTCTGGAAGAGCGACGCTTGCAAAAACAGTTGGCCGATTACGATTTCGATCTCTAGCCAAACGATCACACAGAAGCCTCCGCCATGGAGGCTTTTTTCTGCCTGTTGCTCCCTGCTTCTTAAACCAGGCCGTTACGCTGGGCAAGCTCGATCAGGTCCACCAGGGACCGGGCGTTGAGCTTGAGCAGCAAGCGCGTCTTGTACGTGCTCACAGTCTTGTTGCTGAGGAACATGCCATCAGCGATCTCTTTGTTGGTCTTCCCCTGGGCCAGTTGCTGCAGCACCATCATCTCCCGGCCTGAAAGCCGCTCGACCATGTCGGCTTCGCAGGTATTACCCTGGCTGGAACGCACCGAGTTGAGTGCCTGGTTGGGAAAGTAGCTGTAGCCGGACAGCACCGCCTTGATCGCGCTCAGCAACTCGGTCAGATCCTGTTGCTTGCACACGTAGCCAGCCGCGCCCGCGTGCATGCAGCGCATGGAGAAGTGGCCCGGCGCCTGCGACGTCAACACTAATACCTTGAAGGGTTGCGCCTGCTTGGTGGAAGACAGGCGACAAATAACTTCCAAACCGTCAAGTTTGGGGATTCCAATATCCAGGATGACAATATCCGGCATATGCTCCCGCGCTAGTTGCAACGCGTCGACTCCGTTATCGGTCTCTGCAACGACCTCATAACCATGACGTTCCATTAGCATGCGTACAGCAAGGCGAATGACGGGATGATCATCCACGATCAGCACTTTATTCATGGGCAAGTCCAATTTCGCTGTTCGAATTATTCAGAACCAGCACAATAGCCTAGTCGTTTCCTCCTTGGCATAGCACTCCCCCCCAAGTAACGACAAGCAGAGACCCAACCCACAAAGTTATGAGAATAGGCCTACAAAAAAACGCCTATATGGATGTGTGGGTTATTGTTTGGCCTTTCAGAACTTTCCGTGAGCAAACATATTTTGAGCAAAAAAACGCCTGCCGAACCAGCAAAAGTAAACACGACGCACGCCACTTTCAGGAAATGCCCCTTGCCAGGGTTGTACCGGCAGGGACCATTACAGAAAAACACCTCTCGGAAAAGTTCCATGGAAAAATTCACCACTAACCATGTACCGAACCATCTGACAGATAATTCCTAAGATAAAACCAGATATCTGATCCGTCCTACTAATTAACCGAATGAATTTAAACATAAATACTCACATACGGTTAATCTACCAACTTCCAGATACAAAAATCACAAGCAACCCATAATAAACAGCAACACCCTCAACATCAGAAAAAATATTAAACATAATTAAACAACGACGCCCAAAATTACAGTCAAAAAAAATGGCCCCTCATTCGAGGGACCACTTTTTATCCAGCCTGGACGACATCAGAACAACTTGCGGCCCTTGTTGGCCGCAATGCGCATGCGCAGAGCGTTGAGCTTGATGAAGCCAGCGGCGTCGGCCTGGTTGTAGGCGCCGCCATCTTCTTCAAAGGTCGCGATGTTGGCGTCGAACAGCGACTCATCGGACTTGCGACCGGTGACAATCACGTTGCCCTTGTACAGCTTCAGGCGCACAACGCCGTTCACATGGACCTGGGACGCGTCGATCATCTGTTGCAGCATCAGGCGCTCAGGGCTCCACCAGTAGCCGGTGTAGATCAGGCTGGCGTACTTGGGCATCAGCTCGTCCTTGAGGTGAGCCACTTCACGGTCCAAGGTGATGGACTCGATGGCGCGGTGCGCGCGCAGCATGATGGTGCCACCCGGGGTTTCGTAGCAGCCACGGGACTTCATGCCCACGTAGCGGTTTTCGACGATATCCAGACGGCCGATACCGTGCTCGCCACCGATACGGTTCAGGGTCGCCAGTACGGTGGCCGGAGTCATTTCGACACCGTCCAGCGCAACGATGTCGCCGTTGCGGTAGGTCAGTTCCAGGTATTGCGGCTTGTCAGGAGCGTTCTCCGGAGAGACGGTCCATTTCCACATGTCTTCTTCGTGCTCGGTCCAGGTGTCTTCCAGCACGCCGCCTTCATAGGAGATGTGCAGGAGGTTGGCATCCATCGAGTACGGGGACTTTTTCTTGCCGTGGCGCTCGATCGGGATGGCGTGCTTTTCAGCGTAATCCATCAGCTTTTCACGGGACAGCAGGTCCCACTCACGCCAAGGAGCAATCACTTTCACGCCTGGCTTCAAGGCATAGGCGCCCAGTTCGAAACGCACCTGGTCGTTGCCCTTGCCGGTGGCACCATGGGAAATGGCGTCTGCGCCGGTTTCATTGGCAATTTCGATCAGGCGCTTGGCGATCAGAGGACGTGCGATGGAAGTACCCAGCAGGTACTCGCCTTCGTAGACGGTGTTGGCGCGAAACATCGGGAAAACGAAATCGCGGACGAATTCTTCGCGCAGGTCGTCAATGTAGATCTCTTTGACGCCCATGGCTTGCGCCTTGGCTCGTGCAGGTTCGACCTCTTCGCCCTGACCCAGGTCAGCGGTAAAGGTCACCACTTCACAGTTATAAGTATCCTGCAGCCACTTGAGGATCACCGAAGTGTCCAGGCCGCCGGAATACGCGAGAACGACCTTGTTTACGTCGGCCATGCCATCACTCCACGGGGTTTTACGGAAAGGCGTCGATTCTACCGATCAAAACCGTGAAATTACAGGGGCGCGACAGCAAATGAAGATAAAGCGACAGATTATGTCGGGCGAGCGACGAATGGCCGCACCTAAGAGGTCGCTGCTGCGTTCGCCGGACCCGCAGCCTGAGGCGCCGGCTTTTCTGGGGCGGGCACGCGGTCGAGGTGGATATTCACCCGTCGATTCTTCGCCCGGTTGGCAGGATTGGTATTGGGTACCAGTGGATAACGTTCACCGTGGAAACGCAGCACGATCTGCGACTCGGGGATGCCGTTGGCCTTGAAGAAGTCCATCACGGCCAAGCCTCGGCGTCGGGACAGGTCACGATTGGTCAGGCGGTTGCCGCTGTTGTCCGAGTGGCCGTCCAGCTCGATATGGTTGACCGTAGGGTCGGCCTTGATGAACTCAAGCATCACCATCAACTTGGCCTTGGCGGCTGGGTCCAGGTCGATGCCGCCGCCCGGAAAGCCGACTTCAGCCTGCTTGACCTGCTCGAAGTTCATCGGCAGCAACTTCGCGGTACACAACTGGTAGTCGCTGTAGGCCTTGTTAAAGCGTACCGGCAGCAGGCGGATCTCCGAATAACCGCCATCCCGCGAATAGTGGCGCACGGTCGGGCTGCGGCCATCGAGCAAGCCATTGAACAGGCGCCCGGCCTGGGCCTGGGAACTGTTGAACAGCACATCACCACTGCCGGCCCGCACGGCGCCGAGGTTGATATCACCGCGCCCAGGCTGCCACGGCGCGGCCGCCGCCAATAGTGTTGCAGAGCCGACGCCCAACGCACCGTTGTAGGCTTTCAAACGAAATGTCGCCTGCTCGCCGGCCCGGCGCACGAACTCACCCGAACCAAAATCGGCAATCGGCTGGCTCAAGCGGCACTCGAACTTGTCGCCTTCCACCTTCCACTCAATATTTTCCAGGCGCGTCTGGAACGTCAGGGCCATCGCAGGCAGGCTGGCGAACACGCTGAGCAGGGCTAGATATTGCTGGCGCACGGGCGGCTCCACTGGTTTCTACAACACAACAAGGCGTCATACATCGTTAAGGCATACCCAGGGATATCGGTCGCGTCCTGCAAAACTTGATAGCGAGTGCCTGCAAGAGTCTTTTCCGGTAGCATTCCCACCAGATTGACCCGCCTGGAATCCCCAATGTCCGACCGCCTGACCCTGCTGCGTCCCGACGACTGGCATATTCATCTTCGCGATGGTGCTGCGTTGCCCCAAACCGTGGCCGATGTTGCGCGCACGTTTGGCCGCGCCATCATCATGCCTAACCTGGTACCTCCGGTGCGCAATGCCGCAGAAGCCGACGCCTATCGCCAGCGCATCCTCGCTGCGCGGCCGGCCGGCAGCCGCTTCGAACCGTTGATGGTGCTCTACCTGACCGACCGCACCCAGCCCGCCGAAATCCGCGAGGCCAAGGCCAGCGGTTTCGTACACGCTGCCAAGCTGTATCCGGCCGGCGCCACGACCAACTCCGACTCCGGCGTGACCAGTATCGACAAGATCCTGCCCGCCATCGAAGCCATGGCCGAAGTGGGCATGCCGCTGCTGATCCACGGTGAAGTCACCCGTGGCGATGTCGATGTGTTCGATCGCGAGAAGATCTTCATCGACGAACACATGCGCCGTGTGGTCGAGCTGTTCCCGACCCTCAAGGTGGTGTTCGAGCACATCACCACCGCAGACGCCGTGCAGTTCGTCACCGAGGCGTCGGCCAACGTCGGCGCGACCATCACCGCGCATCACCTGCTGTACAACCGCAACCACATGCTGGTGGGCGGGATCCGGCCGCACTTCTATTGCCTGCCGATCCTCAAGCGCAACACCCACCAGGTGGCGTTGCTCGATGCGGCTACCAGTGGCAGTGCGAAGTTCTTCCTCGGCACCGACTCGGCGCCCCACGCCCAGCACGCCAAGGAAGCGGCCTGCGGCTGTGCCGGCTGCTACACCGCTTATGCGGCGATCGAGCTGTACGCCGAGGCCTTCGAGGCGCGTAACGCCCTGGACAAACTCGAGGCTTTCGCCAGCCTCAATGGCCCGCGTTTCTACGGCCTGCCGGCGAATACCGACCGTATTACCCTGGTCCGTGAAGACTGGAGCGCCCCCACCAGCCTGCCATTTGGCGAGCTGACCGTTATCCCGCTGCGCGCCGGTGAAACACTGCGCTGGCGCCTGCTGGAGGAACACAAGTGAGTGAAGACCATTACGACGACGAACAGGAACACGGTGGCGGCGGTTCGCGCCATCCGATGGCCGAGCGTTTTCGCGGCTATCTGCCTGTCGTTATCGACGTAGAAACCGGCGGCTTCAATTGCGCTACCGATGCGCTGCTGGAAATTGCAGCAACCACCATCGGCATGGACGAACAGGGCTTTGTGTATCCAGAACACACCCATTTCTTCCGCGTCGAGCCGTTTGAAGGCGCCAACATCGAAGCCGCAGCCCTGGAATTCACCGGGATCAAGCTCGACCATCCGTTGCGCATGGCCGTTAGCGAAGAAGCGGCATTGACCGATATCTTCCGTGGCGTACGCAAGGCCTTGAAGGCCAACGGCTGCAAACGCGCGATCCTGGTCGGCCACAACAGCAGCTTCGACCTGGGCTTCCTCAACGCCGCCGTGGCGCGCCTGGACATGAAGCGCAACCCGTTCCACCCGTTCTCCAGCTTTGACACCGCCACCCTGGCTGGCCTGGCTTATGGCCAGACCGTACTGGCCAAGGCGTGCCAGGCAGCCGGTATCGACTTCGACGGTCGCGAGGCCCACTCAGCTCGCTACGACACCGAGAAGACTGCCGATCTGTTCTGCGGCATCGTCAACCGCTGGAAGCAGATGGGCGGCTGGGAAGATTTCAGCGACTGATTGAATCGCCAAATCCCACGCATAAAAAAACCGGCCCTCTCAGGCCGGTTTTTTTTCACCGCGAACCTGGCTTACAGCTTGCCAGCGTTCTCGGTCAGGTAAGCCGCAACGCCTGCTGGCGAAGCGTTCATGCCTTTGTCGCCTTTTTTCCAGTTGGCTGGGCAGACTTCGCCGTGCTCTTCGTGGAATTGCAGAGCGTCGACCAGGCGGATCAGCTCTTCCATGTTACGGCCCAGCGGCAGGTCGTTGATGATCTGCGAGCGCACAACGCCCTTGTCGTCGATCAGGAACGCGCCACGGAAAGCCACGCCGCCTTCGGACTCAACATCGTAGGCCTTGGCGATGTCGTGCTTCATGTCGGCAGCCATGGTGTATTTGACTTTGCCGATGCCGCCATCATTGATAGCGGTGTTGCGCCAGGCGTTGTGGGTGAAATGGGAGTCGATGGAAACGGCGACCACTTCAACGTTACGCGCCTTGAAATCGTCCATGCGGTGATCCAGGGCGATCAGCTCGGACGGGCAGACGAAGGTGAAGTCCAGCGGATAGAAGAACACCAGGCCGTATTTGCCTTTGATGGCTTCAGACAGCTTGAAGCTGTCAACGATTTCGCCATTGCCGAGGACGGCTGGGACGTCGAAATCCGGGGCTTGTTTGCCGACGAGTACGCTCATTGGTTATCTCCTGATGGTAATTGAAGTAAATGGACCGCCCTTGAGTCTGCCGCGAATTGACGACAGGCCTGCGACGCGATCACGCTTCGTAAAGACCGACCATCATACCTGAAAAAAGCCGTTCGTCAGTGTGGGGGCCAGGGCGGGCAACGGTTTGAGAAAGCACTTTGACAATCATTCTCGTTAACATTAAGATCCATCGCACTTAAGCCTTAAACCGCGATGGTTCTCCCTTATGTATGTCTGCCTCTGCACTGGCGTCACCGACGGACAAATCCGCGAAGCGATCTATGAAGGTTGCTGCAGCTACAAGGAAGTGCGTGAAACCACCGGCGTTGCCAGCCAATGTGGCAAATGTGCCTGCCTTGCCAAGCAAGTGGTACGGGAAACCCTGACAAAACTGCAGGTAGCCCAGGCGGCGATCCCCTACTCGGCAGAATTTACACACGCCTGAAACAGCCTATTTTAAAGAACCGGACTTAGTGTCCGGTTTTTTTATGCCTGTAATTCAAATAGTTAGGGCCAAGACGCGGAACACAAACATTCTTATTCCGATTAATTTTCATTTATTATTCAATAACTTAGGTTTGACACCAGTAATTGCGCAGCTCAAACTCCGCCCTATATACAACGAACACAGGGCAGGACCCCAATCATGAAAGGCGACATCTCAGTCATCCAGCAACTCAACAAAATCCTTGCCAATGAACTGGTCGCGATCAATCAGTACTTCCTGCATGCACGCATGTATGACGATTGGGGTCTGGAAAAGCTCGGCAAGCGTGAGTACAAGGAATCGATCAAGGCCATGAAGGACGCAGACGCGCTGATCAAGCGCATCCTGTTCCTCGAAGGCCTGCCGAACGTCCAGGACCTGGGCAAGCTGAACATCGGCGAGCACACCCTGGAAATGCTCAACAGCGACCTGGGCTTCGAGCGCAAGAGCCATGCCGACCTCAAGGCCGCCATCGCCCATTGCGAAACCAAGGGCGACTTCGGCAGCCGCGAACTGCTGGAAGATATCCTCGAAGACCAGGAAGAACATATCGACTGGCTGGAAACCCAAGTTGGCCTGATCGACAAAGTGACCCTGGAGAACTACCTGCAATCGCAAATGGGTGAATAACCCATCGCCTGCCGGTAAACATCAGGCACAAAAAAGCCCCGCTCTCGAATGAGAAGCGGGGCTTTTTATTGCGCGCCGATTACGCTTCGGTCTTGGCCGCCGCTTTTTCAGCAGCATCCTTGATCAGCGCTTGCAACGAACCATCAGCCGCCATTTCGGTGATGATGTCGCTACCGCCGACCAGCTCACCGGCCACCCACAGTTGTGGGAAAGTAGGCCAGTTGGCGTACTTGGGCAGATTGGCGCGGATTTCCGGGTTTTGCAGGATATCGACGTAAGCGAACTTTTCGCCACACTGCATGACAGCCTGGGAGGCCTTCGCGGAGAAGCCGCACTGCGGGGCATTCGGCGCGCCCTTCATGTAAAGCAGAATGGTGTTGTTAGCAATCTGCTCTTTAATCGTTTCGATGATATCCATGGAACACCTCGGCTGGAACTTTGCGACTCACAGGTCGGCACGGTGGCGCATTGTAACGCAAAATCCCAGCGTGGTGCTCGAGCTCCCCGACAGACTCACTGCGTCACGCCGCCGCGACCTGCACCGGCACGCCATTCAATGCCGCGTTGCCCGACAACTCATCCAACTGCCGCTCATCCGTCAGGTCGTTGGCGCTGGCCCCCGGCTGCGCGCTGGCAATGTTCATGTGCACGCCCGGCCGATCATGACCCCAACCGTGGGGCAGGCTGACCACGCCGGGCATCATCTCCAGGCTGGCCAGCACTTGCACCTCGATCATGCCGATCCGCGAACTGACCCGCACACGCTGCCCGTCACTGAGCTGGCGATTGGCTAAGTCATCCGGGTGCATCAGCAACTGGTGCCGCGGCTTGCCCTTCACCAGCCGGTGATAGTTATGCATCCATGAATTATTGCTGCGTACGTGCCGGCGGCCGATCAACAGCAACTCATCGACCTTGGGCAACGGCAATGCGGCAAACCGCGCCAGGTCCGCGAGGATCACTGCTGGCGCCGCCTGCACCCGACCATTGGCGGTTTTCAAGCGCGCGGCCAGGTTGGCCTTCAGCGGCCCCAGGTCCAGGCCGTGGGGATGCTCGGCCAACATCGCCACTGACAACTTGTGCGTGGAGGCGTCGCCATAGGCTCCCGCCCGCAGGCCCAGGTCAATCATCTGCGCCGGCGCCAGGGTCGGCTTGAGCGGGTTGCCGGTGCGGGCCGCAAACGCTTGGGCCAGGCCGACGAAAATCTCCCAGTCGTGCAGTGCACCCTCGGGCTTGGGCAGAATCGCCCGGTTGAAGCGCGTGACGTTGCGCACTGCAAACATGTTGAAGGTGGTGTCGTAGTGATCGTTTTCCAGGGCCGAGGTCGATGGCAGGATCAGGTCGGCATAGCGTGTGGTCTCGTTGATATACAGATCGACACTGACCATGAACTCCAGGCCGTCCAGCGCCTGCTCGAGTTGCCGCCCATTGGGCGTGGACAGCACCGGATTGCCAGCCACTGTCACCAGTGCGCGGATTTGTCCTTCGCCCTCGGTGAGCATTTCTTCGGCCAGGGCCGACACCGGCAACTCGCCACTGTACTCGGGACGCCCGGACACCCGGCTCTGCCAACGATTGAAGTGCCCGCCGGACGTGGCCGCCACCAGGTCTACCGCAGGCTCAGTGCACAAGGCACCGCCGACCCGGTCCAGATTGCCGGTAACCAGGTTGATCAACTGCACCAGCCAGTGGCACAAGGTACCGAACGCCTGGGTCGACACCCCCATGCGCCCGTAACAGACGGCCTTGTCTGCCGCCGCAAAATCCCGCGCCAACTGGCGAATCTGCTCGGCCGGCACCGCGCATTGCGCGCTCATGGCCTCGGCGGTAAAGCCCGCGACAGCGCGGCGCACCTCGTCCAAGCCATCCACCGGCAAGTGGCTGTCGCGGGTCAGGTGCTCGTTGAACAATGTGTTGAGTAACCCAAACAGCAACGCCGCATCGCCACCGGGGCGCACAAACAGATGCTGGTCGGCCATGGCCGCCGTCTCACTGCGCCGGGGGTCGACCACCACCACTTTGCCGCCACGTGCCTGAATGGCCTTCAGGCGTTTCTCCACGTCCGGCACGGTCATGATGCTGCCATTGGAGGCCAGTGGATTGCCGCCAAGGATCAGCATGAAGTCGGTCTGGTCGATATCCGGGATGGGCAGCAACAGGCCATGGCCGTACATCAGGTGGCTGGAAAGGTGATGGGGCAACTGGTCTACCGATGTCGCAGAGAAGCGGTTGCGCGTCTTCAACTGCCCGAGGAAGTAATTGCTATGGGTCATCAAGCCATAGTTATGCACGCTGGGGTTGCCCTGATACACCGCCACCGCATTGTGCCCATGCCGTGCCTGGATCCCCGCCAGCCGTTCGGCCACCAGGGCGAAGGCCTCGTCCCAGGGGATCGGCTGCCATTCGCTGCCCACCCGCAACATGGGTTGGTGCAGGCGATCGGGATCGTTCTGAATATCCTGTAGGGCCACGGCCTTGGGGCAGATATGGCCGCGGCTGAAGGTGTCCTGTGCATCACCCTTGATCGATGTGATGGCAATACTGCCATCATCCGAGGTGGTGGTTTCCAGGGTCAGGCCGCAGATGGCTTCGCACAGGTGGCAGGCACGGTGATGGAGAGTCTTGGTCATGGCCAGTCTCTTTATTAGGGCTTTGGCCCGACTATGAGCCGCGCCCATCGGCGGCGCCAGCAACGTTCGCCCCGTGAATCAACGGGCATCAGGCCAGGCCATGGGTAAGCATGAGCAAATGTTTCAGAAACCTCCCACACCGCCCAGGAAACCGACCCAACCTGGCCCGGGGCCGCCATCACACATTGCAAAAGGTCGCGGCGCCAGTGTACAAATGACCCGCTGCTGTCCGTAAACAGGCCTCAAAAGTGCAATTCCCGCCCCTTTGAACACCCCTAAAAAACCGTAGCCTATTGGTAAGACGCGACATTTAGTGTCAATATCGCGCCTTCCCCTATTTCGTCGCCCCGTGCGGCTTTCGCCGCAGGTCTCGCCCGTTGTCACAATAAACAAGGCTTTGAGTATCTGCGGTCTGTTGCAAAAAGGTAGTTAATGATGAGCGCAAGGCACTTTCTCTCCCTGATGGATTGCACGCCCGAAGAGCTGGTCAGCGTGATCCGTCGAGGCATTGAGCTTAAAGACCTGCGTAATCGCGGCGTACTGTTCGAGCCTTTGAAAAACCGCGTACTCGGGATGATTTTCGAGAAATCGTCCACCCGTACCCGCCTGTCCTTCGAAGCCGGCATGATCCAGCTCGGCGGCCAGGCCATTTTCCTGTCGCCACGGGACACCCAACTGGGCCGTGGCGAGCCGATCAGCGATTGCGCCATCGTCATGTCGCGCATGCTCGATGCGGTGATGATCCGTACCTTCGCCCACAGCACCCTCACCGAATTTGCCGCCAACTCGCGGGTGCCGGTGATCAACGGCCTGTCCGATGACCTGCATCCCTGCCAGTTGCTCGCCGATATGCAGACGTTCCTCGAACATCGCGGCTCGATCCAGGGCAAGACCGTGGCCTGGATCGGCGATGGCAACAACATGTGCAACAGCTATATAGAAGCGGCGATCCAGTTCGACTTCCATCTGCGCATCGCCTGCCCCGAGGGCTATGAGCCGAGCGCCGAATTCCTGGCCAAGGCCGACGCCCGCGTACAAATCGTGCGTGACCCGAAAGACGCGGTGATCGGCGCGCACCTGGTGAGTACCGACGTCTGGACCTCCATGGGCCAGGAAGACGAGACCGCCAAGCGCTTGGCCCTGTTCGCACCTTATCAAGTCACCCGCGAATTGCTCGACCTCGCCGCGCCGGATGTGCTGTTCATGCACTGCCTGCCGGCCCATCGCGGCGAAGAAATCAGCCTCGACCTGTTGGACGACTCGCGCTCCGTCGCCTGGGACCAGGCAGAAAACCGCCTGCACGCCCAGAAGGCCTTGCTGGAGTTCCTGGTCCCACCGGCGTACCACCACGCATGAGCCAGCCACTTCTGCTGAATCTACGCAATCTGGCATGCGGCTATCAGGACCAACGGGTGGTGCAGAACCTCAACCTGCACCTTAACGCCGGCGATATCGGTTGCCTGCTGGGCTCCTCGGGCTGCGGCAAAACCACTACCCTGCGGGCGATTGCCGGGTTCGAACCGGTGCACGAAGGTGAGATCAACCTGGCCGGCGAAGTGATCTCCAGCGCCGGCTTTACCCTGGCACCGGAGAAACGTCGCATTGGCATGGTGTTCCAGGACTACGCGCTATTTCCGCACCTCTGCGTGGCCGACAACATTGGCTTCGGCATTCGCAAACACCCGCACAAAGAGCGCGTGGTCGCCGAGCTGCTGGAATTGGTCAACCTGAAGAACCTGGGCAAGCGCTTCCCCCACGAACTGTCTGGCGGCCAGCAACAGCGCGTGGCCCTGGCCCGTGCGTTGGCGCCGGAGCCGCAATTGCTGCTGTTGGACGAACCCTTCTCCAACCTTGATGGTGAGCTGCGGCGCAAGCTCAGCCATGAAGTGCGCGACATCCTCAAGGCGCGTGGCACCAGTGCGATTCTGGTCACCCATGACCAGGAAGAAGCGTTTGCCGTGAGCGATCACGTCGGCGTGTTCAAGGAAGGCCGGCTGGAGCAGTGGGATACGCCCTACAACCTATATCACGAACCGCTGACACCCTATGTCGCGAGCTTTATTGGCCAGGGTTATTTCATCCGTGGCCAGTTGAGCACGCCGGAGTCGGTCAGCACCGAGTTGGGCGAGTTGCGCGGTAATCGTGCCTATACCTGGCCGACTGGCTCTGCGGTAGACGTTTTGCTGCGCCCGGATGACATCGTGTATGCACCGGACAGCGCCTTGAAAGCGCAGATTGTCGGCAAGACCTTCCTGGGTGCCTCGACCTTGTACCGCTTACAGTTGCCGACCGGCGCCCAGCTGGAATCGATTTTCCCCAGCCATGCCGATCATCAGGTGGGTGCGCAGGTGGGGATCCGCGTGGCGGCCGAACACCTGGTGCTGTTCCAGGCCTCGGGGAGCACGGCGGCGCAGATTCCGCAGGTGGAGTCCGGCGTGCGGCGCTACAGCACTGCCAGCTGAAGAAACCGAATCCAAAATGTGTGCAGGCTTGTGTGGGAGCCTGGCTTGCCCGCGATGCAGGCGCCTCGGGCTGTCAGCTACAGCGAGGTGATGCTATCGCAGGCAAGCCAGCTCCCACAGAGGCTCGCTCCCACATTTGATCCTACCGTTCTTGAAATCAAGCCCGGCCAATCGGCGCGAATTTGCCCTGGGTGTGCTCGGCCAACACCGCCGCCGCCAACTCCACTTCCAAGCCCCTCCTACCCGCACTGACAAAAATTGTCGCAAAAGGCTGTGCGCTCTCATCGATGAAGGTGCGCAAGCGTTTCTTCTGCCCCAGCGGGCTGATCCCGCCCAACAAATAGCCGGTAGAACGCTGCGCCGCCGCGGGGTCGGCCATCTCGACTTTCTTCACCCCTGCCGCGTGCGCCAGGGCCTTCAAATCCAGACTTCCGACGACCGGCACCACCGCCACCAATAACTCGCTCTTTTCGCTGCTGGCGAGCAGGGTCTTGAACACCCGCGCCGGGTCGAGACTCAACTTCTCCGCGGCCTCCAGGCCATAAGAGGCGGCCTTGGGGTCATGTTCGTAACTGTGGATACGATGTTCGGCGCGAACTTTTTTCAACAAGTCCAATGCGGGTGTCATGGGGGCTCCAGGCTCGGGGGAAACGTGGAAAAGCAGGCCACCGATTCTAGGACAAACCCAGGCAAAACGCTCTAGTGCAGGGCGCAGTGCGACGAATCCGCGCAGATCCTGGCCACGCTCGCCGCCCATTGCGTCGCCTCGTTGCGGCGATCATTCACCGTGTTAATAGTTTGAAAATGACCGGCCGTTCACTTTCGACCTTTGACAGCGGTGTTTCTTGTCTATATTTTTTCGTTTCCGAATACTGTAGGAATCTATCCACAGTGTCCGAGCAGTAAGCCGTGACCAGGATGGGGATCCTCGTCACGGTGAAAATCGCGCACCGCCCGTTGTGGCACCGCGCCAGACAAGAAAAAAAATCGAGGTTTTCAATGACAACTGCTCTTCAACAGCCTTCTCTTTCAAGCCAATGCATGGCCGAGTTCCTCGGCACCGCGCTGCTGATCTTCTTCGGCACCGGCTGTGTCGCTGCGCTCAAGGTCGCGGGTGCCAGCTTTGGCTTGTGGGAAATCAGCATCATCTGGGGGATCGGCGTGAGCATGGCGATCTACCTGAGCGCCGGCATTTCCGGGGCTCATCTCAATCCAGCCGTCAGTATCGCGCTGTGCATCTTTGCCGATTTCGACAAGCGCAAACTGCCCTTCTACATCATTGCCCAGGTTGCCGGCGCCTTTTGCTCGGCCGCGCTGGTCTACACGCTCTACAGCAACCTGTTTTTCGATTACGAACAAACTCACCAGATGGTCCGTGGCTCCGCAGCCAGCCTGGAGCTGGCCTCGGTGTTCTCTACCTACCCCCACGCCTTGCTGAATACAGCCCAGGCGTTCCTGGTGGAAATGGTCATCACCGCCATCCTCATGGGCGTGATCATGGCCTTGACCGACGACAACAATGGCTTGCCCCGTGGCCCGCTGGCCCCGCTGCTGATCGGTTTGCTGATCGCGGTGATCGGCAGCGCCATGGGCCCGCTGACCGGGTTTGCGATGAACCCGGCACGGGATTTCGGCCCTAAACTGATGACGTTTTTCGCCGGTTGGGGTGAAATGGCCTTCACCGGCGGGCGCGATATTCCTTATTTCCTGATTCCGATCTTTGCACCGATTGTCGGTGCCTGCCTCGGCGCTGCGGCCTATCGCGGGTTGATTGCCCGCCATCTGCCCAACGCCACAGCGGCTACAACTGATGCAGCCGAAACCGCCGCCAGCGGTAACACCCGAACTTCCTGAAAGCGGTAGCCTGGGCCCTTCTGCCCCTTTGCGGCCCAGGCTACTTACCCATTCCCTTTTTCCGTCCAAGGCAATCGACATGACCGACACACAGAATAAGAACTACATCATTGCCCTCGATCAGGGCACCACCAGTTCCCGGGCGATCATCTTTGATCGTGACGCCAACGTGGTGTGCACCGCCCAACGCGAATTCGTCCAGCACTACCCGCAAGCCGGCTGGGTCGAGCATGATCCGATGGAAATCTTCGCCACCCAAAGTGCCGTGATGGTCGAGGCCCTGGCACAAGCCGGCCTGCATCACGACCAGGTTGCCGCCATCGGCATCACCAACCAGCGTGAAACCACGGTGGTCTGGGACAAGATCACCGGTCGCCCGATCTACAACGCCATCGTCTGGCAGTGCCGACGCAGCACCGAGATCTGCCAGCAGCTCAAGCGCGACGGCCATGAGCAATACATCAGCGACACCACCGGCCTGGTCACCGACCCGTACTTCTCCGGCACCAAGCTGAAGTGGATCCTCGATAACGTCGAAGGCAGCCGCGAACGCGCGCGCAACGGCGAACTGCTGTTCGGCACCATCGACAGCTGGCTGATCTGGAAATTTACCGGCGGCAAGACCCACGTCACCGACTACACCAACGCCTCGCGCACCATGCTCTTCAACATCCACACCCTGGAGTGGGATGCGAAGATGCTCGAGGTGCTGGACATCCCGCGGGAAATGCTGCCGCAAGTGAAGTCCTCCTCGGAAATCTATGGCCGCACCAAAAGCGGGATTGCCATCGGCGGCATTGCCGGTGACCAGCAAGCCGCCCTGTTCGGCCAGATGTGCGTCGAGCCGGGCCAGGCGAAAAATACCTACGGCACTGGCTGCTTCCTGCTGATGAACACCGGCGACAAGGCCGTCAAGTCCCAGCACGGCATGCTCACCACCATCGCCTGCGGCCCCCGTGGCGAAGTGGCCTACGCGCTCGAAGGCGCGGTGTTCAACGGCGGCTCCACCGTGCAGTGGCTGCGCGACGAGCTCAAGATCATCAACGACGCCCACGACACCGAATACTTCGCCAACAAGGTCAAGGACAGCAACGGCGTATACCTGGTGCCGGCGTTCACCGGCCTGGGCGCTCCGTACTGGGACCCCTATGCCCGTGGTGCGCTGTTCGGCCTGACCCGTGGCGTACGCGTGGATCACATTATTCGTGCAGCCCTGGAGTCGATTGCCTACCAGACCCGCGACGTGCTCGACGCCATGCAGCAGGACTCCGGCGAACGCCTCAAATCCCTGCGGGTGGACGGCGGTGCGGTGGCCAATAACTTCTTGATGCAGTTCCAGGCCGATATCCTCGGCACCCAGGTCGAGCGCCCGCAAATGCGCGAGACCACGGCGTTGGGCGCCGCCTACCTGGCCGGCCTGGCCTGTGGCTTCTGGGGCAGCCTGGATGAGTTGCGTGGCAAGGCGGTGATCGAGCGCGAATTCGAACCGCAACTGGACGAGGCCGCCAAAGAAAAACTCTACGCCGGCTGGAAAAAAGCGGTCAGCCGCACCCGCGACTGGGAACCCCACGAAGGCGCCGAATAAGCCACGCGCCGGACCCACTTAGGGTTGTAACTGGCAGGGAGCAGATTCCTGCGTCATCATGGGCCACTTTTTTGTACGGCAGCCCAAAGGACGCCCCATGAATCTGCCTCCCCGTCAGCAGCAAATCCTCGAACTGGTCCGCGAACGCGGCTACGTCAGTATCGAGGAAATGGCGCAGCTGTTCGTTGTGACCCCGCAAACCATCCGCCGCGACATCAACCAACTGGCCGAAGCCAACCTGCTGCGTCGCTACCACGGCGGCGCCGCCTATGACTCCAGCGTCGAAAACACCGAGTACGCCATGCGTGCCGACCAGATGCGCGATGAAAAACAGCGTATCGGCGAAGCCATTGCCGCACAGATCCCCGATCATGCCTCGCTGTTCATCAATATCGGCACCACCACCGAATCCATCGCCCGGGCGCTGCTCAACCACAGCCACCTGAAGATCATCACCAACAACCTCAACGTCGCCATGATGCTCAGCGCCAAGGACGACTTCGACGTGCTGCTGACTGGCGGCAATGTGCGCCGTGACGGCGGCGTGGTGGGCCAGGCCAGCGTGGACTTCATCAACCAGTTCAAGGTCGACTTCGCCCTGGTGGGTATCAGCGGCATCGATGAGGACGGCAGCCTGCTCGACTTCGATTACCAGGAAGTGCGGGTTTCCCAGGCGATCATTGCCAATGCACGCAAGGTGATCCTGGCGGCGGACTCGAGCAAATTCGGGCGCAATGCCATGATTCGCCTGGGGCCGATCAGCTTGATTGATTGCCTGGTCACCGATCAGCAGCCGGTGCCGGCGCTGGTGCAGTTGTTGAGCCAGAACAAGATTCGCCTGGAAGTCGTCTGATCTGGCCCTGAGATCTCTGGCGCCTGGACCACCTTCATCGCGGGCAAGCCCGCTCCCACAGTTGGAATGCGTTCAACCTGTGGGAGCGGGCTTGCCCGCGATGGCGGCCTAAAGAGCAACAACCCTCTTGAGCCAGCAGCAGGCTCAATGTTCACAATTTTTCCTTTCCCCGCCCTTCGATGAGTTTTTTCAATCGAAGTCGACTGGCTGTGCCCGCGTTTATAGGCTACCATTTTCGCAAATGAACATTAATGTTCGAATTCAAATATAAATAAAGATCGCGAGGCCAGCCGATGACCCCTTCTACCTTGCCTGCTCCACCCCTTGCCGAAGTCTATGATGTTGCCGTTATCGGTGGTGGGATCAATGGCGTGGGCATCGCGGCAGACGCGGCCGGTCGCGGCCTGTCGGTATTCCTTTGCGAAAAGGACGACCTGGCCAGCCACACCTCGTCCGCCAGCAGCAAGCTGATCCACGGCGGCCTGCGCTATCTTGAACATTACGAATTCCGCCTGGTGCGCGAGGCCCTGGCCGAACGCGAAGTGCTGCTGGCCAAGGCTCCGCACATCGTCAAGCAGATGCGCTTTGTGCTGCCCCATCGCCCGCACCTGCGCCCGGCCTGGATGATTCGTGCCGGCCTGTTCCTGTATGACCACCTCGGCAAGCGCGAAAAACTCGCAGGTTCCAAGAGCCTGAAGTTCGGTGCCGACAGCCCGCTGAAAAGCGAGATCACCAAGGGCTTCGAATACTCCGACTGCTGGGTCGACGACGCACGCCTGGTAGTACTCAATGCCATGGCCGCTCGGGAAAAAGGTGCGCATATCCACACCCAGACCCGCTGCGTCAGCGCCCGTCGCAGCAAGGGCCTGTGGCACCTGCACCTGGAACGCGCCGATGGCAGCCTGTTGTCGATCCGCGCCAAGGCCCTGGTGAATGCGGCCGGCCCGTGGGTCGCCAAATTCATCAAGGATGATTTGAAGCTCGATTCGCCCTACGGCATCCGCCTGATCCAGGGTAGCCACCTGATCGTGCCAAAACTGTACGAAGGCGCCCATGCGCACATCCTGCAGAACGAGGACGGGCGTATCGTCTTCACCATTCCGTACCTCAATCACCTGACCATCATCGGCACCACCGACCGTGAGTACACCGGCGACCCGGCGAAAGTGGCGATTACCGAAGGTGAAACGGACTACATGCTCAAGGTGGTCAATGCCCACTTCAAGCAGCAGTTGAGTCGCGACGATATCGTGCACACCTATTCCGGCGTGCGTCCGCTGTGCAACGACGAGTCGGATAACCCGTCGGCCATCACCCGCGACTACACCCTGGCGCTGTCCGGTACTGGCGAGGAAGCGCCGATCCTGTCGGTGTTCGGCGGCAAGCTGACCACCTACCGCAAGCTCGCCGAGTCGGCCCTGGCGCAACTGGCCCCGTACTTCCCGCATATCAAGCCAAGCTGGACGGCCAAGGCCAGCCTGCCCGGCGGCGAAGACATGAGCACCCCAGAAGCCCTGGCCTCGGACATTCGCGGCAAGTTCGAGTGGATCCCCAGCGAAATCGCCCGCCGCTGGTCGACCACCTATGGCAGCCGCACCTGGCGCCTGCTCGAAGGCGTGCAATCGCTGGCCGACCTGGGCGAGCACCTGGGTGGTGGCCTGTACACCCGGGAAGTCGACTACCTGTGCGCCGAGGAATGGGCGACCCAGGCCTACGACATCCTGTGGCGCCGCACCAAACTGGGGCTGTTCACCACCCCCGAGGAGCAGGAAAACCTGCAGCGCTACCTGGTCAAGGTCGAGCAGAACCGCAGCAAGATCGAAGCGGCCTGAATGACAAAGCCCCTGCACCGAAAGGTCCAGGGGCTTTTTTTGGCTCGCACATCGTAAGCAGACTCCTACAAATTCGGTTTTCCGAACGCGATACCTCCCCCTATTCGGTTTGCCGGACTTAAACACCGGATAAACATCGTCACATAAAGTTAATCACCATATAAATCATATAGTTAGATCTTTATTAGCAGTCTGGCACGACTCATGCTCTACACTTGGGACGTGTTTGCCTGAGATGCTTCAGGAGCCGTCACAGGCATTCGCTGTATCGAAAGAGCCGTCCAGGCTTCATAAAAAAAACAAATGTCGAGGAAGTATTGATGCGTATCGTTCCCCATATTTTGGGCGCAGCCATTGCTGCCGCTCTGATTAGCACTCCAGTCTTCGCCGCCGAACTGACCGGCACGCTGAAGAAAATCAAAGAGTCGGGCACCATCACCCTGGGCCACCGCGACGCCTCCATTCCGTTTTCCTACATTGCGGATGGTTCGGGCAAGCCAGTGGGCTACTCCCACGACATTCAACTGGCCATCGTCAAAGCTGTCGAGAAAGACCTCGGCATGAAGGAAGGCGAGCTGAAGGTCAAATACAACCTGGTCACTTCGCAAACTCGTATCCCGCTGGTGCAGAACGGCACCGTGGACGTTGAGTGTGGTTCCACCACCAACAACGTTGAACGTCAGCAACAAGTCGACTTCTCCGTCGGCATCTTCGAAATCGGTACCCGTCTGCTGTCCAAAAAGGACTCGACCTACAAGGATTTCGCTGACCTCAAGGGCAAGAACGTCGTGACCACCGCCGGCACCACGTCCGAGCGCATTCTCAAGTCCATGAACGCTGATAAGCAGATGGGCATGAACGTGATCTCCGCCAAGGACCACGGTGAGTCCTTCCAGATGCTGGAAAGCGGCCGCGCCGTTGCCTTCATGATGGACGATGCGCTGCTGGCCGGTGAGATGGCCAAGGCCAAGACGCCTACCGACTGGGCCGTGACCGGCACGCCGCAATCCTTCGAAATCTACGGCTGCATGGTTCGCAAAGGCGATGCACCGTTCAAGAAGGCTGTGGATGACGCCATCATCGCCACCTACAAGTCTGGCGCAATCAACGACATCTACACCAAGTGGTTCAGCTCGCCGATCCCACCAAAAGGCCTGAACCTGATGTTCCCGATGAGCGACGAACTCAAGGCCCTGATCGCCAATCCGACCGACAAAGCGGCGGACGACAAAACGGCTGAAAAAAAGTCCTGATTCCGAACTAACCTTATCCCCTGGGGGAGCCAACCCTCCCTCAGGTGCCTGTTACTACCTGCTGGCATTATTTGGAACACTCGACCTGGCGGTTTGCGAGCCGATCGTGTGTGTCTGACGTTCACCGTCAGGCGGGAATGGATCTTCCCCAAGCGGGTGCTTGTACATCGATCGATTTCGGGGGAGACCCTAATGAATTACAACTGGGACTGGGGCGTATTCTTCAAGTCCACCGGCGTGGGCAGCGAGACTTATCTCGACTGGTTCATCTCCGGTTTGGGCTGGACCATCGCCATCGCCGTCGTGGCATGGATCGTCGCCTTGCTACTGGGCTCGATGCTGGGTGTGATGCGCACGATGCCTAACCGCCTCGTAGCCGGTATCGCCACCTGCTACGTGGAACTGTTTCGTAACGTGCCGCTGCTGGTTCAGCTGTTCATCTGGTACTTCCTGGTACCTGACCTGCTGCCACAAAACCTGCAGGACTGGTACAAACAAGACTTGAACCCGACCACCTCGGCCTACCTGAGCGTTGTCGTGTGCCTGGGCCTGTTCACCGCCGCCCGCGTATGTGAACAAGTGCGTACCGGTATCCAGGCGCTGCCTCGCGGCCAGGAAGCCGCCGCGCGTGCCATGGGTTTCAGCCTGTCACAGATCTACTGGAACGTGCTGCTGCCCCAGGCCTACCGGATCATCATCCCGCCGCTTACCTCGGAATTCCTCAACGTGTTCAAGAACTCCTCCGTGGCGTCCTTGATCGGCCTGATGGAATTGCTGGCACAAACCAAGCAGACCGCCGAATTCTCGGCCAACCTGTTTGAAGCCTTCACCCTGGCTACGCTGATCTACTTCACCCTGAACATGAGCCTGATGCTGCTGATGCGCCTGGTCGAGAAGAAAGTCGCGGTGCCTGGCCTGATTTCCGTGGGGGGCAAATAATGGACTTCGATTTCAGCGGCATTATCCCAGCCATGCCCGGCCTGTGGAACGGCATGGTCATGACCTTGAAGCTGATGGTCATGGGCGTGGTCGGCGGTATCTTCCTCGGTACCATCCTGGCCTTGATGCGCCTGTCCTCCAGCAAACTGCTGTCGCGCGTGGCCGGCGCCTATGTGAACTACTTCCGCTCGATCCCGCTGCTGTTGGTGATCACCTGGTTCTACCTGGCGGTGCCATTCGTATTGCGCTGGATCACTGGCGAAGACACGCCAATCGGTGCATTCACCTCCTGCGTCGTGGCCTTCATGATGTTCGAGGCGGCGTACTTCTGCGAAATCGTGCGGGCCGGCGTGCAGTCGATCCCCAAGGGCCAGATGGCTGCGGCACAAGCGATGGGCATGACCTACAGCCAGACCATGCGCCTGATCATCCTGCCCCAGGCGTTTCGCAAGATGACCCCGCTGCTGCTGCAGCAGAGCATCATCCTGTTCCAGGACACCTCGCTGGTCTACACCGTGGGCCTGGTGGACTTCCTCAACTCCGCCCGCTCCAACGGCGACATTATCGGCCGCTCCAATGAGTTCCTGATCTTTGCCGGTGTCGTCTACTTCATCATCAGCTTTGCCGCCTCGCTGCTGGTCAAGCGTCTGCAAAAAAGGTTTGCCGTATGATCTCTATCAAGAACATCAACAAGTGGTATGGCGACTTCCAGGTGCTGACCGATTGCAGCACTGATGTCAAAAAAGGCGAAGTGATCGTGGTGTGCGGGCCATCCGGCTCGGGCAAGTCCACCCTGATCAAGTGCGTCAACGCCCTGGAACCGTTCCAGAAAGGTGACGTTGTGGTCGACGGCACCTCGATTGCCGACCCGAAGACCAACCTGCCGAAACTGCGCTCGCGCGTGGGCATGGTGTTCCAGCACTTCGAACTGTTCCCGCACATGACCATCATCAAGAACCTGACCGTCGCACAGGTGAAGGTGTTGGGCCGCAGCGAAGAAGAGGCCAAGAAGAAAGCCCTGCAATTGCTCGAACGCGTGGGCCTGTCGGCGCATAAGGACAAGCATCCAGGCCAGCTTTCCGGCGGCCAGCAACAGCGCGTGGCGATTGCCCGTGCCCTGGCCATGGACCCGATCGTCATGCTGTTCGACGAACCGACTTCGGCCCTGGACCCGGAGATGGTCAACGAAGTGCTGGACGTGATGGTGCAACTGGCCCAGGAAGGCATGACCATGATGTGCGTGACCCACGAAATGGGCTTCGCCCGCAAAGTGGCCGACCGCGTGATCTTCATGGATGCCGGCAAGATCATCGAAGACTGCCCTAAAGAAGAGTTCTTCGGCGATATCAGCGCCCGTTCCGAACGTGCGCAGCACTTCCTCGAGAAAATCCTGCAGCACTAAGCACAACACAGCGTCCACTGTAGAAACCGGGCCCTGTGGGAGCGGGCTTGCCCGCGATTGCGGCGTATCAGTCAACCTGTCTGTGGTTGACCTACCGTCATCGCGGGCAAGCCTGCTCCCACACCGGTCCAGGCAAGCGCTGGTTGACCCAAGGCATCTGTGATGAAATGCGACCCCACCCTCTATCGCGCCGCGCCGCCATCACTTGCCGTGAAGCCTCGTCTGATTCGCCAGTTGTTCCTGCCGCCCCTGATCATCCTGTTGATGATCGGCCTGGGTTTTATCGGCTTCTGGACCAGCGAGCACTACGGCATCCGCACCCTGGGCGAGAACGGCGAGCGTCAGTTGGAGCTGCATGCGCGCACGGTCGAGAGTGAGATCAGCAAATACACCTACCTGCCCAGCCTGCTGGAACTGGAATCCAGCGTCTCCAGGCTGTTGGCCGAGCCAAGCCCGGAACACCGGCAAGCCGTCAACGAATACCTCGAAGGCCTGAACCGGCGTAGCCGCAGTCGGGCGATTTATGTGATGGACACCACCGGCCGTGTGATGGCCACCAGCAACTGGCGCGATGTTGACAGCTACCTGGGTGAAGACCTGTCGTTCCGCGCCTATTTCCAGAATGCCGTGCGTGGCCAGCCCGGCCGTTTCTATGGCATCGGCAGCACCAATGGCGAACCCGGCTACTACCTGGCCCATGGCCTGGAAGAACGCGGCAAGATCATTGGCGTCGCGGTGGTCAAGGTGCGCCTCGAAGCGCTGGAAGAACGCTGGCAGCGCGCGCGCCTGGAAGCCTTTGTCAGCGATGAGAACGGCATCATCATCCTCTCCAGCGACCCGGCGCGCCGGCTCAAGGCCGTGCGCCCGCTGAGCGACGATACCAAGGAGCGCCTGGCTCGCAGCCTGCAATATTACTGGGCGACCCTCAACGAACTGCAACCCCTGGCCCGCGAACAGCTGGATGCTGGTACCGAGAAGCTGACGTTCCCGGCCAACAGTGAAGTGGTGACCGACGACCAGGAAGTCACCTACCTCGCCCAGACCCGACCGCTGAACGACACGCCGTGGAACTTCACCCTGCTCACCCCGCTCAACGACCTGCGCCAGGCGGCGATCAACCAGGGCATCCTCGTCGCCGTGGCCTTTGCCCTGGTGGCGTTCCTGCTGATTGCCTGGAACGAGCGACGCAAGGTGATCGCCACGCGCCTGGCTGCCCGCGAGGCCCTGCAAGAAGCCAACAACCAGCTGGAGCGGCGGATTGCCGAGCGCACCGCCGACCTGCGGGCCAGCAACGAACGGCTCAAGGCGCAGATCCGCGAACGCCGCCAGGCCGAAGAAACCCTGCGCCGGGCCCAGGACGAATTGGTCCAGGCCGGCAAACTGGCGGCCATCGGCCAGATGTCCACCAGCATCGCCCATGAACTGAACCAGCCCCTGGCGGCCCTGCGCACCTTGTCCGGCAACACCGTGCGCTTCCTGGAACGCGGGGCCCTGGATACTGCCAGCACCAATCTCAAGACCATCAACGAACTGATCGACCGCATGGGCCGCATCACCGCCAGCCTGCGCTCGTTTGCCCGACGCGGCGACGACCAGGGCGAAGCCAGCCTGGGCAAGGCCGTGGATGCGGCGTTCCAGGTCCTGGGCAGCCGCCTCGACAGCCTGCCGCTGACCGTCCACCGTGGTTTTAGCCAGGCCCTGTTGCAGATCGACCAGACACGCCTGGAGCAGATCCTGGTCAACCTGATCGGCAACGCCCTGGATGCGATGCACGCCCAACCCGCCCCCGAGTTGTGGCTGGAAAGCGATATCAGCGACGGAAAATATCGCCTGCGGGTGCGGGACAACGGGCATGGCATCGACCCTGAGACCCGCAAGCATCTGTTCGAACCCTTTTTTACCACCAAACCCGGCGAGCAAGGCCTGGGCCTGGGCCTGACCCTGTCGGCCAGCCTTGCAGCGGCCACCGGCGGCAACCTGGCCGTCGAGCACCCGGCCGTTGGTGGTACGGCCTTTGTCCTGAGCCTGCCCCTGGCAGGCCATCAACCCGGCGAATCGATATGAACAGCCAACCCAATACCGAACTGACCGTGCTGATCGTCGAAGACGATCCCCATGTGTTGCTCGGCTGCCAGCAAGCCCTGGCCCTGGAAGATATTCCCAGCGTCGGCGTGGCCAGCGCCGAAGAGGCTCTCAAACGTGTCGGCGAGAACTTTGCCGGCATTGTGATCAGCGATATCCGCCTGCCCGGTATCGACGGCCTGGAGCTGTTGACCCGCCTCAAGGCCCTGGATAAAAGCCTGCCGGTGGTGCTGATCACCGGCCACGGCGATATTTCCATGGCCGTGGGCGCGATGCGCAACGGTGCCTATGACTTCATGGAAAAACCCTTTTCCCCGGAGCGCCTGGTAGACGTGGTGCGCCGCGCCCTCGAACAGCGCGGCCTGGCCCGGGAGGTCTGGGCGCTACGCCGCCAACTGGCCGAGCGTGACTCCCTGGAAGGCCGGATCATCGGGCGCTCGCCGGCGATGCAGAACCTGCGCGAGCTGATCGCCAACGTCGCCGACACCTCGGCCAACGTGCTGATCGAAGGCGAGACCGGCACCGGCAAGGAGCTGGTCGCCCGCTGCCTGCACGACTTCAGCCGCCGCCACGCCCACCAGTTCGTCGCCCTGAACTGCGGTGGCCTGCCGGAAAACCTGTTTGAAAGCGAGATTTTCGGCCACGAAGCCAACGCCTTTACCGGCGCGGGCAAACGGCGGATCGGCAAGATCGAACATGCCCACGAGGGCACGCTGTTCCTCGACGAAGTGGAAAGCATGCCGATGAACCTGCAGATCAAACTGCTGCGGGTCTTGCAGGAGCGCACCCTGGAACGCCTGGGTTCGAACCAGAGCGTGGTCGTGGATTGCCGGGTGATCGCCGCCACCAAGTCCGACCTCGACGAATTGAGTCGCGCCAACCAGTTCCGCAGCGACCTGTACTACCGCCTGAACGTGGTCACCCTGGAACTGCCGCCGCTGCGCGAGCGTCGTGAAGATATCCTGCAACTGTTCGAACACTTCCTGCAGCAGTCCTCCCTGCGCTTTGACCGCATCGCCCCGGAACTGGACAACCAGACCCTGTCCAGCCTGATGAGCCATGACTGGCCTGGCAACGTACGTGAACTGCGCAACGTCGCCGAACGTTTTGCCCTGGGCCTGCCGGCCTTCAAGAAAAGCGGCACCAGCCCCGACAACCATGGCCTGGCCTTTACCGAGGCGGTGGAAGCCTTTGAACGCAACCTGCTCAGCGACGCCCTGCAACGCAGCGGCGGCAACCTGACCCAGGCCAGCCTGGAACTGGGAATGGCCAAGACCACCCTGTTCGACAAGGTCAAGAAATACGGGCTGAGCCATTAAGGAGTCGTGCGTGGACCTAATCTTCAAGGCCGCCCTCGGTGCGGCGGTGGTATTGCTCCTGGCGGTGCTGGCCAAAACCAAGAACTATTACATCGCCGGCCTGGTGCCGCTGTTTCCGACCTTTGCCCTGATCGCCCACTACATCGTCGGCAAGGGCCGCTCGGTAGACGATCTGAAGACCACCATTGTGTTCGGCATGTGGTCGATCATTCCGTACTTTGTGTACCTGGCGACGCTGTACGTGATGGTCGATCGCATGCGCCTGGAGGCCTCGCTGGCGGTGGCCGCAGTGGCGTGGTTGATGGCGGCGACGGTGCTGGTGAGTGTGTGGATTCGAATCCACGCCTGACACTCCACCGCTCCCCTGTGGGAACTGGACCAACTCGATACCCCCATAAAACCGAGCTGCCTGCATCGCAGCCTCGCTAAAGCTCGACAGCTCCCACACTTGCTCAGTGTCCTTCCCCAATCCCTTGTAGGAGCTGTCGAGCCCCGGCGAGGCTGCGATAGGATCAACTCGGTACACCTGCAAAACCGAGCTGCCTGCATCGCAGCCTCGCTAAAGCCCGACAGCTCCCACATTTGCTCCGTGTGCCTCCCCAATCCCTTGTAGGAGCTGTCGAGCCCCGGCGAGGCGGCGATAGGATCGACTCGGTACACCTGCAAAACCGAGCTGCCTGCATCGCAGCCTCGCTAAAGCTCGACAGCTCCTACATTTGCTCCGTGTCCTTCCCCAATCCCTTGTAGGAGCTGTCGAGCCCCGGCGAGGCTGCGATAGGATCGACTCGGTACACCTGCAAAACCCAGTTGCCTGCATCGCCACCTCGCTAAAGCTCGACAGCTCCTACATTTGCTCAGTGTGTATCCCAGATCCCTTGTAGGAGCTGTCGAGCCCCGGCGAGGCGGCGATGGGATCGACTCGGTACACCCATAAAACCCAGTTGCCCGCATCGCCGCCTCGCTAAAGCTCGACAGCTCCTACATTTGCTCAGTGTGTATCCCCGATCCCTTGTAGGAGCTGTCGAGCCCCGGCGAGGCGGCGATGGGATCGACTCGGTACACCCATAAAACCCAGCTGCCCGCATCGCAGCCTCGCTAAAGCTCGACCGCTCCCACATTTGCTCAGTGTGCTTCCCCGATCCCTTGTGGGAGCTGTGTGACTCCCAGGGCTCAGCGCACGATCTTGTCAATCTGGATGCCGAGCTTTTTCAAGCGGTACCAGAAGCTGCGCTCGGAGATCCCGATCCTTGACGCCGCAGCCGCCTGCACCCCATTGCTCTCCTGCAACGCCGCCAGGATGTACGCCTTCTCCACTTCTGCCAGCGCCGCATCCAGGTCCCGAGGCACGCCCGGGCCTTCGCTGAGAATCGTCGTCACATCACCCGCCGTCGGCTGGGACGCAAACAGATAGGCCGGCAGGTCAATGTCCTCGATCACCGGGCTGGCCGCCACAATAGTCGCGCGCTCCACGCAGTTTTGCAGCTCACGGATATTGCCCGGCCAGTTGTAGGCGGCCATGGCCTGCAAGGCATCTGCGCTGAAGCCGGTGATGCGTTTGCCGGCGGTGGCGCTCAGGCTGCGGGCAAAGTGCCGGGCCAGGGGGGCGATGTCTTCGACACGCTCGCGCAGGGCGGGCAGCGGGATCGGGAAGACGTTGAGACGGTAGTAGAGATCCTCGCGAAACTCCTTGTTCGCCACCGCGTCCAGAAGGTTCTTGTTGGTGGCGGCGATCACCCGCACATCCACCTTGCGTTCACGCGGGTCACCCACCGGCTCGATCACCCGCTCCTGCAAGGCGCGCAGGATCTTGGCCTGCAACGCCAAGGGCATATCGCCTACTTCGTCGAGAAACAGCGTGCCCTTGTCCGCCTGCATGAAGCGCCCTACCCGGTCAGCCACGGCGCCGGTAAACGCGCCTTTGCGATGACCGAACATTTCGCTTTCCAGCAAGCCTTCGGGGATCGCCGCGCAATTGACCGCCACAAAGGGTTTGTCTGCACGGTTGCCATGCTTGTGAATGGCGCGGGCGACCATTTCCTTGCCGGTGCCGCTTTCGCCGGTCAGCAAGATGGTGGCATTGCTCTCACGCACCGAATCCACCGCCTGTAACACCCGACGAAACGCCGGGCTGTCACCCACCAGGCTGTCGAACTGGGCGTGCTCATCAAGCTCGGCGCGCAGCCGTGCGTTGTCGCGCATGATGTCGCGAAACTGCAAGGCCTTGGCCACGGTGATGTCCAGCTCGTCGATATCGAAGGGCTTGGCAATGTAGTCGTAGGCACCATTGCGCATCGACTGCACGGCATTTTTCACCGTGCTGTAGGCCGTCATCACGATCACCGGCAACTGCGGGTAGCGCACCTTGATCTCGGCCAGCAGTTGCGGGCCGTCCATGCCGGGCATGCGCCAGTCGCTGATCACCAGGTCGATGTCTTCCTGCTCCAGCACCTTGAGGGCATGCAGGCCGTTGCCGGCGATAAACACCTGGATGTCGTTCTGGCTCAGGGCCGACGCCAGCAAGTCGCAGAGCTTGGGCTCGTCGTCGACCACCAATATGTTATGCGTCATGACTGTCCTCGTCGTCGCCGTCATCTTCACCGTTGGCCGGTATGTACAGGCTGAAGGTAGCACCCGCATCCTTCTCGCTGGTGCACTCGATGCGGCCATCGTGACTTTCCATGATTGAGTAGACTTTCGCCAGGCCCAGGCCGGTGCCCGAGGCCTTGGTGGTGACGAAGGGGGTAAAGATCCGCTCGATCATTTCCGGCGCGATGCCCGGGCCGCTGTCGCTGATGCTGATCACCGTGAAGTGTTCGACGCGGCTGATACCCAACGTCAGGCGCCCACCCTCGGGCATCGCATCGACGGCATTGAGGATCAGGTTCAGGCACGCCTGCTTGATTTGCTTGGCGTCCACATACAGGGTCGCGCCGGGCGCCTGGTCGTCGAGGTGCGCGTCGATGGCATGACTGGCCAGTTCCGGCGCGCAGAAACCGAGGATTTCTTGCGCCAGCGGCCGCGCCAGTTGCTGGCTGCGCAGCGGTTCGCTGGGCTTGGCAAAGTCGAGGAAGTCGGTGATCAGGTCATTGATCCGGCTGACTTCGCTGATCACGTATTCCAGGTGGCGCTTGTCGGTCTCCGGTAGATCGGCGCGGCGGTGCAGCAGTTGGGTCGCCGTCTTGATGATGCCCAGGGGGTTGCGGATTTCATGGGCCAGGCCCATCGCCACTTCGCCCAGGGCATGCAGGCGATCGCGGCGCCGCAGTTGCGCTTCGAGGTGATGCAACTCACCCAGGCGTTCGGTCATGTGGTTGAAAGTGCTGCTCAGTTGCGCCAGCTCGTCACCGCCGGTGACGGCCACGCGGTGCTGGTAGTTGCCGCTGATCACCGCGCTCACGCCCTGGGACAACTCGCGCAGCGGCCGCGTCAGGTGCCGGGAAACCAGCACCCCGGCGCCCAGGGACAAGGCAGAGCTGAGCAGGAAGATCAGCACGAACAGATTGCTCTGGTTCACCAGCCCCACCAGGCTGGTGTGGCGCAGCAGGCCACTGAAGATCACGCCCTGCAACTCGCCGGTGTCATTGAAGATCGGCCAATACAGGCCGCTGTAGTTGCTGGTGAACTGTTCGCTGGGCTGCTTGGTGCTGCGCAGCAGGGTTTCCACGGATTTCGGCACGCGGGTCGGGTGGTCTTCAAAACGCTGGGTAGAGAAGATCTCCGAGAAACCATCGGTATTGGCCAGGTACAGGCGCAAGTCCAGGGAATGCACCTCGGCGACACTGGTCAGGAAGCTGCTGTCCAGGTAGGTGCCGACCAGCAGTTCATAGTCGACGCCATCCTGGCTGGTCTCGAACGACGAAATCACGGCCCCGGTGGCCACGCCGCCGACCTGCACGGTTTGCAGTACGGCATTGGGGGCGAGGCTGATTTGTTTCACCACATCATCGCCCACGGTGCTGAACATCACCTTGCTGTCACTGCTGCGAATCAGCGTCACCACGTCAATATCAGTGGCGCTGGCAATGTCCGCGATCAAACGGTCATGACGCATCGCTTCATGGCTGGAGGGCGGACGCACATACCGCAGGAAGATCTGCGCGACACGGGCGTTGTCGTGCAGGATGTCGCTGACTTCATCCTTGACGATGCGGGTCGACTCTTGCAGCCAGATGCGCACGTTACTGTCGAAAATCTGCGACAGGGTGGTGGCTGCCAGCTCCGCGGCGATCATCGTCGGGATCACCGTCACCAGCCAGAACGCCAACACCAGCTTGCGCTGCAGGCTCCAGCGGGAAATGGCAAACGGGCGGGCTTTCTGGCGGGTTTTGGCAATCATCGGGTTTCGCTTATTGCAGCAGCCATGGCAGGGTCGGATCGGTCCGGGCGAATAAACATTCTTACCAGCTTGAGCAGGGTGTCGAGCAGACGGTTGCGATGCTGGAAGAACAGCGCATTACCCGCGAACTCGCAGCCCAGGCGTAGCTTACTGGCATACCCGGCCTGCCCGCACTCATACAACGCAATATTGTGCGCGATGCAGTAGTCGACGTTGGTCAGCCAACTGCGAAAGTACAGGTTATGTTCGCGGCTGTGGGCCAGGTCGTGGGCAAAGAACTTGTCGATCAGCCGGTGCTGGTCCAGCAGCACCAGGTTGAACGCCACCAGTTGCCCGTCCACCCAGTAAAGTACACAGCGCGCCCGTTGTTCAAGCTGGGCGAGCACCTGGCTGAAATACCCGGCGGGCAGGCGTTCGAATTGCAGGTCAGCGCGGGCCAGCGTGGCCTCGTAGAGGCGCATGATATCCGGCAGCACATCATCGATATTGTCCCGCCACTCCACCTGCGGCCCCGGCGCGCGCAGCTTGCGCCGCAAGTCCTTGCGCGTGGATTTGCCCAGGGAGCCCAGGTAGGCATCCACCGAACCGTAGGGCAGCGGCAACAGCCCGGTAGGCAGGCTCGGCATGCTGTGCAGGCCGGCAGCCTTGCAGCTGTCGGCCCAGTCCGGGTCCAGGGTCGGGGCGTCCTTGACGGCCAGCAAGCCGATGCCAAAGGCATCGGCATCCCCGCGCGCGGCGGCCAGCAGGTGTGCCAACAGCGCGCCACGGCGTGAAGCGGGCACGTGGCTGGCGACACCGGCATGGCATTGCTCGGCCACCGGCGAGCCGATCGCATACAGGCCCAGGCGCAAAACCCCGGGCCGCCAGCGCTCCAGGCGTTGGGTAAAGCGTTTGGCGATGCCCGACACGGTGGTGTCGAGGCGGTAATGGGTGATGAACGCCGGGGCAACGGCCAGCAGTTGCCCATCCTCATAAAGGGCCAGGTAGCGCCATTGGAAATCCTCGATGGCGGCGTTTTCCACGGCTACGTAGTAGTCCCAATCTTCCAGGGCCTGGGGAAAACAGTCATTCCAGGCACTGCGGTCGATGGCTTGGATAGTTGAATAGGCTTTAGTGCTGATCACAGCGTTTCCTTCATCTAAAAACACCGCGTAAACCGGGCCATATGCATCATCGTTCACGACCATCGCGGGCAAGCCCGCTCCCACAGGAGACGGTGTCAAGCCCGGAGATATTCGTCCACAGGGGTGGTGTGTTGTTCAATAAAGTCCGCACTCAGCTCGATCACCCGCCGGTATTGCAGGTCAACGGTGATCATGTGGTAGCAGTTGTCCAACAGGATCTTGGTCACCGGGCCGCCCAGGTGGCGTTCCACGTAGTCGGCGTTCCAGCGGCTGGTGATGTCGTCCTCGATGGAGTGCAGGACCAGCGCCGGGGTCTTGATCGACGGCATGCGTTTTTTCACCACCGCGTTCATCCAGTGCAGCTCGCGTACGGTGACGCCCTCCATGGTCAACAACCCGGCCTCGCTGCTCTCGCCCTCTTTCATCTGCCGCTCGACGATGGCCCGCAAGCGTTCGTTCTTGATGCCGTAGGGCGGCTTCTCGGTAAAACGGAACAGGCGCACGCCGAACGGAATACGGATCAGCAACGGCGTGATGAAGGCAAATTTGTTGATGCTCCAGCCGTCGTACTTGAGGGTCGTGGAGTACATCAGCAACCCGGCGACCTGGCCCGCAAACTCCGAAGCCAGGTACATCGACATCACCGCGCCCATGGACAAGCCACCGACGAACACCTGCGCATGGCGCTGCTGCACGCCGACAAAGGTCTTGCGCACACCCTCGTACCAGTCGCGCCAGCCGGTGGCCTGCAGGTCTTCGTTGCCCCCGCAGTGCCCGGCCAGGGTGGGCACGTACACCGTGCAGTTGCCCGCCTTGGCCAGGCCCTGGGCGACCCGACGCAACTCGGTCGGGGTGCCGGTCAGGCCGTGGATCAACAAGACCCCGACCGGACCGTTGCCGAGAACGAAGCCGGCGTTGCCTTCGCCGAGATCGATATCGGCCAGGCTCACCGCTTCATCGCTCGGGTCAGCAGTTGCTCCAGCAGCTTCAGGCCCAGGTCGATTTCCGGGTAGCTGATTTCCAGGGACGGCGCCAGGGTGATCACGTTCTTGTAGTAGCCGCCCACATCGAGGATCAACCCGAGTTTCTGGCCGTCGACCAGCATGTCGCCTTTCATGCCCTCGTCAACCATGTAGTCCAGGGTCGCCTTGTCCGGGGTGAAGCCATCGGGGCCGCAGATTTCGCAGCGCAGGGCCAGGCCCAGGCCATCGACGTCGCCGATGATCGGGAAGCGCTTTTGCAACTCTTGCAGGCCTTCCAGGAAGTATTTGCCCTTGGCCATGACCATCGCGCCGTAGTCGACTTCGCTGGTCATCTTGAACATTTCCAGGCCCACCGCCGTACCCAGCGGGTTGGAGGCAAAGGTTGAGTGGGTGGAACCCGGCGGGAAGATTTTCGGGTTGATCAACTCTTCCTTGGCCCAAATGCCGCCCAGGGGGTTGAGGCCATTGGTCAGGGCTTTACCGAACACGATCACGTCCGGCTGCACATCGAAGTGTTCGATCGACCACAACTTGCCGGTGCGCCAGAAGCCCATCTGGATTTCATCGACCACCATCAGGATGCCGTGCTGGTCGAGCACCTGCTTGAGTTCGCTGTAGAAGTTCATCGGCGGGATCACGTAGCCGCCGGTGCCCTGGATCGGCTCGACGTAGAACGCTGCGTACTCGCTCTGGCCGACTTTCGGGTCCCACACACCGTTGTATTCAGTCTCGAACAGGCGCGCGAACTGCTGCACGCAGTGGCTGCCGTATTCTTCCTTGGTCATGCCCTTGGGGCCACGGAAGTGGTACGGGAACGGGATGAAGTTGGCGCGTTCGCCGAAGTGGCCGTAGCGACGACGGTAGCGGTAGCTGGAGGTGATGGACGACGCGCCAAGGGTGCGCCCGTGGTAGCCGCCCTCGAAGGCGAACATCAGGCTCTTGCCGTTGGTGGCGTTACGTACGACCTTGAGCGAATCCTCGATGGACTGCGAACCGCCGACGTTGAAATGCACCCGGCCATCGAGGCCGAATTTTTTCTTGGCGTCCACCGCGATCATTTCCGACAGCTCGATCTTGCCCTTGTGCAGGTACTGGCTGGCGATTTGCGGCAGGGTGTCGATCTGCTGTTTCAGCGCATTGTTCAGGCGCGGGTTGGCGTAGCCGAAGTTGACCGCCGAGTACCACATTTGCAGGTCGAGGTAGGCCTGGTCTTCGGTGTCCCACACGTAGGAGCCTTCGCAACGGCTGAAGATACGCGGAGGGTCGATGTAGTGGACGGTGTCGCCGTAGGAGCAGTATTTGGCTTCTTTATCCAGCAGAACCTGGTCTTCGGCGGTAGCGATACGGATATCAGACATGATGAAAGAGTTCCTGATTTTCAAAAGTGAAATGGGTGGCGTTGGCGGCGATGCCCTGGGGCAGCTTGGCCAGCAAGGCCGGCAGTTCGGCAAAGGTGTCGAAGCGCAGATGGGGGATGTCGTGGGCCTGGCAGTACTGCGCCAGGCTGCCCTTGGCGAAGACAAAATCGGCGGTGGTCGAGACGCACATATCGGACTTGCCGTCGCCGATCACCAGCACCCGTTTGTTACGCGGGGTGGACTTGCATTTGCAGTTGCCCGAGGCCGCGCGGCAGGCGTCGCTGGCATGGGGGAAGTCGATGCGCCAGCTGTTCTGGTCGACCTGGCGCAGGCGGTTGGCGATGATCGGCAGCAAGGTCACATAGTTGCGCGAAAGGATCCGCGCGATGCCTTGCTCGATGCCGTCGCTGACCACCTCAAGGGACGCGCCCTGGCCCAGGACATGGTCGACGAAGTCCGGGAAGTCCGGGTCGATCTCGACGGTGTCGAAGTACGCCAGCAGTTCGGCCGGGCTCGCCTTGATCAGCGCCAGTTGGCGGCTCAGGCATTCGCGCGAACCGATATGGCCATCCAGCCATTGCTGCTCGATGGTTTCCCATTCGGGGCCGGCGAAGCGTTGGAGAACATTGTCGATGACATCGGTGGGTGTGATGGTCCCATCGAAGTCACACACGATATGCCAGTCATTCATCTGCGTTTACCTTGGAGATGACAGCGCGGATGCGCTTGTACCAGGGTTAGAGCAGGGACTGTGCCAAGTGTACAAAACCCAGCAGGGCTGGGGCTCGTGGGCATGGATGGGTGATAAAGGCTGCGGCGAAGCTACAAATTTTGTAGGTCGCTACAAACAACATGAGTGCTTGCACAAGCCCCCGCGCCTGCGCGTTCATGCGCGCATGTTTTGCAAGAGGAGCAAGCAATATGTTCAGGGTGACTTCGCTGGTATTCGCCGGCGTCCTGGGGCTGTGGATGGACTCGGCAGCGGCGGCCGGCATCAGCGGCGAGGTGGGCCTGGGCTTGAGCTATCAGCCACGGGAACCCGCCGCCAGTCGTTATCAGACCGTGCCTGTGCCTTACTTCGACCTGGATTGGGGAGATGTCAGCCTCGATACCGATGACGGCCTGACCTGGCGCGTGCTCGACAGCAATGGCTTGAGTGCCGGGCCGTACCTCAATTACCTGCCGGGACGCACGGCCAACGGGCCGCTACAGGGCTTGCGGGATGTGTCGGACATGGCCGAGGTCGGCGGGTTTATCCAGTACGCGCCTGCCGACTTCTGGCGTGTCTATGCGCAACTGGGCCGGGCTGTGGGCGGTGCCCGCGAGCAGAGCGGCGTGCTCGGCAAGTTGGGTGGGGAGTTGGGCTACCCGCTGGGCGGCGCAGTGATTGGCAGCACAGGCCTGGTCGCGCATTTTGCCGACGGCCGCCAGGCCCAGACGTTTTTCGGGGTGGATGAGCATGAGGCGACAGACTCCGGGATCCGTCCGTACAGCGCCAGCGGCGGGTTCCAGAACCTGACCCTGACCCAGAGCGTGCAGATCCCCCTGGCACCGAAGTGGACGTTACTGACCAGTGCCAGTTGGGTGCATCTGCTGGGATCGGCGGCCGACAGCAGCATCGTGCGCCAGACCGGCGAGGTCAACCAGGGACAGGTGCAGACGGCGATCAGCTATACCTTCGATTGATTGTCTCAAGGGCGACACCCATCAAAATGTGGGAGCTGGCTTGCCTGCGATAGCCTCACCGCGGTGTAACTGAGACACCGAGGCGCCTGCATCGCAGGCAAGCCAGCTCCCACACAAGCCCGCTCACACATTTAGTCCGTATTTCACAGGGCACTCAGTTTTCTTCGCCCTCGGCCAGCAGTGCAATCCCGCCAATAATCACCACCACGCCCACCCAATGCAGCAAGCTGATGTGCTCGCCCAACCCCAGCCAGGAGCCGAGCAACACCACCACAAACACCAGCGAGCTCAAGGGGAAGGCCAGGGACAGGCTGCTGCGTCGCAGGATTAGCATCCACACAAAGAACGCGCCGATATAGCAGGCAATCGCCGCCAGGATCCCCGGGTTGACCGCCACCGCCGCCAACCACTGCCAACTGAAATCCATCTGCCCTATCTGATCGCCGGCCACCTTGGTAAACAGCTGCCCGGCGCTTTCGGTGAGGATCAACAACGCCCATAACACGACCGTGCCCAGGCGCCCATGCAGCCAGCCAACCGGACGGATAGTCATCTCTTGCGCACTCATGATTGTGCTCCTGCTACAGCCACCAACATCACGCCGGCGGTAATCACCATCGTGCCCAACCAGCGCCGGCGGCTGACGGTTTCGCCCAGTACCACTTTGCCCGCCAGCACCACCCCGCAATAGGCCAGCGCGGCGGCCGGGAACAGCAGGCTCAACGGCGCACGGGACAAGGCTTCGAGCCAGACGAAAAATTCGATGACATAGGCGCCGATGCCCGCCCACAGCAACGGCGCATTGAACACCTGGCCCCAGAAGGCACTCAGGCGAAACCCGCCGGAAAGCTCCGGCAAGCGGTCCAGGCCCAGTTTGAAACACAACTGGCCGATCACGTCGAGCACGATGGAAATGGCCACCAACAACACCACGGTCAGGGTCACGGAAACAGCTCCTCGAACAGGTTGATCAACGCTTCATTGGTGGTCGCGTTACGCAGCAGGTCGTCGTCGCTCCAGCGTTCGGCCGGTGGCTGGTCGGACTTGGCTTCCCAGCGTTTGAACGCGTTGCTGAACGCAGGCCGGGCAAACTCGCCACACACGTCGATGCCAATAATCCGCTTGCTCGCCGCCAACGCACGCAGGGCTTGCAACAGGTGCGTCAGGCGCATGCCGCCCTGGTCCCAATTGGTGGCCGCGTCTTCGCTGGCCAGCACGTCCTTGTCGAGGGTGATCCATACCGCCTCGGTGGGCAGGCTGGCGATCATTTGCTCAAGGAATGCAGGCCAGTCGAGCTCAGCGAGGTTGCGCCAGTGCAGGTGGTTTTCCTGCTGTGCATGGCCGGCGCCATCCCCAACCCGGCCCCAGACTTTCGACGGCGCGTGCTGCCAGGGAAACAACTGCAGGTGCCCGCGCTTCAGGGCGCCAAGATTGCCGCCACGCAGTTGCGGGTTGTGCAGGTCATCGCTGCACGGGCCGAGGGTGACGATGCGCTTGATCGCCGGCATCTTCAGGGCCTGGTTGACCCACGAGCCGCAGTGCCGGCGCGGGGCCAGGCGTACCCAGTCGGGGTGGTTGTCGAAGTGGATCAGGCTGATCGGCTCTTGCACTTCGGCGAGAAAGGCCGGGGTCAGGTGGTGGTAGTCGCCGGAGCCGACAAAGAAGATTTCCGGCCGCGCCGTGCTCGGCCGGGGCCGTTGGGCCAGGCGCTGGGCAAAGCGTTTCCAGGTTTTTTCGGTGGACCACAGGCGCAGTTTCGGGCCCAGGTCGAGCAAATCCAGGCGCGTGGCCTGACCACTGGCCAGACGCCGGGCGATGGGTGCCTGGGCTGTGAGGCTGTGGTCGAGATCGAGAATATTCAAGGTAATGTTTCACCCCTTGGCAGTGCCCAACCGCACGCCGGCTGGGCTTTAGGGGGGTAATGCAAGGGATGGGCCAGGAGCCAATGTGGAAACGGGCTTGCTCGCGAAGGCGGTGGGTCAGTTAAGAGATACTTAGCTGATATACCGCTTTCGCGGGCAAGCCCGCTCCCACCTTTGGCCGGTGGTGTTTGTTAGCTTTTGGCTTCGTTGATGATCTGGCGGATCGCCCCCACAAACGCTTCAGCCGGCTGTCCGCCGCTGACCGCGTACTGGTCGTTGAACACGATGGTCGGCACCGAACTCACCCCGCGCGATACCCACAGTTGCTCCTGCTCGCGCACCTTTGCGGCGTACTCGTCCGAAGCCAGAATCTCGGCTGCGCGCTTGAGGTCCAGGCCAACGCTCTGGGCAATGATTGCCAGCGTGGCGTGGTCGGACGGGTCCTGGCCATCGCTGAAGTAAGCCTTGAACAACGCGTGCTTGAGGTTGTACTGCAAGCCCTCAAGCCCAGCCCAATGCAGCAGGCGATGGGCGTCGAAGGTGTTGTAGATACGACTTTGGCCATCGGTACGGAACGCAAAGCCCAACGCGGTGCCCAGGTCGCGGATGCGCGCGCGGTTGGCCTGGGACTCTTCGGCAGTGAAGCCGTATTTCTCGCTGATGTGCTCCACGATATTCTGCCCTTCGGCAGGCATGTTCGGGTTCAGTTCGAACGGCTGGAAGTGGATCTCGGCCTGCACTTCGGCGCCCAGCTGGTCCAGGGCCTCGGTCAGGCCGCGCAGGCCGATGACGCACCAGGGGCAGGACACGTCGCTGACGAAATCGATTTTCAGGGAAGTACTCATTCAGGCAACCTCGCAGGCATTACACGCCATAAAGGTCGCACCATACACCTCTACGCGGCCGTCATAAAACCTTGGCGGGGGCCAGCGGTTCAACCTGCGCCCAATGCGCCGCCTCTTCACGGTGGGCTTGCAGGTACGGCAACACCGCCGCCAGCAACGGCGCCTTGAACGCTTCCTGGAACCGATGGGCCAAACCCGGGATCAAGCGCAACTGGCTGCCCTGGATATGCGCCGCCAGGTGCACGCCGTGCATCACCGGCAGCAATGGGTCGGCCGTGCCATGCACTACCAGGGTTGGCACCCGCAGTTGGTTGAGCAATGGCACGCGGCTCGGTTCGGCAAGGATCGCCATGATCTGGCGCTTCACACCCTCGGGATTGAACGCCCGGTCATAGGACTGCGCAGCCTGCTGCAACAACGCCTGGCGATCATCCTTGACCTCGGGGCTGCCCAGGGCCGCCAGCAAGTCGGCCTGCTGCTCCAGGGCCACTTCGCGGTTGGGCGCACTGCGCCGTGACAACAGTTGTACCAGCGCGGCATTCGGTGCAGGCAGGCCTTCGGCACCGGAGCTGGTCATGATCAGGGTCAGGCTTTCCACGCGCTGCGGGGCCATGGCCGCCAGGTGCTGGGCGATCATCCCACCCATGCTCGCGCCCAGCACATGGAACTGGCGCACCTGCAACGCATCCATCAATCCCAGGGCGTCGTCGGCCATGTCGGTCAGGGTGTAGGGCGCGGCCACCGGCAGGCCGAGTTTGTAGCGCAACACTTCAAAGGTCAGGTTGGCGCTGGCCGGGGCCTGGCGCCATGTGGACAGGCCGACGTCGCGGTTGTCGTAGCGGATCACCCGAAAACCTTGTTGGCACAGGGCGACCACCACCTCGTCCGGCCAATGGATCAACTGCCCGCCCAAGCCCATCACCAGCAGCAACGCTGGGTCAGAAGCACGGCCAATGCTCTGGTACGCCAGGCTCACCTGGTCCAGGTCGACCCGCTCAGTCGGGACATTGACATCACATCGAGACGCCGCAAAAGACGGCAGGCCGACCAGTAAGGCAGCCAGTAAAAGCAACACGCGCATGAAAAACACCGAAACGCAGAACCCCAGTAGAGCGCGAGTCTGATGAAGTTTGTTCAAGCGCGCTGCCACAGTTACGTGACAGTTTGATGAAGAGCGCCCAGCGGTCATGGTCGACAGATTTGCCAACATGAGACAAACTCACGCTATCCGAACTTGTCACAAATTGTCTTCATGGAGAGCCCGTGCTCGAAATCCGTCATCTCAAGACCCTGCACGCCTTGCGCGAAGCCGACAGCCTGGTGGAAGCCGCCGAGCGCCTGCACCTGACCCAGTCGGCGTTGTCCCACCAGTTCAAGGAGCTGGAAGAGCGCATGGGCATGCCGCTGTTTGTGCGCAAGACCAAGCCGGTGCGCTTCACCAGCGCCGGCCTGCGCCTGCTGCAACTGGCGGATGCCACCCTGCCGCTGCTGCGCGGTGCCGAACGGGATATTGCGCGCCTGGCCGGCGGTACTGCCGGGCGCCTGCATATGGCGATCGAATGCCACAGCTGCTTCCAGTGGCTGATGCCGACCATCGACCAGTTCCGCGATGCCTGGCCGGAAGTCGAGCTGGACCTGGCCTCCGGCTTTGCCTTCGCCCCGCTGCCAGCCCTGGCCCGTGGCGACCTGGACCTGGTGGTGACCTCCGACCCGCTAGAGCTGGCGGGCATCACCTATGTGCCGTTGTTCACCTATGAAGCGATGCTCGCCGTGGCCAACCAGCACGCCCTGGCGAACAAGCCATACATCGTGCCCGAGGATTTGCTCAGCGAAACCTTGATTACCTACCCGGTGGAGCGCGACCGCCTGGACATCTTCACTCGCTTCCTGGAACCGGCCGACGTCGAACCCGCCCAGGTGCGCACCTCGGAGCTGACGGTGATGATGATGCAACTGGTGGCCAGCGGACGCGGCGTGTGTGGCATGCCCCACTGGGCGCTGCACGAGTACAGCTCGCGGGGTTATGTGAAGGCCAAGCGGCTGGGGGAGAAGGGTCTGTTTGCCACGCTGTACGCCGGGATCCGCGCAGATATGCTGGATGCGCCGTACATGCGCGACTTTTTGCTGACGGCCAAGGACACGTCGTTTTCGACCCTGGATGGGGTCAGCGCAGTGCGGTGACGGCTCACGCGCTACGCCGTTGCTCCAGCATCAGGCGCACCGCCAGGGCGGCCAGCACAAACCCCATGAAGTAACGCTGCACCGCCAACCACGTGGGGTTGTGGATAAACCAGGCGGCGATGCTGGCGGCGCACAGCGAGATCAGCAGGTTGACCACAAAGCTGACGCTGATCTGGGTAAAGCCCAGCATCAGGCTCTGGGTGAAGACCGAGCCGTGCTCCGGGGTGATGAACTGCGGGAATACCGACAGGTAGAACACCGCGATTTTCGGGTTCAGCGCACTGGTCAAAAAGCCCATGGTCACCAGCTTGCGCGGTGAGTCGGCGGGCAGTTGCTGGGCCTCGAACGGCGAACGCGCGCCCGGTTTCACCGCCTGCCAGGCCAGCCACAGCAGGTACAGCGCGCCGGCCCACTTCAGGACTTCATAGGCCACCGGCACCGTAAGAAACACCGCGGTCAAACCGGCAGCGGCGGCAAACAGGTGTACAAAAAACCCCGCGACCACCCCCAGCAACGACGTCACCCCGGCCTTGCGGCCCTGGCAGATCGAACGGGAGATCAAATAGATCATGTTCGGGCCGGGTGTCAGCACCAGTAGCAGCGAGGCGGCGGCAAAAATCAGCAGGTCATTGAGGGGGATCACGGCTCAGTCCTTTGCGCCTGACAGTTCAGGCTGTGGTAGTCAGCGATGCGCGATAGAACGGCAGGATCAGGTCACGTGTCAAGGGCGCCAACTGCAGGCCGCCATCGCCGGCCGGGTCGATCCAGCGCACTTCTTCGATCTCGGCGGCGGGTGTCACCGGCACATCGATCCGTACTTCAAACAACTCGGCCTCCACGGTAAACCCCGGCTCATTGGCCGCTGGCGCCGAGAAGTGGCCAAGGTACTGCGCCGCTGCCGGGTCGATCCGCAGACCAAGTTCTTCGTGCAGCTCACGCGCCAGGGCCTGCGCCGGTTGCTCGCCCGCGTCGATCTTGCCGCCCGGCTGCATGAAGGCCTGGGTGCCGCGCTTGCGCACCAGCAGAGTCTGGCCGTCGCTGCCGATCAACAGGGCGGCGGCGATACGGATGGTCTTGGACATGAAAAAAACGCCTTGGAGTAAAGGGCGCAAAGGATCACACGGCTGCCCTGTTCCTCGCAATGAATGTAGGAACCGGCTTGCCGGCTCCTACAGAGTTTCGGGTTACTCGGCTTCCTTGATGAACACGCTGTACTTGGCGCCCTCCATGGCTTCAAAGGCGATCAACTTGTCCACCAGCGGCAGGTTCAGCACCTTGCCGGCGTTGAGCAGCAGCATGCCGTTGTCGGCATTGAGGTTGCGCGCCAAGACCATGCCTTCGGCCAGCTCGCGAGTGCCGAGCACCTTGACCATCGGGTCGCCCAGGGTCACGTCGCTGAGGAAGGCCGCGCAGGCCTGGACGAAGTCTTCGACCATGTCCGGGTCATACAGGCGCCCGGCGTATTTGCGGATGTACAGCAGCGCCTCGTCGCTGTTCATCTGCCGCTCAAGGATCAGGCCGCGCTGCAGTTCGATAAAGTCCACCGCCAGCTTTAGCAGGCGCGAGCCAAAGGGAATTGCCTCGCCCTTGAGATGGTCGGGGAAACCACTGCCGTCCCAGCGTTCCTGGTGATGGCGGATCAGCCGCGCGGCGTCCTTCATCGGCTCCAGGGTCATCAACAGCGACTCGCTCTGTGTGGAGTACTCGCGAAAGCGCTCGCGGTCGGTGCTGTGCAGCAAGTCCGAGGGCGCGACCATCATGCTGTCGCTCCAGCTCAACTTGCCGATGTTGTACAGCGCCGCAGCCATGGTCAGGTCGCGGCTGCTGGCATCGTCCAGGCCATGGAGCACGCACCAGGTGCGGACCAGCTCGATGATCTGCCGATTGGTCTGCTTGCTGCGCGGCAGGCGCAGGTTGGCCAGCAGCGAGAACACCTCGGTGCCGGTGGCGTAGCTGTGCTTGAGTTCTTCGTAGGCCAGGTCGAGCATGTCGGCGGTCTGCTGCAATTCACTGGTGCGCGAAACCACGCGTTTTTCCAAGGATGCATTGAGTTGCTTGAGCTCCTCGTTCTGCTGGCGGATCAGTTGCTCAAGACGCAGGCGCTCCCGTTCGGAATGCTGGTGGGCCAGGGACTGACGCAGGGCCAGCAGCAGTTCTTCATCCTTCCAGGGTTTGCTCAGGTAGCGGTAGATCTGCCCTTCGTTGATCGCCTTGATGATCAGGGTCAGGTCAGTCTCGCCGGTCAACAACAGGCGCACCGTTTGGGGATAGGCGTGATGGATCTGCGCCAGCAGCGTGGCCCCGTCCATATCCGGCAGGCGTGCGGCACTCATCACCAGGTCCACGGGCTGGCGCGCCAGAATGGCCAGGGCCTCGGCCGCCGTGGTGGCGCTGCACAGTTCAAAGGGCTCCAGGCGCAGCAACTGCGCGAGGCGGTCATGCACGTCCGGGTGGGTGTCGATCAACAGCACCACGGGACGATCGGTTTCAGAAAAGGTAACTGACTCTCCCACGGGACACCTCGGATCTAGTCGCGTCGGTGTGCGCTTCCTACGGTCAAGGTAACAGCCTCCTGGCTATTACCTAGTAGTTTAGTCAGTTTTCAGTCGATAGTGGCTAAATGATGCCATTTGCCACCAGTGTGCCTTAAGCCCCTTAGGCCTCAGCTGCTTTGCCGGACGAACTGAACGAGGCGAAGCGCTTGTTGAAGCCAGCGATCCGTCCTTCGACCTGGGTCTTGCGCTGCTGGCCGGTGTAGATCGGGTGGGATGCGCTGGACACGTCGAGGGCCATATAGGGGTAAGTGTTGCCATCGCTGTGTTGGTAGGTGCGGTCCGTGTCGACTGTGGAGCCGATCAGGAAAAACACATCGGCGGCAGTATCGTGGAACAGCACGGTGCGGTAGTCGGGATGGATACCAGCTTTCATAGGGCCTCCGGGGCGTTTGAGCAGAATCAATACGTTATACAATAACACAAATAATGCACCTAAACGAGAACGTATTGCAATACCGATAGAAGCCCGGGTTCTATGTGGTTGCCCCGGCAAGGAACTCGCCCGTAAGCTGGGACTCCGTGAGAGCACAGGCATCCATAGCCTGGAGATCCTTGCAGGAGCTGGCTTGCCAGCGATAGCGCGATCGAAAACGCCATTGCCGGCCAGCCGGCTCCCGCAGGTTAGAAAGAGTCCGAACCCAAGGAAACCGTATGAGCCTGTCGTTGCTTAGCCGTTTTGCATTCTTTGCCGTGTGTGTGATTTTCACCCTCGCCAGCCTCCCCTTTATCCAACACGAATGGCTGTGGCCCTTTACCCTGGTGACCGGCGTGCTCAGCTTGATCGGCGTGTTCGACCTGCTGCAAAGCCCCCACGCGGTGCGCCGCAATTACCCGATCCTGGGCAATATCCGCTACCTGGTGGAAGGCATCCGCCCGGAAATCCGCCAGTACCTGCTGGAGTCCGACAGCGATGCCCTGCCCTTCTCCCGGGCCCAGCGTTCGCTGGTGTATTCGCGGGCCAAGAATGAAAGCGCCGACAAACCCTTCGGCACCCTGATCGACGTGTATCAGTCCGGCTTCGAATTTATCGGCCACTCCATGCGCCCGGCCCCGTTGAGCGACCCCAGCGCATTTCGCGTGATGGTCGGCGGCCCGCAGTGCACGCAGCCGTATTCGGCGTCGGTGTTCAATATCTCGGCGATGAGTTTCGGCTCGTTGAGCGCCAATGCCATCCGCGCCCTCAACCAGGGGGCCAAGCTCGGCAACTTCGCCCATGACACCGGCGAAGGCAGCATCAGTGCCTACCACCGGGAAAACGGCGGCGACCTGACTTGGGAGCTGGGCAGCGGCTACTTCGGCTGCCGCACCAGCGACGGCCGTTTCGACCCGCAACGCTTTGCCGTGCAGGCGCAAAACCCGCAAGTGCGGATGATCGAAATCAAGATGAGCCAGGGCGCCAAGCCCGGCCACGGGGGGATCCTGCCCAAGCACAAGGTGACCAAGGAAATCGCCGAGACCCGCGGCATTTTGATGGGCGAAGATTGCATCTCGCCATCCCGCCACAGCGCGTTTTCCACGCCGATTGAACTGATGCACTTTATCGCCCAGTTGCGTGAGCTGTCGGGCGGCAAGCCGGTGGGCTTCAAGTTCTGCCTGGGCCACCCGTGGGAGTTCATGGGCATTGCCAAGGCCATGCTGGAAACCGGGATCCTGCCGGACTTTATCGTGGTCGACGGCAAGGAAGGCGGCACTGGCGCTGCGCCCGTGGAATTCACCGACCACATCGGCGTGCCCCTGCGCGAAGGCCTGCTGTTTGTGCACAACACCCTGGTGGGCCTGAACCTGCGCGACAAGATCAAACTGGGCGCCAGCGGCAAGATCGTCAGCGCCTTCGATATCGCCAGCGTGCTGGCCATCGGCGCCGACTGGGCCAACTCGGCCCGGGGCTTTATGTTCGCCATCGGCTGTATCCAGTCGCAGTCTTGCCACACCAACAAATGCCCGACCGGCGTGGCCACCCAGGACCCTTTGCGCCAACGCGCACTGGTGGTGCCGGACAAGGCCCAGCGGGTGTTCAACTTCCACCGCAACACCCTCAAGGCCCTGGCGGAAATGCTCGCGGCGGCCGGCCTGGATCATCCGTCGCAATTGTCGGCCAAGCACCTGGTGCGGCGCATGTCGGCCACCGAGATCAAGCTGTTTTCGCAGTTGCATGTGTTCTTAAAACCGGGGGAACTGCTGACCGGCGAAGTGAACGGCGAGTTTTATTCGCGTATGTGGCAGATGGCGCGAGCCGACAGTTTCGAGCCCCATGAAGTAGAAGCTGCCTAAAGGACCGATCTGATGTTGAAAGTTATTGCTGAAGACTTTATCCAACCCGAACACCTGGACACCGTGCGCCCCTGGTACGCCGAACTGGTGGAAAAAACCCGCCAGGAACCGCTGTGCATTGCCTACGACTTGTTCATCGACCAGAAAGACCCGGGGCACTTTATCTTTATCGAGCAATGGCCCGACCAGGCCGCGCTGGATGCGCACTGCCAGACCGAACACTTCACCCGCCTGGTGCCGCAGATCAATGCGTATCAGGCCAGGCCGTGCCGGGTGTTGTTGATGGATGGGTTTTAAATAATCTCCCGCTGCCGATCATCGATTCGGCAGCGGCTCTAGGGGATGTCATTGTAGTTTTCGGAATCGCGTATTTCTTTCATGACAATGTATCCCCCTTCAGAGGTCACATAAATCGAATAGAACTTACTGTCCACCACAGGCGAACCCACGCCATTTAAAGCAACCAACTTGTTAAAAACATCACGCTTACCGCCAACAACATTATTGATTCCCAACCGAGGAAAAAAGTGAGGATGCAGCAAGACGTTAGCATTACTCAAAATATACCTCAGTGCTGGCATATAGGTCATGGCATCGTGCCCCCGAGGTAGCCAGTTACCCCCCGTTTGTGGACCTACAAAATAAAATACCGGTACCAATCCCAGCTGTTTTTCCGAAACAATGTCTTTTGCAATGTATTGAGCCATCGCCATCTCAAGCTCTTTTTTCGCGATAATTACCTGACCATAGGCATAACAAAAGGCAAACATGAACAACACCGGAACTACCAACACCCATCGAGCGGCTAGCCAAGCTCGCCCCAGCACCTCATAGTTCAAATACAAGACAAGAATCAAGACAGCGGAAAATCCGATGTAATTTCTTGCATCCAGATTTGGTTCCACGAGAAACAGCATGACGCCAGGGATACTTAACAGCAATATTGGAAAACCAAGCAAATACACAGCCAGCACTATAACTCTGCTGAGTACTCCTCCTGGCATATCAACGATATTTTTCATAAATAAAACAAACGCAAACGTCGCGACAACCAGCAACAAAACAGTAAAATAAATTGCCCCAGGGTTAACCAATAGACCAACCTGTTCCATAGCGAAGATCAGTTTTTGACCCGCTACCTCAAGCCATCTAGCGTCAAAAACACTCAAGTTTCCTCGTCCATCCACCGTCAACTGGTAGGCAGTCAGAGCATAGATCAGGCTTCCTACAGTCAGTTGCACAAACCTCTGCGTAGCTAATGACAAAGCTTTAACGGTAGAAATCCTATTTTTTACTCCACAGACGAATTCAACAATGCTCAAGCCAACAAACAGCGACAGGGTGGGCTGGTACAAGCTCAATGAAATAGCTATCAATAATGCGGATGCAAAACCCCGATAAACCACATGCTCAATAGTGCAGGTAATTGCATAAATGATCGCAACAACCGCCAACACCATGCCTGGACCATCAAACTGATAAGTCAGATTGCCCAAGAAAAAGGGGTTGCATAAAATGGGCAACACCACCAGGCAACTTAAAATACAGGGGCGAGTAAAATACCACAGGGTCAACCGCGTCATGGCCAATGCAAGTGCGAATACAGATATCAACAGCGGCAGAGGAAATATATTGGTTGTACCACCGGTAAACGTCAAGACCCTATGCAACACTTCAAGCAAGATCCGGCCTTGATTTTTCCACGCTTCTTGCGCCTGATGCAAAGCTCGCCAATTATCATCGACATAGGCATAGTCCGCATGAACAAGTGGATAAATATAAGCGAAGGAAAGCACTACAAACACTATCATTATTTCTTTTCGGCTCAACTCCCTTTGATTCCACATCGCACCTACCTCCGAGCCATGTTCCGAACTACTTCTTTCACTACATACCTCGGCCGATGCTTAGCCTCCATATAGATCCGCCCCACATACTCCCCCAATATGCCTATTCCGATCAGTTGCACACCCCCCAGAAACAGGATCGCCGTCATCAACGACGGATACCCCGGCACCTCATTGCCAAACAGCAACTTGTCGATGATCAAATACCCCGCATACCCCAGCGCCAGTAACGAAATACCGGCACCGATGTAACTCCATAACCGCAACGGCAAGGTACTGAACGAAGTGATGCCCTCCAGCGCCAGGTTCCACAACTTCCAGGCATTGAATTTGCTCTGGCCAGCCACCCGTGAGGCCCGGTCATATTCGACAATCGCCACGGTGAACCCTGCCCAGGACAACACGCCCTTCATGAACAGTTGCTGCTCTGGCAGCGCCTTGATCACGTCCACCACCTTGCGGTCCATCAGGCGGAAGTCGCCGACGTTTTCTTCGATATGGGTGTAAGCGATGCGATTGAGCAGGTGGTAGAACAGCGAGGCGCTGTGGCGTTTTAGGTAGCCATCGCTGGAGCGGTCGCGGCGTTTGGCCAGGACCACATCGGCGCCCTGCTGCCATTTCTCGATCAGGCAAGCAACCACCTCCACCGGGTCTTGCAGGTCGGCGTCCATCGGCACCACCGCCTCGCCACTGGCGTACTCAAGGCCGGCAAACAACGCCGGTTCCTTGCCGAAGTTGCGCGAAAAGTTGATCAGCACCACGTTGCGATCAAGCAGCGCGATATCCCTGGCGATCTCCAGCGTGCGGTCGGTGCTGCCATCGTTGATAAAGACGATCTCGACCTCATGCTCCAGCAGCGATGGCTCGCGGCGTATGGCCTGGTAGAACGGCTCGATCGCCAGTTCTTCATTGAACAACGGCACGATCAGAGAAAGCCTCATGATTCAGGCCTGCGAAACACCAGGTACTTGGACAGCAGGAAGCCACACAACAGGCTACTGAGGGAAAACACCGCCACCGTGGCCAGGCCGGGCAATCGCCAGTAGTCACCCATCCAGCCGACCACCAGACTCAAGCAGCCCAGGCACAGCATGAATAACAGGTAGCGGCCAAGCGAAGCGGATACCCCAAAGGTGAACGTGGCATTCACAAAAAACGAGAAGCTCGCCGCCACGCAAAACGCCAGGAAATTGCTCAAAGCCTGGCTCAGGTCAAGCGCTGCCCGGAGCACGAAAAAAAGCTGCCAGTGGATCACTGTGTTGGCGATGCCAATCACCGTATAGCTGGAGAACCCTATCCATAGTCTGCTCATGCCACCATCACGCCTCGTTGCCTATCGCAGCCGATAGGCAAGCAAGCCATGCTCACAAAAGCCCGTCTACTGTCAGAAATAACAGGTAGCAGCGCTTATACGACCAACGGCATGACCCTTTCGGGCAATTGAGACATTCAGTAATACCCAACCTTTGCAATTGCTTACAAATACCGCCAACCTGCGCCGGCCCGACGTACGGCGCGTACCATTGCCGACCATCCCGGGTCATTACTTAACGACTTGTTCAAGAGCCCGCAGCCATGCTTAACGGACGCGACCCGCGCATCGATTTTTTTCGGGGCCTGGCGTTGATCTTCATTTTTTGGGATCACGTGCCCCACAACCCGCTCGGTCAGATCACCCTGCGCAATTTCGGTTTCAGCGACGCCGCCGAGGTCTTTGTGTTCCTCGCCGGCTACGCCTCGGTACTGGCCTACAGCAAGGTGTTGCAGCGCGAAGGCTACCCGATGGCCTGCCTGAAAATCCTGCGCCGCGCCTGGGTGTTGTATGTGGTGCATATCTTTTTGCTGGCGATGCTGATGGGCATCGTGTTCTTCGCCAACAGCAAGGTAGAAACCCGCGACCTGGTGCAGGAAATGGGCCTGACCCACTTCATCACCAACCCACAACAAGCCCTGACCGATGAATTGCTGCTGCGCTTCAAGCCCAACCTGATGGACCCGTTGCCGCTGTATATCGTGTTGCTGCTGGGCTTGCCGCTGGTGCTGCCGGTGCTGGTACGCAAGCCCCTGGCGGTGGTAGTGGTGTCGATGGTGGTGTACCTGCTGGCGCCACGGCTGGGCTGGAACCTGGCGGCGATTGCCGATGGCGTGTGGTACTTCAATCCGGTGACCTGGCAGTTCCTGTTCGTCCTCGGCGGTGCGGCGGCGATCCGCGCAGGTATGCCCCGCACACCGCAAACCCGGCCATTGCACAGGCAGCCGCTGTTTCTTGGCGCGGCGGCCTATACGCTGCTGGCTGGGGTGATCACCCTGTCCTGGCGCTGGCCCGAAATCCACGATGCCGTGATGCCGGCCGTGTTGAGCGAGCTGCTGTACCCCATCAGCAAGACCGACCTGTCGCCGGTACGCCTGCTGCACTTCCTGGCCCTGGCCTATGTCACCGCCAAGCTGCTGCCCGGCCGGGGCTGGACGCAAAACTGGCTGGCGCAACAAAGCTGCCGCATGGGGCGCTACTCCCTGGAGGTGTTCTGCCTGGGAGTGCTGCTGGCGCCGCTGGCTGACATGCTCAACGCCCAGGTCGACGACGCCTGGCCGATGCAGATATTCAGTGCGCTGCTGGGCCTGGTGTTGATGGCCGGGCTGGCGGCGTGGCTGGAGTTCAACAAGCAGTTGAACCAGGCCCAACGCAGTGAGGGCCGCCCGTTAAATAGTTAGGCCCCGGGCGCGCATGCGCAGTGCTTCCATCTGCCTTCCACTTATCGTGAAAGGTAGAGCGCATGCCGACTCATCATTTACTCAACGGCCTGTCTGGCAATCTGCAATCGAGCACCTCCTGGGCCCAGCAACAGGCGCTGGAGCTGATCCAGCGCAATGTGACCCAAGCCCTACAGGGCCTGGACACCGAAGAACAACAGCGTTTCGTGCAACTGCAACGCCAGGCCCACGCGGCACTGGCGGCCGTTGAAAGCGAAAAAGAACGGGTGGTGCGTTCCTTCAAGGCCGATGGCCTGGCGCAGTTGCGCAGCCGGATCGGCGGGCGCGATCCCGAGCAGTACCGCTTCGACACCACCTACATTGAAAAAATCGAGCAACCCTTACCCTGGGATCGCCAGCCCGGCAGCCACATCCGCACGCCGCGCCGCTCCGATATCGATTACCGCGAAATCGAACACGTCAAGAGCATGTCCCTGTGGGAAGCAGCCTGTGTGAACTTCGGCTTCACCTCAGGCCTGCGCCAGGACTCCGGCTACAGCCTCGTCGACGCCAGCAAAGTAGTGGGCCCCGACGGCGATCGCAGTCTCAAGGCTCGGGAGTTTATCGCCATCGCCCGCGAGCTGGACCTGGGCCACCAACTGCAAGTGAAGATCAAGGCCACCCTCGATCAGCAGGGTACGCTGCGCCGCTTGATGGGGGTGGCAGCGCAGGCCCTGTTGCAGTTCGATGCCCTGGACGCCTGGCGCAACCGCGCCCATAACGGCCTGACGCAAACGGTGTACGCAAGCCTCACCGCCTCGCTCGATGGCAGCGGGCCGCCACTGGCGGTCGAGAGCCTGAGCCTGACCTCGGGCGTCACCCCGATTGCCGCCGTGCCCTTCGTGCCCTGGGAGAGCGCCATTCCCGTGCCGCTCCTGCTGATCCGCGTGGCCAGCCTCGGGGTGCTGTCGTATTTCCCTTTCCGCCCCGGCGGTGCGTTTCGCTACCACCCCGACGCGCGCGCGGCAGAAGCCGACTTTCGCCGGCAACTGTGCGACAGCCATCGCCAGGACGACCTCGGCTGGTTTGCCCGGCAACTGCCGCTGGTGGGGCTGTCGGTGTTCAAGCCGTTGCTGACCCTGGAGAAGCGCCCCGAAGGCCTGAACTGGCTGGCCGGCAAGCTGTACGACGGGTTTCACGCAGCCTTCCCCGAACGCACCCTCGACGACATCCGCTTCACCGTCGACCCACCCAGAGGCCCCGCCGAAACCCTGCTGCAAACCCTGACTTATCGGCAGGTCCAGCGCTGCCAGGCCGATATGGACACCCTGGCCAACACCCGCTCCGAAGCCGATTGGCAAGCACTCAAGGACGCCGCTGCGGCCATCGCCGCCGAAGTCCTGCAACTGCTGCTCACGCCCCTGCCCGGCGGAGTCACCGGAATGAACCGGGTGATGCAACTGGCGGTGCTGGGCAGCATGACCTACAGCGTCAGCGTGGGCCTGAATGAAGCAGCCAAGGGCGATGCCAGCAGCTTTGCCACGACCCTCAGCGATGTCGCCGACCTGGCCATCAGCGGGCGCCTGATCAGCATCGCCGGCAGGGTCCATCGCCAGCGCATGCTCGAACACCTGCAGCGCCTGGGCAACCCGCGCAAGGTGACGCGGCCCGACGGGGTCGATGAACTGTGGAAGCCTGACGCGCACCCCTACGCCCATGACGAGCCTTACCTGCTGGAGGGCAAGACTGCCGATGCCCTGTGCGTATTCGACGTGCAGGGCAAACAGTACGTCAAGCTGCACCATGAACAGCAGACCCAGGTCGCCGAAGTCACCCACGACCAGCAAACCCAGCGCTACGTGCTCAAGAACGGGCGCAGCAGCTACAAGCCACCCATCGTGTTCGACCCGGCGCTGCAAGCCTGGACCTTCGACCTGCATAACGCCCAGGCCCTGTCGGATACCCAGTTGCTGCAACAGATGCTGCCCGGCGACTCCTCGAACATCACCCAGCTCGACCTCGAGCAAATGTTGCTCTGCACCGCCACCTCCCGTGCAACCCTCGACAAGGTATGGCACGGCGAGCCGGCGCCGTTGAACCTGATCGAAGGTGTGCGGCGCCTGCAAGCCGACCAACTGATCCAGCACATCATCGGGCGCTTCCATCAAGCCGGTTATCTACCGCCCTATGGCGACAGCGTAGTGTTGTGCCTGCTGACCCAGTTGCCCGAATGGCCGGCCACCGCCCTGCTGAGCATCCGCGATCCGCAGCGCAGCGTGATCGAGACCTTCGGCAAAAGCACCCAGCCACTGCTCGAGCCGACGACCATTACGATCATCCGCAACGAAGACGGCAGCTACCAAAGCGAAGAGGATAGCGGCCAGGTGCCTTACCGCGCCGAACCGCTGTTGGGCCTGGTGATCAGCCTGCAACCCGGCACCTCGCAACTGGGCCTGAGCAACCAACCCGATGCCACACCGGCCCAGCGGATCATGGCGGTGCGCCAGGCCGTGGTCACCCTGGCACGCCAGGAGCGCCTGACGCTGTTTGCCGCGCTGGTCAGTTACGCCGGCTATGAAAAACCCGAGCAACTGCCGCCCGCCGCTGTGCGCCGCTTCCTGCCCGTCAAGGCCTCCGCGCCGCTGGTGGCCGTCACACCGCTGCTGAAAAAACTGCGCGACCTCAACCGCCCCTTGTCTGCAGCCCTGCTGGAACGGCTGCTGGAACAACAGCCGCTGACACCCCGCCAACAACGGGCCTACCTGCAAGGTGGGGAACTGCCCGGCGCCTTTCGTGAATTGCTGGACAACCACCGCACTTGCCTGCGCATCGACGCGGCCATCGATGGCCTGTACCACCCACGGTTATTCAACAACGACGCCGACCAATGGGCCAGGGAGTTCGCCTCGGCCCTGGTACGCCAGCGGCTCCAGCGCGGCTTCGTGATTACCGAGGTGCGCGACGGCGGGATCGCCAAACCCTATCGCTCCAGCGGTCCTGACGATCTCACCGTGGAGCTGCGCCACAGCGGCGACGGCCACTATGAAGCCTATGACATGCGCAACGCGGGCACGATCGCCGTAACACCGGCCGTCGACAGTTTCTACCTGGCCATCGGTTCGGTGTTGCAACCCCATGAGCGGGAACTGCTGGGCATGGCCAGCGTGACCGACGCCCCAGGCCTGCGAAACACCCTGGGCAAGTACATGAGCGACCAGCGCAACCCGCAAGGCTATGTGCGCCTGGCCGACGGTTCGCTGAAGCAATACGAGCACACCCTGTCTCTGCCGGCCAAACTGCTGCCCGATACCCAGGGGCTGTTTTCCCATGAGGGCGAGCATTACCTGCCGTTGTTTGGCTCGCTGTACCGCGTCATCTATGACCAGCGGGTTTTCCGGTGGCGGCTCAAGCACCCGGACAAGATTGGCGTCGATACGCCCACCCTGGAACACAACCGTGAAGGGGCCTGGCGTCTGTCCAGCGAGAACCCCATGGAATGGGACGAGCATCGACTGCTGTACCGCCTGGGGGGTGACCACCAACTGGTCGACGAGGGCGAAGCTGCGAAAATCATCGCCCTGACCGACACCCCGGCCCACGTGCTGCGCCAGGTCCACCGCAGCGGCCGGCCGGCCCCGCCGATGCTTGCCGATACCTGTAAGCGCTTCAGGATGGACCAGCAGATCACCCAGTTCATCGTCTCGCTCTATCAGGTGCCCAGCACCTCGGTCGCCAACCCGGACCTGCGCCTGCTGATCCTCACCAGCCTGCCAGGCTGGCCCGCCAGCCACGTGCTGGAGATTGTCGGCAGCGCCAGCCCCCTGCGCTACCCAACAAACCAAGCACCCGGGGCCAAGGTGGTACAAGTCACCGACCAGGACATCAGGAGCCCAGGGCTCCTGGAAAAACTCGTCACCGACGACGACCTTGCCCTGGCCCTGCTCGGCGAGCTGCCGCAAACCCTGGAACAGCGCCTGGTCCAACTGATCAACCGGATGGTCGAATACACTGAGCGCGAGCGTGGGCAAATCCTCGAATCCATGTACCAGCGCAGCGAGGCCGCAACCACCGCCCAGGAGCGCCCCGTCAAGACCCAGTACCCGGCGCTGCCGAACAACGCGGTCAAGGCGATTCTCGGCCATGCCTCGCCGCGGGAACTCAAGCAACTGCATGAAAAAAACCAACTGAGCCTGCGCCTGTCAGAACAGGCGCGCCTGACAACCCATGACTTGCGCCTCAACCGTGCCTTCGAAGGCTTGTATGTGGACGCCTGCGCCAATGCCGACAGCGACCGGATCACGCTGTACCTGCTGCGCCGGCTGCCGACCTGGCCGAAGAACCTGCGCGTCGATATCCGCGAATGGGACGACCAGGGACGCCTGCTGGAAACAGCGGGCCACCTGGCGGGTTCGTCACGCAAGACCGTGGCCAGGACCAACCGTGGATATCAGGCCTATGACGAACACGGCAAGACACTCGGCCAACCGTCGACCCGATTGCTGATGGTCATTCTCAGCACCTTGTCCGCTGCCGAGCAGGTGTTGCTGGAGGCTGACACCGACAGCGCGATTGCCGAGTTGCGCCGCCAGCTCGCCGAGCAGGCCCTGGCTCGCCGCGTGGAGATCAAGGGCCTGCTGGATATCCCGCACTTGCAGCCCTGGATGCAACCGCCCATGGGCCTGGATCGTTCGTTCCTGGTGTACCCGCTGTGGCAGCGCCTCTGGCCGTTTCACGGGCCACGGCCGCCGAACCTGGTAGCCAAGGTCCAGGAGCTGTACCCGCGCTTGGGCAATGCCGATGCACGCAGCTTCCTGAGCGCGTTGAACATGACCGACCCGGAAAAACTGCTCGAACTGGAACGGCTGAAAGCCGAGTACCAGGCCATGGATACGCAACTGACGCGCTGGAGCGAAACCCCTGTGGCGGCCGACAACCCTCTGATCGACCCGTTGGGCACCGGCCGGGGCAGGCGGCGCTATATCGCCTCCCAACTGTGTGCGGCATGGCGCCGGGAAACCTCCACGGTGTACATGGCCGGCCTGTTCAACGTACCGTCACTCGAGTTGCAACTGGACGACGAAGGCTTGCCACCGGCCTCGTTCATAACCGGGACCAGCGGTTTCAATCACATTCAATTCCTGCGGATTTCCGGTAACGCGTTTCCCGCTTCGGGGCCGGACTTTTTGACCAAGTTCACCGGGCTCGCAGTGCTGCGCCTGGATTGTTACCTGACGGAACTGCCCAGCGCGGTCACCGATATGACCACGCTCAACCACCTTGACCTGAACGACAACGACCTTCGCCTGACCGAAGACGCCGTGCAACGCCTGGCCGGCATGGTCAATCTGCAACACCTCGACCTCAACGATAATCCGGACCTGGACCTGACCCCGGATGTCAGCCAAATGAGCCGGCTACGCCGCCTGCGCCTGGCCAACACCGGCATCAGCCAATGGCCGATCGGCGCCGGCGCCCTGCCGGTTTTGGAGGAGTTGCACCTGCAGACCAACTCGATTAGCACCATTCCCGAAGAAGTGTTCACCAACCCGTGGCTGCAAGCCGCCAATCGCAACACCTTTTTGCATGAGAACCCGCTGACCGCCGAGACCCTGGCACGCATCGACCGCTACTACCTCGAGACCGGTATTCGCCTGGGTGGCCAACTGCGCACCCCCGCCCATGCCCCAGCGACGCCCAATGACTTCGACACCTGGCTGACCGACGTCGCCGAGAAGGACGTAACGCCGCGCCGACAATTGTGGGAACAACTCAAGGCCAATGAAACGGCGAGTGCCGATGATGTATTCCGCGTGCTGCGTGACCTGAAGAATACGCACGCCTACCGCAACAAAAAGTTGAGGCCAGGCCTGACCAAGCGAGTCTGGACCTTGTTGCAGGCCATGGGCGAGTCGACGCAACTGCGCAACGCGGTGTGCCTCAACACCTACGGCTCCGGCAACTGCGGCGACAGTGTGCTGCTGGCCTTTACCAACATGGAACTGCACCACCGGATCCATCAGGCCAAGTTGCAACCGCGCAGTTATCTGGCTGACCGGGCGTTGCTGGAATTGGCCGAGAGTTGCTTCTACCTCAACCAACTGGACCACTTTGCCGACCAGTTCATTCTCGAGCGCGAGCGTGCCGGGCTGCCTGTCGATCCGGCCGAGGTCACGGTATACCTGCGCAGCCAATTGGCCAGTGAATTCAAATTGCCGTTTTATCCGCTGGAGCTGCTGTACACCGTGGATGACTATGTCACCGATGAGGTGGTGGGCCGGGCACGCAGCACCCTGCGCAGACTCGGCCAATCACCGGCCGTGCAGGAGGCGATTTTGATGAGTGAGTTCTGGATTGAGTATTTGGCCAACAGTCATCCGGAGCCTTTTATCACGGTCAAGCAAGCCGTGAGCTACAAGGTCAGCCTGTTGAATCGGGAACTCCAGGACAAGCGTTCGCAGGTATTTCTGGAGCGCCGCCAGGCACTGGTTGACCTGGAAACCAGCGAACATAACCGCCTGGTCCGGCAGTTGACGGAGGGCACGCAACGGGCGCTGATGCGCACCTGAACCTGGGCCGGCCTGTCGCAGGTGACAGGCCGGCCAGGGCTCAAGGGTTTACGCCGAACGCTGTGAGCCGACGCCGACCTGGGTCGGTTGCAGCTTGAACACGTAGAACAGCACGGTCAGGAACAGCAGGAACACCGGCCCGACATACAGCGCGATACGGGTATCGGGGAAGTACGCCATCAGGCCCACCACCAGCACCAGGAACGCCAGGGCCAGGTACGAACTGACCGGGTACAGCCACATGCGGTACTTCAGGGCCTTCTGTTCGGCCGGGCTCAGGCTTTTGCGGAACTTGAGCTGGGCCAGCAGGATCATCACCCAGGTCCAGATTGCGCCGAAGGTGGCGATGGAAGTGACCCAGACGAAGACCTTGTCCGGCACCAGGTAGTTGAGCAGCACGCCCAGCAGCAGGGCGAAGATCGACAGCAGCAGCGCATTGCGGGGTACGCCGTTGCGCGAGGTGGTGCCGAAGGTCGCCGGGGCCTGGCCGTTCTGCGCCAGGCTGTAGAGCATGCGCCCGGTGCTGAAGATCCCGCCGTTGCACGACGACAGCGCGGCGGTGATCACCACGAAGTTGATGATGCCGGCGGCAGTCTTGATGCCCAGGCGCTCGAAGGTCATCACAAACGGGCTGCCCTGGGTGCCGATTTCATTCCATGGGTAGATCGACAGGATCACGAACAACGCACCGACGTAGAACAGCAGGATGCGCCAGAACACCGAGCCAATGGCATTGGGGATGGTTTTTTGCGGGTTCTTCGCTTCACCGGCGGTCAGGCCGATCATTTCCACGCCCAGGTAGGCGAACATCACCATCTGCAAGGACATCAACACACCCTGCACGCCATTGGGCATGAAGCCACCGTGGGCCCACAGGTTGGAAATCCCCAGCGCCACGCCGTCGTTGCCGAAACCAAAGGCAATGATACCGACGCCGCCAATCACCATGGCAATGATGGTGACGATCTTGATCAGGGCGAACCAGAACTCGAACTCACCGAAGGCCTTGACCGCGATCAGGTTGATGGTGCCCATGCTGATCAGGGCGGCCAGGGCCCAGATCCAGCGCGGTGTATCGGGGAACCAGACGCCCATGTACACGGCGACGGCGGTGATTTCTGCAACGCAGGTCACCAGCCACAGGAACCAGTAGTTCCAACCGGTCAAAAAGCCCGCCAACGGGCCGAGGTAGTCCTGGGCGTAACGGCTGAAGGAGCCGGCCACCGGGTTGTGTACGGCCATCTCACCGAGGGCGCGCATGATCACCAGGATCGCCAGGCCGCCGATGATGTACGAGAGCATGATTGCCGGGCCGGCCATTTCAATGGCCTTGGCCGAACCAAGGAACAGACCGACACCGATACAGGCGCCGAGCGCCATCAAGCGAATATGCCGTTCGCCGAGTTCGCGTTTGAGCGGGCCGCCGGAAGCGGTCTCGCCGTGGGGCTGATGGTTGCCAACAGGCATAGGGGTACAACCTCATTTTGTTATTGGATTGAACCACCGAGTCTCGGGCGTACCAGCGGGTGGGCTCGTACGCCTGGGTCACCGGGCCTACCTTGTGGGCAGATCCGTCTGACAGGAAAACCGGCCAGATCAGCGGGCGTGCAGTATAAAAAGCTCCCTATAGAGCTTTTCACTCAATAAACGGCAAAATTCAGCGAGAACTCTCGGCAAAAGCCGATATGACGGCGAGGCATCATCTGCCTGGAACGCCGTTCTCCCTGGAAAACGGCGGCGAGTATTGCACAGCATGGGTGCAGCGTCATGCCCCTACCCTGGTCGCATTTACCAATCGCAAAGGCTCTAGAACGGCACTTCGCCCTCAGGCCAGGGCGGCGCGTCAAAGAACAGCTCGCGCGCCATGCGCAAGTGGATTTCGCCGCGATGAATCGCCAGGGTCTGCGTCATGCGCCCGCTCTGTCCGGCCTGGATGCTGCGAAAGGCCGCGCCCGCTGCCGTCGGTGGTAGTCGGTCATCGCCGGCGCAGACAAATTCCTTGCGTGGACCAATCAGCGACTACGCTTGAAACAAGTCCGATCAATCTGCGTGAATGGATCAATCGACTATGGGTGTTTTATGGCAAACCGATTCGACCCAGGCTGCGGTGCCAACCGACAGTGCGGATGAACCGCCTTTGCCACAAAAAAACCGCCCACGCCGCTTCGGCTGGCGCATGTTCTGGCTGTTGCTGGTGATGCTGCTGATCGGCCTGGCCTATGCCGCGTCCCGGGAAATGCGCACCTCCAAGTGGCAGGCCCGGGAATTCAGCCGGATCGCCGCCACCCTCAGTTACCAGGTGCAGCCCGGCCCGAGCGCGGCGATTGTCTACCCCGGCGCCGGCCCCTTCGACAAACGCCTGGGCTACAGTGCCCTGAGTGATTTTCTGCCACGCCTGCTCAAGCGCAATTACCTGATCCAGAGCCAGGCGCAGTTCTCCCAGGCCTTGCTCGACTACAGCCGCCAGGGGCTGTTTGTGCCCTATGACGAGAAGATCCAGGCAGGCCTGTCGATCAGCGATTGCCGCGCCGAGCCGCTGTACCAGTTCAGCTACCCGCAGCAGTTCTATCCGACCTTTGCCGCGATCCCGCCGGTGGTGGTCAACAGCCTGCTGTTTATCGAGAACCGCGAGCTGCTCGACCCCGCCCAGCCCCAGGCCAACCCCGCCGTGGACTGGCCGCGTTTTGCCAAGGCCGCCTGGTCGCAGGTGGCCCGGCTGCTGCACCTGCCGGGCCAGACTGCAGGCGGCAGCACCCTGGCCACGCAGTTGGAGAAATATCGCCACTCGCCCGACGGGCTGACACTGTCGGGTGGCGAGAAGATCCGCCAGATGATTTCCGCCAGCGTGCGCACCTACCTGGACGGCCCCCAGACGCTGGTAGCGCGCCAGGCGATCGTGCGCGATTACCTCAACAGCGTGCCGCTGTCGGCGGTGCCCGGGCATGGTGAAGTGCATGGTATGGCCGAAGGCTTGCGGGTCTGGTACGGCGCCGACTTCAACCGGACCAACAGCCTGCTGGCCAGTGACGACCCCAAGGATCTTGCGCAAAAAGGCCTGGCCCTGCGTGAAGTGCTGTCGCTGACCATCGCCCAGCGCCGTCCTTCCCACTACCTGTCAAAGGGCCGCGACGAGCTGGCCAGCCTCACCGACAGCCATATCCGCCTGCTGGCGCAGAACGCGGTGATCGATCCGGCCTTGGCCAGCGCCGCACTGGCCAGCCAGGTCACTTACCGCAACTGGCAGCAGCAACCGACCCTGCAGCCCATAGAAACCAACAAGGGCATCAGTGTCGCGCGCAGCCGCCTGGCCGCCCTGCTCGATCGCCCGCTGTACGACCTCGACCGCCTCGACCTGGCCGCCACCAGCACCCTGCAAAGCGATCTGCAAAGCCAGGCCACCGCGTACCTCAAGCAATTGGCCGACCCGGCCTTCGCCGGCCAGCTCGGTCTGCTCGGGCCGCGTCTGCTGACCCCCGCCAGCACGGCCCAGGTGCGCTATAGCTTCACCCTCTACGAAATGACCGCCGACGGCGCCCGGGTGCGGGTGCAGACCGACAACACCGACCAGCCCTTCGATATCAATGAAAGCAGCAAGCTGGAACTGGGCTCCACCGCCAAGCTGCGGGTGCTGACCACCTACCTGCAAATCATCAGCGAACTGCACCAACGCTATGCCGACCAGAGCCCGGCGGCGCTGAAAAAAGTCGCCATCGACGAGCAGGACCGCCTGACACGCTGGGCCGTGGATTACCTGGCGCAGAACAGTGACCGCAACCTGCCGACGATGCTCGCCGCAGCCCTGGACCGGCACTACTCCGCCAGCCCCGGCGAAAGTTTTTTCACAGGGGGCGGCCTGCATCACTTCCATAACTTTCGCAACGAAGACAACGGCCGCAACCCGACCTTGCGCGAGGCGCTACGCGAGTCGATCAACCTGCCATTTATCCGCCTGATGCGCGACCTGGTGCGCTACAGCACCTACCAGGGCGCCAACAACAGCGCCGAACTGCTCAAGGACGACAGCGACCCGCGCCGCCAGGAATACCTGGCCAAATTCGCCGATCGCGAGGGCACCACCTTTTTGCTGCGGTTCTGGAAAAAGTACCGTAACAAGGACACCCAGGCGCGCCTCGACACCTTTCTCGACAGCCTGCACCCCACCGCCATCCGCCTGGCCGCCGTACACCGCTACCTGTTGCCGCAGGCCAGCCAGCAAAGTTTCAACAGTTTTGTGCGCGCCCACCTCAATGACCCCACGGCCCGCGCCAAACTCAGCGACGAACGCCTGGCCAACCTCTACCAGAACTACGGCCCCGGTGCCTACGACTTGCCGGACCAGGGCTATATCGCCAAGGTCCATCCCCTGGACCTGTGGTTGCTCGGCTACCTGCTGCAACACCCCGACGCCACCTTCACCCAGGCGGTGGCGGCCAGCACGCACGAGCGCCAGGAGGTCTACAGCTGGCTGTTCAAGAGCCGGCACAAGAGCGCGCGGGACAGCCGCATCCGCACCATGCTGGAGATCGAGGCCTTCCTGGATATCCACCAGCGCTGGCAACAGGTGGGCTACCCGTTCGACCATCTGGTACCGTCCCTCGCCACCGCCATCGGCAGTTCCGGCGATCGCCCGGCCGCGCTCGCCGAACTGGTGGGGATTATTCTCAACGACGGTATCCGCCAGCCGACACTGCGCATCGACAGCCTGCACTTTGCCGCCGGCACGCCTTACGACACACGCCTGGTCAACGACCCCGAGCGCGGCAAGCGGGTGATGCCCAGCGCCGTGGCCACGGCCCTGCGCGAGGCGCTGTCGCAAGTGGTGGATGCCGGTACCGCCAAGCGCGTGGCCGGCAGTTTCAAGCTGGCCGACGGCACACCACTGGCCATGGGTGGCAAGACTGGCACCGGCGACAACCGCATCGAAGCCATCGGGGCCGGCGGGCGCGTGCTCAGCTCCAAGGCCATCAACCGCACGGCGACGTTTGTGTTCTATATCGGCGAGCACCATTTCGGCACCTTGACCGCCTTCGTCCCCGGCGCCACGGCCCAGGGCTTCAGTTTCACCTCGGCCTTGCCGGTGCAGGTGCTCAAGGGCATGGCGCCGATCCTCACGCCTTATCTGCAACCGGGCAGCCACACCTTGTGTGCCCCCGCCTCAATGGCGCTGAACCAGGGCGGTAACCGGCTGTTTTCAAGGTGATGAATTTTGAACGGTTCGCCTGTGTAAGCGGCCTGTTGGACCCAGTATTCAAACTTATTCTCGGCCCCAGCCCAAAATAGACTGAAGCGCTTTCATGGCTCTTTTCAGGATCTGTTGCATGGCTGATTTACTCCCTTCCCCGCGCCCGGCCACGTTTCAAGGCCGGCACTACCCATTGCTTGAAAGTGCCTTGCCGCCGTGGCTGAAAACCACCGCCCCGCACCGCCTGGATGCCTTGCAGGCCGTCGGGCTCCAGGACCCGGCGCCCTACCCGAACGCCGCGCCGGCGCAGCACGCCAACCTGCGGCAGGCTATCGCCGGCCACTGGCAAGCCCTCAACACCCTGGATAAGCGCCTCCAGCCCCTCAATGATCTGTATGCCTACGCCGAGCGCATCCTGGGCGGCGCGCTAAGCGCCGACTATGGTCCGATTGATGTGCGCAACACCTATGTGCGCCTGTATGTCAAAGCGTCGACAGCCTGGTGGGTACATGACTTCAAGTCAGGCGTCACCAGCCATACGCTGTCGCTGCTGGATGCGGCGCTGCATAACTTTGCCGCCACCGACAGCTTTGTCGACTATGCCTTCCTGTCTGGCGCCGATGCCCGTGGGCAGCAGCGCAGCCTGACCTTCAAGCACAAGACCCGCGGCACGCCCCTGACCGCCGAGGGTTTCAAGCAACTGTGCCGCGCACTGAACATCGGCGGGCACTACCGTGAACATCTGAAGATTGTCATGGGTGTCTACAACCCCACGGTGGCCCGCGACCTGCGCCGCCAGGTGATCGCCCAGCACCAAGCCGCGTTGAAGGCCGCCGCCCACCTGGCCCTGGTCAAGGGCGACCTGGCCCAGGATGCCTGTGACGAAGTGCTCGCGCTGATCGCTGGCAACACCGCCCTGCGCCTGGATGGCCAGGTGCTTGCCGGCCACACCCTGGACCTGATGAACACGCGCCTGACCGGCATCCTGCTGTTCTGCGCCACACCCCACTCGGCGGCGCGGGTGATTGCCTATGTGCCGGACGACCCCGCGCACCCCCTCAAGCAATACCCCACGCCCCTGGCCTTCATTCGCGAACTGACCCGCCAGTTGCGTGACAGCGAACGCTATCAGGTGTTCTTCAGCCGCTTTGTCGACCATGATCAGCGCGGCTTTTTTTTCGCCAACCTCAATACCCGCCTGAGCCGGGTACAGTGGCGCGCCAAAGCCGCGACCGATAGCCAACCGACCTGGCAAGACACGCCCCTGGACCATCCCCACCTGCAATTCCATGTGCAGCCCATTGCCGACGACTACCAGAACCGCGCGCATTCAAGCGGCAACAATGACCTGTGGCACTACCGTTACCGGGTGCACCTGAACAAGGTGCTCAATGACGCCCAGGACATTGCCGTCTCGACCAGCCGCGTCGACCGCCTGGCCCGCCAGGCCTGGTGGGACAACCTGGGGCGAATCCTCGGCGATATCCTCAACGCCGCCCTGCAAGTGCTCACCCCGTTTGTGCCGGGGCTGGGGGAAGTGATGCTCGCCTACACCGCCTATCAGCTCACCGACCAGGTGTTCGAGGGGGTGCTCGACTGGGCCCAGGGCCGAGGCACAGAGGCGGCGCAGCATTTGATCGGGGTGGCCCAGGGCCTGGTGCAGTTCGGCCTGTTCGCCGCCGGCATCCAGGTGGCGGCGCCGCTGCGCCTCAAGCTGTCGGCGTTTGTCGAAGGGCTCACGCCAGTGACGCTCGCCGACGGCCGCCGGCGCCTATGGAACCCGGACCTGGCGCCCTATGTCGCCGACCCGGGCGCACCCGCAGATCAACCGTTAATGCGCCACGAGGGTGCGCAGTATCAGGTGCAACACGGGCGCATCGTCCACCCGCGCCGCGCGGATGCCTACCGGCCCCACGTGCATCGGCGCGGCAATGGCATCGTGGTGCATGAAGCCGAGCAGCCGCAAACCTGGGACAGCTCCACCCTGATGCGCCGCCTCGGGCCCAGGGCCGAGGCTTTCAGCGCCGCGCAACTGGAGCAGATCCGCCGCACCAGTGGCTGCGATGACGACCAGTTGCGCAGCCTGTACCTGCATGAGCAGCCTCTGCCGCCGTTGCTGGCCGACACCCTGAACCGCTTCGAGGCCTACGCCAGCGCACAACAGGCCAGCGCGCAGATCCGCGCAGGCATGCCCCTGGCTCCAGACTCCGCCTGGTTCGAGCAAACCGTCACCGAACTGGAGGGCTGGCCCCAGGACAAGGCCCTGCAAGTGTTCCTCAGCGCCAGCCTGAGCGGCGATTCGCACCGCTACGGTAACCTCGCTGCGGCGCCTGCCGACACCCTGCGCCTGAGTGTGGCGCAAGTCATGTCCGGCCAGTTGCCGGAACAGGTACTGGCTTTTCTCGATGAGCCGCAAACCCGTGCCCTGCTCGGCGCCCAGGTGCCCAAGGCCCAGCAAGTGCAACACCTGCGCGAGCAACTGGCGGCCTACGTCACCCGCCAGGCGCCAGAGATCGGCCAGTACGCCCATCATCTGCGCGAGCTGTCCGATGAGCCGGGTGTCCGCCTGCTGCGCGAGCATTTCGCGCAGATGGATTCGAGCGTGGCGCGGGCCTTGCTCGCCACTGCCGATGAAGCCGAGCGCAACCTGATGGCGACCCAGGGGCGCCTGCCGCTGCGCCTGAAAAACCTCGCCCGCGAATTGCACTTCAGCGCCGGCACCAGCCACGCCTATGAAGGTTTCTACTTCCCCTGGCGCCAGAGTATCGACAGCGAACGCATGCTGCTCGGCACCCTCAAACGCCACAGCGATTGGTTTGCCGACCTGCACCTGCAAATCCGCGAGCACAGCGCAGATGGCCGGCTGCGCTGCGAGGCAGGGCCGGCCAACGCCAGTACCCGGCGCATCCTGGTCAGGAAAGACCACCTGGGCTACGAAGTGCGCGATGCCGAGCACCGCAAGCTGCATGACCTCGACACCCTGTACGAAGCCCTGCTGCACGCCGCCCCCCTCGACAGCCGCCGGGCCCTGGGCCTTGGCCCCGGCCAGGGCGAAGGTTTGCGGCATTGGCTGCTGACCACCCTTGAGCCTCTGGCCGAACGCCGCGCCGCCCTGGCCCAACTGCCGGTCCCACGCCACGCCGACCCGCAAACGCTGAAGCTGCTCGGCAAACCCATACCCGTGCGCACTGCGGTACTCAGAAGTGCAGACGCGTTGATCCTGAACGCCTTGAAGACAGTCTTTGCGCACCAGAGCGAAGCGCGCATCCTGGCCTTTATGGACAAGGTCGGCCACGAGCAGATCGGCTCCCGGGTCAACCAGTTAATCGTTGAGCATTACCGTCTGGACGGCGATCTGGCGCACTGGTCGCGCCAGCCGGGGCATCATCCGCCCGCCATGGAACGGGAGTTGCGCAGTTTCATTCAGGGGCAAGTTCTCGAATGCTGGCAGGACCAGATCCGCGCCGCCACCGAGCCCCTCGGCTCGCGCCTGGACCTCAGCGGCGTGACACTGCCCGATACGCTGCCGCCGTTGCGCGCCGACTTCAGCCATGTCACGGAGCTGAACCTGATCCGCAGTCAGTTCGGCCCGGCCCACGGCCAGTTCCTGCAGCACTTCCCGCAACTGTCGGCCCTGTATCTGGCAGAGAACCCGCTGACCCGCCTGCCTGAGGCAATCCGCGAGCTGCGCCACCTGGAAGACCTCGACCTGGCCGGGTGCCCGCTGACGTTGCCGGTCGAAGACATCACCCGCCTGAAAAACCTGCGCTACCTGCGGCGCCTCAAGCTCAACAACACCCGCGCCCAGCAAGCGCCGGACATCGGGCGCATGCGCGACCTGATACACCTGGACCTCAGCCACAGCCCAATCAAGCGCTGGCCCGAGGGGCTGTTCGAGGTGCCGCGACCGGCGCCGTTTTTCTTGAACCTGCAAGGCACCGCGATCACCCGCCTGCCCGCGGTGGCCCTGGGCAGTCGCGAAGCCGCGCTGGTGGCCCGCACCTACCTCAACCGCTCGGCGCTGGACGCCCTGCAACGCGAACAGTTCAAAGCCTACCGCGCGTCGGTCGGCCTGGACCCGGAGCGCACCTATGAACCTCGCGGCGATTGCACGCCGTGGCTGAACTACCTGTCGCCGGCCGCCCGGGAAGAAGCCCGGCAAGTCTGGGACGCGCTGGAGCACGAACATGGCTCCCAGGGTTTGTTCGAGGTGCTCAAGGCCCTGGAGCAGCCGGAGGTGTTCCAGACCCCGCAAGATCAACAACGCTACGCCGCCAACCACCGCCAGTTGACGCAACAGGTGTGGCTCTTGCTGCAAGCGGCGGTGGTCGACACGCCGCTGCGCAAACGGTTGTTCGAGATGGCCAGCTTCCCCAGCAACTGCCCGGATGCGGGGACGCAGATTTTCAATGAACTGGGGGTCGAGGTGCTGCTCTACCAGATCGAGCACCAGGCGCAGACGCCAGAGGCGCATGAACTGCAACTGGCCACCCTGATCAGGGGCCGGGCGCGCCTGCAACAGCTCAACGATGTGATCCGCACCGATGTGCAACAACGCCTGGCGCCGGTCGCCGAGGGCGGCCTGGGCCTGCGGTTTCTCACCGAAGTGGTCGACGGCGTGGCCGGTCAGGTCGATGAGGTAGAAATCTACCTGGCCTACCAGACCGCACTTGCCGTGCGCCTGGACCTGCCGTGGATCGCCGAGCATATGCTGTACCGCAGCACCGCCCGGGTCAGCGCCGCGCAGATTGACGCGGCCTATGCCCGGGTGCAGGAGCTGGGAAACGGCGACGGTCTGGTCAACCGCATGCTGCTGGACCCGCACTGGCGCGCCTGGCTGCAAAAACGCTATGCCGGCCAATACGCCGAACAGCAGCAGTGGCTCAGGACCCAGCATGAGCAGTTGCTTGATCTGCAAGAGATGTGGGAACAGGTGCCGCAGAAAGTACCGTTACCCGCACAGATCGTTGCCCTGGCCAAGGCGCAGGGCATGACCGAGTCGAACCTGGCAGACCCGCTGAAATTCCAAGCTGCCTGCGAAAAACGTGAGGAGGAACTGGGCTACAACGCCGAGGAGTGGATGCGCCAGCGCACCCGCACCGCGTTGATGGCGGCGCGAGAGCTGCGTAATCGCCGGGCTAGCCGCTGATTTCAATCACCCTTTCGGCCGCGCCTTCCACCAGGAAAAACCGATAGATCCGCCCGGCCTGTTTGTCGAAGCTGAACACCCGGCCAGGGAAGATGTGGTTCTTGGTCACGGGCGCGCAGTCCAGGCGATCGGCCACGGCGCAGTCCTTGAACTCGTCTACCACCACCACGGTGTTACCGGCGTTGCGCAAGGTGTAGCGCTGGCCACCGTTCTCGACACGGGTGTCGAAGCGGCTCTGGCTGGGGCGTACGAAGAACACCGTGCCGTAGCCGGACATCACCCGCACCCCGCCCGCCAGCGAGGCCTCATAGGCGGCGCGTTCTTCGTCGCTGACACCGAATTCGTCGTCCTTCTCCGGCGCCACCGGCAGGTAGCGCACGCGGAAGTAACGCTCGCGGTCGCGCTCGCCCATAAACAGCAGGCGCGTGCTCTGCATGGCGTTGGCCGGCACGATCAGGCGCGCCGGGCTGGCCATCAGGCCATCGCGTACCAGGCCAGTGCCGGCCTGGTCCTTGAGCGGCACTTCGTCATAGCTGCCGTCGGGTTTGTAGAGCATTTCGGTGATGTCGACCTTGACGAACGCGGTGCTGGTGCCGCCATTGAACACGCGCTTGAGGTAAGTGTTCTTGTCGCCGTTCATGTAGTCGTAGAAGTCACCGACATTGATCGCCGGTCCCGCCTGGGCATTCAGCGACCACAGGCACATTCCCAGTGCTGCAAACAGGTATTTCATAAGCACCTCATTGATTACGGGCGCAGCGCGTCGAAGATCAGATGCACACTGCCAAAATAGTCGCCGGCCACATAACCGTCCTCGGGCTCGACGGCGGAAATTTCCAGCTGCACACGTTTGCCGGCCCGCGCTTGCTCGGCAGAGACCACTTGGGTATCGGTCAAATCCAGCAACTGGCCGTTGAACTCGACATTGAGCAGGATCAGGCGCCGGCCATTGGACAGGGTCGGCAACTGGCCCAGGCGCGCGACAATGCCGCCACCGCTGTTCTTCACGTCGAACTGTTCGCGCAGCGGCTTGAGCGTGCGGGTCACCAGGTTCCAGGTCATTTCCTGCTGGCGCTCAAGGAACGCGGGGCGGATCGGCAGCACATAAAAGTCTGCGGTGGGAATGCTCACCGTGACGTCAAACACCTGTTCTTCGCGAATCGCCAGGGCCTGGGTACTGAGCAGGGCCACGGCGAGCAGCAGCAGGGTTGCCGTCAGCACCTTGCACAATTTGCCCGAGCGGCGCGGGGGTTCGGGGGCGCGTTGAATGATCATCAGCCTTTGACCTCGTAGTGTTTTTTCGCGCGGCCCTCGACCAGCGTAAAGCGGTAGGTACGCCCGGCCTCTTTGGCAAAGCTGAAGCTGCGCCCCGGCAGGATGTGGTTCTTGGTCACGGGCAGGCACTCCTGGGTCTGGCCAGTGGGGCAGTCCTTGAACTGATCCACCACCACCACGCTGTTGCCGTCGTTGTGCAGGCCATAGGCGTCGTTGCGCTCATCGACACGGGTGGCGAAGCGGCTGTGTTTGGGCCGCACGAAAAACACCGTGCCAAACCCGGCCAGTACCGTGACCCCGGCCGACAGGCTATTTTTGTAGGTCTCGCGCTCTTCACTGGACACCACAAAGCCGTCTTCGGGCTCTGGCATCACCGGCACAAAACGCAGGCGGAAATAACGCTCCTTGTCGCGCTGGCCGAGGTACAGCAGGCGCGTGCCCTGCATGCCGTTGGCCGGTACGATCAGCCGCGCCGGGGTCGCCACCAAGCCGTCACGGGCGGTGTTTTCGGGGTTGCTTTTAAGTTCGACTTCTTCGGAAGTGCCGTCGGCGTTGTAGACAATCTCCATCACCGACACCTTGATAAACGCCGTGCTGTCGCCGCTGTTGAACACCCGCTTGAGGTAGGTGCTCTTGTCCTCAGCCAGGTAGTCGTAGAACACGCCGACATTGATGTTCGGCGCGCCCATCGACAGCGGCAGCCAGCAGAGCGTGCACAGCGCCAACAGATATTTCATACCCATACACCTCATTTAAAGCTCCGAATCCCAGACCACCGTGACCTGGCCCGCATAGGTGGTGCCGCCACGCTCCAGCATCTGGTCGGCGTACTCTTTCTTGACCTCGAAGTGCAACGTGCCGGGCCGGCGGTTGACGTAGAAAGTCGGTTGCAACATCTCGGTGCCGACGCCACTGAGCAACAGCGGTTGGCGGATCACCCCGGCGCCATCTTCACGGTTGAGGCCGTGGGGCAGGCTGACGGCGACATCCACCGGCACCTCGTGACCGTCGCTGGTGTTGCGCAAGGCACAGGTGTCGCCGATCACCCGCTCGCAGGTCATCTGCATTTTGAAGCGTGACGAGGCAGAGATATTGAAGGTCTGGTCGCGAAACAGCCGCGCCGGCTTGCGGCCCTGGTTGACCCAGGCTTGCCAGCCGCCCTGGGGCACCAACTCGACGCGGTTGCCGCCCGGCGGGACCTCCACCTGGAGTTGGTGCTGCACTTCTAGGTTGAAGTTGAAGGTCAATTGGTTGTCGGTGGGGATCAGCACATCACCAAAGTCATAGTCACCCCGTGGCCCCAGGGTGTAGGTCAGGCTGCCGGTGTACTCGCCACTGGACATACCCAAGGGGTTGGGCGTGCGGATCTCATAGGCGTACTCCATTTGGTAGATACGCATGTAGTCAAGGTCCTGGGACGGCTTGCGACTGCACACCCCGGCGCCTTCCGGGACGATCCAGAAGTAGGTCGCCGTTTGCCGACCCGCCGCAAGGTGGCCAGTACTGACGCAAGGGCTTGGGGCCCTGAGCCATTGAGTCGTCCAAAACACCCCCGGTTGGGCCCAGCCCGACACGCCCGGCGGATAGGAAACCTGCCACAGCCCACCGAAGCCGGCGATGCGCATCTGCACGGTCTCCACTTCCCCGGTGCGGGTGTGGGTGACTTGTGCATCACGCCAACTGGAGGGCACCTGCACCATAAAACCCTGGCGCTCATCTTCGTGGTTGGCCTGGATCGGCGCGTTGCTCAGGGCGTCGAACGCCGGGATCCGCAGGCTGAACAAGTTCAGCGCCTTGCACTGGCTGGGAATGTGCGACTGACAGATAGAACTGACCGGCGTGGTATTGCGAAACGTGTTCACAAAAGGGTTGCCAGGGTCCGGGGTAAATACCGCCGTGATGTCCTGGGTCAGGGCCAGCGCCGTGGAGCTGCACAACAGTGCTGCGCCCGCGGCCCCAAGCTGGGTGATCAAGGTGCTGATACGTCTCATGGTGCTAGGCAATCTCGTCATGACCCTCAACCTGCGGTCTGAGTGGTAAAGGTGGAATCGGCCAGGGTGTCCGGCGTGCAGCGCAGGTCGCCGATCATCAGCACGTCGTCGGCCTCCCGCGCGCCGCTGGTGTCGAGGCGGAACTGGCAGAGCAGGCGGTTATCGCGGCGCACTTCGAGGGTGGGCGAGCTGGCGTTCATTTCCAGGGAGAAGAACCCGTCGACCTCGCTCACCCCACGGCTGGCGTGGTTGATGATGTGATGGCCCTTGAGCGGCTTGCCCTCGGGGTCCACCAGGCGCCCGAGCACCGTGACACTGCGCATCACGCTGACCTTGCGGTAGTCCACGCCCCCCTTGTTCAGGTGGTAGGCAGCGCGCGGCGGCTGGATACTGGCCGCAGGCGCGTGGTTGCCGTCGAAGTCGAAGCTGACCGAGCTGCCCTTGTAGGCGGTGATCGGAATAAAGTTGCGCCCCGGACGCAGGACCGTGCTGCCACCGCTCAAGTCATCGGCGCGCAGGACGATGTCATCGACATCGGTTTCTACGTCGACAATCATTCCCGAGCCCGCGCCGGAGTATTGGCTGGTCAGCACCATCCGGTTGCCGCCTAAGGCGAAGGTGCTGTCCAGGTTCAGGCCACCGGTGAGGTCGTTGTTAAACGATGAGCGCTGGACAAAACCATCACCATTGACGCTGTCGGTCTGGAAGCTGGCCATGCCCGACAGGCCCACGCCATAGGTGTCGGCCAGCACCGTGCCCGAGACGCTTTGCAGCACGTGGTCTTGCAGGTCGCGGCGGTAGCTCAGCGAGGCATTGTTGTCACGTTCGCCCTCGCGGGAGGTGCGCGTGCCGATACTCGCCGCCCACTGCTCGCCTGGGCCGCCCAGGGCCAGGCTGACGCTCAGGTCGACCCCACGGTTACGCTTGTCGCCAGTGCTGGCACTGGCCGGGCGGTCGAACAGCGACAAGCGCCAGTTGGCGTCGCTGCCAAACAGATGGCTGCGTTCGTTCCAGCCCAGGTCCAGGCCGGTACCTTGCACATTGCCTTCGCTGTAGGACAGCCGCGCGCTGATGGAGCGCAGGTTGCTCAAGCGATGGCTGAGAGAGACCGACGACAGGCTGGTCTGGCCGACAAACACATCGCGCTGGCGAATGCGCGTACCGTCGGGCAGGGTTTCGTAGGTGTTGCGGGTATCCAGCCAACTGCGGGTGTGGCTGAACACCACGCTGCCCAGGCCGTAGTTATAGAGGCTGTTGAGGTCCACGCCGGTGCCGTAGTCATCGGTCTGGTAGACGTTGGCGTAGAGGCTGAAGTTATTGGCCAGGCTCCAGTCGATGGACGTGCCGTACTGCATGCTGTCCTTGACCTGGCGCCCGGACAGCCCAAGCACCACTCGTGGGTGCGCCAGGTAGTTGACCGAGGCTCCGGCGGTCAGGTCGCCGCTGGACTGGTTGTCCCAGTTGCTCAGCAGCTTGCTTTCCTGGCCGGCAAACACGTTATAGCGCCAGCGGTTGTCGAGGTTGCGCCAGTTGTTGGGCTTGTACACCAACTCCTGGGTGGTGTTGGTGACCTGGCCGTCTTCGAGCAGGCGCACTTCCACTTCATAGATCCCGCCGGGCAACGGCCGCGTATCCAGGCTTTGCAGGCCAGTGCCGACCGCCTGGGTGTTGATCAGCAGGCCGTTGCGGTAGATCTCCACCGAACCCTGGCGGTTGGCGGTGACGTAGATGGGGTAGATGCTCGGCTTGGGGTTGCTGATCATCAGGCTGTCGGAGCTGCCATACATCACGCCTACGGCGGTGTCGGGGCTGGCGCCGAAGGTTCGCAGTTGGCGGGTCAGGCCTTCGGCGTTGGGCGTGAAGTAACCCAGGCGCAGGAATTGCCCGTGCAATTCACGCTGGCCGTAGAGCGAGTACACCGCGTGGTTGAGGTCGTCATCATCCGGCCCGCCCAGGCGCGAGAACTGCATGTTCAAGACCTGGTTCCAGTTACCCAGGCTGCCGCTGGCATCCAGGCCCAGGCGTCCGCCGAGGTCCTGGCCCTGGCCGCCGCTGATATTGAGTTGGTTACGCACGATCAAGCCGCTGCTGCCTGCGGTGGGCAGGGTGTAGTACTGGGATTGGAGGCCATCGCGCTCGGCGTTCTCGGTCAGCAAGGTGACCAGGGACTTTTCCAGGTTGTAGTGCACTGCCAGCAATTGCTCCGGGCAATCAGTGGCGCAGGTGCCCAGGGACACGCCCTGCTTGAGGTAGTCACCCCAGCGGTCGCGGTCGATGTCCTTGATCACACTGCCTTCGTGGTCAGTGAAATCCAGCAGGGTCAGGCGGTCATCGCGGGTCAGGACGATCATCGCCTCGGACACAAACTCCTGGTCCAGTTCGACCCGTACCGCCAATGGCACATCAAAAAAATGTTCTTCAAAGTCCGCCGGTAAACCCTTGGCCTGGGACAGCAAACTTCTTGGGGTTGTGCCAGTTGCCGCGTCAGCTGCAAACGCCCCCGTACAAAACAACAAGGCAAGCGCTGCCGCGATGAGAATCATCGGGAACATGAACGGATACTCTGATTACGCTCAGGGGAAGACTTGAATACCGATCAACCGACAGCGGCTGCCTGTCGATCGGTAGAGGTCAAGCAACAAGCCAGGACTTATTGATCAACGCGCCGCGCTCAAGGGTTGGAGACGCGTGGCACGTGGTCGAACACCACGGTGAAGTCGGTGGTGAACAGGCCCGCATCGGTGTCGGCTGGCTTGGCAGCGGCGACCACCATGTCGGCCTGGGTGCCTGGGGTCGAGCTGGCGTCATCGACAACTTGCTGCGGGTTAGCGGTCAGAGTCACGCCGTTGAAGGTGGTGGTCAGGGGAATGGAGGAAGTGCCGTTAGTCAGGGAAGCCGGGCCACCCTGGATGTAGGCGTTGATCGAACCGTCGGTGTTTTTTACCGCATAAGTGGCCCGCAGCGAGCTCAACTGACCGGTGACGGTGTTGTAGGTCATGGTTTCGTCCTTACCGAAGTCCGGATCCAGCGGCTGGGCGTGGAACTGCTTGGTAGGAATCGAGGCCTTGATGTTGATCACGCTGGTGGCTTCACCGGCAGCAAACACGCTGGAGGAAGCGACGGCCAGCAAGGCCAGTGGCAGGGCGAGAGCAGTTTTTTTCAGCATCGTTAAATACCTGTTGGTGCTTTTTAAGTAAGTTAAAGATTCGAGTCGATCGAAACTTCACGCCGCGCAAAAAACCTAACTTTCAATGAAGAGGTCGAGTCCTAAGACGCAAGTAAATGATCAACCGAATTCAACTTCAGGTAAGCCAGCAAATTCCGTGTAACACGTAGTTTCCAGCCCTTATACACAGGCAGAAAAAAACCTTATTTCTCAATAAATCACGGACTAACTGTCATACATGGAAGACAACTGAAACCTGTTTAACTTACATACTGCAAACATCATTCCGTCAGAAATGTATTACATGCACCCGCACAACTAATCATCACTCGATTTAGAGCAAAGACTCCACGCCTTATTTAAGCCGAGAACTCGTTAGTTTGTAGTGGATATTGCAATTATTTGACGTGGCAGACCGGGTACCGCAGGCAGGAGTGCCAGCCTACCGTTCGTCAGAACACATTGCTCGATCCATAAGATATATCTTACGTTATGTCTTAGATAACCACAGAGAGCAGCACAATGAGAGACCATCATTCCCACCGTGAACCCGGTGACGGCCGCGACGGCTTCGAGAAACGCCCAGGCCGCGAGCGCGGTGGCCGAGGCCCGCGGGTCTTTGCCCCCGGCGACCTGAAAATCCTCCTGCCAGCGCTGATCGCCCAGCAGCCGTGCCACGGCTACGACCTGATCCGCCAGATCGAAGGGCTGTTCGACGGTGCCTACAGCCCCAGCCCCGGAGTGATCTACCCCACCCTGACCTTTCTCGAAGAGAGCGAATTGATCAGCGGCGACGCCGAGGGCGGGAAAAAACGCTACACAATCACCGACGCCGGACGTCTCTTCTTGAGCGAACAGAAAATTGCCCTGGACGGTGTGCGCATGCGCATCGACGTGAGCAAGCGTTCGCTGCGCGGCCATGACCGGCCACCAGAGATCCACGAGGCGGTGCATAACCTGCGCCATGCCTTGCAACTGCACCACGGGCGCTGGAGCCCGGCAGAAATCACGCGTGTCGCGGAGCTGCTCAACAGCACCGCCCAAGCCATTGTGGATGGCCCCGCCGTCCAACCTGTACAGGGGAAAAGTGAATGAACAAGCCCGTCATCCACCGCGTCACCCACGAGATTAAACGCCGCTGCCTGGACGTACTGCGGGTGGTCGATATCACCCCGCGCATGCGCCGCATCACCCTGGGTGGCGAGCAACTGGCCGGGTTTGTCAGCCTGGGCAGCGATGACCATATCAAGCTGCTGTTCCCGCAGAACGCCGCTGAACTGGCTGCGCTGCAAAGCCCGACCTTCGCCATCAAGGGCGAAGGCCCACAACCGGCGATGCGCGACTACACGCCACGGCGTTTCGACCTGGCCATTGGCGAGCTGGATATCGACTTTGTGCTGCATGGCGACGGCCCGGCGTCGACCTGGGCCGAACAGGCTGCCGTCGGCCAACACCTGTACATCGGCGGGCCACGGGGCTCGATGATCGTGCCGGATATCTTCGACAGCTACCTGCTGGTGGGCGACGAAACCGCGATCCCGGCCATTGCCCGACGCCTGGAAGAACTGCCGGCCGGGCGCACGGTGCTGGCGGTGATTGAAATTGCCGATGAGCATGAAAAGCAGGCGCTTGGCAGTGCGGCAAATGTCGAGGTGATCTGGGTGGTGCGCGGGGTCGATGACCTGCTGAGCACCGTGGAGAACCTGCAGCTACCGGGTGGATCGCTGTATGCCTGGGTCGCCACCGAGACCAAGCTGTCGCGCCAGGTTCGGCGGGTGCTGCTGGATAAACATCAGCTTAACGACGAGTTCGTCAAGGCGGTAGGCTACTGGCGGGCCGAGGGCAGCAGCGAAGAATAGGACTTACTCGGTCAAAATGTGGGAGTGGGCTTGCCCGCTCCCACATTAGTTCTTGGTTGCCCTGGGGAGCTTGTCCAGCCCTACTATCGCCAACGCCACCGCCACAAACCCCAGCAATATCCCCCCTGCATTCATAAACACCTGTGGATAACCCAAGGTGCCTACATCAATAAACGGGTACTGATACTGCCCCAGCACATGCCCGCGCAGCAGCACATAAACGAAATACACCAGCGGGTAAATCACCCAGTAGCCGATGTGCCCGAAGCGCAACGTGCCCTTGGGCACGCACCACCACCAATAGCCGAGGAACAGCAGCGGCATCACGTCGTGGAGCAGTTCGTCGGCGATGAACTGCCAGCCCTCGGGGCTCCACAAATGCCGCAGCAGCACACTATAGGCCAGCCCTACGACCACGATGCTCACGGTTACGCCGCTGCTGACCGCAGGCTGTAGGAAGAAACTGCGCCCGGCCGAAGGCCGACTCACCAGTGCATAACTCAGCACCACCGCCGCCAGGGTGTTGCTCAGCACCGTGAAGAAACTGAAGAAATTCACCAACCCGCCCAACAGGCTGGCATCGACCAGCCAGCGTGAGTAGAGGATCAAGTATTGCTGGATCGCCAGGCCTGCCCAACCGGCCAGCGCCGCTGCCGCCACATACCGCTTCATGGGATCAGTCCAGCGGGCGTTTGGTGCGCATTAGCTTGACGTACAGGCCTTCGACCTTCTCCCGCGCCCACGGGGTCTTGCGCAAGAAGGTGAGGCTGGACTTGATGCTCGGGTCGTTTTTGAAGCAGCGGATATCGATGCGCTCGGCCAGGCCTTCCCATTCGTAATGCGCCACCAGTGCGGTGAGCACCTGTTCCAGGGTAACGCCGTGCAGGGGGTTGTTGTTCGATGCGGTCATGCCGGGCCTTTGCCAAGTAAATAAAGAGGAAGCCGCGCACCTTAGCCGAGAGGCCAGGCAGGTGGAAGCATTGCCATGATTGTAGGCCCACTCCCGAACCAATGTAGGAGCAAGCTTGCTCGCGAAAAACGTAGGAGCACTGCGCGTATTCAGGCTGCCCGCGTCATCGTTGACGATCTTCGCGAGCAAGCTCGCTCCTACAGGGGTTTATGAAAAGTTCCGCTTCCCGGAGGAAAAAGAGATGTTATATTGTAACTATTCATATCCAACCTCTCTGCTTTGCCAAGGAACCCCCGATGTCCCTCTCCCCTCTCTGGCGCCTGACCCCGCTGGCCGCTGCCCTGCTGATCAGTACCCAGGCCCACGCCCTGGAACTGCAACCCCAAGTCATCACCGGCAACCCGCTGGGCAGCCAACAACTGGCCTCGCCAAGCACCGTGCTGGAAGGCGATGACCTGACCCTGCAACAAAAAGGCAGCCTGGGCGAAACCCTGAACAAGCAGCCTGGGGTGTCGTCGTCGTACTTCGGCCCCGGTGCCAGCCGCCCGATCATCCGTGGCCAGGATGGCGACCGCATTCGCATCCTGCGCAATGGTGTCGGCGCGCTGGATGCCTCGTCGTTGTCGTATGACCATGCGGTGCCGCTGGACCCGGTCAACGTCGAGCGCATCGAGATCGTCCGTGGCCCGGCCGCCCTGCTCTACGGCGGCAGCGCCATCGGCGGGGTGGTCAATACCTTCGACAACCGCATCCCCACCGAAGCCATCGAAGGCATCCATGGCGCGGGCGAACTGCGCTACGGCGGCGCCGATACCACCCGCAGCAGCGCGGGCAAACTGGAGGCCGGCAACGGCACCTTCGCCCTGCACCTGGATGCCAGCGCACGGCAATTCAACGACCTGAAAATCCCAGGTTACGCCCGCAGCCGCCACGCTGCGGAAAGCGAAAACGGCCCCGGAAAAAACGGCCGCCTGGGCAACAGCGACGGGCGTCAGGACAGTGGTGCAGTGGGCGGTTCCTACACGTGGGACGACGGTTACGCCGGGCTGTCCTACAGCAACTCCGACAGCAACTACGGCTCGCCCGCCGAACAGGACGTGCGCATCCGCATGCAGCAGGAGCACTACGCCTTCGCGTCCGAGATCCGCAACCTGCAAGGCCCGTTTACCTCGGTCAAACTCGACGCCGGCTACACCGACTACGAACACCGGGAAATCGAAGGCGGCGAAACCGGCACCACCTTCAAGAACAAGGGCTATGAAGCGCGCATCGAGGCGCGGCACCAGCCCTTGGGGCCGTTCGATGGCATCGTCGGTGCCCAGGTCAGCCGTAGCGAATTTTCCGCACTGGGCGAGGAAGCTTTCGTACCGCAAACCGATACCAATGCCGGCGCGCTGTTTATCCTTGAAGAAATGCAGGCCACCGAACGCCTGAAACTGAGCCTGGGCGGGCGCCTGGAACACACCACCGTCGACCCGGATGGCAAAGGCAACGAGCGGTTTGCCAATGCCAACAGCTCCAGCAGCTTCACTGCCGGCAGCCTGTCGTCGGGTGCGGTCTACACCCTGACCCCGATCTGGTCGCTGGCCGCGACCCTGGGCTACACCGAACGCGCGCCGACCTTCTACGAGTTGTATGCCAATGGCGCCCACGTCGCCACCGGCACCTATGAAGTGGGCGATGCCAAGCTGTCCAAGGAAAAAGCCGTGGCCAGCGACCTGGCGCTGCGCTTTGACAATGGCACGCACAAGGGCAGTGTTGGCGTGTTCTACAGCCACTTTTCCAACTACATCGGCCTGCTGAACAGCGGTCGCACCTTGAATGACGAGGGCGAAGAGGCTGCCGATGGCATCCCGGAATACACCTACTCGGGTGTGCGCGCACGTTTCGTCGGCTTCGAAGCCCAGGACCACTGGAAACTTGGCGAAAGTGCCTACGGCAAATTTGCCCTGGAACTGTCGGGCGACTACACCCGCGCCACCAACCTGGATACTGGCGAAGCCCTGCCACGGATTGCTCCACTGCGTCTGAACAGCGGCTTGCTGTGGGAACTGGATCGCTGGCAAGCGCGCATTGATGTTGAGCATGCTGCTGGCCAGGGCCGGGTGCCTAGCAACGAAAGCGGCACCGATGGCTACACCACGTTGGGCGCCAGTGCCGGCTATCGCTTCAACCTGGGCGGCAGCCAGTGGCTGGCGTTCGTCAACGGCGAGAACCTGACCAACCAGACCGTACGCTATGCCAGCTCGATCCTGCGCGATATCGCGCCGGCACCAGGCCGTAGTGTGCAGGTGGGCCTGCGCACGACCTTCTAACAGACAGTGATGTTCAGCCTGTGGGAGCTATGTGTTGTCTAGCCAAACCCGTGCTGCAAACGAGCCCCCTGTGGGAGCGGGCTTGCCCGCGATGGCGGTGGGTCAGCCAGCTTATCCGGTGCCGACACAACGCTATCGCTGGCAAGCCAGCTCCCACATTAAATTCTGTTGTCTAGCCAAACTCGTGCTGTAAACGAGCCCCATGTGGGAGCGGGCTTGCCCGCGATGGCGGTGGGTCAGCCAGCTTATCCGGTGCTGACACAACGCTATCGCTGGCAAGCCAGCTCCCACATTAAATTCTGTTGTCTAGCCAAACTCGTGCTGTAAACGAGATCCCCTGTGGGAGTGGGCTTGCCCGCGATGGCGGTGGCTCAGCCAGCTTATCCGGTGCTGACACAACGCTATCGCTGGCAAGCCAGCTCCCACATTAAATTGTGTTGTCTAGCCAAACTCGTGCTGTAAACGAGCCCCCCTGCGGGAGCGGGCTTGCCCGAGATGGCGGTGGGTCGGCCAGCTTATCCGGTGCTGACACAACGCTATCGCTGGCAAGCCAGCTCCCACATTAAATTGTGTTGTCTAGCCAAACCCGTGCTGCAAACGAGCCCCCCTGTGGGAGTGGGCAAGCCTGCTCCCACATCGCTCTGCGGTATCTGCGCCGACTGTTACCAAATCCGAAATAATCCATCTTGCGATTAGCCCTTTCTCTCCCCGAGCCGGCGCTTTATCCTTGCCTGCAACAAACTGAAACGTTTCATCATTCAGCCAGACCTGACGAGCGTCCATCCCCCGGCCGCCGTTTGCGTACTAAAACCAAAAACTATTAAGACCTGCCCTTGCCTATGCCTGCTTTCCCAACACTGCGCCTGTGCGCTGCGCTGCTGCCTTTGTGCCTGATCGACTGCGCCCAGGCCGTCCCTGCCTTTGACCATGAGTCCCCGTGGATGCTGGGTGATCTTGGCGGCTCCCGGACAGCGCTGTCTGAGCAAGGCTACGACTTCAAGATCGACTACACAGGCGAGATGGGCAGCAACCTGCACGGCGGCTCGGACCATGACCGCACCGCTCGCTATAGCGACCAGTGGGCCTTCGGCAGTCACCTGGATCTGCAGAAGATCCTCGGCTGGCACGACGCCGAGTTCCAACTGACGATCACCGAGCGCAGTGGCAATAACATCAGCAACGACCGCATCAACGACCCGCGGGTCGGCGGCTTTACCTCGTCCCAGGAAGTCTGGGGCCGTGGCCAGACCTGGCGCCTGACGCAGATGTGGTACCAGCAGAAATTCTTCGACCAAAAACTGGATATCAAAGCTGGGCGTTTTGGCGAAGGCGAAGACTTCAACAGCTTCCCCTGCGACTTCCAGAACCTGGCGTTCTGCGGCTCCCAGGTGGGCAATTGGGTCGGTGGCATCTGGTACAACTGGCCGGTGAGCCAATGGGCGCTGCGGGTCAAATACCACCTGACGCCCGAGCTGTACGCGCAAATCGGCGCCTTTGAGCAGAACCCGTCCAACCTCGATCGCGGCAATGGCTTCAAGCTCAGCGGCAGCGGCACCCAGGGCGCCCTATTACCGGTGGAGCTGGTGTGGACGCCAACGTTCCACGACCTGCCGGGCGAATACCGCGCCGGCTACTACTACAGCAGCGCCAAGGCCAGCGATGTGTACAAGGACCGCCACGACCAACCCGCCGCCGTCAGTGGCGAGGCCTATCGCAGCGCCTCCAGCAAGCATGGCGTGTGGCTGGGTGTGCAGCAGCAAGTCACCAGCCTGGCCAGTGACCACTCCCGTGGCTTGAGCGTGTTCGCCAACGCGACGATGCACGATAAGAAAACCAACGCTGTGGATAACTATGTGCAGGCAGGTGTGGTCTACAAAGGCCCCTTCGATGCCCGCGCCCGCGACGATATCGGCTTTGCCGTGGCCCGCGTGCACGTCAACCCGGCCTATCGCAAGAACGCCCAGGCCCGCAACCAGGCCCGTGCGCTCTACGATTTTGACGACGGCGCGTACCTGCCGGTGCAAGACACCGAATACAGCGCCGAGCTCTATTACGGCGTGCACGTCAGCAACTGGCTGACCGTGCGCCCGAACCTGCAATACATCCGTCATCCGGGGGCCGTCGCCCAGGTGGATGACGCGCTGGTCGGCGGGATCAAGCTGCAAGCGTCCTTCTGAATCGCAATAAACGCAATTAGCCCTGAACCAAGCCTGTGCGCAAACGTCATCTACAGTGAACAAGCGCGGGACTACCTTAAACGTCACGGAGAATCACACTATGAGCACTGATGGTGCTTCAAGTCCAAGCCGCCTGCTGCCCAGGTTGCTGGGGATCTTGCTGCTGATCATGGGCCTGGCCTTGTTGGCCGGGGGCATCAAGCTGAGCATGCTCGGCGGGTCGCTGTACTACCTGCTGGCCGGTATCGGCATCACCCTGACCGGCCTCCTGCTGCTGGCCACGCGCCGCGCGGCGCTGGGCCTGTACGCGGTGGTGCTGTTCGCCAGTACGGTGTGGGCCCTGTGGGAAGTCGGCCTGGACTGGTGGCAACTGGTGCCGCGCCTGGCCCTGCTGTTCGCCTTGGGCATCGTCATGCTGCTGCCGTGGTTGCGCCGTCCCCTGCTGCGTGGCCAACCCGCCCCGCTGGGCACCGGCGCGCTGAGCGTGGCCGTGGTGCTGGCCGGCGCAACCGCCATCGCCAGCCAGTTCACCAACCCCGGTGAAATCAAGGGCCAACTGGACCGCGACGCGGTACCGGGCATGACCAATGCCGCGCCGGCCCAGGCCGATGGCGACTGGAATTCCTATGGCCGCTCGGCCTTCGGTGACCGTTACTCGCCGCTGGCGCAGATCACCCCGCAAAATGCCCACAAGCTGGTACCGGCCTGGACTTATCGCACCGGCGACCTGCCTGGCCCGGGCGACCCCGGCGAAACCACTGCGGAAAACACCCCGCTGAAAGTCAACGGCATGCTCTACGTGTGCACCCCGCACAGCCAGGTGATTGCCCTTGACCCGGATACCGGCAAGGAAATCTGGCGTTTCGACCCCAAGCTCTCGACGCAAAAAGCCGCGAACTTCAAGGGTTGGGCACACATGACCTGCCGTGGCGTGTCGTATCACGATGACGCAGCCTATGCCGCCACCGAGCAAAGCCCGGCCACCGGCGCCGCTGCGCCAGCCGCCAATGCCTGCCCGCGCCGCATCTTCCTGCCGACTGCCGACACCCGCCTGATCGCCCTGAACGCCGACACCGGCAAGATGTGTGAAGACTTCGGCGACAAAGGCCAGGTCGACCTGGGCGCCAACATCGGCACGTTCGCCCCCGGTGGCTACTACTCCACCTCGCCGCCAGCCGTCACCAAGAACCTGGTGGTGATTGGCGGTCACGTCACCGATAACGTCTCCACCGACGAGCCGAGCGGCGTGATCCGCGCGTTCGACGTGCACACCGGCAAGCTGGTGTGGAACTGGGACAGCGGCAACCCGGACGACACCACGCCGATTGCCGAAGGCAAGACCTACACCCGCAACTCGCCCAACATGTGGTCGATGTTCGCGGTCGATGAAAAACTCGGCATGCTCTACCTGCCGATGGGCAACCAGACCCCGGACCAGTTCGGTGGCTACCGTACCCCGGCTTCCGAGCTGCATGCTGCCGGCCTGACTGCCCTGGATATCGACAGCGGTAAAGTGCGCTGGCATTTCCAGTTCACTCACCATGACCTGTGGGACATGGACGTGGGCGGCCAGCCAAGCCTGATCGACATCAAGACCGCCGCCGGCGTGAAGCAAGCCGTGATGGCCTCGACCAAGCAAGGCAGCATCTACGTGCTCGACCGCGCAACGGGCGAGCCGGTGGTGCCGATCAACGAAATCCCGGTACCGCAAGGCGCGGTCGCGGGCGATCACACCTCGCCAACCCAGCCCAAGTCCGACCTCAACTTCATGCCACCGCCCCTCAAGGAACGTGACATGTGGGGCGTGACCCCGTTCGACCAACTGCTGTGCCGGATCGACTTCAAGTCCCTGCGCTACGACGGCCCGTTCACCCCGCCATCGCTGCAAGGCTCGATCGTCTACCCAGGCAACTTCGGCGTGTTCGACTGGGGCGGCATCTCGGTTGACCCGGTACGCCAGATCGCGTTCGTCAACCCAAGCTACATGGCGTTCAAGTCGACCATGATCCCGGCGGAAAAAATCGCCGCCATGGGCCCGCGTGTCAGCGAGACCGAAGGCGTGCAGCCGAACAAAGGCACCCCTTATGGCGTGGTCCTGGAAGCGATGCTCTCGCCCATGGGCCTGCCGTGCCAGGCGCCGGCCTGGGGTTATGTGGCCGCTGTGGACTTGACCAACAACAAGACCATCTGGATGCACAAGAACGGCACCGTGCGTGACAGCTCGCCAGTGCCCATCCCCCTGAGCATGGGCGTGCCAAGCCTGGGCGGGACCTTCACCACGGCCGGTGGCGTGTCCTTCCTCAGCGGTACCCTCGACCAGTACCTGCGTGCCTATGATGTGAAAAACGGCAAGCAACTGTGGGAAGGCCGCCTGCCTGCGGGCGCGCAAACCACCCCGATGACCTACACCGGCAAGGACGGCAAGCAATACGTGCTGGTCGTGGCGGGCGGTCATGGTTCCCTGGGGACCAAGCAGGGTGACTATGTGATGGCGTTCAAGCTGGCGGATTAAGCGACAGCTGCAACAAAAAACCCCGGGATTCCGGGGTTTTTTATTTGAAATACCGTTCAAATGTGGGAGCTGGCTTGCCTGCGATAGCGCTGGATCAGTTGGCATATGTTGCACTGACCCACCGCTATCGCAGGCAAGCCAGCTCCCACACAAGCCCTCTCCCACATGTTGACCGCGCCGGGCCCGTCACACCGTGCTGCGATCGCGGCGCATCCACATCTCAAAGGCCATGGCATTCAATGGCCGGCTGATCAGGTAGCCCTGGGCGGTGTCGCAATTCCATTGTTTGAGCAGCCTCAGGCTGGGTTCGAACTCCACCCCTTCGGCCACCACCTTGAGCCCCAGGTTGTGGCTCATCTCGATGGTCGAACGCACGATCACCGCGTCGCCGCTGGTGCTGTCGAGGTTGCGCACGAACGACTGGTCGATCTTCAGTTCCTGCACCGGCAAGCGCTGCAATTGGGCCAGGGACGAGTAGCCGGTACCGAAGTCGTCCACCGACAGGCTGATGCCACAGCCGCGCAATTGCTCGAGAATGCGCAACGCCTGTTCCGGGTTGTGCATGATCGCGCTTTCGGTGATCTCGAAAATCAACTGCCCGGCCAGCACCCCGTGCAGTTCCAGCAGCTCGGTGACCCGTGGTGCCAGCCCTTCATCGCCCAGGTCGTCCACCGAAATATTCAGCGACAGCTGCACTTCCAGCCCACGCACGCTCCACTCTGCCAACTGGCGGATCGCCTCTTCGATCACCCAGTGCGTCAGGCTGGCCATGCTGCCGGAGCGTTCGGCCAGGGGGATGAATTCGGCGGGGGACACCAGGCCCAGGGTCGGGTGCTGCCAACGCAACAGCGCCTCGGCCTGGCGCACATAGCCGTGGCGCAGGTCGAGCTTGGGTTGATAACACAGGAACAGTTCGTCTTCGATGGCGGCGCGGCGCAGGTCGCGGATCAGGCTGATCTGGCGTTGATGGGCGAGGTCGCGGTCCTGTTGATAAATCTGTAAATAGCCAGGCAGCGCGGCCGCGTCGTGACGGGCAATGGCGGCGCGGCTGATCAGCTCTTCGACCTGCTGGCCATCCTCGGGGTAGGCGGCAATACCCATGCTCACTTCGTGGCGCAGTTCGTCGCCACCGACCCGCTGCGGCTCGGTCAACAGGCTGTACAGGCGGTCGGCGCGGGCCACGGCGCTGTCGAGCTTGGTGTTTTCCAGCAATACGAGGAATTCGCTGCCGGTAATGCGCGCCGCCGAATCCCCCGCCGCCAGGCTCGACAGCAGGCAGCGGCTGGCCTCACGCAGCATTTCCTCGACGCCCTGGGGGCCAAAGCCTTCGTTGATCACCCGGTAGTTTTCAATCCCCAGGTACAGCACCACCACCGGCCGCCGCGCACTGATCGCACTGCCCAGGCGTTCCATGGCCAGGGCGCGGTTGGGCAGGCCGGTCAGCGCATCGTGCAGGGCGTTGTGCGCCAACTGCCGCTCGCGTACGGCAATGCCGCTTTGCATCGCGTTGAAGGCCCGGGCCAGCAGGCCGAACTCATCTTTGCCGCGCACCGCCACCGGGGTGCGGTAATCCCCGCCGCCAATACGCTCGGCCGCCTGCACCAGGGCATCGAGCGGGCGGGACACGCGGCGCGCCATCAACAGCGCGCCCACCAGCGAGACCAACAGGGCTGCCAGGGCGATGCCGAGAAACTGCCGGTCCAGCGGCGCAAAGGATTGCAAGGCATGGTCCAGCGGGCTTTGCAGTAAGGCCATGACTTGCCCGCCATCACCGGTGTTGGCCAGGGGCACGACCTGGCTGAGAAAACGCTGGCCGTGCAATTCGCTCATCTGCGCCAGCTCGGCGGTACTCGATTCCTGCAGCGCCTGGACGATGGCCGGGCGGTCGGCCGAGGGCTGGGTGCTGAACAGGGTGCCCGGCTGCCCCTGGTCCATGCTCATGAACGACACCTCCAGATTGCTCAGGGAGCGCAATTCGGCGGCAAACACCTCATCCATGGAAAAGCCCATGACCACCCGCGCAATGGGCAGCGGGTCCAGCACCTCTTCCTGCACCAGCAAAAACGGCTGGCCGGCCAGGGCGACGATCAACATTTGCAGGGAGTTGCGCCGGGCATGGCGCAGTGCATCGGCATAGGGGAAGGCTTGCTGCGCCGGCACGCCGGCCAGAGTGCTGACGATGACCTGGCCATCGAGCCCCAGCACAAACACCTCGCTGGAACGGATCCCGCTGCCATGCCGGCGCAGGGCTGCGAGGATCGGTGCCGGCTGGCCCTCGGCGACCGCGCGGCGAAATTGCTCGTCCACCGTCAGCCAGTCCAGGCCGTATTGCAGGCGCCGTCCGCGCAGGTCCAGCAGGCGCTCGAACACCCGGCTGCCGGTCTCCAGTTGCACCTGGGCCTGGTTTTCCACGGCGCGGGTGGTGGCAACCTTCACGGCGAAGTACACCGCGCCCACCACCACTAGCAGCAATAACCCCAACACCCCGACCAGCCGCGTCTGGAAGGCGTGGCGCCACTTCATTCGCTTGCCTCCTGGCAGCGTGCCCGCGCCCCAGCTCAAGCGTCCTTTTGTCATACGCATCCCTCGCGACTGCAGACCCGGTGTCAAATAAATGCCCGTTCTCTAGGGGCATTTGGAAAACCCAGATTAGCCGCAGCCGGGCAGAAGTAAACCTAATAAATGCGGGCGCCTGGCTGACATTATTTTGACGACAGATCACCGTCTAAACCCCGCAGGCAGGCCTCAAATCGCCGTGTTTTTTTGCGCAAGAGAGTGCCGGTGCGCGGTGACTTACCCGTTCCCGCAGCGGCACCGCGCTGACGTCGAAATATCATGCAATTTGTTGCTAACCACCCGCCGCCATTGAAACCACCGCTCACCTGCCCCATCTAACCTCCATACTTCACTATGCAGGTGCCCCATGAGCGACCAGCAAGAATTCCCCGATATCGACCTCAACGACTACGCCGATCCCGAAAACGCACAAACCCCGTCGTCCAACACCGGCCTGGCCCTGCCTGGGCAAAACCTGCCGGACAAGGTCTATATCATCCCGATCCACAACCGCCCGTTCTTCCCGGCGCAAGTGTTGCCGGTGATCGTCAATGAAGAACCCTGGGCCGAGACCCTGGAGCTGGTGAGCAAATCCGACCATCACTCCCTTGCGCTGTTCTTCATGGACACGCCACCCGAAGACCCACGGCATTTCGATACCTCCGCCCTGCCGCTGTACGGCACCCTGGTCAAGGTGCATCACGCCAGCCGCGAAAACGGCAAGCTGCAGTTCGTTGCCCAGGGCCTGACCCGCGTGCGCATCAAGACCTGGCTCAAGCATCACCGCCCACCGTACCTGGTGGAAGTCGAATACCCGCACCAGCCCAGCGAGCCGACCGATGAGGTCAAGGCCTACGGCATGGCGCTGATCAATGCGATCAAGGAACTGCTGCCGCTCAACCCGCTGTACAGCGAAGAGCTGAAGAACTACCTCAACCGCTTCAGCCCCAACGACCCGTCGCCCCTGACCGACTTCGCCGCCGCACTGACCTCGGCCACCGGCAACGAGTTGCAGGAAGTGCTGGACTGCGTGCCGATGCTCAAGCGCATGGAAAAAGTCTTGCCGATGCTGCGCAAAGAGGTGGAAGTTGCGCGCCTGCAAAAGGAAATCTCCGCCGAGGTGAACCGCAAGATCGGCGAGCACCAGCGCGAGTTCTTCCTCAAGGAACAGCTCAAGGTGATCCAGCAGGAGCTGGGGTTGACCAAGGACGACCGCAGTGCCGACGTCGAGCAGTTCGAGCAACGCCTGGAAGGCAAGGTGCTGCCGGCCCAGGCGCAGAAGCGCATTGATGAAGAGCTGAACAAGCTGTCGATCCTCGAGACCGGGTCGCCGGAGTACGCGGTGACGCGCAATTACCTGGACTGGGCCACTTCGGTGCCGTGGGGCGTGTATGGGGAGGACAAGCTCGACCTCAAGCACGCACGCAAAGTCCTGGATAAACACCATGCGGGGCTGGACGACATCAAGAGTCGCATCCTCGAGTTCCTTGCCGTGGGCGCCTATAAAGGCGAAGTCGCCGGCTCCATCGTGCTGCTGGTGGGCCCGCCGGGCGTGGGCAAGACCAGCGTCGGCAAATCGATTGCCGAGTCCCTGGGGCGGCCGTTCTACCGCTTCAGCGTCGGCGGCATGCGCGACGAGGCCGAGATCAAGGGCCATCGCCGCACCTACATCGGCGCCCTGCCGGGCAAGCTGGTGCAGGCGCTCAAAGATGTAGAAGTGATGAACCCGGTGATCATGCTCGACGAGATCGACAAGATGGGCCAGAGCTACCAGGGCGACCCGGCGTCGGCCCTGCTGGAAACCCTCGACCCGGAACAGAACGTCGAATTCCTCGACCACTACCTGGACCTGCGCCTGGACCTGTCCAAAGTGCTGTTCGTGTGCACCGCCAACACCCTGGACTCGATCCCCGGCCCGTTGCTGGACCGCATGGAAGTGATTCGCCTGTCGGGCTACATCACCGAAGAAAAAGTCGCCATCGCCAAGCGTCACCTGTGGCCCAAGCAGCTGGAAAAAGCCGGTGTGGCAAAAACCAGCCTGAGCATCACCGACGGCGCCCTGCGCGCGTTGATCGACGGCTATGCCCGCGAAGCCGGGGTGCGCCAGTTGGAGAAGCAACTGGGCAAGCTGGTACGCAAGGCGGTGGTCAAGCTGCTGGATGAGCCGGACTCGGTGATCAAGATCGGCAACAAGGACCTGGAAAGCTCCCTGGGCATGCCGGTGTTCCGTAACGAGCAGGTACTGTCGGGCACGGGTGTCATCACCGGCCTGGCCTGGACCAGCATGGGTGGCGCCACCTTGCCGATCGAGGCGACGCGCATCCACACGCTCAATCGCGGCTTCAAGCTCACCGGGCAGTTGGGTGAAGTGATGAAGGAATCCGCCGAAATCGCCTACAGCTACATCAGCTCCAACCTGAAGTCGTTTGGCGGTGACCCGAAGTTCTTCGACGAAGCCTTCGTGCACCTGCACGTGCCGGAAGGTGCGACGCCCAAGGACGGCCCAAGTGCCGGGGTGACCATGGCCAGTGCGTTGCTCTCGCTGGCACGCAACCAGCCGCCGAAAAAAGGCGTGGCCATGACCGGCGAACTGACGCTGACTGGGCATGTACTGCCGATTGGCGGCGTGCGCGAGAAGGTAATTGCGGCGCGGCGCCAGAAGATCCATGAACTGATCCTGCCGGAGCCCAACCGCGGCAGCTTTGAAGAGTTGCCGGAGTACCTCAAGGAAGGCATGACGGTGCACTTTGCCAAGCGGTTTGCGGATGTGGCGAAGGTGTTGTTCTGATAGTTCTGTAGCGCCTGCACTGGCCTCATCGCGGGCAAGCACGCTCCTACAGTTGGAATGCGTACTCTGTAGGAGCGGGCTTGCCCGCGATAGGGCCAGCACGGCCAACATCAACCCCCTGCTGTAACACCTTGTCTCATCTTCGGTTATGCTCGCCCTTCGTCGCCAATAAACGGAGCCTTCATGACCGCTGCCCGCCTGCTTCTTGCACTAAGCCTCGCCCTGCTCGGGGCTTGCGCCAGTGCACCGAAGCAAAACGTCACCGTCGAAAAACAGAGCGCCTGCCCGCTCAAGCTCAAGGCCGGGCAAAACCTGACCCTGACCTTGCCGAGCAACCCCACCACCGGTTATCGCTGGGCGATCCAGGATTCGGCCGGCGGCGTGCTGCGCAGCCTCGGCCCCGAGGTCTACAGCAACCCCGAGGACGCCGGCGTGGTGGGTGCCGCCGGGCAATCCACCTGGCGCTTCCAGGCCTTTACCCCAGGTAGCGGCCGCCTGCGCCTGACCTCCCAACAACCCTGGGCCCCGGAAGTGAATCCGGTGGACACCTTTGACTGCGCCATTACGGTGAACTGATATGCCATGGATGATTCTTGCGTTGATGGGTGCCGGTACCTTTATCTACGGTCTGAGCACGCATGCCACCTTGCTTTGCCTGTTGGTCAAGCCGCTACCGGTGCTGGCGATGCTGGGCTGGCTGCATGACGCGCCGCCCAGCGACTATCGACGCTGGATCAGCCTGGGGTTGATTTTCTCCGTAGTGGGCGATGTGTTGCTGGCCTGGCCCGGCGACCTGTTTATCTTCGGCCTGGGCGCGTTTTTGTTCGCGCACCTGGCGTACCTCAAGGCCTACTTCAGCGACTGCCGCCGCCCGGCCCTGTTGCCACTGGCCCTGGCGCTGGGGGTTGGGGCAATTTTGTTGAGCATCCTGATTTCCCACGGCCTGGGCGATTTGCTGATTCCGGTGGTGGTGTACGCGTTGGTGATCAGCGCCATGCTCTGGCGTGCGCTGGCTCGCCTGGGCAGCGACGTGCCCAAGCGCTCGGCACAGCTGGCGGCCATCGGCGCGGCGTTGTTTGTGTTTTCCGACACGCTGATCGGCATCAACCGCTTTGTGGTGACCTTCGATGCCGCGCCGTATCTGTTGATCATCACCTACTGGTTGGGGCAATGGGGCATCACCGCATCGGCTTTCCATCAGACAACCCGCGCATCGCCTCGCCAACCTGGCTAAAATGCCGGCCTTTTCCACTTCGTCGCCGGAACAGCCGTGAGCAAAGAACCCGATCGCCTATTCGCCCAGCCCTTGCCCCAGGTGCCGGACTTCGCCTTTAACGAGGACGTGGTGCGGGTGTTCCCGGACATGATCAAGCGTTCGGTGCCCGGTTACCCGACCATTGTCGAGAACCTCGGCGTACTGGCAGCGCAGTTCGCCCAGCCGGGCAGTGTGCTGTATGACCTGGGTTCGTCCCTGGGCGCGGTGACCCAGGCCCTGCGGCGCCATGTGCGCACCGACGGCTGCCGGGTGATCGCTGTGGATAACTCGGCGGCGATGGTCGAGCGCTGCCGCGAATACCTCAACGGCCAGGACTCGATGTTCCAGGAGCTGCTGCCGGTGGAGGTAATCGAAGGCGATATCCTCGCCCTGCAGTTCCAGCCGGCCTCGGTGGTGGCGCTGAATTTCACCCTGCAATTTATCGCCCCCGAGGAGCGCCTGGCGCTGCTTGGGCGGATTCGCCAGGCGCTGCTGCCCGGTGGCGCGCTGATTCTCTCGGAAAAACTGCGTTTCAATGATCCCGAAGAACATGCATTGCTCACCGATCTGCACGTGGCGTTCAAGCGCGCCAACGGCTACAGCGAACTGGAAATCGCCCAGAAGCGCAGCGCCATCGAAAACGTCATGAAGCCCGACAGCCTCGAGGAACACCGTGAACGCCTGCTGGCGGCCGGGTTCTCGAAAGTCGTGCCGTGGTTCCAGTGTCTTAACTTTGCCTCGTTGATTGCCTTGCCATGATTGATCTGTCTCCCCTCGCCCGCCATCTGGTCGGCACTCCCCTGGCCGTATGGGCCCAGGGCCTGCAAGCACAACTCGATGCAAAGATGGAAAAGGGCCATGGCGACCTGGCCCGCTGGCAAAGTGCGCTGGACGCCTTGCCCAAGATCCAGCCAAGCAAAATCGACCTGCTGAACGGCCTGACCCTGGACACCGATTGCGATGACGCAACCCGTGAGCAGATGCATGCCGCGCTGATGGGCCTGAGCCCGTGGCGCAAGGGGCCGTTCAACCTGTTCGGGGTGCATGTGGACACCGAATGGCGCTCGGACTGGAAATGGTCGCGGGTCGCGCCGCACCTGAACCTCAAAGGCAAGCGCATCCTCGATGTGGGCTGTGGCAACGGTTATTACATGTGGCGCATGCTCGGCGCCGGCGCCGACAGTGTGATTGGCGTGGATCCCAACTGGCTGTTCTTCTGCCAGTTCCAGGCGGTGCAGCGCTACCTGTCGGCCCCCAACGCCTGGCACCTGCCGTTCCCGTTCGAGGACCTGCCGCCGAACATGGAAGGTTTCGACACAGTGTTCTCCATGGGCGTGTTCTACCACCGCCGCTCGCCGATCGAGCATTTGCTGGCGCTCAAGGATTGCCTGGTCAAGGGAGGCGAACTGGTGCTGGAGACGTTGGTGATCGAGGGTGATCAACAACAGGTACTGGTGCCAGAAGACCGTTACGCACAGATGCGTAATGTGTGGTTCCTGCCTTCGGTGCCGGCGTTGATGCTCTGGCTGCGGCGTGCCGGGTTCAGCGAAGTGCGTTGCGTGGATGTGAGCGTGACCACGGTCGAGGAACAGCGTGGGACAGAGTGGATGAAGTATCAGTCCTTGAGTGACTTCCTCGACCCTGAGGATCACAGCAAGACGATTGAAGGGCTGCCGGCGCCGATGCGCGCGGTGATTATCGCCAAGAAGTAACCCCCACTCTCCCAGAAAACATGAAGATCAAAAATGTGGGAGCTGGCTTGCCTGCGATAGCGGTGGGTCAGCTACACATTTGGCAACTGGCAGACCGCTATCGCAGGCAAGCCAGCTCCCACAGTGATTGGGTTTTCACATTGAGATCAGGTGCTGGGCTTGGCCCTTCTGGCCTTGAAGAACTCACTCAACACCGTCCCACACTCCTCGGCCAGTACCCCACCTTCATACAACACCCGGTGATTGAGAAAGCCCTGGCTGAAGAACTGCCCCTGGCTCTGCACAATCCCGGCCTTGGGCTCCAGCGCGCCGTACACCACCCGGGCGATGCGCGAGTGGACGATCAGCCCGGCGCACATGCTGCACGGCTCAAGGGTCACGTACAGCGTGCTGCCCGGCAGGCGGTAGTTGCTGACGGCCTGGGCCGCCGCGCGGATGGCGACCATCTCGGCATGGGCGCTGGGGTCGCTGCCGCTGATCGGGCAGTTGAAGCCGCGCCCGATGATTTCGCCGTCCTGCACCAGCACCGCGCCTACCGGTACTTCACCCAGGGCCGCGCCCTGGGCGGCAAGAGCCAGGGCTTCACGCATGAAGTCCTGGTCACGGCTGCGGTCGATGATCGCCGTGGGGCGAATCTGGCGCATCACGCCACCTCGATGGCGGCCATCAGGCCGGTTTCCATGTGGTCGATCACATGGCAATGGAACATCCACACCCCGGGGTTATCCGCCACCAACGCCACGCGGGCGCGCTCGTTCTTGCCCAACAGGTAGGTGTCGGTGAAGTACGGCGTCACTTTATGGCGGTTCGAGGCGATGACCTTGAAGCTCATGCCATGCAGGTGGATCGGGTGCTGGTACTGGGTCATGTTTTTCAATTCAAAGATGTAGCTCTTGCCCAACTCGAGCTTGGCAATCGGCCGGTCGGCGCAGGTCTTGTCGGTGATATCCCAGGCCTGGCCGTTGATCTGCCACAGGCTCGGCGGCCTGTTTTCGACGTTGACCGAGACCGAGCCGACCCATTCGAAATTGAAGTTGAGTTTCTCGGCATTGGCCAGGTCCGGCTCGGCAATCGGGTTGGCCGGCAACGCGGGCGGCCACTCGCCCGGCGCATCAGTATTAGCCACCGAGCGGAAGGTACCCAGACGCACCGGGCCATTGCGGATCGACAGCTCTTCGCCGGCCGGCGGAGCCTTGATTGCCAGGCAAATGCGCATGCCCGGGCCTAGCCAGTATTCCTTGCCCAAAGGCCGTGGCTCGATGGGGTTGCCGTCCAGCGCGTAGATCTGCGCCTGGGCGTTGGGAATGTTCAGGCGATAGGTCAGGGTGTTGTCGAGGTTGAGCAAGCGCACCCGGGTGATTTGCCCGGCAGGCAGGTCGATGACCGCCTGCGGCACACCGTTGATGGTCGACAGGCGCCCGGCCGTACCGCCACGGGCTGCTTCGCGGGGGATGCTGAACTCGACAAATTCACCCTGCTCGTCGATATGCCAGTTTTTCAGGCTCAGGGTGCGTTCGTGCTGGAAGCCGGTGGGCTCGCGCTCCTCGACAATCAATGGGCCGACCAGGCCACGGCCCAGTTCTTCGCTGCTGCTGACATGGGGGTGATACCAGTAGCTGCCGGCGTCGGGCACGCGGAACTGGTAGTCGAAATACTCGCCAGGCAGTACCGGCAATTGTGAGACGTACGGCACGCCGTCCATTTCCAGGGGCAGGCGGATGCCGTGCCAGTGGATGGTGGTGGCAACGGGCAGGTGGTTGATAAAGCGCACCCGCAGCCATTCGCCCTGGCGTACACGCAACTCGGTGCCCGGCGCCGAGGGGCCGAAAGCCCAGGCTTGGGTCTTGTGTCCCGGCACCAGTTCCACGTCCAACGGTGCGGCAATCAACTCGTAATCACGCCCGGCGCTGGCGTCCGCGACTTTCCCCAGCCAGTAGCGATAGGCGCCACCGGCACCGACACCCACCACTGCCAGGCCGGCGAGGCCACCAAGGATTTGTCGACGGGAAAAGGATCGGGACACAACAACCTCACGGATCTGCGCGGGCCCAGGGCCCGCAAAGGGCAAATACGATACACCCCTGCCGGCTAAACAGTAAGGCTTCGCATTGCCGCATGTGGGAAAGGGCTTGTGTAGGAGCGGGCTTGCCCGCGATAGCGCTGTGTCAGTCAATAGAGGTATCGACTGAAACTCCCTTATCGCGGGCAAGCCCGCTCCTACACAAGCCCGTCCCACGTTGGATCTTCAGCGTTGGTTAGGGCTTGGCGGCGGCCAGGATCAGCGCTTTCATCTCAGCGACCGCGCCCTTGAAGCCGACGAACAGCGCATGGGCGACCAGGGCGTGGCCGATGTTCAGTTCATTGATGCCCTTGATCGCCGCCACGGCTTCGACGTTGTGGTAGTGCAAGCCATGGCCGGCGTTGACGACCAGGCCCTCACGCAGGCCGCAGGCCACGCCATCGATGATGCGTTGCAGTTCGTCGGCGACTTCGGTCGGGGTTGTGGCATCGGCGTAGCGCCCGGTGTGCAACTCAATGGCCGGAGCGCCCACACGGCGCGAGGCTTCGATCTGCCGTTCGTCGGCATCGATGAACAGCGAGACTTCACTGCCGATCTGCGCCAGGCGCTCGACCGCAGCCTTGATCCGCGCTTCCTGTCCGGCCACATCCAGGCCGCCTTCGGTGGTCAGTTCCTGGCGGGTTTCCGGGACCAGGCAGATATGTGCCGGGCGGATGCGCTCGGCGAAGGCCATCATTTCTTCGGTGATGCCCATTTCGAAGTTCATGCGGGTTTGCAGCACGTCCTTGAGCACCAGTACGTCGCGCTCCTGGATGTGCCGGCGGTCTTCGCGCAGGTGCACGGTGATACCGTCGGCGCCTGCTTCTTCGGCATCCAGCGCAGCCTTCACCGGATCAGGGTAGCGAGTGCCCCGGGCCTGGCGCAGGGTGGCGACGTGGTCGATGTTGACGCCAAGAAGAATGCGATTGCTGGTGGTCACGGAAGCGCTCCTGAAAAGGGAAAGAATCGGTGCACAGCATACACGGGGATGTCAGGGCTTTCGAAACAACTCGCGACTGACCAATGGCCGACCGCCCAGATGCACGGCCAGGGCCTGGCGCATCAGGCGCTTGGCGGCAGACAGGGCGCCAGGCGCTGTCCAGTCAGCCTCGCTCATGGCCAGCAGTTCGGTGCCCTGGAACAGGCCCGGTTGCAGCAGATAGACGCGCTCCAGCCCGGCGTCCACTTGCAGGCGGTACATGCCGTCGCTGGCGATTGGCTCGCCGTGCAGGTCGTTGCTCAGTTCAAAACCGTAGCCCAGGTCGTCGAGCAGGCGCCACTCGAAAGCACGCAACAGCGGCTCCAGGGGACGGCCTTCAGCCAGGGCCAGCAAGGTGGCGGCGTAGTGATCGAACACCGCTGGGTGTGGGTCTTCGGCGGGCAGCAGGCGGATCAGCAGTTCGTTGAGGTACAGGCCACTGAACAGCGCCTCGCCATTGAGCCAGGCCGAAGTGCCGATGCTTTCCAGGCGGCCGACGTTTTTCAGCTCACCCTTGCCGCGAAATTCGACCTCCAGGGCCACGAATGGCCGCGCCAACGTGCCCGCCTTGCCCCGCGCGCTGCGCAGTACCGCGCGTAGCCGGCCTTGGGGCGTGAGGAAGTCCACCAGGGCGCTGGTCTCGCGGTAGGCGCGGCTGTGCAGGACGTAGGCGGGTTGGCTGGGGGGTGGGGATTGGGACATGAATGTCTCTTCGCAGAACTATAAGAACAGCGATAAACCAATGTGGGAGCTGTCTTGTGTGGGAGCTGGCTTGCCTGCGATGCAGACGCCTCGATGTGTCACGTAGACCGAGGCGATGCTATCGCAGGCAAGCCAGCTCCCACACAAGACAGCTCCCACATTTTGTCCTGCGATGTAACTGGTGACTGATTACAGGTCGCCGTAGCCCAGGGAGCGCAGTGCGCGCTCATCATCAGACCAGCCGCCCTTAACCTTCACCCACAGGTTAAGCATGATCTTGGAATCGAACAGCAATTCCATGTCCTTGCGCGCTTCGGTGCCGATGCGCTTGATGCGCTCGCCCTTGTCGCCAATGATGATTTTTTTCTGGCCGTCACGTTCGACGAGGATCAGCGCGTGGATATGCAGGGTCTTGCCCTGCTGCTTGAACTCTTCGATTTCCACGGTGATCTGGTACGGCAGCTCGGCACCCATCTGGCGCATGATTTTCTCGCGTACCAGTTCAGCGGCGAGGAAACGGCTGCTGCGGTCGGTGATCTGGTCTTCCGGGAAGAAGTGCTCGTTCTCCGGCAGGTAGCCGGCGATCACCCGCTCCAGGGCTTCGAGGTTGTGCCCGTGCTGGGCCGAGATCGGCATGATCTGGGCGTTCGGCAGTTGTTCCTGCAACCAGCTCAGGTGCGGCATCAACTCGGCTTTGTCTTCGATACGGTCGGTCTTGTTCAGCGCGACGATCAACGGGCCGGTGACATACTGCACACGCTCCAGCACCATCTGGTCCTCATCGGTCCATTTGGTGCGGTCAACCACGAAGATCACCACGTCGACGTCTTTCAACGCCGCCGAAGCGGTCTTGTTCATGTAGCGATTCAGGGCTTTCTCGCCGCCTTTGTGCATGCCCGGGGTGTCGACATAGACCGCTTGCACGTTGCCTTCGGTCTTGATGCCCAGCATGTTGTGGCGGGTGGTCTGCGGCTTGCGCGAGGTGATCGCCAGCTTCTGCCCCAGGATATGGTTGAGCAGCGTGGACTTGCCCACGTTGGGACGGCCGACGATGGCAACATAGCCACAGCGTGTTGCGGTTGAATCAGTCATGGCCATTCTCCACGCCCAGGGCAATCAGTGCTGCAGCGGCCGCTACCTGTTCGGCAATACGACGGCTCACACCCTGACCTCGGCTTTTTTCGTTCAATAAGGTGACTTCGCATTCGACGAAGAACACACGGCAATGCGGCTCACCCTGGATATCCACCACTTCGTAGCGTGGCAGTTCGCAGCCGCGCGACTGCAAAAATTCCTGCAGGCGGGTCTTGGGATCCTTGTTGGTATCCACCAGGGTCAGGCTGTCGATTTCCGACGCCAGCCAGGCCATGACCCGTTCCTTGGCCACTTCCATCCCGGCATCGAGATAGATCGCGCCGATCAGGGCTTCCAGGGCATCGGCCAGGATCGACTCACGGCGGAAACCGCCGCTTTTCAACTCGCCGGAACCCAGGCGCAGGTATTCGCCCAAGTCAAAACCACGGGCCAGGACGGCCAGGGTCTCGCCTTTCACCAGGCGCGCGCGCAGGCGCGACAACTGGCCTTCACGGGCCAGGGGGAAGCGGTTGAACAGGGCTTCGCCAGCGGCGAAGTTGAGAATGGCATCACCGAGGAATTCCAGGCGTTCGTTGTTGCGCCCGGCAAAACTGCGGTGTGTGAGGGCAAGGACCATCAATTCCTGGTCCTTGAAGGTGTAGCCGAGCTGACGCTCAAGACGACTCAAAGAAACGCTCACGGTTTACCTACTTTCAGTACGTGGCGGCAAAGGCCATCGACGATTAACGCTGTGTTCAAATTCAAATCCTGGCAATGCTGTGTGTTGCTCGAGGCCGGACCAATGTCCAAGCCCCAGAAAAGCATTCGGCGCTGTGTTCACAGCGCCGCATGGATTACTTGATCAGTCCCACCCGCGAGAAGTTCGGCAGGTGGCTGAGCTTGGGTTCGGGCCAGCTCATCCAGACCGCGAAGGCCTTGCCGACGATATTCTGGTCGGGAACCATGCCCAGCAGCTCCTTGGGAATGCTTGGATCATCCCAGTAGCGGCTGTCATTGGAGTTGTCGCGGTTGTCGCCCATCATGAAGTAGTGCCCGGCAGGCACGGTCCACTGGTTGTCGGGCGGCGAACGGTAGCGGCTCATTTCCTTGCGGATCTGGTGCTCTACCGCCCCGAGTTTTTCCTCGTACAGCTCGGCGCTGCCCAGGGTGTTCGGCTCGGAACCGATGAGTTTCTCGGCCACCGATTCGCCATTGACGAACAGGCGCTTGTCGCTGGTGTAGCGGATCACGTCACCCGGCAGGCCGACCACACGCTTGATGTAGTTGACGTTCGGGTCGCTTGGGTAGCGGAACACCATCACATCGCCGCGCTGCGGATCACCCACCTCGATGATTTTCTTGTCGATCACCGGCAAGCGGATCCCGTAGGAAAACTTGTTCACCAGGATGAAGTCGCCCACATCCAGGGTTGGTTTCATCGAGCCCGAAGGAATCTGGAACGGCTCTACCAGAAACGAGCGCAGCACCAGCACGATGAACAACACCGGGAAGAACGACTTGCCGTATTCAACCAGCAAAGGCTCTTTGTTCAGCTTCTCGATCACTACGCCATCGGGCTGGCTGACGCTGCCCTGATAGGACGCGATGGCCGCCCGACGACGCGGGGCGAAGAACAGCAGATCGAGCAGCGCCAGGAGACCACAGACGGCAACGGCGATGACCAGCAACAGCGGGAAATTTAGTGACATAGGACCTAACTATCCAACCTGAGCACCGCAAGGAAGGCTTCTTGTGGAATTTCCACGTTGCCCACTTGCTTCATGCGTTTTTTACCGGCCTTTTGCTTCTCGAGCAGCTTGCGCTTACGGCTCACGTCGCCGCCATAGCATTTGGCCAGTACGTTCTTTCTGAGTGCCTTGACGGAAGTCCGCGCAATGATCTGCCCGCCAATGGCGGCCTGGATCGCGACGTCGAACATCTGGCGCGGAATCAGTTCTTTCATCTTCTCGGTCAGTTGGCGACCTTTGTAGTGCGCATTGTCCTTGTGGACGATGAGCGCCAGGGCATCAACCTTGTCACCGTTGATCAATACATCGAGCTTCACCAGATTGGCCGATTGATAACGGTCGAAATGGTAATCCAGCGAAGCATAGCCGCGACTGGTGGATTTGAGACGGTCAAAGAAGTCCAGGACCACTTCGTTCATCGGCAAATCGTAGGTCACTTGGACCTGGGTACCGAGGAACAGCATGTCGTGCTGCACGCCACGCTTTTCGATACACAGGGTAATGACGTTGCCCAGGTGTTCCTGCGGCACGAGAATATTGGCGCGCACGATCGGTTCGCGCATGTCTTCGATGGACGACAGATCCGGCAACTTGGACGGGTTGTCGACGTAAATCGTTTCACCGGTTTTCAGCGCCAGCTCAAAAATAACGGTTGGCGCGGTGGTGATCAGGTCCAGGTCGTACTCGCGCTCCAGGCGCTCCTGGATGATCTCCATGTGCAGCATGCCCAGGAACCCGCAGCGGAAGCCGAAGCCCAGGGCATCGGAGCTTTCCGGGGTGTACTGCAACGACGAGTCGTTGAGGGTCAGCTTTTGCAGGGCTTCGCGAAAATCCTCGAAGTCGTCGGAGCTGACCGGGAACAGACCGGCATAAACCTGTGGCTGGATGCGCTTGAAACCTGGCAGCACGTCGACATCAGGCGTCGAGCTCAAGGTCAGGGTGTCACCGACCGGCGCACCGTGGATATCCTTGATACCGGCAATGATGAAGCCTACTTCACCGGCTTTCAGATCAGTGGTAGCGGTGTGCTTGGGGTTGAATACACCGACGCTGTCCACCAGGTGGATCTTGCCGGTGGACTTGACCAGAATCTTGTCGCCCTTCTTCACCCGGCCATGGCGCACGCGTACCAGGGACACAACGCCCAGGTAGTTGTCGAACCAGGAGTCGATGATCAACGCTTGCAGCGGATCTTCGTAGTTGCCGGTTGGCGCGGGAATGGTCTTGACCAGGCGCTCGAGCACTTCGTCGACACCCAGGCCAGTCTTGGCGCTGCACTCGACGGCGTCGGTGGCGTCAATGCCGATGATTTTTTCGATTTCTTCCTTCACGCGGTCCGGATCGGCCTGTGGCAGGTCGATCTTGTTCAGCACCGGCATGACTTCCAGGCCCTGCTCGATGGCGGTGTAGCAGTTGGCCACGGACTGGGCTTCTACGCCCTGGCCCGCATCCACTACCAGCAACGCGCCTTCACAGGCCGCCAGGGAACGGCTGACTTCATAGGTAAAGTCGACGTGGCCCGGGGTGTCAATGAAGTTCAGCTGGTACTTGATACCGTCTTTGGCGGTGTAGTACAGGGTAACGCTGTGGGCCTTGATGGTGATCCCGCGCTCGCGTTCGAGGTCCATGGAGTCCAGGACCTGGGCTTCCATTTCACGCTCGGCAAGGCCGCCGCACATCTGGATGAATCGATCGGCCAGCGTCGACTTACCATGGTCAATGTGGGCGATGATGGAGAAATTGCGGATATGACTCAAATCACTCACGGATCAACACTCAAAAAGGCTGCAGGCAGATTGCCCGCTGAAAAATAGCCGGGAATTGTACCTGATGCTCGGGCCAGACGTCATCTTTGGCGACCAATAACAAAAATGCCCCGTTCTTGCGAATGGGGCATTTTTTGTTCAACAAGCACGGATCAACCGGCCCGGCGCAGCAGCCAGAACCCGGCCAGGGCACAGATGGCGGTCGGCACCAGCACCGCAAACAGCGGCGAGAAGCCGAATACCAGGCTCGACGGCCCCAGAAGGTCCTGGGCAATGCGGAAGGTGAACCCTACCAAGACCCCGGTAAATACCCGCTGGCCCAGGGTTACCGAGCGCAACGGGCCGAAAATAAACGAAATCGCCATCAACACCAGCGCAGCGGTCACCACCGGCTGCAACACCTTGACCCAAAATGCCAGCCAGTAGCGGCCGTTGTTCAGGCCCTGGTCCTTGAGGTAGTGGATATAGCTCCACAAACCGGAGATCGGCAGGCTTTCCGGGATCATCACCACGGTATTGAGCAGTTCCGGCTTGAGCGCGATGTCCCAGGCCTGTGTCGGCTCGTTGATCACCTCGGTGCTGGCCTCGGTGCCTTTGCCGGGGTTGCGGAAATGAGTGGTGGTGACATCGCTCAACACCCACTGGTTGTCATTGAACTGTGCCCGTTTGGCAAAGCTCGACGACAGCATATGGCGCTCTTCATCAAAGCGATAGCGGGTGACACCCACCAGCAGGCCACCGGGTTGCACCGCGTTGATGTGGATGAATTCATCACCCTGGCGGTGCCACAGGCCTCGCTTGGAGCTCTGGGCGTCGCCCGAGCCCTGGGCCAGCGCACGGTTGGCCTGGGCGGTGGTTTCCGCCGGTGGCGCCACGTATTCGCCGATCAGCACGCTGGCGGCCATCAACAGCAGCATGGGTTTCATCACGGCCCAGACGATACGGGCGATGGACACCCCCGCCGCGCGCATGATGGTCAGCTCGCTGTTGCTGGCCAGGCTGCCCAGGCCGATCAGGCAGCCGATCAGCGCGGCCATTGGCATCATGTCGTAGAGGCGGCGCGGTGCGGTCAGCGCCACGTAGCTCAGCACGTCAGTGACCGTGTAGGTATCGGTGACGTTGCCCACCTCATCAATGAAGGCAAACAACGACGCCAACCCGAGGATGATGCCCAATACCGCCAGGATGGCGACCAGTACGCTGCTACCGATGTAGCGATCCAACTTACCCACGAGCCATCTCCTTCATGCCGCGACGGCTCTGCATTTTCAAGCGAATCGGTTCCCAATACAGCAGGCCCAGGCCAATCACCAGGAAGATGCCGTGGACCCACCACAGCCCCAGGGTCGGCGACAGCTTGCCCTTCTCCAGGGAGCCACGGGCGGAAATCAGGATGGTCAGGTAGGCCATGTACAGCAGGATCGCCGGCAGCAGCTTGAGGAAGCGGCCCTGGCGCGGGTTGACCCGGGACAGCGGCACCGCCATCAGCGTGACGATAAACACCAGCAGTGGCAGGGAAATACGCCATTGCAGTTCGGCAATCGAGCGCAACTCCTTGCTGCCGATCAGGGCCGGGGTCGGGATCGCGTCGCGGTCGGTGACCTCGTTGCTCACATCCGGCCGGGCCAGCATCACCCCGTAGGTGTCGTACTTGATGGCGCGGTAGTCGGCCTGGCCGGGGCTGCCGTCGTAGCGATAGCCGTTCTCCAGGATCAGGTAGCGGCTGCCGTCCGGACGCACTTCCTGGCGCCCGCTATCGGCCACCAGTACGGAAATGCCACGGTCTTTCTTGTCCTGGCCCAGGCGCTTCTCGGAGATGAACACGCCGCCGAGGTTGGCCCGATCGTCGGTCATGCGCTCGGTGTAGGTCACGCGGGTGCCGTCGTTGAGCGCCTGGAAACGGCCCGGCTCGAGGGTGTCGAACTCGGTCATCGCGTCCTGTTTGTTGAGCACCAGCTGGAACTGCATGGCGCCCTGGGGGGCCAGGCTCAGGCTCAACCAGGCCACCACCAGCGCCACGCCAGTGGCCGGGACCATGGTCATGGCCAGCAGGCGCTGCTGGCTCATGCCGGTGGCCGACAGCACGGTCATCTCGCTTTCGAGGTAGAGCCGGCCATAGGCCAGCAGGATCCCGAGAAACAGGCCCAGGGGCAGGATCAGTTGCAGGAACCCCGGCAGGCGAAAGCCCATGATCAGGAACAGCGAACCCGGATCCAGGGCCCCAGAGGCAGCCTGGGCCAGGTATTTGACGAAACGACCACTCATGATGATGACCAGCAACACCGCACTCACGGCACTCAGGGTCAGCAGGACTTCGCGGGACAGATAACGGAAGACAATCAAACCAGACACTCCAGGGTTGTCAGGCTAAGGCGGCCAAACAAGCAAGCATATCAAGTCGCCCCGTTGACACGGGCCGGCGAAAAAGATGGCGCATTATCCTGTGATTGTCGGCGCCTGTCACGGAGCTTGCTCACAGCCGTGCACAAAGCTGGCGTCAAGGGTTGTCAGGCTCGGGCGGCGCGGTACAAACTGCGGGCCTTGTCGGGCTCGCCTACAGGCGGCCCAGCCTACAGGCCGGAGTACAGACTCCAGGCTCTTTGACCTTATATAAGGGACCCGAACATGGAATTGGTTGTAAAAAGCGTTAGCCCCGAAACGTTGAAGACCGCCACCCTCGTGGTCGCCATCGGCGAAGGCCGCAAGCTCGGCGCGGCCGCCAAACAAGTCGATGAACTGAGCGGTGGCGCCATCAGCGCCGTGCTCAAGCGTGGCGACCTGGCCGGCAAGGTCGGCCAAAGCCTGCTGCTGCAAAGCCTGCCCAACCTCAAGGCCGACCGCGTATTGCTGGTGGGCGTGGGCAAGGACGCCGAACTGGGCGACCGCCCGTTCCGCAAGATCATCAGCGCCATCCTCAACACCCTCAAGGGCCTGGGCGGCAGCGATGCGGCACTGGCGCTGGACGAAATCGTGGTCAAGGGCCGCGACAGCTATGGCAAGACCCGCCTGCTGGCCGAAACCCTGCTGGATGGCGGCTACACCTTCGACCAGTTCAAGAGCCAGAAAGCCGAACCCCGCGCCCTGAAGAAAATCACCCTGCTGACCATCAAGGCCGCCCAGGCTGAAGTACAGCGCGCCACTACCCACGCCCAGGCCATCGCCGCCGGCATGGCGTTCACCCGCGACCTGGGCAATATGCCACCCAACATCTGCCACCCGACCTACCTCGGCGAACAGGCCAAGGCCTTGGGTAAAGAGTTCAAGGGCCTGAAAGTCGAAGTGCTCGACGAGAAGAAGATCAAGGAACTGGGCATGGGCTCGTTCTATGCCGTGGGCCAGGGCAGCGACCAGCCACCCCGCCTGATCGTCATGCAATACAACGGCGGCAAGAAGGCCGACAAGCCGTTCGCCCTGGTCGGTAAAGGCATCACCTTCGACACTGGCGGCATCAGCCTCAAGCCGGGCGCCGGCATGGACGAGATGAAGTACGACATGGGCGGCGCCGCCAGTGTCTTCGGCACCCTGCGTGCCGTGCTCGAACTCAAGCTGCCGATCAACCTGGTGTGCATCCTGGCCTGTGCCGAGAACATGCCGAGCGGCGGGGCTGCGCGCCCAGGTGACATCGTCACCACTATGAGCGGCCAGACCGTGGAAATCCTCAACACCGACGCCGAAGGTCGCCTGGTGCTGTGCGATGCCCTGACCTACGCCGAGCGCTTCAAGCCACAGGCGGTGATCGATATCGCGACCCTGACCGGTGCCTGCATCGTCGCCCTCGGTTCCCATACCTCGGGCCTGTTGGGCAACAGCGACGAGCTGGTCGAGCAACTGCTCAGCGCCGGCAAGGCCGCCGACGACCGTGCGTGGCAACTGCCGTTGTTCGATGAGTACCAGGAGCAACTGGACAGCCCGTTCGCCGACATCGCCAACATCGGCGGACCAAAGGCCGGCACCATCACCGCCGCCTGCTTCCTGTCGCGCTTTGCCAAGAACTTCAACTGGGCCCACCTGGACATCGCCGGCACCGCCTGGACCAGCGGTGGCAAAGACAAGGGCGCTACCGGTCGTCCGGTGCCGCTGCTGACCCAATACCTGCTGGATCGCGCCAAGGCCTAAACATCACGGCCCCTGCTTGACCCTGTAGGAGCGAGCTTACTCGCGAAAAACCTGAGGACAACGCGTTCATTCAGAATGAACGCGTCATCGTTAACGATTTTCGCGAGCAAGCTCGCTCCTACAGGTAAAGCATGCAGGCCGCTGCAGGACATGTAATGACCCAAGTCGACTTCTATATATTGCCCAGCGCCGATCCGTCGGCGCGCCTGGACTTTGCCTGCAAGCTCACGGAAAAAGCCTGGCGCATGGGCCATCGCATCTACCTGCATTGCAGCGACAGCGCCCAGCGTGACGACCTCGATGCCCGCCTGTGGCGCTTCAAGGGCGAGAGCTTCGTGCCCCACGGCCCCGCAGAATCGGAGCCTGAGAGCCTGGTGGTACTGGGTGTGGGCGACAGTTGTGGTGATCACCATGACCTGTTGGTCAACCTGGACCTGAAAGTGCCGGCGTTCGCCAAGGGTTTCGCCCGCGTGGCGGAAGTGGTGGTGGAAGATCCGGCTATTCGTCAGGCCGCGCGGGAGAGTTTCCGTTTCTACCGCGAACAGGGCTATTCTCTGCAAGATCACCGATTACAGCGACTCTGAGCACATGATGGACACTTCAAACCCGCTAAAACCGTCTGACCACCTGCTGGACGACCTTGAGTCGATCCGCCAGTTGCTGGGTGATGACAACCTGCAACCACCGCTGCTGACCGATACTGTCGCAGAAGAGGTACAGATCCCCCTGCTGTTCGACCAGGTCGGCGCCAAGCCTGGCGTAGCCGAGCCTGTCGAGCCGCCCGTCGTACAAGCGGCGCCCACGCAACCTGCCGCCGAAAAAGCCCCCGACGCCTTGCTGCTGCACCTGGACAACGAACTGCGCGCCGCTGCGCAATTGATCATGCAGGACGTGATCGACGACTTTGCCCCGCACATCGAAACCGAGATCAAGCGCCGGATGGATGCGCGCATGGAGCGGTTGCTCAGCCAGTACCAGTCCTGAGATCCCCTGTAGGAGCGGGCAAGCCCGCTCCTACATTTGACCCGCGCCAGCCGTAGCCCTTCTCTTCGTCTCGCCCTCTCCCCTATCCCTCGTTATACTTGTCGGCTTTCCTGAATAAATGCCAACTAGGGTCCCGCCGCGCATGGATAAGACCTACCAGCCGCACGCTATTGAAACTTCCTGGTACCAGACCTGGGAGTCCGAGAACTATTTCGCTCCGCAAGGTGCGGGCGAGTCCTACACCATCATGATCCCGCCACCGAACGTCACCGGCAGCCTGCACATGGGTCACGGTTTCAACAACGCGATCATGGACGCCCTGATCCGTTTCCGCCGCATGCAGGGTCGCAACACCCTGTGGCAGCCGGGCACCGACCATGCCGGCATTGCCACCCAGATGCTGGTGGAACGCCAACTGGAAGCCACCGGCCAGAGCCGTCACGACCTGGGCCGCGAGAAATTCCTGGAAAAAATCTGGGAATGGAAGGACCAGTCCGGCGGCAATATCAGCCGTCAGATCCGTCGCCTCGGCTCGTCCGTAGACTGGAGCCGCGAGCGTTTCACCATGGACGACGGCCTGTCGGAAGCGGTCAAGGAAGCTTTCGTGCGCCTGCACGAAGATGGCCTGATCTACCGCGGCAAGCGCCTGGTGAACTGGGATACCAAGCTGCACACGGCGATTTCCGACCTTGAAGTGGAAAACCACGACGAGAAAGGTTTCCTGTGGAATCTCAAGTACCCGCTGGCCGATGGCGCCAAGACCGCCGAAGGCAACGACTACCTGATCGTCGCCACCACCCGTCCGGAAACCATGCTCGGCGACGCCGCCGTGGCCGTTAACCCGCAAGACGAACGCTACCAGGCCCTGATCGGTAAATTCGTCGAGCTGCCATTGGTCGGCCGCCGCATCCCGATCATCGCCGATGATTACTGCGACCCTGAATTCGGCACCGGCTGCGTGAAAATCACCCCGGCCCACGATTTCAACGACTACGAAGTCGGCAAGCGCCATAACCTGCCGCTGCTGAACATCTTCGACAAGAACGCCGCCGTTCTGCCGGCCTGCCAGGTGTTCAACCTCGACGGTACGCTGAACGACAGCATCGACGGCAAGATCCCGGCCGAATACGCCGGCCTCGACCGCTTTGAAGCACGCAAGCAGATCGTTGCCGCGTTCGATGCCGCCGGCCTGTTGGTCAGCGTGGATGACCACGCCCTGAAAGTACCGAAAGGCGACCGCTCCGGCACGGTGATCGAGCCGTGGCTGACCGACCAGTGGTACGTCTCCACCAAGCCGTTGGCAGAACCTGCGATTGCTGCCGTGGAAGATGGCCGTATCCAGTTCGTGCCCAAACAGTACGAAAACATGTACTTCTCGTGGATGCGCGATATCCAGGATTGGTGCATCAGCCGTCAGTTGTGGTGGGGCCACCGCATTCCGGCCTGGTACGACGAGTCGGGCAAGGTCTACGTCGGCCGCGATGAAGCCGAAGTGCGCGCCAAGCACAACCTCGGTGCGGACGTGGCGCTGCAACAGGACAACGACGTACTGGACACCTGGTTCAGTTCGGGCCTGTGGACCTTCTCGACCCTGGGCTGGCCGCAGCAGACTGAGTTCCTGAAGAAATTCCACTCCACCGACGTGCTGGTCACCGGTTTCGACATCATTTTCTTCTGGGTTGCCCGGATGATCATGCTCACCATGCATTTGGTGAAGAACGAGGATGGCACCCCGCAGGTGCCGTTCAAGACCGTGTACGTACACGGCCTGGTGCGTGATGGCCAGGGCCAGAAGATGTCCAAGTCCAAGGGCAACGTGCTGGACCCGCTGGACATCATCGACGGCATCGACCTGGAAACCCTGGTGCAAAAGCGCACCTCGGGCCTGATGCAGCCGAAACTGGCGAAAAAGATCGAGAAGCAGACCCGCGACGAGTTCGCCGACGGCATCGCCAGCTACGGCACCGATGCCCTGCGCTTCACCTTCTGCTCGCTGGCGTCCACCGGTCGCGACATTAAGTTCGACATGGGCCGCGTCGAAGGCTATCGCAACTTCTGCAACAAAATCTGGAACGCGGCGCGCTACGTGCTGGACAAGGGCGAAGACTGCGGCCAGAACGGCGAAGCCTTTGAGCTGTCCCTGGCTGATCGCTGGATCATCTCGCAGTTGCAGCGCACCGAAGCCGAAGTGACCCGCCAACTCGACCAGTTCCGTTTCGACCTGGCCGCACAAGCGCTGTACGAGTTCATCTGGAACCAGTATTGCGACTGGTACCTGGAACTGTCCAAGCCGGTGCTGTGGGACGAGAACGCACCGATCGAGCGCCAGCGCGGCACCCGTCGCACCCTGGTGCGCGTGCTGGAAGTGGCGTTGCGCCTGGCGCATCCGTTCATGCCGTTCATCACCGAAGAAATCTGGCAGCGCCTGGCGCCGCTGGCCGGTATCGAAGGCAAGACCATCATGCTGCAACCTTGGCCGGTGGCCAATGAAGCCCGCATCGACGAGGCCGCCGAAAGCGATATCGAATGGCTCAAGGCCCTGATGCTCGGCACGCGCAACATCCGCGCCGAGATGAACATCGGCCCGGGCAAGCCTTTGGCAGTGTTCGTGAAGAACGCCAGTGCCGAAGACCTGCGCCGTCTCACCGAGAACGACGCCTTGCTCAAGAAGCTGGCGAAGCTGGAGTCAATCACCGTATTGGCTGATGGCGCCGAAGCACCGCTGTCTGCCACCGCACTGGTTGGCGAGATGGAAGTGCTGGTGCCGATGGCCGGCCTGATCGACAAAGGCGCCGAACTGGCACGCCTGGACAAGGAAATCCTGCGTTTGCAGGGCGAAGTGCAGCGCGTCGGCGGCAAGCTGTCCAATGCGGCGTTCGTGGACAAGGCCCCGGCCGAAGTCATCGACAAGGAACGCGCCAAGCTGGCCGAGGCCGAACAGGCGTTGGGCAAGCTGGCGGAGCAACATGCGCGGATTTCCAGCCTGTAAAGGCCGGCCTGCGTAAAAAAGAGACCCTCGGGTCTCTTTTTTTTGGCCCTGCAAACCCAATCAATGTAGGAGCCGGCTTGCCGGCAATAGCATCACCTCGGTCTGCCCGATACACCGAGTCACCCGCATCGCCGGCAAGCCGGCTCCTACAGTTGAACGGGTTGGGCTCAGGATGTGTGACAATGGCCGCCACTTTGAGCCAACACCAGAATCATCATGACCGCCCCCAGCACACCCAAACCGCCCCGCAAGAAGCCGAAAACCGCCGCCACGGCCAAGCCCGTCGCGCCGCGCAAGGAAGCGACCCTGCACCCGCGCAACCGCCACCAGGGCCGTTACGACTTCCCCGCGCTGATCAAGACCACGCCAGAACTAGCCCAGTATGTGATCCTCAACCCCTACGGCAAGGAAAGCATCGACTTCGCCAGCCCGGACGCGGTGCGGGTGTTCAACCGGGCGCTGCTCAAGGCGTTCTATGGCGTGCAGCACTGGGATATCCCGGCTGACTACCTGTGCCCACCGGTGCCGGGCCGTGCCGATTACGTGCACTTCCTCGCCGACCTGCTGGCCAGCGTCAACGACGGCAAGATTCCCCGTGGCTCGATCGTCAAGGTGCTGGACATCGGCATGGGCGCCAACTGCGTCTATCCGCTGATCGGCTACATGGACTACCGCTGGAACTTCCTCGGCTCCGAGATCGACCCGACCGCCGTGGCCGCCGCCAAGGCCATTGTGCAGTCCAACGACCTGAGCAAGGTCATCCAACTGCGCCAGCAAACCAATCCCAAGCATATTCTGCTGGGGCTGCTGGAGCCGGGTGAGCGTTTTGACCTGACCATGTGCAACCCGCCCTTCCATGCCTCCATGGATGAAGCGACCAAAGGCAGCGAGCGCAAGTGGCGTGCCCTGGGCAAGGCCGATCCCAAGCGCAAATTGCCGGTATTGAACTTCGGCGGCCAATCGGCAGAGCTGTGGTGCGAGGGCGGTGAGGCGCGGTTTGTCACGCAATTGATCGCCGAAAGCGCGCATTTTGCGCATAAAGTGCTGTGGTTCAGCACCCTGGTATCAAAAGCATCCAACCTGCCTGCCATCGAGACCGCGCTGAAAAAGGCCGGGGTCCTGGAAAGCCAGGTGGTGGAGATGTCCCAGGGCCAGAAACAGAGCCGTTTTGTGGCATGGACCTTCCAGACCAAGAACGAGCAGCAGATCTGGCGCCAGCGCTGGGTGCGCTAGAGGCAAATCGCAGGCAACAAAAAACCGTGCCCGGATCGCTCCGATGCACGGTTTTTTTTGCTGCGTCTTACTTGTTGATCGAGTCGGTCAGGCCTTTGGCCACAACCAGCTTGATCACTTTCTTCGCAGCGATTTCGATGGCAGCGCCAGTCGAAGGGTTACGGCCGGTACGGGCTGGACGCTCGGCCACTTTCAGCTTGCCAACACCTGGCAGAGTGATTTCGCCGCCGTTGTCCAGCTGGTCACCAACGATCTGAGCCAGTTGCTCCAGTACTGCACGTACTTGAACCTTGGTGGTGTCAGTGGATTCGGCGATATCAGCGATCAGTTGGTCTTTAGTCAAAGCCATTGTGGTGTTCCTTCCCTATCAAATTCATTTGGATTGCAGAGTGCAGTGTCAGCCATCGAGCCCGACCGTCAAGGCCTGGCACCCCTGGCCATAACCGCGAGAGATCGGGGTTATAGATGCTTGAAACGGGGTTTGGTTCGACCTGACAAATGCTGAATGCACGCTTAACGCCGATACATCGCGTAAGACGGGGCAAAACTAGCACAGAGACGGGGAAATATCCGCTTCTACCTACCCATTTGGTCAGCTTTATCGCTCTAAACCGTGAAAAAAAGGCATATGGGCCGTCAGAGGCCTGCCAAAACCGCTGCAAACGACGCCGCGACCAACGGGTGCGGTACACTGGCGACTTTTTCCGGGAGGCCAACCGCTCCCGCCCAACCAGCCGAGAAGCCCATGCCGATCCGTCACTGCATCGTCCACCTGATCGACAAAAAACCCGACGGCACGCCCGCAGTTCTCCACGCCCGTGACTCCGAACTGGCCGAGTCCGCCGCCATCGAGAACATGCTCGCCGACCTCAACGAGAGCTATAACGCCAAGCAAGGCAAGGCCTGGGGTTTGTTCCATGCCGAGTCCGGCGCGCACCCGTTCAGCGGCTGGTTGAAGGAATATTTCGACGGCGCCAAGGATTTCACCGCCTTCAGCCGGATTGCCGTGGAACACCTGCAGAAGCTGATGGAGGAATCCAACCTCTCTGTCGGCGGCCACGTGCTGTTTGCCCACTATCAACAGGGCATGACCGACTACCTGGCCATCGCCCTGCTGCACCACAGCGAAGGCGTGGCGGTGACCGACGAGCTGGACGTGACGCCCTCGCGCCACCTGGACCTGGGCCAGTTGCACCTGGCGGCACGGATCAACGTGTCCGAATGGCAGAACAACAAGCAGTCCAAGCAGTACATCTCGTTTATCAAGGGTAAGAACGGCAAGAAGGTCTCGGAGTACTTCCGCGACTTTATCGGCTGCCAGGAAGGCGTCGACGGCCCGGGCGAGACGCGCACCCTGCTCAAGGCCTTCAGCGACTTCGTCGAGAGCGAAGACCTGCCGGACGAGTCCGCCCGCGAGAAGACCAAGACCCTGGTGGACTACGCCAGCAGCCAGGCCAAGCTCGGCGAGCCGATGGGCCTGGAAGAACTGTCGGGCTTGATCGATGAAGATCGGCCAAAGGCGTTCTACGACCATATCCGCAACAAGGACTACGGCCTGTCACCGGAAATCCCCGCCGATAAGCGCACCCTCAACCAGTTCCGCCGCTTCACCGGGCGCGCCGAAGGCTTGTCCATCAGCTTTGAAGCGCACCTGCTGGGCGACAAGATCGAGTATGACGAAGCCGCCGGCACCCTGATCATCAAGGGCTTGCCGACCCAACTGACCGACCAGCTCAAGCGCCGTAACTGATGCTCGGCGGGGTCCTGAAGAAAGTCCTGCTGGTGCTGCTGGTGGTGGTGGCGATCCAGAACTGGGGCAAGATCGAGCGGTTGTTCAACCCCTCGCAGGTGGTGCCGGAGCAGGTGCGGGCCACCGCCCGGGTGACGCTGTACACCACCGAGTGGTGCGGGTACTGCAAGCAGACCCAGCGGTTCCTCGATCAGAAAGGCATTCCCTACAAGAGCGTGGATATCGAAAAGGATACCCAGGGGCGCAAGGCCTATGAGGCCCTGGGAGGCGGCGGGATTCCATTTGTGGACGTGAATGGCACGCAGATTCGCGACTACAACCCGGATGCCATCCTGTCCGCCCTGAACCTGTAGGCGCGAGCAAGCCCTAATGCCGATCAGTTAAGCGCAGATCAAATGTGGGAGCGGGGTTGCCCGCTCCCACAGGCGATCTGCGCATTAGAGCAAACCCGCGCCTACAGCGGTTTGATTAACGGATTAAGAAGCCCAGGCGCGGAAAGTGCACATGCACAGTGCCGCCGCGCTCATCCTCGCGACGCAGGATCAGTTCTTCACGGCCGGCAAACATCAACTCCCCCGCCACCGGGTCGACGCCGTAGTCGGTCGCGGCGATGGTCACTTGCTGGCCGACCTTGAACCCGTTGGGCTCTGCAAACACTTCATCCGGCAACGCTGCAGGCGCGCTATCGCGGGCGATTTCCAGGGCCTGCTTGGCACTCATCTCGCTGGCAGTGCCATGCCCAAAGCCCAGGACCCGCGTCAGCCAGGCGCTGGCAGCCGGATAGTTATCCACCAGCGGCGAGGTCACCGACGAGCCTTTGAGGAACCACAACGGATGGGCCATGGCAAAGTCGGCAATCGATGGCTCGCCAAACAGGAAATCCCCCGACTGGCGCTGCAATTGCTGCTCAAGGCGCGCAATGATTGCCGGCCACTGGTGCCGCGCCACGTCCAGTTGCACGCGGCTGGCGCTGCCGTCGCCGAACATCTTGCTGCGGTCGGCCACCAGCACCTGCAGCAACTGCGGCGGCACCTTGGCAAATTTCACGGCCAGGGATTCGGGCTGGAACACCAAGGCCACGGCATGGGAAAACACCACCGAATCGGCCCAGGCGGCAAAGCTCTGGCTGACCAGTTCCTGGCCTTCGGGAAACAGCGGCGGCGTGGCCTTTTCCTGTTCCAGGCGGCGTGCGATCAGCGCAGTGTCGCAGTAAATATCTGCACCCACTTGCAGCACCGGGGTTTTACGGTAGCCGCCGGTCAGGGCCGTCAGGTCGGGCTTGGGCATCACCGGGGGAATGGTCACCGAATGCCAGGACAGTCCTTTGTAGCCCAGGAGCAGGCGGGCTTTTTCCGCGAAAGGGGATTGGGGGTAGTGGTGCAGGATCAACTCAGACATGCCGGACTCCGCCAGATGAAGGAGCGGCCAGATTATCGTGCAAAAACCCTGCGGCCTAGCCATTGGCCTGATGGGAACTGATCAGTCAGATTGATAAGCCCGGGCCAGACACTCCTTGGCGCTTTTCTTGAGCTTTTTTATCAGGCGTTCCTGGCGCAGCGCCTCGCCCTTGCTCGCGCAGGCCTCGGTATACACCAGCGCGACCGCCGGGCTGGACAGGAAAAACCGCGCGCCCTTGCCGCTCTGATGCATCGCAAAGCGGCGCAGCGGATCGTTGCTGATCCCGCAATAGAGCGAGCCATTGGCCGCCCGCACTAGGTAGACAAACCAGGGCTTGGGCGCGATGGGTTCAGGTGGATTGTTCACAAAAGGTTCTGGCAAACGAAAAGAGCGCCAATCTTATCAACGACTGGCCTGGAACGCCTTCAACCCTTTCAACGCCTGGGCGCGCACCGCGTTGCGCACCAGCGGCGTCCAGCCCAGCAGCAGGCCCTTCGCACCCAGGGCCTGGCGCGACCAACGCCACAGGTCGAAATGGTCGTGGTGCTCGCAGATCTTGCCGTCGCGAAACACAAAACGGGCCTGGATATCGTTGACCACGGTGTTGCCGGTCTGGCTGAACAGATACGTCGCCACCCAATGGGCGCTGCCGAGGGTGTCGTCGCTGCGCACCTGGTCGAAGGTCAGGGAAAAGTCCTTGGCCCGGGTGGTGAGCATGCGCCACATGTCGCCGGCATCGCGCCCGCGCAGTTCACCGAACGCCGGGTCGCTGAACCGCACATCCTCGGTGTAGCAGGCACTCATGGCCTCGGCATCCAGGCGCTGGAAGGCGCTGTAGAACTCGCTGATCAGGGCGTTGTGGGCGTCGCTCATGGGTTGCATCCGGCAAAGGTGGGAAGTCAGTCACGGTAGTGTGCAATGGCCTGCAACGCCATCGGCATCAATCCCGGGAATGCCAGGGGTAAACCCCTAAGGCACCATGCCGCAGCTACGGGCATAGGCGAACAGATCCACGTCGGTGGAAATACACAGGCGGTTCATGGCCGTGCTTTTCTGTTTGCTAATGGTGGAGATACTGCGATTGACCCGAGCAGCGATCTGGCTGACCGTCATGCCGCTGGCGAGCATGCGCACCACTTCCCGTTCCTTGCCGGACAATTGCGGTTGTTGCGACTGATCGCCGGTGCCTGCCTCCACCAGTTGCACCCGCAGGCATTCACTGACAAAGGTCTGGCCGGCGCTCACCGTCTTGATCGCCTGGGGCAACTCCTTGGCCGAAGCACTCTTGGCGACAATGGCCTGGGCGCCATGGGCAAAAGAAGCCCGTAGGGTGGCGACGTTGGCAAACATGGTCACCAGGATCACCGGCAACTGTGGATACTGGCGGTGCAACAGGCTGAGCAAGCCGTAGCCATCGGCCTGCTGCCCGCCGGGCATGGCGAAGTCGGTCACCAGCACATCGCACGCAGTGGTTTGCAGTAACCGCAGCAGCTCATCGGGCCCGTCAGCCTCCCCCACCACTTTGCACCGACCGTTCGCCTCGATCACCACTCTCTGCCCGATACGCACAATGGGATGATCGTCAGCAATAATTACGCGAAGCATAAATCCCCACGGATGATGGCAACTGAGCCCGCAAAATACCCTCGCCGGCGGCCCTCAACAACCGTCCATACCCCAGGCTTTTGCGTGGCGATCAGTGTTTTGTAGTGATTTTTTTAAAGCCTACAAAGTAAACAGAAATTACCTACATACATAACCCGCAGTACAGATTGGCAATGACCTACAAGCCCCCCTGATCACAACGCCCCCAAGTAACGAAGGTACGCCAGCAAGTCCTCCTGGAAGGCGTCCAACTGCTGTTTGCTCAGCACTATGCCCTGGGTGTGGATGCGCTCGATCAGGCTCATCCCGCGCAGCTCCAGTTCGGCGACGCCGAGGAACGCCAGGCTGCCCACCAGGCGGTGCAGGCGCTCGGCGGTCAACGGCGCATCCAGGGCTTGGCGCGCGTGAGCCAGGGCGGCGCTGTCTTCCCGGGCTTCGCACAGCAGGCTGGTGAGCATCTGGTCCACTACGCGGGCATCGCCAAAGGTCTCGATCAGGCCGGCACGGGTCGGCCAGGGCACCGGCGCGATGGCACTCGGGGCGATGGTGGCCGGGCCGGGTAGCCATAGCGCCAGCACGCCATGCAGTTGCTCGAGGCTCAGCGGCTTGAGCAACCAGGCGTCCATGCCGGCATCACGACAGCGTTGGGGATCGTCGTGGACCAGGTTGCCGGTCAAGGCAATGATCGGTACACGCCGCTGTGCGTTGGTGTGTTCGCGCAGGCGGATCGCCCGGCTCATGGTGTAGCCGTCCATCAGTGGCATCTGGCAATCGCTGATCACCAGATCGAACGGACGTTCGGCCAGGGCAGCCAGGCCGTGTTGCCCGTCGCCAACCAAGTGATGGCCCAGCCCCAGTTTTTTCAGGAACCAGCCCATCAGCGCGCGGTAGGTGGAGTGGTCTTCCACCACCAATACGGTCAGGTGCTGCCAATGCAGTGGGGGGGCGCTCGAGGGTGTCAATTCACGGGAAAGCACTGCGCTCAACGATACGTCAGTCTCCATGTTCACCTCATTGTGACGATCCGTCCTGCAGCGCACGAGGGCGCTGACGCAACAGCCAAACCCTAATGACTGCTATCGCCGCCTGAAAATAGCCTTATGGATGGCGGCATGACGATGCAACAACTACGAAAAACCCAACTTTCCTACATATCCAGCAACCTATTCCGACACAAACAAAACTGATTTCCGCCTCCCGGTGATTGTCGTAATAGTTGTATTTCCCCCGCTCCCCCCCGTCGCTAAATTGCGCTCCACCCCAATCAGAGGGAACGGGCAGGCTGCACTGCGGCCACCCCGAAACAGATACGCCAAGCCGCCTTGCAACCCGCCCCCTCCAAGGGACAGGCACTGCCGGCTGCACGCATCAATCGCCGAACTTGCACTGGAACAACCTGAAATGAACAAGTCGCTAAACCTGGTGGGCACCGCCCTGTTGCTCGCCAGCGCTACCTCCGCCTTCGCCGCCAGCAGCGTGGACCTGGCCGTCAAAGGCCTGATCACCCCGAATGCCTGTACTCCCGCGCTTTCCGCCGGGGGCGTGGTGGACCACGGAAAAATCGCCGCCAAGGACCTGCTCCAGAACAATCCCACCTCATTGCCCCGGGTGACGCTGCAATTGACCATCGATTGCGACGCAACCATTCCCTTCGCCCTCAACCCCATCGACAACCGCAGTGGCACCTCCACCAGCGGCAGCGACTTCGGCCTGGGCCTGGTCAATGGCGACAAGCGGTTGGGCCGGTTTTACCTGACCCCGCTGAACATGCTCGCCGACGGCGTGAGTGTGCAACCTATCGCCTCCGGTGACGGTGGCCGCACCTGGTACAACGAGCGCAACTGGGAACTGCAGACCCTATGGGGCGCCGGCGCCCTAGACGACGCCACCACCCTGCTGCCGGTCAAGAGCCTGGTGATGGACCTGGAAGTCGGCGCCAGCATCGCCCGTGCCGACCAGTTCGACTTCAGTCAAGAGACGCCCATCGACGGCTCCGCGACCCTGGAAGTGCTGTACCTGTAACTAAAACCCCGTCCACACGGAAGGTTCCAATCATGCATTTTTCCACCGCTATTCCATTGGCCGTGTTGTGGCTTGCCGCCTCGCCACTGGCCCTGGCCGCCAGCAGCACCGACCTCGCCGTCAAAGGCACCATTACCCCCAGCGCCTGTGCGCCGCTGATCTCCGGCGGTGGCATGGTCGACTACGGAAAAATGGCCGCCAGGGATCTCCAGGCCGAGCAGTACACCGCACTGCCCAGCCAATCCATGCAGTTGAGCGTGCGCTGCGAGGCGCCGACGTTCTTCACCCTGACCACGGTCGACAACCGCGCCGGTTCCTCGGCCAACCACGCCAGCTGGCATGGCCTGGGCATGACGGCAGAAGGGGAAAAACTCGGCGGTGCCGCGTTCCATCTGTATGCCCCCGTGGCCGATGGTGTGGCGGTGCGCACCATCACTTCCGTGGACGGCGGCGTGACCTGGCTACCCACCAGCCTGCTCACCCACAACATGCTGACGGCCGTCGCCCTGGGCAACCAACTGGTGCCGATTGCGGTACGGGACTTCGACGCACAGATCCGCCTGTACACCCACATCGCCCCCGCCGATGGCCTGACCCTGACCGACGAAGTCCCCGTCGATGGGCACGCCACGGTCCAAGTCACCTATCTATAAACCTAATCGAAAGGAATTCGTCCCCATGAAGCCCCTGTTTACCGCCCTCGCCACCAGCCTGATGCTGCTCGGTTGCGCCACCACCTACGCCGCATCGACCGTCGACCTCACCGTCAAGGGATTGATTGTGCCCAGCGCCTGCACCCCCAACCTGTCCGGCGGCGGGGTGATCGACCACGGCAAGATTTCCGCCAAGGACTTGCGCCCCGACAACCCGACGCATATCGGCAGCCACGTCATCACCCTGGCTGTGCTGTGCGATGCGCCGATTCAGTTTGCCCTGCACTCCATCGATAACCGTGCCGGATCCTCCACCGTGGCCTCCGACTACGGCCTGGGCCTGATCAACGGCACCCAGAAGCTGGGCTGGTATCAACTGACCTTGCGCAATCCCGTGGCCGATGGCGTGGCGATGCAACCGATTGCTTCCGGGGACGGCGGCAACACCTGGTACAGCGAGAAGTTCTGGGACGCGGGCTTGTACATGGCAGTCGCCGCCCTGGACGACGCCACCCAGCCCGCCTCCGTCAAGGAAATGGTCACCGAGCTGCTGGTCGTCACCAGCATCGCCCGTACCGACAGCCTGGACCTGAGCAACGAGGTCACCCTCGACGGCTCGGCAACCCTTGAAGTGAAATACCTGTAACGCCATGGGCGCCCATGCCTGGCAACCCCTCTGCGGCATGGGCGTTGTTTTTGTATCGCCCGCATTCACCCCGACCCGTGGCGCCCACTGATGAACACGCTCCCTCGCCTCCTGACAGTATTGCTTTTGTTGACGACCACTGCGGCGACCTTAGCCGCTTCCTTTGTCGACCTTGTAGTGACCGGCCGCCTGACACCGGATGCCTGCCACGTCACGCTGTCTGACGACGGCACGGTCGATCACGGGAAGATTCCTGCCCATACATTGATCTCCAACGAGTTCACCGTGCTGCCCAGCCGATTGCTGGAGCTCAACGTGCAGTGCAACAGGCCGATGCTGTTTGCCCTGGTGGGGCTGGACAACCGCGCCGAGTCCTCACTGGCGCCCGGTTTTTTCTACGGCCTGGGCCGCAACATTCACGTCCCGGCCGAGCGCCTGGGATCGGTGGCGCTGTCTTACCGCAACCCGGTGGGTGACGCGCAACCCATGCAAACCCTGGCCTCCAGCGACAACGGTGAAACCTGGTCGCCGGAACCCAATGCCTACCCCAAATCCTATGTCGGCTTTGCCCCGCCCGGTGACCGCCAACCCGACTTTATCGGCCAGTTGAGCGCCCAGTTGCGCATCGACACGTCCATCAACTTCGCCCAGTACCTGACCCTCAATCAGGAAGTGCCGCTCGATGGCTCCATCGTGCTGGACTTGCGCTACCTCTGACCTCTTCACGCAGCCCCCATGGAAAACCCCGTCATGACGACGACATTGTTCAACACCAGGGCCTGCATCGTGGCCCTGACACTGCTGTTTGGCGCCCCTGCGCAGGCCGACGGCATGGTCCCGGATACCTCCGTGGTCATCGTCTACGAAGCCGAAGGTGAGGCCGCTGTTTCGGTCACCAACACCGACAGCCAACTGGCCCTGCTGCACGTCACCTTGCAAGACATTCCCGAAGACAGCGAACCGCTGCTGGTGGTCACGCCGCCGCTGTCGCGGGTGGAGGCGGGCAAATCGCAACTGGTGCGGTTTATCCTGCAAAGCCCGCAACCGCTGCTGACCCAACGGCTGAAGCGGGCGATCTTCGAAGGTATGCCCCAGGGCCGCCCGGCCACCGAAGCGGGGCATGCCCGTGTGGGGGTGACGGTCCGCCAGAACCTGCCGGTGATCATTCATCCAAAAGGCCTGGCGCCCAATCGCACGCCCTGGACCGGCCTCACCTGGTCGCAGCACGGCAACACCCTGCAGGTGCGCAACGACAGCCCGTATGTAGTGCGCCTGGCCCAGGAACTGCGCCTGCTGCCCGGCGATGGCAAGGCCATGCTGCCACGCACCTACGTGTTGCCGGGGGAAACCCTGAGTGTGCCGGCCACCGGCGGCCCTGCCAGCAAAGTGCGGCTGCAACCGGCCACCGTCTATGGCTTTGCCGTGGCCGCCTACGAAGCCCCTATCACCTGACGAAAAAACCAAGAGCCAGGCGTCCTGCCCCCCTGTAGGCGCCGGCTTGCCGGCGAAAAAACCGAGAGCAACGCGAGGCACCAGGCCCCCCGCGCAATCGTCGACGGCTTTCGCTGGTCAGCCGGCGCCCACAGTGGGCCTGCTCGAAGACCGTCGCCAGGGCGCACAGACGCCCATCACTCGAGTGCCTTTCGTGAAAACAGTATTGAGCTGCCGTGCCGGCAACGCCGTGCCCACACGGTTCACCTTCCCCACCCTGCTGCTGGCGGGAGTCCTATTGCCCGCCACTGGCTGGGCCCAGGAGCAGCCGGGCTTCGACGCCACCACCCTGCACCAGCGCGGTATCGACCCGCAGTTGGCCAGCCTGCTACTGGACGCCCCGCGTTTTACCGCAGGCCAGCACGCCGTGACCTTGCGGGTCAATGGCCAGCACCGCGGGCGCCTGGAAGTGCGCTTCGATGCACAGGGCCGCCTGTGCTTTGACCAGGCCTTGCTGGACGCCGCCAACCTGGTGGTACCCGATGACAGCGGCCCCTGTCACGATGTGCTCGCGCAGTATCCGCAAAGCCTGGTAGAACCCGATCCGGCCAACCTCAGCGTATCGCTGGTGGTGCCGACCGAGGCGCTGCGGCCGTTGCAACAGGACGTCTCGGGCTATCGGACCGGGGGGTTTGCCGGCCTGCTCAATTACGATCTCACCGGGTTCTACAACCGCTTCGGTGACGACGACAGCCGGTTCGGCTCGGCCAACACCGAAGTGGGTTTCAACGCCGGTGACTGGATCGTGCGCAGCCGCCAGGTACAGACCTGGCAGGATGGCCTGTCGCGCAGCACCCACCTGGAAGCCTACGCCCAGCGCACCTTTGCCAACCATCAGGCAGTGCTGCAGACGGGGCAGATCAACCTCTACAACCCGGTACTGGCCGGCGCGCAGATCACCGGGGTGCAAGTGCTCACCGAACAGGCCCTGCAGGAGCAAGGCCAGGGCGCAACCATCGAAGGCATCGCCAACAGTCCGGCCCAGGTCGAGGTGCGGCAGAACGGCGCGTTGATTCACTCCACAGTGGTGCCAGCCGGGCCGTTTTCCCTGACCGATGTGCGCCGCCTGAACTCACGCTCGGACGTCGAAGTCACGGTCAAGGAAAGCAGCGGTGGCGAACGCCGCTTTACGGTCCCCGCCGCCATGCTCGGCCTTGGGTTGCCCGCGCCGGGGTACTCGGTGGCGGCAGGCCGCGTGCGCAATATCGGCGATGCCCAGGGCGACGATCCGTGGGTGGTCAGCGCGGGCTGGACCGGCGCTGTACATCCGCAGCTGTCCCTGGGCAGTGGCGTGCTGGCGTCCAGCGAATACCGGGCGGCGGGGCTGAGCCTGGGGTGGCTGCCGTGGCTCGACAGCCAGGTGCAATTGGCCACCCAAGTGGCCGACACCCAGGCCCCGGACAAAGTGCGGGGGGTGCAGACCGACCTGTCATGGTCCCAGCGCCTGAATGAACAATGGGCGTTCAGCGTGGCCAACTCCTGGCGCACACCGGGCTACCGGGAACTGGAAGAAGCCACCTATGAACCGCAATCCACCCAGCAGCGCCGCTCCCGTTATCGCGATCAACAGAGCGCCACGGTGGGCTGGTCCCACCCGTGGCTGGGGGCGTTCAGTGCCGGGGTGTCGCGCTCCAGCAGCTTTGATGGCGACAGCAGCAGCCGCGGCCTGGCGTCCTGGGGCACCAGCGTCGGTAGCGTGTCGTTGTCGGCCAGTGCCGAGTGGCAGATGGGCGGGCACCAGCAGCAGGACAACGCGGTGTACCTGAATGTCAGCCTGCCGTTGGGTGAGAACCGTCGGGTGCGGGGCTGGGTCCGCAATTCGGGCGGCGAACATCGCACGGGGCTGGGACTGAACGAACAGATCGACGATCAACTGAGTTATCGCGTCAGCGCCGAACACGACACCCGTGACCAACAAGTGGAAACCACCCTCGGCGTCTCCGCCCTGCCCCGCTACAGCCAGCTGGACTTCAGTTACAGCCGCTCCGACGCCGAGCGTTCAAGCTACCAGGGCAGCGCCCGCGGCGGCGTGGTGGTGCACGACGGTGGCGTGACGTTTTCCCCTTATCCGGTGCGCGACACCTTTGCCGTGGTCGCGGTGGGCGACATGGGCGGGATCAAGCTGAGCACCCCCAGCGGCCCGGTATGGACCGACTGGCAAGGCCAGGCCGTCGTCCCCCAGGTGAGCGCCTATGGCCGCAGCCCGGTGGAAGTGCAGACCCGCTCGCTGCCGCGCAATGCCGATATCAACAATGGCCTGACGATGATCTCGGCCGGGCGCGGGGCGGTGGATCGGGTGGACTTCGCAGTGACGTTGACCCGCCGGGTGTTGCTCACCGCACGCACCGAACAGGGCGTGCTGTTGCCCCGCGGGGCCTCGGTCAGTACCGCCAGCGGCGAGTTCGTGACCCTGGTCCAGGACAGCGGCCAGGTGTTTCTGCCCAACGTGCTGGAGCCATCGGGATTGTGGGTCAGCGCGCCAGGTCTGGCGCGTTGCCGGCTGCAGTTCGAACTGCCGGCCAAGGGCGATCCCCAGGTGTATTTCGAAACCGCGCCCGCGCGCTGCAACCCCTTATGAGGAAGATCACCATGCCCCTTCTGCGCGCCCTGCGGCGACTGACCGCTGCAGTGCTGAGCGTCGGCCTCGCCGGCAACGCCCAGGCCAATGACGAGTGCCAGTTGAATATCAGCGAGTCGCTGCTGGACTTCGGCCAGATGAGCCGTCTTGCACAAAACGACAGTGCCCCCCAGCGTCTGCTCGGCGAACGCCGCTTGAGCCTGAACCTCAATTGCCCGCAACCGTCGGACATGAGCGTGTTCTATAGCGCCCTGGCTGCAAATGCACACCGCCTGCAATTTACCGAGCACGGCACCTATGCCTTGCATGTCAGCGATGGCGTGCTGGATGGCCAGGCCGTGGAGCTGGGGTTGTTGCCTGGCGCCGGCCAGCCACCGGCCAGCGTCGCTAGCGCATTGAGCTGGCGGCCAGGCCATGGCGTCGCACCGGTACAAGGTGCCAGCGTGGTCCAGGGCCGGCAGTTTTCCCTGCAACTGAGCCTCAGCGCCTGGGCCGATGTGGCCGCCACCCACGTACGTGAGGCAACCACCTGGGAAGTGTCCGGGACATTCGACGCACGCCAGAGCGGGCGCTACCGGGAACTGACCCTGCACGCCCACTTCGCCCCAGCCGCCTGCACCCCATTGCTGTCCAATGGCGGCCTGGTGGACTACGGCACGTTGCTGGCCAAGGACCTGAGCGCCACCCAAGAAAACCCACTGCCCACCCGCACCTTGCAGTTTTCCGTGAGCTGCGATGCGCCCGCACGCTTTGCCTTGCTGATGCATGACAACCGCTTCGGCTCGGCTACCGGCGGCACCGATGAAACCGCCTACGGCCTGGACCTGGACGCCAGCCGGAACAAGATCGGACGCTACTACCTGAACATCGACCCCGCAGACTTCAGCGCCGATAGTTTCGGCACGCTGTATCGCACCGACTCCACCAGCAATGGCCGGGCGTGGAGCAGCTCCAGTGCCCGGCAAATCCCAATCGCCGCCAACAGCCTGATGGGCTTCACCAACAGCGTCGGCAACACCCAGGGCCCGATTGCCATCCAGCACCTGGCCGGCACGGTACGCGTCAAGGCCTACCTGGCTCCGATCCAGTCCCTGGACCTGCGCAACGTGGTGCATATCAACGGCTCCGGCACCCTCGAAATCATCTACCTCTGACCTCTGGAACCTGTCTTATGAACAACTTGAGCCTGGCTGTTTCTTCCCTGCTGCTATGGGCCGCCCTCCCTGCGGCAGCAGCCTCGACCGTCGACCTGAGCGTCACGGGCCGGATCACGCCCACCGCCTGCACCCCACTGCTGTCCAGTGGCGGGCTGATCGACTACGGCAAGATTTCCCAGCAGGACCTGAACCTCGAACGCGGCACGCGCCTGCCAATCAAGCAACTGCAAGTCAGTATCGGCTGCAACGCCCCGAGTCGCTTTGCCTTGCGCATGCGCGACAATCGCGATGGCACGGCCACGGTCAACAGCGAGATTTACTACGGGCTGGGGCTGGACCACAGCGGCAATCGCATCGGCCTCTACTCCATGAGCTTCGACCCGCGCCACACCCTGGTGGACAGCACCGCAACGGTCTTTGGCACCGAGTCCACCACAGGCGGCCTGGCCTGGCGCACGGCCAACCTCAACCCCATCGATATCGGCGCCAACAGCTACTTGGGGTTCACCGACATTCAGGGCAGCACCGCCGGGCCGTCGGCGATCCAGGAGCTGGTCAGCACGGTCAAGGTCGAAGCGGTGATCAATGCCCGGCAGAACCTGGACCTGAGCCGCGACACCCCGCTCGACGGCTCGGCGACCCTGGAAGTGCTGTACCTCTAGAGTTTTTCGCTGCTGACCTGCACATACAGCGCACGCCCGGCGCCGAGCCCGGCGGCGATTGCGCCAAGGCCGATCAGCGCGAAAATCCAGCCGATGGCAGTCCAGCCGCCGGTCCAGTCGTGTACCAGGCCGACCGCGAACGGGCCGAGGGAAGCCAGGGTGTAGCCGATGCCCTGGGCCATGCTCGACAGGTTGGCGGCCACGTGGGAGTCGCGCGAGCGCAGCACGATCAGGGTCAGCGCCAGGCTGAACGTGCCACCCTGGCCCAGGCCCAGCAGGATCGCCCAGCCCCACAAACCGTCCAGCGGTGCGTACAGGCACCCGAACAAACCGCCGAGGGTCAGCAGCATGACCACCACGATTGCCAGGCGCTGGTCCTTGCCACGGGTGGCCAACCAGGGTGCCGCCAGGGAACTGGCCAACTGCACGATGATCGAGCCGGACAGGGCCAACCCGGCTTCGGTGGCACTCAGGCCACGGCCGATGAGGATCGACGGCAACCAGCCGAACACGATGTAGGCCAGGGAGGATTGCAGGCCCATATACAAGGTCACCTGCCAGGCCAGCGGATCACGCAACAGCCCCTTGACCCGATAAGCCACCTGGTGCGCACCGTGTTTGTGCCCCACTTGCGGCAACCAGAACAGCGCCGCCACCAGTGCCGGCAGCATCCAGAAGCCCAGGCCGATGTTCCAGCTGTCGGCGAAATAGTGGCTCAACGGCACGCTGGCACCGGCCGCCAACGCCGCGCCCAGGCACAGGGCCATGGTGTAGACACCGGTCATGGCCCCGGCCTGCCTGGCAAAGTCACGCTTGACGATACCCGGCAACAACACCCCGATGATGCCGATACTGGCCCCGGCCAGCAGGCTGCCGGCGAACAGCCCGACCTCACCGAACGAGCTGCGCAGAATGATCCCGGCGGCCAGGGTCAATAAAATCCCCAGCACCACCCGCTCGGCGCCAAAACGGCGGGCCAGGATCGGCGCCATGGGCGCAAACAGGCCCAGGCACAGTACCGGCAAGGTAGTCAGCAGCCCGGCCTGGGCCGCCGACAGCCCCAGGCTGCTGGACACTTCGCTGAGCAACGGCGCCATGCTCGACAGCGCCGGACGCAGGTTCAACGCCACCAGGATCAGGCCCAGCAACAACAGCCACGGGCGATGCACCTGCACCGGGCTGTGCTGGACCACCGCATCATCGGCTTCGGCGTCGATCAGCAATTCTTCAAGGGCGTTGTCTGCACGGGGCATGGCGTTCTCGGGTTCAAGGTTCATTGATCAACTGCCGGGACAGCGCCTTGGCACGCTCCGGGTCCTGCTGTTCCACGGCCTCGAGCAGTTCGACATGCAGGTCGAATACCGCCTGGCGGCGCGGCTTGATATTCAGGGTTTGGCGCAACTGGGCGCCGACAATGCTCGAAAAGTACTGGTACAGCTCACTCAGGGCCGGGTTGTGGGCCGCATCCACCAGGCGCTTGTGGAACACCAGGTCGCACTGGATGTAGTGCTCCAGGTCACCGTGGTAGTGCTCGCCACTGGCCTGCAGCGCCTGGCGCAGCTGTAGCAAATCCTCCGGCGTACGGCGCAAGGCCGCCAGGCCAATGGCCTCGACTTCGAGAATCTGCCGCGTCTCCTGGGCCTGGACCAGGGTGCAATGGGACATGGCATTCATCACCCCCAGCGGGTCGGTCATCGAGCGTAGGTAGCTGCCGTCCCCTTGGCGGATCTCGATCAACCCGGAAAACGCCAGCACGCGCATCGCCTCGCGCACCGTATTGCGGCTGATGCCCAGCTCGGCAGACAGCTCCGGCTCGGTGGGCAGGCGTTCACCAATGGCCCACTTGCCCTGGGTGATGCGCTGGCGCAGTTGATCGAGGGCCAGATCGACCAGGGAGCGTTTGATAAGCGGGGCGATTTTTGGCATGGGCCTGGTGCTTTCGTCCAATCATAGGATGAATTTTCGTACAGCCTATTCGGAGTTGCCTACGGAAGCAACGCACTAGGGTTTTCAGGCGGGCAAAAGAACCGAATTTTCGATTAGTAAAATTACCCTCTGAGGGTAATTATTGAACGCAGGTGTCTTATGGAAAAGTACACACCTCATTACGATTTGGCGGTGATAAAGGCGGATGTCAGGCGGCTTGGGAGGAACGCATTTACCAAGACAGCGCAGCAATGTGCCTGGAACCTGCGCTTGAGCATCGAGGAAATGCAGGAAGTGATCTATGCGTTGGAAAACTGGATGTTGTACAAGTCGATGACCACTTATGGAGACCATCGAGTCTGGCAGGACGTGTACCACACTCACTCAAAAGACCGGGAGATTTACATCAAGGTCACTTACCGCACAGACGGAAGGCCTCCGGTAATCTCCTTCAAGGAGAAAAATCCATGAAAAAAACCGAGCTGTGCTACATCTGTGGCGCCCCTGATGCCTTGAGCTATTTCGAGGGCCGCAGCGAAACCATCAGTGTCCACGGCATGGAGCGTCGGGTCGACAATCTTTCAGGCTGGGAATGCAAAGCCTGCGGCGACGGCTTTTGGGACCCCGAGACCGATAGTGCCGATCGCTATGGAGAAGCAGGTGACGAGTTGGTTCTGGCAGCTCGGAAAATGATCGGCACCGAGATGAAACGCATCCGTCGAAAACTTCACCTTACACAAAAGGAAGCGGTGCAATGGTTGTCCGGGGGCGGCCACAACGCGTTCTCTCGATATGAGCGCGGTGAGCTTATGGCGCCCAAACCCTTGGTGCTGTTGATGCGGTTGTTGGACCGTCACCCGCACTTGCTGGCGGAGGCAAAAGTCCTCGCCGAAGGTGCTGATTTGCGCGCAGCCTTCACGTATGCCGTAAACAACGACGCTGAAGCACTCAAAGCTTCCTAGCTCGCAAAAACAAACCCGGCGCCAGGCCGGGTTTGCTTTTGAACATCACATCGCAATCAATGCAAAATCTGACTCAAGAACAACTGGGTCCGCTCATTCTGCGGGTTGTCGAAGAAGTCATTGGGCGCCGCCTGTTCCACGATCTCGCCTTTGTCCATAAAGATCACGCGGTTGGCCACGGTGCGCGCAAAGCCCATTTCGTGGGTTACGCACAACATGGTCATGCCGTCCTCAGCCAAGCCGATCATGGTGTCCAGCACCTCCTTGACCATCTCCGGGTCGAGGGCCGAGGTTGGCTCGTCGAACAGCATGATTTTCGGCTTCATGCACAAGGCACGGGCAATGGCCACGCGCTGTTGCTGGCCGCCGGACAATTGCCCCGGAAACTTGTGGGCCTGCTCCGGGATGCGCACGCGCTCCAGGTAGTGCATGGCAATTTCCTCAGCCTTGCGCTTGGGCATCTTGCGCACCCACATCGGCGCCAGCGTGCAGTTCTGCAGGATGGTCAGGTGCGGGAACAGGTTGAAGTGCTGGAACACCATGCCCACTTCGCGGCGCACGCTTTCGATCTGCTTGAGGTCGTTGGTCAGCTCCACGCCATCGACCACGATGCGCCCCTGCTGGTGTTCTTCCAGGCGGTTGAGGCAGCGGATGGTGGTGGATTTGCCCGAGCCCGACGGGCCGCACAGCACGATACGCTCGCCCTGCTTGACGTTGAGGTTGATGTCTTTCAACACATGGAACTGGCCGTACCACTTGTTGACGCCCTGCATCTGGATAATGCCTTCAGGGCTCACAGGCTGTTTGATTGCTTCGCTCATCAAAAGAACTCCTAACGCTTGTGGCCAGTGTCGAGCTTGTGTTCCAAATGAATGGAATAGCGCGACATACCAAAACAGAAAATCCAGAACACCAGGGCCGCGAACACATAGCCCTCAGTGGCCATGCCCAGCCATTTCGGGTCGGAGGCGGCTTGCTTGACGCTGTTGAGCAGGTCGAACAGACCGATGATGATCACCAGGCTCGTGTCCTTGAACAGCGCGATAAAAGTGTTGACGATGCCGGGGATCACCAGCTTCAACGCTTGCGGCAGGATCACCAGGCCCATGCTGCGCCAGTAGCCCAGGCCCATCGCGGCGGCGGCTTCGTATTGCCCCTTGGGAATCGCCTGTAGGCCACCGCGCACCACTTCCGCCACGTAGGCCGACTGGAACAGGATTACGCCGATCAACGCCCGCAGCAGCTTGTCGAAGTTCATGCCTTCTGGCAGGAACAGCGGCAGCATCACAGACGCCATGAACAGCACCGTGATCAACGGCACGCCGCGCCAGAACTCGATAAAGGTCACACAAATCACGCGAATCGCCGGCATCTTGGAGCGCCGCCCCAACGCCAGCACGATGCCCAGCGGCAAGGCGCCAGCGATACCGACGGTGGCGATCACCAGGGTCAGCATCAGCCCGCCCCATTGGCTGGTCGCGACGTTGGCCAGGCCAAGGATTCCGCCGTGCAGCAGGTAGAAGGCGATGATCGGGTACACCACCAGAAAGCCCAGGCCGTAGATCGCCTTGGGTTTAAAACGCGAGATGAACAACGGCGCCACGCCGACTATGGCCAACCACACGGTCAGGTCCACGCGCCAGCGCAGGTCGCCGGGGTAATAGCCGTACATGAATTGCCCGAAGCGCTGCTGGACAAACACCCAGCAGGCGCCCTCCTTGGTGCAATCGGCCTGGGTAGTGCCGACCCAGTTCGCGTCGAGGATCGCCCACTGCACAATCGGCGGCACCACCAAGTAGACCAGGTAGATCGCCAGCAACGTCAGCAGGGTGTTGAACCCACTGGAGAACAGGTTGGCGCGCATCCATGCCATCGGCCCGAACACTTTGTTCGGTGGAGGCATGTCAGGTTTGAAAGTATGGGAAGTCATGCTGGTTTCCTCACCGCTCGATCAGCGCAATGCGCTTGTTGTACCAGTTCATCAGCAGGGAAATGCTGATGCTGATCGCCAGGTACACGCTCATGGTGATGGCAATGACCTCGATGGCCTGGCCGGTCTGGTTGAGCACCGTGCCGGCAAACAGCGACACCATCTCCGGGTAGCCGATGCCGGCGGCCAGGGATGAGTTTTTCGCCAGGTTCAGGTATTGGCTGGTCAAAGGCGGAATGATCACCCGCAGGGCTTGCGGGATAATGACCTTGCGCAGCGTCGGCCCCGGGCGCAGGCCCAGGGAGCGCGCAGCTTCGGTCTGGCCGTGGCTCACCGACTCAATGCCCGAGCGCACGATTTCGGCGATAAACGCGGCGGTGTAGACGGTCAGTGCCAAGGTCAGCGCCAGCAGCTCGGGGATCAATACCCAGCCGCCGACAAAGTTGAAACCCGAAAGCCTGGGTATTTCCCAGTGCAGCGGCACACCGAAGATCAAGGTGCACAACGTCGGAATCACGATGAACAGCGCCAGGCCCGCCCAGAATTTATGGAACGGTACGCCGGTGGCTTCAAAGCGCTTGTTGGCCCAACGCGCCATCAGCACGACTGCCACGATGGCCACCACCACACTGGCCACAAACGGCCAAAAACCGTCGGCCGCCAGCGCCGCCGGCATATTCAGGCCCCGGGCGCTCATAAAGAAGGTGTCGCCCAGGTTATGGCTGTTGCGCGGCAACGGCATGGTCAGGAACACCGCGAAATACCAGAACAGGATCTGCAACAACGGCGGAATGTTGCGGAACACTTCCACATACACGGTCGCCAGTTTGTTGATCATCCAGTTCGGTGACAGCCGCGCCACCCCAATGACGAAACCGAGCAGCGTCGCCAGGACCACACCGATCACGGTCACCAGCAAGGTGTTGAGCAGGCCGATCACAAAGACCCGGGCATAACTGTCCGATTCGGTGTAGTCGATCAAATGCTGAGCGATGCCAAACCCGGCACTGCGCTCCAGGAAGTCGAAACCGGAGGTAATGCCCCGGTGCTGAAGATTGGTTTGCGTGTTGTTAAACAGGTACCAGCCCAACGAGACCACCGCCACGATGGTGATGATCTGGAACAGCCACCCACGCACTTTTGGATCACTGAAGCTGAGCTTCTGTTTTGGTGCGCCGATTTGAGTTTGCATTAAGTGCCCCAGGAATAATGGAACAGAACATCACCCGGCGGTTGGCCCACCGGGTGATAGAACCATCAGCTATCAGCGCACTGGTGGTGCGTATTGAATGCCACCGTTGTTCCACAGCGCGTTCAGGCCACGGTCGATTTCCAGTGGGGTGCTCTTGCCCAGGTTGCGCTCGAACACTTCGCCGTAGTTGCCGACCTGCTTGACGATCTGTACCACCCAGTCCTTCTTCACTTTCAGGTCTTTGCCGTATTCGCCGTCAGCCCCCAGCAGACGCGCAACGTCCGGGTTCTTGGTGGACTTGGCTTGGTCCTCGACGTTTTTCGAGGTGACGCCGGCTTCTTCAGCATTGAGCATGGCGTAGCCTACCCAACGCACGATGGCCAGCCACTCGTCGTCGCCGTTGCGCACGACCGGGCCCAGGGGCTCCTTGGAAATGGTTTCCGGCAATACCACGTAGTCTTTCGGCGCGGCCAGCTTGCTGCGCTGGGCGAACAGTTGCGACTTGTCGGAGGTCAGCACGTCGCAGCGCCCGGACTCCAGGGACTTGGCGCTTTCGTCGGAGGTATCGAAGGTGATCGGGGTGTACTTGAGGTTATTGCCACGGAAGTAGTCGGAAACGTTCAGCTCAGTGGTAGTACCGGCCTGGATGCAGATGGTTGCACCGTCCAGTTCCTTGGCACTTTTTACCCCCAGCTTGCTGTTGACCAAAAAGCCGATGCCGTCGTAGTAGGTGATGAACCCTGGGAATTTCAGGCCCATGCCCGCATCACGGGAGCTGGTCATGGTGGTGTTGCGCGAGAGGATGTCGACTTCGCCAGACTGCAGCGCGGTGAAACGCTCCTTGGCATTCAACTGGCTGAACTTGACCTTGGTCGCGTCACCGAACACGGCAGCGGCCACGGCGCGGCAGTAGTCAGCGTCGATCCCGAGGATCTTGCCGCTGGCATCCGGCACCGAGAACCCCGGTAAACCATCACTGACGCCACATTGCACAAAACCTTTCTTCTGTACCGCATCCAGGGTGGCACCGGCCTGGGCCAGGCCACTGATGCCCAGGACGGTCGCCGCGGTCACGATGGCCAGGGTAGACTTCAATACCTTCATTCAAACCTCCAATTGCTCTTGTTGTGTCGGAGCTCCAACCTCTGCGCACCCTTATGAGGCGATATCGACCCGTGTTGGCTTTTTTTTGGGTCAAGCGACAGAGACTTTCGCTGTAATTGCAGCGGCTATCCCAGAGGCGGCAGTCACTGATAGTGTTACCGTCCTCAGATAGTTCTGACATCGACCTACACATAGCAAGCGGCGTACCAGAGTGTCTGCTGAGCCGTTTCAGCCCAGGATCCATCGCAAAACAGTCAACCATGCGACATCTTGTTAACTGAGCCACCGTCCACGCACCGCCCCGACGCCCCCCATCGGCGCGCACGCACATTTTTGGAGCAAACATGACCGAACCCTTGATTCTTCAGCCCGCCAAGCCCGCAGACGCCTGCGTAATCTGGTTGCATGGCCTGGGTGCCGATCGCTACGACTTCCTGCCAGTGGCCGAAGCGTTGCAGGAAACCTTGCTGTCCACGCGCTTTGTATTGCCCCAGGCGCCGACCCGTGCTGTGACCATCAATGGTGGCTACGAGATGCCAAGCTGGTACGACATATTGGCCATGAGTCCGGCACGGGCCATCAGCCGCGAACAGCTGGATGAGTCGGCAGACATGGTCATCGATTTGATCGAACAACAAAAAGCCAGCGGGATAGACGCCTCGCGAATTTTCCTTGCCGGCTTTTCCCAGGGTGGCGCCGTGGTCCTGCACGCCGCGTTTGTGAAATGGCAGGGTGCCTTGGGTGGCGTGCTTGCCCTCTCCACTTATGCGCCGACTTTCAGCGATGAGCTGGAACTGTCCGCCAGCCAGCAGCGAATTCCAGCCCTGTGCCTGCATGGCCAGTACGATGAAGTGGTGCAGAACGCCATGGGCCGCAGCGCCTACGAGCATTTAAAGCTGCGTGGTGTCACCGTGACATGGCAGGAATACCCAATGGGTCACGAGGTGTTACCCGAAGAAATCCGCGACATCGGCACCTGGTTGTCCGGCCGCCTGGGCTCAAAGCCCGCCATTATGTAGCCGCATGACCAACGCACTACGCCGCGCCCGATTCTTGCATTACACTGGCCGGCGTACATTCCTTAACCAATTGATGAGATGACCGTGCTCAAAGCACTCAAGAAGATGTTCGGTAAAAGCGAGGCTGAACCACTCGCCCCTGTTCCCAGCGCCCCTGTCCAAACGTCCGGCAGCCGCAATGATGGTAAACAGCCTGGCCGAACCGCGCCTGTTGCCTCGCCAAAACCGCCGCCCGCCACGCCTGCTGTCCCGGCCCCTGTCGCCGCCCAGCCCGCAGAAGAACCGCCGCGCGCAGAAAAACCGCGCCGCGAACGCGCGCCAAAACCTGTGGTAAAGCCGTGGAAGCTGGAAGACTTCGTGGTCGAGCCCCAAGAGGGCAAGACTCGCTTTCATGACTTCAAGCTGGCTCCGGAACTGATGCACGCCATCCAGGACCTGGGGTTTCCGTATTGCACACCGATCCAGGCCCAGGTCCTGGGCTTTACCCTGGCCGGCAAAGACGCCATCGGCCGCGCCCAGACCGGCACCGGCAAGACCGCTGCGTTCCTGATCTCGATCATTACCCAGTTGCTGCAGACCCCACCGCCCAAAGAGCGCTACATGGGTGAGCCACGGGCGCTGATCATCGCCCCGACCCGCGAACTGGTGGTGCAGATCGCCAAGGACGCCGCCGACCTGACCAAGTACACCGGCCTCAACGTCATGACGTTCGTCGGTGGCATGGACTTCGACAAACAGCTCAAGCACCTGGAAGCGCGGCACTGCGACATCCTGGTCGCCACTCCGGGCCGTTTGCTGGACTTCAACCAGCGCGGCGACGTGCACCTGGACATGGTCGAAGTGATGGTGCTGGACGAAGCCGACCGGATGCTCGACATGGGTTTTATCCCACAAGTGCGTCAGATCATTCGCCAGACCCCACCGAAAAACGAGCGCCAGACCCTGCTGTTCTCCGCGACCTTCACCGAAGACGTGATGAACCTTGCCAAGCAATGGACCACCGACCCGTCCATCGTCGAGATCGAGGCACTGAACGTTGCCAGCGAGAACGTCGAGCAGCATATCTATGCCGTGGCCGGTGCCGACAAATACAAGCTGCTCTACAACCTGGTCAACGACAACGGCTGGGAGCGGGTCATGGTGTTTGCCAACCGCAAGGACGAAGTCCGGCGCATCGAAGAACGCCTGGTACGCGATGGCGTCAACGCCGCGCAGTTGTCGGGCGATGTGCCGCAGCACAAGCGCATCAAGACCCTGGAAGGCTTTCGCGAGGGCAAGATCCGCGTGCTGGTGGCCACCGATGTGGCGGGCCGCGGGATTCATATCGATGGCATCAGCCACGTGATCAACTTCACCCTGCCGGAAGTGCCGGACGACTACGTACACCGCATCGGCCGTACCGGCCGGGCGGGCGCTGCGGGTGTATCGATCAGCTTTGCCGGGGAAGACGATTCGTATCAATTGCCGTCGATTGAAACCCTGCTGGGCCGCAAGATCAGCTGCGAGACGCCGCCGACGCACTTGCTGCGCCCCGTAGAGCGTAAACGCCCTTAAGCTGGAATGCGGTAAACCATGTGGGAGCGGGCTTGCTCGCGAATGCAGTGGATCAGTCAATATATCCAGAGACTGACACCCCGCATTCGCGAGCAAGCCCGCTCCCACATTGGCTTTCAGCGCTTTTATATTCAAGGAGGAACCCATGAACCAGGCCGACTACCTCATCATCGGCGGCGGCATCGCCGGTGCCAGCGCCGGTTACTGGCTGTCCCGACACGCCCGCGTCATCGTGCTGGAGCGTGAGTCCATGCCGGGCTATCACGCAACCGGCCGCTCCGCCGCCCTGTACATCGCGGCCTACGGCACGCCGCAAGTGCGCGCCCTGACCCTGGGCAGCCGCGACTTTTTCGATCATCCGCCCGCAGGTTTCAGCGAACACCCCTTGCTCACGCCCCGTGGCGAACTGCTGGTGGACCTGGTGGGCGATCCTGACGAGTTGCAGCGCCAATACCTGAGCGCCAAGGCCCTGGTGCCCGAGACGCGGCTGCTGAGTGCCGAGCAGGCGCTGCGCATGCTGCCGATCCTGCGCGCGGAAAAAGTCCACGGCGCGATCTACGACCCGACGGTCTGCGATATCGACACCGATGCGCTGTACCAGGGCTACTTGCGTGGCATTCGGCGCAATGGCGGGCAAATCCACACCGACAACGAGGTGCAGAAACTGGCCCGTGACGATCAAGGCCAGTGGCAAGTGCGCACCGCGCAACAGCGCTTCAGTGCCCCAGTGATCATCAACGCCGCCGGGGCCTGGGCCGACCAAGTCGCGGAACTGGCCGGCGCCGAAAAAATCGGCCTGCAACCCAAGCGCCGCAGTGCCTTTATCTTCGCCCCGCCGGCAGACGTGAATATCCATGCCTGGCCGGAGCTGGCCGCCCTCGACGGCTCGTTCTACATGAAGCCCGACGCCGGCATGTTCCTCGGCTCCCCGGCCAATGCCGACCCGGTCGAGCCCCACGACGTGCAGCCCGAAGAACTGGACATCGCCACGGGGATTTATCACATCGAACAGGCCACCACCCTGAGCATCCGCCGCCCCACGCGCACCTGGGCCGGGCTGCGCAGTTTTGTCAGCGATGGCGACCTGGTGTGTGGCTTTGATCCGCAGGTAGAGGGCTTGTTCTGGGTCGCGGCCCAGGGTGGCTACGGCATCCAGACCTCACCGGCGATGGGCCAGGCCAGCGCGGCGCTGGTGCGTGGGCTGGCGTTACCCGAAGCGTTGGTGGGTGCGGGGTTGACCGAGGCGATGTTGTCGCCCCGGCGTCTGGGTTAATGCGGCGTTTGCCAAGACTACCCTCGATACAATTCCCCCAGGATGGGCTGGCGAATGCGCGAGGCTTCCTCTCTGAATGACTGGTAGAAGCCGGCGCTGCTGCCGGGCATATCGACCACTCGACGGGCAGTGGGTTGTGACTGGGATTGGGCTGGAGCAGGGCCGCCGCCTTCCGGTCGAGGTGTGGCCGGTGAGCCGACTCTCGCTTGAATCGAGCGCCCCAGATTGGTAAATCTCAATACAGCCCGTGTAGCCCCAAAAAGCTGGCTGTATGGGGTGATGCCCCATTTATCGGTGAATTTGTAGGATAAGCCCAACATGCGTTTGCCCCCCGCGATTAACCCCAAGGCGGCGGGGCTTTCCAGCAGTTTTCCGGTTCCGGCCGCCTTTGAGGCCGCAGAGGTGTAGGTCATGTGCCACGAGGTATAAGCCCCCCCAATACCCACTACCAACGAGGCAATTGAAAACCCGAGGGAGGCCCACCCCAGCCTACGGATGATGTGCGAACGGTCCCACCCCATGGCTTTATCGACCTCGGCAGTAGCCAGCCCCGCGACACTCAACGTCCCGCCGACAACACCGAGCCCCGCTCCGACGGTGATCGCTGCCTTGGAGGCGATAACCCACCCTGTGGCGGCAGCGGCGGCAGCGGCGGCAGCGGCAATCGTAGCGCCAGCCGCAGTCGCAGTGGCTGCCGCGCCCGCAAAAACCCCCGCAACGACCGGCGCCCCCACAGCGGTCATCGCCACTGTTGCCGCAGCTAACCCCGCAGCAACTGACGTTGCCGAAGCTGCAGCAGCTGATACCGTGGCCGCAAGACCGACAGCCCCAAACCCAAGCGTTACCACCGACAACGCCAGTGCTACCCCGGTCAATACCCACTTCACCCAGCCAGGCCACATCCCACTAGGATCGCGCATGTTGATCGGGTTGCCGGCACAGTAGGCATAGCAATTGATCCCCCCCTCATCAAATGGGCCCAACAGATCAGGCTGCAAGAACATCCTCAGGCTAGGACTGTAGGCCCGCAGACCATTACCGAGGAAATACAGGTTGGTCGGCACATCCAGACGCTCGCCATTGAACGCCGGCAGTTGCAGGTCGGCCATGCTGCGGACCTTGCCATCATCCAGGGGGATATATGCATCACCATAGGGCGTGTAGTGCCGGCGGACATGGGGCTGACCGGGAGTTGACAGGCCGCGCACACTACCGCTGGCATCGTTCATATGCAGTTGTGGGCCGTCCACGCCACCACTGCGCGCCATCACCTCATCCCCACCGTCAGCGAAACGGATCTTTTTACTGCCTTCAACCAGCAGATCCAGACGCCTACCGGCGTATGCCAGCATCACGGGCGGTTCAGCGCCCCGGGATGCATGTACCTGGCGCGCCTCGGCATCGTACTTATAGCTGTAGTTGAGGGAGCCGGCCTTCACCGCCGTGAGTTGTTCAAAGCCATTGTACGTATAGGCGTGGCCCTCCGGGCTCGCCTGCAAATTGCCCGCTGCATCATATGCCAGGGTGACATCCTGCACCGGGCGGGTATGGGTCAGGCGGGTCAACTGCGTGGGGTCGGTACCGGTAAAATAACGTTGGCAGGTGTCTTGTGTGCCATCGGCAAATGCAGTGACGACCCGCGTGATGTTATTGAGGCTGTCGAAGGTGTAATCCTCCCCGACAATGCCCCGGCCCAGGTGATCCTTGGGATGTTCAGGCCCCTCACAGCGATAGGTCTTGAGCCGCAGGTAGGCGTCGTAGGTGAAGGTCTCGCCAATGACCACCTGTGAACTCGCATTGCGAAGAAACCGAGTCGCCAACATACCGTTGACGTAATACGTACTGGCCAACACCTGGAACAATGCACCGTTTTGCTCAAAGCGGCGCTCAGCTTCCCGACCCAGCGAGTCGTAGGTCACGCGTGTGAGAATCTTCGTGCTTTCATAGGTGGTGGTCAGGTTCTGCGGCCGGCCCAGGGTATCGTAAGTCTGTTCGATCACCAGGGGGCCGGTGGTCATCTTGGAAAATCGCCCGAGGGTATCGTATGCAAGCGCACTGCGCTGGCCATCGGCTGAGGTCTGATGCAGCAGGCGCCCTGCGGGGGAGTAGCCATACTGGGAAGTCAGCGACGTACCGCTGGCGGTTTGAATGTCCTTCTCGGGATGGCCGATGGCATCCTGGAAAAGCTCATGGATCAGGCCATTGGCCTCCGAACGCGTCAATGCTCCGCCCACCGGATCATACCGGTAGGTGCTCACCGGCAGTCCTGTCATCTCAATCCGAGTCGGCACATCGAGTTGCTTGTCATAGGTCATGACCTGGCGCCCACCCCGGGGGGAAACCATGGCAATAGGTTCAAACCAACCGGCCTCGTACTCCCAGGTCGTAGCCTGTCCCGTCCCACGCACCTGGCTGGTCATCCGGCCCAGGCTGTCGTAAGTACGGGCCCCCAACCGCTTGCCGTCGACGGTGATGGCACTGGCCAACTCACTGCTGGTTCCTGGGACGTAGTCAGTTTTACTCAGCCGCTGCGGGGTACCGTCGACCGGTTTCTGCAGGGTCGTCACCAGCCGGTCAAACCCGTCGTAAGTCAACTCAGTGAGGGTTTTATTGATATCCAATACCGTCAGGCATCGCCCCAGGCCATCGTAGGTGTACGACTCCACTTCAACTTTATTGTTGCTGGCATCCAGGCGCTCGACCTTGATCGGCTGGTTGTAGGCATTGAAATAGGTGATACGGCGTTCCCCGCCCACAACGCCCTCTTCCGTGAGATTGAGCAGCGGGTCGTACTCATTGATCACTACGCGGCCATCGGCGTGGGTGACACGGCTCGCGTTGCCCCAGCGGTTGTAGGTGTGGGTGCTTTTCAACAAGCGTTGCCCTTCGGTCACGTAATCCATATCGACCACTTCGACGGTTTGCCCGAGCGCGTCATAACGCCAGGTACAAGTGGGTCGCTCCTGATTCGAGCCGATCACCTGTGCTTCGGCCACCTGGCGACCAGCACCATCATAGTAAGTAATGGCCTTGATCCCTTGCGCATCCGTGGTGATCAAATGGGCACGCGTCACCCCCTGCGCAAAATGGTAGGCGTATTGCCGCGTGGCTTTTTGCGGTGTGCCGGGAGCAACCGTTTCCACCGTCAACCGGCCACTGACGTCGTAAGCCAGATCCAGAGTGCTTTCGCCGTCTCGCGTCATCGACAACAGGCGTCGATTGACCAGCGAAAGCGTGCGCTTGGCCTCGAGCCATTGCCCCTCGCGCCCCTTCAGCCGCCGGGTTTCGAGCACATTATCGCCTTGAATCACGTAACTGAACTCACTGGTCAGCGCCTGCCCGCCGACCGTACTGGTGGCGCTCTTCAACCGGCCAGCCAGCTCGACAGGGGTTTGGTAATAAGTCTGCTGCATGGCCAGCACACCAGCCTGGTTGATGGATTGCTGCAGCACAAAATAGCTACTGCCCGTCTGCGGGACACGTGTATGGGTATATTCCGTGAGCCGCGCGGCAGGCGCGCCTCCTACGGGCACGAATCGCTCTTCTTTGAGGTAGCGCTGGAACAAACCGTGGGGGTCGGCAGGGCACTTGCCGCTTTCTCCCGCAATCGGGTAATAGCTGTATTCGGTACGGATACCGGAAGGCTCAGTGCGACTGAGTTCGTTGCCGTAGTCGTCAGTTTCTATCTGCTGGATCTCTTCCCTCGGGGTACCACCAGCCACTAGCTCATAGCGTTTGGTGATGGTTTTGGCAAGGTGGAGATTGGCTGGCTGGGCGGGAAACAGGCCGGGGACCGTGTTGTACGTGATGTTCATTTGGGTCCGCGTCCCCTCACGCGTAACCCGTTCTTCGGTCAACAGGTGAAACTTGTTATAGGTGGTGCGGCTGACGCTCAGCACCGCATTATTAGCACTGCGGCTGGTCTCTTCGGTCCAGTAGTCATAAGCGCTGCCTACCAAGTACAGGTTGTCTTCGCCTTCGCGAAAACCGCCGGAGAACGGGTAACCGGTAAAATTCTTGCCCTGACTGTAGGCATAGGTCCGGATCATGTCCGGCTGACTGGCCCCTGGTGTCTGCACCCAACGGACGACCCGTGGAATGTATTGGTTGTTGGCATATTGGTGCCCGTTCTCCTCATAACTAATCAGTTCCTCCCCACCCATCGGCGAATAAACTCGCTTAAGAGGGACCAGGCCGTTGCGAAACTCCGGCCAGTATTCAAACGCATAAGCCGCAGCGCCGGGCGGTTCATTACGATCATAGGGGGCCGTCACTCTCGTCAAAAGATTATTGATCTGTGTAAATTGAATGCGGGCATAACGCCCTCCTTCGACCCGAGCATCTACGTACGACAAACGCCCGGTGGAGTAGGTCAGAATAAGTAGATCTTCTTGCTTATGGTTGAGGATCCGCTCCAAAAAACCTGTAGTGCCGTACCGGAAAGTCAAGCGCTCGCCATTCTCGAACAATATAGCGTCTATCCGGTACGGCACAGTACTGCTTGTGCGACGTAAAACTTCTACAGATCCATCTTTGTAAATTACATGCAGCGTATTGGTATCCGGCCGTTTGACGACTAGATCTTTTAACTTGTAATCCTTGAATATCATCGTGCCGCCTACCGAAGGCAGACCACTGGTTTGATATCTTCCGCCATTGAGCAAGGTAAAATTCAGGCTGACCAAATCAAATGAAGTATTACTGAGCTGCCATCCGATACCGTAAGGGCTATTAATTGAATTAAGCATAGAAAACGACAGCATAATATCCCGACTCACCTCTTGTGGGCCTTCAGGATACAAAGTGGCCAAGCGAATTTGTCCACCATACTGCCCCGTGCGCGGATCAACTGAACCGTTGAGATACGAACTGAAATTAAAAGCATTAGAATAGACATTCATTTTTAACTCCTTAACTGTACAGACAACCAGCAAAATAGTTAAATCCAAACGAACACTACATACCCGAACTCGCGATCAGAAATCGCACACTCACGCATCTCTCAGTTCTAAACTACGCCCACTGTCCGCCTTCTCTATAAAAAATCTATGCTCACATCCAAAATTATCCCAGACACGCAATGTACTTTTTGTATCACCTTCAACAATTGGATTTTTTGTCCAAATTTTCACTACACGAAAAATAGTAGACACAACATTGTATTCAATATAAGGATTAAGAAAGTTAGCATTTCTCTGAACATCATGAGTCCGCAGCTTCAAGCCTGGCACATCTTTTTGCAAGACAACACCGGCCTTACAATACCGATATCCATCTCTGTTGATTTTTTGCGAAAATGACGTTTGAAAGTAATCACCCTCATCATTGACTTGCAAAGGGTTGTCAAGCCCCATCGTGGAGACAATCCTCAGTCCCGCCGGTGGATTATAATAAAAAACATCTGCGTCACTATTAGCATCATGCTGCGCATCAAAATCATGATAAACTGTCAAATCGCGCACGCTTAGACGGTATGGTCTAATCGGAAGAATATCAATTGAACTACCACCTGGAGTAGATATCGGATTAGTTGTATAAACAACCCCATCTATTATGATTCTGGCCATGAATTTTTGAGTTTCGATCGGAGTGGTCGAGTCGAAACGCATATACCGATCAATTATTTCTGAAAACGGTACCGAACCATTATCATCCGGGCCTATGTTGCGTTGCTCATCTTCCATGATGCCATCTCTCACCCAGCGTCCCGTGTCAAACATGTTTTTTTCAACATCACAAGACCATCCAGGCGGCAATACTTCGTGTACATTTGTTGAGTAACGTGTAATCGTCACACTAGCACGCTGCTCTGCAGTCAGTGGAACAGGACCTGCACCCTCGCGCTCCAATAGCACCTCGACCTGGACCTTGCACTGATGACGACCGTTGCTATAAAGAGCATCCGTCCAAGTTTGATTATTAGGAAGCTTTATCTTGAAATAGGTCAAGTTTAGGTTTGGCCCCTTATCTTTTATACGCAAGCCTTCATAGTTAGCACCGGCCGACTCCAATACAAACTGATGTAAGTTTCCAAAATTATCTATTAAACTCCATGTGCTATTCGAGTCGTGCGTAACATCAACTTTCAAAGCAAGAGATCGTGCCGTTATTGCCCTCATGATTGTCGGCCGCATATCAGTCCGCACATAATGATTGTAAACCGGAATACCGTAAGGCTTGAATATATCCGACCGCATAACGGGAGAGTTCCCTTTATTAACAACTACCCCCCCCTTATGGGGAGTGTTATTGCCCTGTTTTGCATAAGCGTAACCAGTCTGAAAATGGTCACCCTCGTAGTCCATATCCAACGGCCGGTCAAGACCTTCTTGCGCAACGAACACCACCCCAGCAGGAGGAGTCCAATAATATACCGTCGCATAGAACGTTGTATCCGAAACTGCTGCATGTTTATACTCAACCAAATCTTTCACAGAGAGTCTAAATGGAACCACTGGCTGGAGGGTAACCGACGAATCAAAACTGCTATCTTCCGCCAACGACTTGGTTTTATAAACCTGACCATTCAAAACCATACATGCTACAAGTCTGACTGACTCCATAGAGCCTTGCGAACTGAAACGCAAGTAACGAGAAACCCTCTGAACCAGGGGACCCGGATTATAATCAGTTGGTTTCAGTTCTACTTTTTTATCACCTTCCCAAAGCCCTTCACTGTAAATATTTTTTCTCTCATCACAACTCCAACCACTAGGTAAAAATCCTCCATCCTCTGAAAAAAACGAAACAACTCTGATACTTTCAATTTCTTCATCAGTTAATTCAGTACGCTCCCATACCCCAATTCTATTTGGGCACTCTTTTATTACTTCAACAACAACCTCACATTGATGGCGCCCGTTGGCATAAAGATTATCCGTAAAGTTCGACCCATCCGGGCATGTAACCCTGAAATGGGAAAGCCTGGACAGTTTATTTTCCTCAGTCATTTTTTCTCCCTGAAACTTTCATCTTCGATGAAGTACAATCGGAGGCATAACTACTTAATACAGCCTGGTTATCTCTAAAGGAAAACCCAATGCCCGTGAGTGTAATTAAGTATTAAATGAGAATGACGAACAACTGTCAGAATTGACAGTTGTGCAGAACCTTTTGGCCTAAACCAAAGGCTTTATAGGTCAAATAGAGCTAGTAGTGGGTGCTGCTCGCCACTACCAGCGATCCGCCGCCGCATGATCACTGTCGCGCCCCTCCACCCAGCGCGGCCCCTCACTGGTGTTTTCCTTCTTCCAGAACGGCGCGCGGGTCTTGAGGTAGTCCATCACAAACGCACAGGCATCAAACGCCGCCTGGCGATGGGCACTGGCAGCCGCTACGAACACGATGGGCTCGCCAGGCTCCAGGGCGCCGATGCGGTGCAGCACTTCCAGCTTGAGCAGCGGCCAGCGCTGCTCAGCCTCGACAGCGATCTTGGCCAGGGCCTTTTCGGTCATGCCGGGGTAGTGTTCGAGGAACATCCCCGCCACATCGAGGCCGTCGTTGAAATCGCGTACATAGCCGACAAAGCTCACCACCGCGCCCACGCCTACATTGGCGGCGTGCATGGCGTTGACTTCGGCGCCGGGGTCAAAGGGTTGGGCTTGCACACGAATGGCCATGGTCAGCCTCCGGTCACGGGCGGGAAGAAGGCCACTTCATCGCCGGCCTGCAAAGGCTCGTCGAGGGCGCACAGTTCCTGGTTGCGCGCGCACATCAGGCTGGCCTCATTGAGCACCTCGAAGCCAGGATCTGCGGCCAGAGCCTGGCGCACGGCATCGACGGTGGCGAAGTCGCCTTCGACCTCCAGGGAGTCCAGGCCTACCGCCTCGCTGTAGCGCGCAAAAAACAGTACGTGGATGCTCATGCCTGGTCCGCCTTGAAATGCCCGCTCTTGCCGCCAAGCTTTTCCAGCAGGCGGATGTTCTCGATGGTCATGCCACGGTCCACCGCCTTGCACATATCGTAGATGGTCAGCGCGGCGACACTGGCGGCCGTCAGCGCTTCCATTTCCACGCCGGTCTGCCCGGACAGTTTGCAGCGGGCGATGATGTGTACGGTATTTTCCCCTTCGGCGGCCAGCTCAACCTTGACGCCCGTCAACATCAGCGGATGGCACAGGGGGATCAGGTCGCTGGTTTTCTTCGCCGCCTGGATCCCGGCGATGCGGGCCACGGCGAACACATCGCCCTTGGGGTGGGCGCCGTCGACGATCATTTGCAGGGTCTGGGGCAGCATGCGCACCCGCGCTTCGGCCACGGCTTCACGGAACGTCACGGTTTTGTCGGTGACGTCGACCATATGGGCACGGCCCTGGGAATCGAGATGAGTCAGCACGGGGATACTCCTGATCAGAAGCCCCCGATTGTAAACCCAACGCAGATCAAAAGGTGGGAGCTGGCTTACCTGCGATAGGAGCGCGTCAGTCAACTTATCATCGACTGACCCACCGCTATCGCGGGCAACCCCGCTCCCACACTGGGCGGTTACAGGTGGGATTCGGCGTATTCAGCCAGAATCGAGCGAGGGACGCCCTGCAAGGCGATGTGCACGCCGTTCGGGAAATCCTTGAAGCGTTCCGTCAGGTAGGTCAGCCCGGAGCTGGTCGCGGACAGGTAAGGGGTGTCGATCTGCGCCAGGTTGCCCAGGCACACCACTTTGGAACCGGCGCCGGCACGGGTGATGATGGTTTTCATCTGGTGCGGGGTGAGGTTCTGGCATTCATCGATCAAAATCAGGCTCTGCTGGAAGCTGCGACCTCGAATGTAGTTGAGGGATTTGAACTGCAACGGCACTTTGCTGAGGATGTAGTCGACGCTGCCATGGGTGTTTTCGTCATCCATGTGCAAGGCTTCGAGGTTGTCGGTGATCGCTCCCAGCCACGGTTCCATTTTTTCCGCTTCGGTGCCGGGCAAAAAGCCGATCTCCTGGTCCAGGCCCTGCACGCTGCGGGTGGCGATGATGCGGCGATAACGCTTGGTGACCATGGTCTGCTCGATGGCCGCCGCCAGGGCGAGGATGGTCTTGCCCGAACCCGCCGCGCCGGTCAGGTTGACCAGGTGGATGTCCGGGTCGAGCAACGCGTACAGCGCCAGGCTCTGGTAAATATCACGCGGTTTCAGGCCCCAGGCTTCCTGGTGCAACAGGGGTTCCTGATGCAGGTCGAGGATCAGCAGCTTGTCGACCTGGATCTCTTTGATCCAGCCTACAAAACCCTGTTCGTCGATGATGAATTCATTGATATGCACCGCCGGCAAGTTGTCGGTCAGCTGTACCTGATGCCAGGTGCGGCCATGGTCCTGGCGGGTCTCGACCTTGCTGACGCGGTCCCAGAACGAGCCGGTCATGGTGTGATAACCACGGGACAGCATCGATACGTCGTCGACCAGTTGGTCGGTACTGTAGTCCTCGGCGGCGATCCCACACGCTCGTGCCTTGAGGCGCATATTGATGTCTTTGGTCACCAGCACCAGGCGCAGGTCCTTGTCACGTGCGTGCAGGTCGATCAGTTGGTTGATGATCTTGTTGTCGTTGAGGTTTTCCGGCAGCAGGCTGTTGGGTTCGCTGCGCTTGCTCATCAGGATCGACAGCAAGCCCTTGGGCCCGCTCTTGCCACGCTGGATCGGTACGCCGACTTCCACATCCTCGGGCGAGGCTTCGCCCAGGGTCTTGTCGATCAGGCGGATCGCCTGGCGACATTCGGCGGCAACGCTGTGGTGCCCGCTTTTGAGTTTGTCGAGTTCCTCGAGCACGATCATTGGGATGGCGACGTGGTGTTCTTCGAAATTGAGCAAAGCGTTTGGATCGTGGATCAATACATTGGTATCAAGCACATAAAGGATTGGCTGGTCGGAAGAAGGGTTACGTCCATGATCATCCATACTCGGTCACCTTTGTGGGAGCCAGTCGACGCAATACCACAACAGTGCTGCGCCTCGATTCGACCGCCGAACACACCGCAAAGGGAGTCTGGGAAGACGCCACCTGTGGTGCAGGTTTCGGCGATCTGCCTTCGTAATACCGCAAAACCCATGACAGGAAAAAGCACTTTGACGCTTTTTTGAAGTTTATTTTTCAGGATGACGAATAGCACTGGCGGGCCGCCACACACACCGCTAAAGTCGGAAGTCCGCCTGCATCGAAATGTCGCAGCAAATCACCCCGAAACGCCATCATCCCCAACAGGGCCGGGCCTTTGCGCTTTTCAGCGAAACGCCTCCCGACAGTCCTGCCAGCCCAGCCCACTTTGCGCCGTTGCCTGGAGCAACAGCGGCAATGCGACCCGCGCCTTGTCCTGGGTGTCGTGGAACACAATCACCCCTTTGCGCCACAACAGCATCAGCGTCAGCACCCGCTGGGCCGACTCGTCGGCCTTGAGCTGGCCGGGCTCGTCCTGGGAGTCGATATCCCATAGCGCCACTTGCAGGCCCTGGCCCTGGAAGAAGCCCTGGCTGTCAGCCCGCCGCTGGCCGTAGGGCGGGCGAAACAGCGGCACGTAGTTTTCCGGCAACAGGTTCTGGGTCAGTGATGCCGTGCGGGTGATCGAACTTTGCCAGTCGACCCAATGGCTATGGGAGCGGTACTGCCAGCCCTGGATGCCCACGCACTGGCCCTGGTACAACGCCTGCATATCGGCGGGCGAGGTCTTTTCCAGGCGGGTTTGCAGGCTATTGCCGAGGGCAAAAAAGGTCGCGGTCATTTTTTGCTTGCGCAGGTAGTCGGCCAGCCAGTCGGTATTACCGCTGATCGGTGACGGGCCGCCATCGAAGGTCAGTAAAAACAGGCGGTCATTGAGTTCATCACCGTTGCGCTCGAAATCGCCAAAACGTGCGACTTCGCTGCTGATCTGTGGAAACAGGGCGGCCTTGCGCAACAGCTCGTCCAGGTAGCGCTGGTGAAACGCGCGGCTGGGGCCGGCCCAGCCTATATAGAAGGACTGCTCGCCCACCGCGAACTTGCCGGCCTGCTCGCGCAGGTCGTCCATGTTGTCCACCAGGTAGCAGAACGAGGCGTCCTGCTCGCAGCTTTGCTGGGCAAATCCGTAGTTTTCCAGCAACCGTTGCCAGAGGTGGCGACGCAGGTCGTCGATGGCCCCCTGATTGATGATCTTCAGCCCCAGGCGCTGCTTGAGGGCCGGCTCATCCAGGGCCTCGCTGGCCAGCAGCGCGTTGGCGAACATGAGGATTTCAGCGCGTGACGCCACATCGAACAGCGCCGGGCTGCTGAGTTTTTCCGGCCAGGTGCCGCGGTCCAGGCTCGCGACATCCACACTGGCCGCCTGGGCACCCAGGCAGGTCAGCCAGGCGCACAACAAAAGCGCAATTCGCACAACGGGTCTCCCCCTCCAGAGTCGTCGGCCACTATAGCCGATGAGCCGGCTTGCCGGTGCCGACAGAGAATGGGTGGCTATTGACGCGATAGGTGGAGTCGAAGGCCCCAACCCCCTAGAATCCCCCGACGATTACAGGAGACGACTTCATGCTGATGGTGATTTCCCCAGCCAAAACCCTCGATTTCGAGAGCCCGCCTGCGACCCAGCGCTTTACCCAGCCGCAATACCTGGACCACTCCCAAGAGTTGATCGAGCAGTTGCGCGAGCTGAGCCCGGCGCAGATCAGTGAACTGATGCATGTTTCCGACAAGATCGGCGGCCTCAACGCCGCGCGTTTCGGCAGTTGTACCCCCGCCTTCACCCCGGCCAATGCCAAGCAGGCGTTGCTGGCCTTCAAGGGCGACGTCTATACCGGCCTCAACGCCCAGACCTTCAACGACGCCGACTTCGCCTACGCCCAGGATCACCTGCGCATGCTCTCGGGCCTGTACGGCCTGCTGCGCCCGCTGGACCTGATGATGCCGTACCGCCTGGAGATGGGCACCAAACTGGCCAATGCCCGTGGCAAGGACCTGTACGCCTTCTGGGGCACACGCATCAGCGAATGGCTCAACGAAGCCCTGGCCGAGCAAGGCGATGACGTGCTGTTGAACCTGGCCTCCAACGAATACTTCTCGGCGGTCAAGCGCCCGGCCCTCAACGCGCGGATCATCAACACCGAGTTCAAGGACCTGAAGAACGGCCAGTACAAGATCATCAGCTTCTACGCCAAGAAAGCCCGGGGCATGATGAGCCGCTTCGTCATCGAAGAACGCATCAACGACCCGGCGCAGCTCAAGCAGTTCGATGTACAGGGCTATCGCTTCAGTGCCGAACAGTCCAAGCCGGACAACCTGGTGTTTTTGCGCGACCACGCACCGCAATAGGTCACCAATACAGCGCAAATCTAATGTGGGAGCTGGCTTGCCTGCTCCCACATTTTTATCTGCATTTCCCCAATGAAATAGTCATTAATTTGACGTCAAAAATATTTCTTCAGAATTCCTAACGTTTCTTTCACTCGACATTCGTCAGTTTTTTTCGTAGTGGCACCACTTTTTTAAAACAGTAGTGGCATAAAACTATATCCCCGCGCCAACTCCCTATAACCACTAGCCCAATCCGCAAGTGCTATCAATATAGTACCAGTGCCATCTTTCCTAATATTTCAAGAAATTTCGAGAAACAGGATGAGCGGCCCGGAACTATGTCTTCCAGGGCCGCTCATACCACCGGTAACGATTATCTCTGTTCATGTGCGATATGACTTACACAGCGACCAAAAGAAGTAGTGAAGTTGTCACATACAACTATGACTCTTCGGTCTAATTACCAACTGTTTAGTTGAGGGCGGGCGATAAGGTTGCATGACCATCCCCTACAAGGCCAAGGCTAAGCCTACCCGAATGGGCCAGTGAGACAACCCAAGGCATTGATAGATAAGGGTTTCATGTCCATATCAAGGCATTGCGGCACTGGCGCCAGACCCTTCTCACCGAAGGCTGGCTGCATTTCAGGGCAAGCCCCAACAACAAGGCCAAGTTGCGCACAACTTGAGTGCATTAGTTAGTCACTCGACTTTTAACATGCCTGCACATGGCAATGCAGTGTCTATTCACGGCATTACCTAGTGCATGAGTGACGCTTGAAAACATGAACTCCGGCCATCTAATGGCGTGATAAAGATAGAGGTAAATGCGATGCGCATCAGCATATTTGGTTTGGGTTACGTGGGTGCAGTATGTGCCGGTTGCCTGTCTGCACGGGGCCACGAAGTGGTCGGCGTGGATATTTCCAAGGATAAGATCGACCTGATCAACGCGGGTAAATCCCCCATCGTTGAACCCGGCCTGGGCGAACTGTTGAGCCAGGGCATTGCCACCGGCCGGTTGCGCGGTACCACCAACTTCGCCGACGCCATCCGCGATACCGACCTGTCGATGATCTGTGTGGGCACGCCGAGCAAGAAAAACGGCGACCTGGAACTCAACTACATCGAAGCGGTATGCCGCGAGATTGGTTTTGTCCTGCGTGACAAGACCACCCGCCACACCATCGTGGTACGCAGCACCGTGTTGCCCGGCACCGTGGCCAACGTCGTGATCCCGATCCTCGAAGACTGCTCGGGCAAGAAAGCCGGGGTCGACTTCGGTGTCGCGGTCAACCCCGAGTTCCTGCGCGAATCCACCGCCATCGCCGACTACGACCAGCCGCCGATGACCGTGATCGGCGAACTGGACAAAGCCTCGGGCGACGTCCTGCAGTCGCTGTACGAAGAACTCGACGCACCGATCATCCGCAAGGACATCGCCGTTGCCGAGATGATCAAGTACACCTGCAACGTGTGGCACGCCACCAAGGTCACCTTCGCCAACGAGATCGGCAACATCGCCAAGGCGGTCGGCGTGGATGGTCGCGAAGTGATGGAAGTGGTCTGCCAGGACAAGACCCTCAACCTGTCCCAGTACTACATGCGCCCAGGCTTTGCGTTCGGCGGCTCGTGCCTGCCAAAAGACGTGCGCGCCCTGACCTACCGCGCCAGCACCCTGGACGTGGAGGCGCCGCTGCTCAACTCGCTGATGCGCAGCAACGAATCCCAGGTGCAGAACGCCTTCGACATCGTCTCCAGCCACGACAAGCGCAAGGTCGCCCTGCTGGGCCTGAGCTTCAAGGCCGGCACCGATGACCTGCGCGAAAGCCCACTGGTGGAACTGGCGGAAATGCTGATCGGCAAGGGCTTTGACCTGAGCATCTACGACAGCAACGTCGAATACGCCCGTGTGCATGGGGCCAACAAGGACTACATCGAAGGCAAGATCCCCCACGTGTCGTCCCTGCTCAACTCGGACTTCGACGATGTGATCAACAACAGCGACGTGATCATTCTCGGCAACCGCGACGAGAAATTCCGCGCCCTGGCCCAACAAGCCCCGCACGGTAAGCAAGTGATCGACCTGGTGGGCTTCATGTCCCAGGCCACCAGCGTCAATGGGCGTACCGAAGGCATTTGCTGGTAACCGCGCTGATCGCCGGCAAGCCGGCTCCTACAGGTCGCGCATGTCATGTAGGAGCCGGCTCGCCGGCGATGGCGCCCCACTGTAAGCCTGCCACAACCCCATCGGGCCACCCCACAGGCTCGCCCGAGACTCCAGACGGATGCAGATTATGCACAGGCTAAAGCACGGCCTCCTTCAGGCCGCCGGTTGGCTGTTGTTTTTAAGCGTGTTGATGTGCCTGGCCCTGGCGTTGCCGGCGAGCACATTCGACTCGCAGTCGAAGAATTTCATTTTCCTGATTGGCGCCGTTGGCATCTGGCGCTACTCCATGGGCGCTACGCACTTTGTGCGCGGCATGCTGTTCCTGTACGTGGTCTACCCGCACCTGCGGCGCAAAGTGCGCAAGCTGGGCAAGGCGGCGGACCCCTCCCACGTGTTCCTGATGGTCACCAGCTTTCGCATCGACGCGCTGACCACCGCCCAGGTCTACAGCTCGGTGATTCGCGAGGCCATCGAGTGCGGCTTCCCCACCACCGTGGTCTGCTCGCTGGTGGAAATGTCCGATGAGCTGCTGGTCAAGAGCCTCTGGGAAAAGATGAACCCACCGGCTCACGTCAAGCTCGACTTCGTGCGCATCGCCGGCACCGGCAAGCGCGATGGCCTGGCCTTTGGTTTCCGCGCCATCTCCCGCCACCTGCCGGACGACCGCGCCGTGGTGGCGGTGATCGATGGCGACACCGTGCTCGCCGAAGGCGTGGTACGCAAGACCGTGCCGTGGTTCCAGCTGTTCGGCAATGTCGGCGGCTTGACCACCAACGAGTTCTGCGAAGTGCGCGGCGGCTACATCATGAGCGAGTGGCACAAACTGCGCTTCGCCCAGCGCCACATCAACATGTGCTCCATGGCCCTGTCCAAGCGCGTGCTGACCATGACCGGACGCATGTCGGTGTTCCGTGCCAGCGTGGTCACCGACCCCGGCTTTATCGCCGACGTGGAAAGCGACTCGCTGCAACACTGGCGCCTGGGCCGCTTCAAGTTCCTCACCGGCGATGACAAGTCCAGCTGGTTCAGCCTGATGCGCCTGGGCTACGACACCTTCTACGTGCCCGATGCAGCGATCAACACCGTCGAGCATCCACCGGAAAAGAGCTTTATCAAGGCCAGCCGCAAGCTGATGTTCCGCTGGTACGGCAACAACCTGCGCCAGAACTCCCGGGCCCTGGGCCTGGGTATGGGCCGACTGGGCCTGTTCACCAGCGTGGTGCTGTTCGACCAGCGCGTGTCGATGTGGACCTCCCTGCTCGGCCTGACCGTGGCGATCATCGCCACCTTCAAGTACGGCGGCGCGTTCATCCTCGCTTACCTTTTGTGGATTGGTATCACCCGCCTGATCCTGACCCTGTTGCTGTCGTGCTCGGGCCACAAGATCGGCCCCGCCTACCCGGTGATTCTCTATTACAACCAGATCATGGGCGCGCTGGTGAAGATCTACGTGTTCTTCCGCCTCGATCAACAATCCTGGACCCGCCAGGACACCAAACTGACCCGTGATTTGGAAAGCGCACAGCGTTGGTTCAACACCTGGTCGTCTCGGACCATGACCTTCTCCGCCGGCAGCATTTTCGTCGCCGTGTTGCTGATGATGGTCTGACCCTGCCAAGCCTGAATTAACTTAAGGAAATGCCCTGATGAACAGTCAAGTAAACGCCAATGTTGTCCACGAATCCGAAGCCCAGCGCCAACACGCCCGGGTCAAAATCCCGGCCAAGCTGCGCTTCTTCGGCGCCGACCGCACCCCCATGGAAGTACGGGTCATCGACCTGTCCGCCGGCGGCCTGGCCTTCAATGCCGCCCAGCAACCGCTGAAGGTTGGCGATGTGCATAAGGCGCGCCTGCAATTTGTCATCGACAACCTCGGCCTGGCGATGGACGTGGAGCTGTTGATCCGCTCCCACGACCGCCAGACCGGCCGCACCGGCTGCCAGTTCCAGAACCTGGATGCCCAGGATATTTCCACCCTGCGCCACCTGATCACTTCGCACCTGTCCGGCGATATCGTGACCATGGGCGATGTACTGGCGACCTTGCAGCGCGACAACTTCACCAAGGCACGCAAGGTCAAGGACAGCGGCAGCGGCATGACCGCCTTTGGCCGCCTGCGCGCCGTGACCTTCAGCCTGGCGATCTTCCTGGTGGGCCTGGCGGCATTCGGTTTTGTGTTCAAGTCGGTGTACGGCATGTACTTCGTCAGCCACGCCCAGGCCGGCCTGGTCAGCGTGCCAGGCATGAACGTCACGATGCCCCGCGACGGCACCGTGCAAAGCCTGATCAAAGACAACGGGGTTGCCGCCAAAGGCGCGCCACTGGCGACCTTCAGCACCAGCATGCTGGATGTGCTCAAGGGCCACCTGGACGAAGACCAGCTGCAACCGGCCAAGGTCGAAGAGCTGTTCGGCAAGCAAATGACCGGCACCCTGACCTCGCCCTGCGATTGCATCGTCGCCCAGCAACTGGTGGCCGACGGTCAATACGCGAGCAAGGGTGATGTGATCTTCCAACTGGTGCCGCGCGGCAGCCAGGCGAATGTCGAGGCGCGTTTCTCCTATCGCCAGTTCGGTGATGTGCGCCCAGGCACCCCGGTGAGCTTCCAGGTCGCCGATGAGGAACAGACCCGCACCGGCACCATCGTCAGCAGCACCAGCCTCAACAGCGCCGACCTGTCCTCGGATATCCGCGTGCAGATCAAGCCCGATGCCCCGCTGGACAGCGCCTATGCCGGCCGCCCGGTAGAAGTGACGAGCGACCGTGGCCCGTCCCTGAACTGGCTGATTGATAAAGCCATGGCTGCTGGTTTGTAAGCGAGGATTTGCCTGTGAACCCTATCTCAAGAACAACACAACCCTTGTGGGAGCCCACTTCTGTGGGAGCCGGGCTTGCCCGCGATAGCATCGACTCGGTGCAGCAGGCACACCGAGTCGCGCGCATCGCAGGCAAGCCAGCTCCTACAAAAGCTCGCTCCCCCATGCGACCTGTGGCGCTGCTGGCATTGGCCGTCACACTGGCCGGTTGCGCCGGCCTGCCCGACCAGCGCCTGGCCAATGAAGCCCTCAAGCGTGGCGACACCGCCACCGCCGCGCACAATTACCAGCAACTGGCAGAACTGGGCTACAGCGAAGCCCAGGTCGGCCTGGCCGATATCCAGGTCGGCAGCCGCGACCCGGCGCAGATCAAGCAAGCCGAAGCCACCTACCGCGCGGCCGCCGATATCTCGCCCCGCGCCCAGGCCCGTCTCGGCCGCCTGCTGGTGGCCAAGCCCGGCGCCACCGAAGCCGAGCACCGTGAAGCCGAAGGCCTGTTGAAAAAAGCCTTTGCCAATGGCGAAGGCAACACCCTGATCCCCCTGGCCATGCTGTACCTGCAATACCCCCACGATTTCCCCAGCGTCAACGCGCAGCAGCAGATCGATACCTGGCGCACCGCCGGCTATCCGGAAGCCGGCCTGGCGCAGGTGCTGCTGTACCGCACCCAGGGCACCTACGACCAGCACCTGGATGACATCGAAAAAATCTGCAAGGCCGCGCTCAGCAGCACCGATATCTGCTACGTCGAACTGGCCACCGTCTACCAGAAGCGCGAGCAGCCGCAGCCACAGGCCGAACTGCTCAAGCAGATGCAAGCCGGCTACAGCCGTGGCACCGTCAGCGCCCAGCGGGTCGACAGTGTGGCCCGTGTGCTGGGTGATGCCTCACTCGGCAAGACGGACGAAAAGACCGCCCAGGCCCTGCTGGAAAAAATCGCCCCCGGCTACCCGGCGTCCTGGGTCAGCCTCGCGCAGCTGCTCTACGACTTCCCGGAACTGGGCGACGTCGAGCAAATGATGAAGTACCTCGACAACGGCCGCGCCGCCGACCAGCCCCGCGCCGAACTGCTGCTGGGCAAGCTCTACTACGAAGGCAAGTGGGTGCCGGCCGATGCCAAGGCCGCGCAAGCGCACTTTCAGAAAGCCCAGGGCCGGGAAGTGGCCGCCGATTACTACCTCGGCCAGATCTACCGCCGTGGCTACCTGGGCCAGGTCTACCCGCAAAAAGCCCTGGATCACTTGCTGACCGCCGCGCGCAACGGCCAGAACAGCGCCGACTTTGCTATCGCCCAACTGTTTTCCCAAGGCAAGGGCACCCAGCCCGACCCGCTCAACGCCTATGTGTTCAGCCAACTGGCCAAAGCCCAAAACACGCCGCAAGCCAATGAACTGGCCGCGCAACTCGAACAACAACTGCCGCCTGCCCAGCGCGCCGAGGGCCAGCGCCTGCTGCAACAAGAGCTGGCCGCCCGTGGCGCCTTGAGCCAAAGCGCGCTGCAACTGCACGCCCTGCAAGAAGAAGACGGCGAGGAAACCCTATGAAACTCAATCCATTCGTCAAGGCCGGTATTGGCCTGACCTTCGCCCTGCTGTGGTCGTGCCCGACCCTGGCCGCGCTGACCGAAGACAAGAACTTCGGCCTGGAAGTGAAAGTCACCGGCCAGTCCGAAGATGACCGCGACCTCGGCACCCAGCGCGGCGGCGACGTCAACGGCATCGGTCTGGATGTGCGCCCGTGGATCTATGGTGAGCGCGGCGCGTGGAGCGCCTACGCCATGGGCCAGGCGGTGGCGTCCAGCGACATCATCGAGACCGACACCCTGCAACAGTCCGATGGCGACACCACCGAGCAATCGAGCAACAACGACCGCAAGACCAAGAAAAACTACCTGGCCCTGCGCGAGTTCTGGGTCGGCTACAGCGGCTTCACCCCCTACCCTGGCGAGATCCTCAAGCTGGGCCGCCAACGCCTGCGCAATGACGACGGGCAATGGCGCGACACCAATATCGAAGCGCTGAACTGGACCTTCGACACCACCCTGCTCAAGGCCAATGTCGGCGCCGCCGAGCGCTTCAGCGAGTACCGCACCGACCTCAAGGAACTGTCCCCCGAAGACAAGGACCGCCAGCACTTCTACGCCGACGCGGCCTACCAGTGGACCCCGGGCCACTGGGTTGGCGTGCGCGGCCATCACAGCCATGACGACGGCAAGCTCGACTACCCGCAACCGGGCGTGGCCGCCGACTCATTGGACAAGCGCCAGAACGGCGACCTGACCTGGCTCGGCCTGGAGGCCAACAGCGACGCCTATAACTGGCGCAACACCAACAGCGTCAACTACTGGGCCAGCGTCACCGGCATGCAGGGCGAGCGCAGCAACGTCAACGCGTTGAACGCCGACGGCAGCCGCCCGGCCAACGCCAAGCGCAATACCGATGTGGATGGCTGGGCCACCGACCTCGGTGTGCGCCTGCGCCTCGACCCGCAGTGGCAAGTGGGTGCGGCCTATGCCCGCGCCAGCGCCGACTACGAACAGAACGGCCTGCAAAGCAACCGCTCGAACTTCACCGGCACGCAATCGCGGGTGCATCGTTTTGGCGAGGCGTTTCGCGGCGAGATGAACAACATGCAGTCCATGAGCCTGTTCGGTTCCTGGCAGTTGCGCGACGACTACGACGCCAGCCTGGTCTACCACAAGTTCTGGCGTGTCGACGGTAACAAGCCGGTGGGCAGCAATGGCATCGACGCGGTGCAGAACAACTACGACGACGTCACCGGCGCCGTGCTGTCCAGCGCCTCCCTGCCTTTGGAAGACGGCAAGAAAGACCTCGGCCAGGAGATGGACCTGGTGGTCACCAAGTACTTCAAGAAGGGCCTGCTGCCCGCCGCCCTCAGCCAGTCGATCGACGAACCGTCGGCCCTGGTGCGCTTTCGTGGCGGCGTGTTCAAACCGGGCGACGCCTATGGCAAGCAAGTCGACTCGTACATGCACCGCGCCTTTGTCGATGTGATCTGGCGTTTCTGATGGGAGCCTGCGCAATGAATCCTCACGCCCTCAAAGGCTCGGCCCTGCTCGCTGCGGCAATGCTGCTGGCGTGCGCCCCGGCCTTTGCCAATGTCGAGCCGCAGGTCAAGGCGCCCACCATCGCCAAGGAACTGCAACAGGCCAAGACCTACACCATCACCAGCCCGCCCACCGCGCCGCTGGAGCTGGCCAAGCCGACACTGCCGGACCTCTCGGGCTACACCGCACAAGCCGTGGCGAAGAAAATCGTGCGCAGCAAGGCCGGCAAGGTCAGCGTGCGCCGGATGATGCAGGAAAACGCCCTCAAGGACTTTATCGGCGGCGACAACAAGATGGCCGAATGGGTGGTGCGCCAGCACGGCATTCCCCAGGCGATCTTTATCGACGACGGCTACATGAACCTCAAGGACCTGCTCCAGAAAGTGCCCAAGCAATACCTGAGCGAAACCTCGCCCGGCGTGTTCCTGGCCAAGCTACCGATTGTGGTCGGCGAAAAAGGCATCCTCGAAATCGATCAACAGACCCAGGAACTGCGCCTGTCCCAGGAGGCCGGCGCGTTCCTGGTCAACGACGGCCAGCTGTTTGTGCGCGACACCAAGATCACCGGCTGGCGCGAGAAAACCAACGGCCCGGCGACCTTCCGCTCGCCCAAGGAATTCCGCCCGTTCCTGCTGGCCTGGGGCGGCACCCAGACCTACATCGTCAACAGCAAGATGGCCAGCTTCGGCTATGCCAACAGCAAGTCCTATGGCGTGAGTATTTCCCAGTACACGCCGAACATGGCCAAGGTCCTCAAGCGCCCGGAGCCCACCGGCTGGATCGTCGATTCCGAGTTCTCGGACATGTGGTACGGCTTCTACTGCTACGAAACCACCGGCTTTGTGATCAAGGGCAGCACCTACAAAGACAACATCGTCTACGGCATCGACCCCCACGACCGTTCCCACGGCCTGATCATTGCCGACAACACCGTGTACGGCACCAAGAAGAAGCACGGCATCATTATTTCCCGTGAGGTCAACGACAGCTTCATCTTCAACAACCGCAGCTACGACAACAAGCTTTCGGGCCTGGTGATCGACCGTAACAGCGTGAACAACCTGATCGCCGACAACGAGATCTACCGCAACCACACCGACGGCATCACCCTCTATGAGAGCGGCGATAACCTGCTGTGGGGCAACAAGGTGATCAGCAACCGCCGCCACGGTATTCGTATCCGTAACAGCGTGAACATCCGCCTGTACGAGAACCTCGCCATGGCCAACGGCCTGACCGGCGTCTACGGCCATATCAAGGACCTGACCGACACCGACCGCGACATCGAGCTCGACCCGTTCGACACCAAGGTCTCGCTGATCGTGGTCGGCGGCGAGCTGGCGGCCAATGGCAGCGGGCCGCTGTCCATCGACTCGCCGCTGAGCATCGAGCTGTACCGCGTGTCGATGCTCGCGCCGACCAAATCCAGTGGCATCAGCTTCTCCGGCGTTCTGGGCGAGCGCCAGGAAGAGATTCTCGACTTGCTGGTACGCCAGAAAAAAGCCGTGCTGATCGACCCTGTCGAACGCCAGACCCCATTGCAGGACTGAGGATGACCTTTATGCACCCACACATGATCAAGCTGCTCAGCCTCTCGGGTTTGACCCTCGGCATCCTGGCCGCCAGCAGCGGCGTGCGCGCCGATGAAGCCAAGGCGCCGAGCTTTACCGCCGAGCCGTGCTGCAACCTGTGCCCCGAGGCTCATGACGCAAAGAACTACACCACCCGCTACCAGCAGAATTTCACCACCCTGGTACAGGCCCAGGGCGACTGGCTGTTCCGTACCCAGGAAGACCTGCGCACCGAATTCGACACCACCCCGGCCGGCTACAAACGCATGCAGCAACTGCACGACGCGTTCAAGAGCAAGGGCGTGGAACTGGTGGTGGTCTACCAGCCGACCCGTGGCCTGGTGAACCGCAACAAGCTCAACCCGGCAGAGAAAGCGCGCTTTGACTTCGACAAAGCCCTGGGCAACTACAAGAGCATGCTCGGGCGTTTTGCCAAGATGGGCTATGTGGTGCCGGACCTGTCGCCGCTGACCAACGAGCAATTGCCGGACGAACTGCCGGCCCACGATTTCTACTTCCGTGGCGACCAGCACTGGACCCCCTATGGCGCCCAGCGCACTGCGAAAATCGTCGGCGCCAAAGTGCGCGCCATGCCCGAATTCGCCGGGATCCCCCAGCGCGAATTCGAGACCAAGAAATCCGGGCGCATGGGCAAGACCGGCACCCTGCACAACATGGCCGGGCAACTGTGCGGCACCAGCTACGCGATCCAGTACATGGACCAGTTCAGCACCGAGCCCAAGGGCGAAGCGGCGGACGGCGACCTGTTCGGCGACTCCGGCAACCCGCAGATCACCCTGGTGGGCACCAGCCACAGCGGCAAGAACTACAACTTCGCCGGTTTCCTGGAACAGGAAATCGGTGCCGACATCCTTAACGTCGCCTTCCCCGGCGGCGGCCTGGAAGGCTCGATGATCCAGTACCTGGGCAGCGAAGAGTTCCAGAAAAGCCCACCGAAGATTCTGATCTGGGAATTCTCGCCGCTGTATCGCCTGGACCAGGAAACCATCTACCGCCAGATGATGGCCCTGCTCGACAACGGCTGCGAAGGCAAGCCGGCGCAGATGAGCGCCAGCACCACTCTCAAGCCGGGCAAGAACGAGTTGATGGTCAACAGCAAGAACATGGACCTGCGCAACAGCCGTCACCAGGTCGACATTCGCTTCGCCGATCCCTCGGTGAAAACCCTGCAAGCCACCCTCTGGTACATGAACGGGCGCCACGAGGACATCAAGATCGACAAACCCGAGACATCCGAGACAGACGGGCGTTTCGCCTTTGAACTGCGCACCGATGAAGACTGGGCCTCGCAGAACCTGCTGGCCGTGGAAGTGCAGGGCCCCGAAGCGGGTGCTGCGGCGCAGAAAGTCGAAGCGAAAATTTGCACACGCAACGTATTCCCAGCGGGTGGTCAACAGACTGCCTCTGCCGGGCAATGAGGTTACCTATGCAGAAGTTATTGATTCCAACGTTGCTCGGCCTGGCGATGTTTGCCGGCCACGTCAACGCCGCCGCACCGCTGCGTCCGCCCCAGGGCTACTTCGCGCCGATTGAAGCGTTCAAGACCGGCGACTTCAAGAACGACTGCGACGCCATGCCCACGCCCTACACCGGCTCGCTGCAGTTTCGCAGCAAATACGAAGGCTCCGACAAAGCCCGCTCGACCCTGAATGTGCAGTCGGAAAAAGCCTTTCGCGACAGCACCGCCGATATCACCAAGCTGGAAAAAGACACCAGCAAGCGGGTGATGCAGTTCATGCGCGACGGTCGCCCGGAGCAATTGCAATGCACGTTGAACTGGCTGGTGAGCTGGGCCAAGGCCGATGCGTTGATGTCCAAGGACTTCAACCACACCGGCAAGTCGATGCGCAAATGGGCGCTGGGCAGCATGGCGTCGGCCTATGTGCGCCTGAAGTTTTCCGAGTCGCAACCGCTGGCCAAGTACCCGCAGCAATCGCAGCTGATCGAAGCCTGGTTCAACAAACTGGCCGAGCAAGTGGTCAGCGACTGGGACAACCTGCCCCTGGAAAAAACCAACAACCACTCGTACTGGGCCGCCTGGTCGGTGATGGCCACGTCCGTCGCCACCAACCGTCGCGACCTGTTCGATTGGGCAGTGAAGGAATACAAGGTCGGCGCCAACCAGGTTGACGCCCAGGGCTACCTGCCCAATGAACTCAAGCGCCAGCAACGGGCCTTGGCCTACCACAACTATGCGCTGCCGCCACTGGCGATGATCGCCAGTTTCGCCTTGGTCAACGGCGTGGACGTACGCCCGGAAAACAACGGCGCGCTCAAGCGCCTGGGCGACAAGGTGCTGGCCGGGGTCAAGGATCCGCAGCTGTTCGAGCAGAAGAACGGCAAGGAACAGGACATGCAGGATCTGGAGCAGGACTCGAAATTCGCCTGGCTCGAGCCCTTCTGCACCCTCTACACCTGCGCCCCGGAGGTACTGGAGCGCAAGCACAAGATGCAGCCGTTCAAGACCTTCCGCCTGGGTGGCGACCTGACCAAGGTCTACGACCCGGCGCATGAAAAAGGCAGTTGATGGAACGGGTTACACATGTGGGAGCGGGCTTGCCCGCGATAGCGGTCTGACATTCAGCATTGATTTCAACTGACACACCGTTATCGCAGGCAAGCCAGCTCCCACAGAGACCCCGTTTCGTCAGTGCAAATGTAGTACCACCCTCCCCGGTTTTTCGTGGGGGGTTTGGGGGGGCCGTTGGCCCTTGACTGTTGGTTAAACATGGAGAGATCGGGATGGTTTTCTCGTCCAATGTGTTCCTGTTTCTGTTCTTGCCGATCTTTCTCGGCTTGTACTATTTGAGCGGGCAACGCTATCGCAATCTGCTGCTGCTGATTGCCAGCTACGTGTTCTACGCCTGGTGGCGAGTGGACTTCCTGGCGCTGTTCGCCGCCGTGACCCTGTGGAACTACTGGATCGGCCTCAAGGTCGGTGCCGCGGGCGTGCGCACCAAACCGGCCCAGCGCTGGCTGCTGCTCGGCGTGGCGGTCGACCTGTGCATCCTCGGCTACTTCAAGTACGCCAACTTCGGTGTCGACAGCATCAACCTGATGATGAAATCGGCGGGCCTGGAGCCGTTTATCCTGACCCATGTGCTGTTGCCGATCGGGATCTCGTTCTACATCTTCGAGTCCATCAGCTACATCATCGACGTGTACCGCGGCGATACCCCGGCCACCCGCAACCTCATCGACTTTGCGGCGTTCGTGGCGATCTTCCCGCACCTGATTGCCGGCCCCGTGCTGCGTTTTCGCGACCTGGCCGACCAGTTCAACAACCGTACCCACACCCTGGATAAGTTCTCCGAGGGCTGCACGCGGTTCATGCAGGGTTTTATCAAGAAGGTGTTTATCGCCGACACCCTGGCGGTGGTGGCCGATCATTGCTTTGCCCTGCAAAACCCCACCACCGGTGACGCCTGGCTCGGCGCGCTGGCGTATACCGCACAGCTGTACTTCGACTTCTCCGGCTACAGCGACATGGCCATCGGCCTGGGCTTGATGATGGGCTTCCGCTTTATGGAGAACTTCAAGCAGCCGTATATCAGCCAGTCGATCACCGAGTTCTGGCGGCGCTGGCATATCAGCCTGTCCACCTGGCTGCGTGATTACCTGTACATCACCCTGGGCGGCAACCGCAAAGGCACCCTGACCACCTATCGCAACCTGTTCCTGACCATGCTGCTGGGTGGCCTGTGGCACGGCGCGAACATCACCTACATCGTCTGGGGCGCCTGGCACGGCATGTGGCTGGCGATTGAAAAAGCCATCGGCCTCAACACCTCGCCACGCAGCTTCAACCCGGTGCGCTGGGCCTTCACCTTCCTGCTGGTGGTGATGGGCTGGGTGATCTTCCGTGCCGAAAACCTGCACGTCGCCGGGCGCATGTACGGCGCGATGTTCAGCTTTGGCGAGTGGTCGCTGTCGGAACTCAACCGCGCCAACCTGACGGGCCTGCAAGTGGCGACCATGGTGGTGGCCTACGCCACGCTGGCGTTCTTCGGCCTGCGCGACTTCTACAGCAATCGCCCGGCCGACAAGGCCAAGCCGGCTGATCCGAGCCTGATCAAGGCAGTGCCTGGGGATAACCCCGGCAGCATCCAGGAGCCCGGTTTCAGCGTCGGCAGCAACGCCGCCGTGCAACCGGCCTACTGGACCGCTGACTGGCCCCGCTACGCCATGCGCGCCCTGATCCTGCTGCTGTTCGTGGCGTCGATTCTCAAACTCTCGGCGCAAAGCTTCTCGCCGTTCCTTTACTTCCAATTCTGAGGGAGCCGACCATGACCCGTTCATTCCGCATCCTCTACGCCGCGCTGTTCATGACCCTGCTCATGGCCCTGGGCGCGTGGTCGGTGCGCAGTTTCTTCGGTTTCAATACCAACGCCGACGCCACCGTGCTCAACGGGCGCTGGGCCAAGGCGGTCGAAACCCATTACGACGATGAGTTCCCGATCAAGCGCCTGGGCACCAACCTCTGGGCGGCGCTGGACTACAAGCTGTTCAACGAAGGCCGCCCCGGCGTGGTGCTGGGTCGCGATCACTGGCTGTACAGCGACGAAGAGTTCAACCCCGCCGTCAACGAAGAGCAGAACCTGCAAGACAACTACGCCCTGGTCGAAGGCGTGCGCCAGACCCTCAAGGCCAAGGGCGTGCAGTTGGTGATGGCGATTGTCCCGGCCAAGGTGCGCCTGTACCCCGAGCACCTGGGTGAAGTGCAGCCGGCGAGCATTCATGCCGGGCTCTACCAGGACTTCCATGCCCAGGTGGCCGCCGACAAGATCCTCGCTCCCGACCTGCTGGGCCCGCTGCAACAGGCCAAGCTCCATGGCCAGCAAGTGTTCCTGCGCACCGACACCCACTGGACCCCGGATGGCGCCGAAGTTGCCGCCAAGCAATTGGCCCGTGTGATCAACGCCAAGACCCTGCTCAGCGGCGAACCCCAGCGTTTTGTCACCGACGCCGAGGGCATCGCCCCCCACAGCGGTGACCTGCGCCTGTTCCTGCCCCTGGACCCGTTGTTCGAAAACCTGATGCCGCCCAAGGAGCCCCTGCAAAAACGCGTGACCCACGCGGTGCAGGCCCAGGCCGCAGGCGACGACGCGCTGTTTGCCGACAGCGAAATGCCGGTGGCCCTGGTGGGCACCAGCTACAGCGCCAACCCCAACTGGAACTTCGTCGGTGCCCTGAAGCAAGCCCTGGGCAGCGAAGTGGTGAACTACTCCGAAGACGGCCACGGCCCGATCCTGCCGATGCTCAGCTACCTGAAAAGCGCTGACTTCAAGAACAGCCCGCCGCAAGTGCTGATCTGGGAGTTTCCTGAACGCTATCTACCGGTGAACAACGAAATCGGCGAGGCCGACCCCAAGTGGGTCGCGCAGCTCAAACACGCCGGTACGCGCCAACAGAACATGGCAAGCAACACCCCTGTTAAAACCGAAAAATCCGAGACGCCCGACCGGGCGCAAAACTGAAAGAGAGGTAACTCACATGACTTTCACTACTAATCCGCGTCGTCTCGCCAAGACCCTGGCCCTGGCTGCCGGCATGAGCTTCGTATCAATGTCCGTCTTCGCCGGTGACGCCGCCCTCTACGGCCCCGTTGCGCCAAAAGGCTCCAGTTTCGTGCGCCTGTTCAACGCCAGCAACCAGGAAGTCAGCGCCAGCGTCGGCAACACCGCGCTGAGCGATGTGGCACCGCTGGCCAGCAGCGACTTCAGCTTCCTGCCGGGCGGCGACTACAGCGCCAAGGTCGGTAGCCAGAACGTCACGGTCAAGCTGGCCGCCGATCACTACTACACCCTGGTCAACAGCAGCACTGGCCAGCCGCAACTGATCGAAGAACCGCCGTTCAAGAACAAGCAGAAATCCCTGGTGCGCGTGCAGAACCTCAGCGACAAGGCCCTGACCCTCAAGACCGCCGACGGCAAGACCGACGTGGTCAAGGCCGTGGCCGCCAAGGGCCGTGGCGAGCGCGAGATCAACCCGGTGAAGGTCAGCCTGGCGCTGTACGACGGCGACAAGAAGGTTGGCGACGTGAAGCCGGTGGCCCTGGAACGTGGTGAGGCGGCGGTGCTGTATGTCACCGGCTCCGGCAGCAACCTGTCGCCAGTGTGGGTCAAGCGCCCCGTGTCGACCCGTTGATGATTTCCCTGAGTTGAGACGCCCCCTTGTGGGAGCTGGCTTGCCAGCGATGGCGGTCTTGAAGGCGCTATCGCAGGCAAGCCAGCTCCCACACTGTCCGCGTGTCGACTCAGGACCGAGACAAAAACAAGAGTGAAACGACAAACCTTCGTAGCTCTGACCCAAATCGATTCAAGGAGAAACACATGATCCCAGTAATCCTTTCCGGTGGTAGCGGCTCACGTCTTTGGCCGCTTTCCCGTAAACAGTTCCCTAAACAGTTCCTCGCCCTGACCGGCGAGCACACGCTGTTCCAGCAAACCCTGGAGCGCCTGGTGTTCGAAGGCATGGACGCACCGATCATCGTCTGCAACAAGGACCACCGCTTTATCGTCAATGAGCAACTGAGCACTCGCAAGCTCGACAGTCAGCGCATCCTGATGGAACCGTTCGGGCGCAACACCGCGCCGGCCGTGGCCCTGACCGCGATGATGCTGGTCAACGAAGGCCGTGACGAGCTGATGCTGGTCCTGCCTGCCGACCACGTACTGGACGATCAAAAAGCCCTGCAACGCGCCCTGGCCCTGGCCACCGTGGCCGCCGAGCGTGGCGAGATGGTGCTGTTCGGCGTGCCGGCCACCCGCCCGGAAACCGGCTACGGCTACATCAAGTCCACCAACGATTCACTGCTGCCCGAAGGCGTCAGCCGCGTGCAGCAGTTCGTCGAAAAACCCGATGAAAAACGCGCCGTCGAGTTCGTCAAGAGCGGCGGTTACTTCTGGAACAGCGGCATGTTCCTGTTTCGCGCCAGCCGCTTCCTCGAAGAGCTGAAAAAGCACGACCCGGACATCTACGACACCTGCGTGCTGACCCTGGAGCGCAGCGAACACACCGCCGACACCGTGACCTTCGACGAAGCCACCTTCGCCTGCTGCCCGGACAATTCCATCGACTACGCGGTGATGGAAAAAACCCAGCGCGCCTGCGTGGTGCCGCTGAGCGCCGGCTGGAGCGACGTGGGTTGCTGGGCTTCGCTGTGGGCGGTCAACGACAAGGACGCCAACGGCAACGTGACCAAGGGCGACGTGGTGATCCAGGACAGCAAGAACTGCATGATCCACGGCAACGGCAAGCTGGTGTCGGTGATCGGCCTGGAAAACATCGTGGTGGTGGAAACCAAGGACGCGATGATGATTGCCCACAAGGACAAGGTCCAGGGCGTCAAGCAGATGGTCAACACCCTCAACGAACAGGGGCGCAGCGAGACCCAGAACCACTGCGAGGTGTACCGCCCGTGGGGCTCCTACGACTCGGTGGACATGGGCGGGCGTTTCCAGGTCAAGCACATCTCGGTCAAGCCCGGCGCGTGCCTGTCGCTACAGATGCACCACCACCGCGCCGAACACTGGATCGTGGTCAGCGGCACCGCCGAAGTGACCTGCGACGAAAACGTGTTCCTGCTCTGCGAGAACCAGTCCACCTACATCCCGATTGCCTCGGTGCATCGCTTGCGCAACCCGGGCAAGATCCCGTTGGAGATCATCGAAGTGCAATCGGGCAGTTACCTGGGCGAGGACGATATCGAGCGGTTTGAAGATATCTACGGGCGCTCGACCCCGATCGAGCGTGGCGTTTCGGTAAAAACCATCGCGCAGTAATACCGCAGAACAAAAAGCCCTCGCCCGGCCCATTGCGTCCCCTATCCGCAGTGGGTTGAGTGGGGGCTTTTTCTGAGTGCGGCATTGATCACCCTCCCAGGGTGGCAGCCTTCATTGGAAATAGTCCTTGAACGTGTTCGTCCCCAGATACAGGAAGTTCGACGGCGTCAGCTTGATTTCCTTGGGCATCTTAAGCTCAACAAACGGACTGCCTGCGGTGACCGGGCCTAGATCCGTGGGCGCCTGCTCAGAGCTGAATATCACCATGTAGTCGCCACTGCCCACGTAGCGTTCATTGCCTAGGAACAGCAGGTTCTCAACGTTTTCACTGTTGAATTGCTGGCCTGGAGGGTTAACGTACACCCCGCCCTTGGAACCCGCGCGCCGTTCACCACGCGCCAGATCGTTGATACTGTGCTCGCGGGCGATGGCTTCTGAACCTGCCTTGCTGGTGTAGTGAATGTAAACGGGCTTGCCGTTGTAGGTGCCCGAGTCGACGATCGATTGCCAATCCTGATGATTGACCAATGCTTGATTCGCCGCTGAGCTTGATGCCAGCGGGCCGGACCCGGCCGGGCGTTCTCGGGAAGCGTTGACACCCTTGGCTTGTTTGTTCCCCCCAAGCATCCTGCTCGAACGCCATTCGCCATTCGCCCCCGCTTCGACGGTCAGTACGGGTTTACCCGTCAGAGGGTCAACAATCTGGACGTAACCGTCACTGAGTTTGAAATCACTTTTGATCTCATACGTATTGGCAATACCTGACTGATCGGTGTAACGGATAAACCACCGATCGGCTCCCGCCTCGTCCTTGAATTGATAAATCCCTTTGCTATTGAGGGTGCTCCTGGCGAGCAATGCCTCGCCATCCGCGACGACATAGGCGCTCAGATTGCCCGCTTGTGACGGTCGCAACAGATTGGGCACATCGACACCCGCGTTGGCGAGTTCAAGGACTGCCGGCTCTTCAGTGGGCAGTGCAAAGGGGTCTTCGGCTGCCGAGCCGGTACCCACGGAAGAGAACAAGGTGTTGAGCATTGCGTCGAACGTCTTCGACGCCCCATCACGGCGCTCGGCCTGGGTGTCGCCCGACGCCTCCTTTTCGCTGCCCAGTACAATTTCCGTGAGGCCTGCGACCACGGCGGCAGCGGCGACCGGTGCGCCCAACGGCGCCAGTTTGAGCAGCAATTGTGCTCCGACCGAAATGTCGTTGAGCCAGGTGTCACGCGTGACTTGGCTGTTGGATTTGATCGCGGTGTCTGCATCGTTGTTCATGCGCTGCTGGCTCAGGTCCGCCATGTGGCTGAACACATCGCCCTTGATCGCGAAGTTGCCGCGGTCAATGACGCTGCCCTCCTGATCGCTGACACTTGCCGTACCGAGGTACTCCAACGTGGTATCCAGGCCATCTTTGGGACGGATATCAGGCACCAGGGAGCTCAGCGGTACTATTGCGTTGAGCAAGGTGCTGCCAAATCCCCCGGTATCGCTGTTCTGCCGATCAGCCAGGGAAAAGTGCGACTCCAGGGCGGTGCGCGACTGGGGCGTCCTGGCCTGCTCGCTGACCCATTGATCCATTTTTTCCAGCGAGGCGAACTTGAGAAAAGCCGGCTGGGCATCAGGGATATAGAGAATCTGCACGCCGTCCAGCCGACCGTTGACATATTTTGGGGAGCCCTCCCCGGGCAGGGTAAAACGCACAATGTCACTGGATTGAAAACCATTGATATCGAAGGTATGGACCTGGACGTCGCCACTTACCGGGGACTTCGCCTGCAATTTGTCGACGGTCAGGGGCTGGTCTTCAGCCAATGCCTCACCGGTAACAGCCTTCATCAGCCGTTGATAGTCGCTGTGGGTGAACTCATGCTCGGCCGGCTGCAGCGCTCGCTCAGCCGGTAGCCTGGCCTCCTGGGCCTTGAGTTGCTCGCCGGCCTTATAGATGAATATGCCTTTCTGAACGGTGCGGTAGTCGTCGGCGTGGTCTTTCCAGAAGCTGTGGATTTTTTCGGACATGCTTGTCTGGAAATCGGACTTCCACAGGGCCGTCATGAAGTCCGAAGGCTTCAGGGGGATTTGGTTATGAGCACCGTAGCCGGCTTTTTGGCTTTGCCCGGGGCCGTCTTTATACAAACCTGCTTCCGAGTCCAGAGTGCCGGGAATCCCGTCGTGCTCGGAAAAGTTCTTCAATACCGCGTCGGTCAACGTGATGGATGAAGTGGGCTCTTCCTTCAAGTGTTCCCAACCGGTAACGGTGGCCGCAGATTGTGATGCGTCAAACCGATTCAAATAGGTCTTGTCGGCGTCCACATGGGTTCCGGTCAACTGGAACACAATAGCTTGCGCCAGCTTTTTGGCTTCTTGGCGCACATCGGGAAATGCCACCGCGGTATCCAGCGCAATGGACTTGAACTTGGCTTTCTCCAGATTGGCCCTGGCCACCTGCTCGGTAATGACTGCGTAGGCATTGGAGGTGGCTGTGGGCTCTAGGGACGATACGGTCTGCCTGAGTTGGCTGAGCTCTTCGCGGTTTTGCGGAACGCTCCAGCCATTGGCGGTGATGTATTGCGCAAGGCTGATGTGTAGGGTCGGGCCTGAGTGTGGCGCATCCGGCGCCAACTGGATCTTGGCCGTCTGCAAGGCTGGAAAAATCCGCTTATTGGATATACGGCCCGTGGTAATGCCTTGCTCCAGGCCGGCCAGTGTCAGGATCAGCGAATTACGGTGGTCCAGGTCACTGCTGCCGGAGGGTGATTGGGTATTGGATGCAGGTTTTGTTGGACTGCTCTCTTGGGTGGCATCGACGAGGTGGTAAGCGGGAGGAGAGAAGTTTCGTATGGGAAAGCTCATGGGGTGTGTGCTCCGCACGTCTATAGAAGACCGCAGATCAACGGTTGTCGCTCTGTGGCTGTATATATTTAAGTGAGGCGAACGCCGCCCATGATTCCAGCGCCAAGGTATCGGGGCGTGTCCGCGTGCGGGCAACCGCAAGCCGATAGGCAACCGCCTGCTGTCAACGGTACGATGGTTCACCTATCCGCGAGGCTGCCCCCATGTTCTTCGGTGTTCTACTGATCATCACCTGGCTGATCCTGCTGCTGCGCTACCCGGCCAGGGCGTTGCCGGTATCCCTCGCCGCCGCTGTGGGCCTGGGCTGTGTGGCGATGTGGGTGGTCTGGCTGGACAATCGCGAAGCCGCGCAACTGGCGCGCCTGGAGCTGCGCATCAGCTACGCCCCCGAGCAGTGCCCCGCCGACCGCCCCTTGCAGCTCAAGCTGAACAACGGCAACGACGTCCCCCTGACCGAACTGCGCTGGCGCGTCGGCGCCTATGCGCCGGGTGATACGGTGAACCTGGCTGATAACGTCTATGCTGCCCCGCGCTATCGCGGCCCCGGCGAGCTGCAGGCCGGCGCCACCTGGGAAGATTGCCTGCCGGTGCCGCCACTGCGCCCCGGCTACCGCCCGCAAACCCTGGAGTTTCGCGCCGAACACCTGCAAGGCAGCTTCTCCGACTAACAACCGCACAGGATTGATCCATGCCCAACGTGCTTATCACCGGTTGCTCCAGCGGCATTGGCCGGGCCCTGGCCGATGCCTTCAAAACCGCCGGCTACAACGTATGGGCCAGCGCCCGCCGCCCCGAAGACGTCGCCGCACTCACAACTGCCGGCTTGCAGGCCGTGCAACTGGACGTCAACGATGGCGCGGCCCTGGCGCAACTGGCTGGACAGGTAGGCGAGCTGGATGTGTTGATCAACAACGCCGGCTACGGCGCCATGGGCCCGCTGCTCGACGGTGGCACCGAGGCCATGCAGCGCCAGTTCGAGACCAACGTGTTCGCCATCGTCGGCGTGACCCAGGCGCTGTTCCCCGCCCTGCGCGCACGCAAAGGGCTGGTGGTGAATATCGGCAGTGTGTCCGGGGTGCTGGTCACGCCATTTGCCGGCGCCTACTGCGCTTCCAAGGCCGCCGTGCATGCCTTGAGCGACGCGTTGCGCATGGAGCTCGCACCGTTTGGCGTGCGGGTCATGGAAGTGCAGCCAGGGGCGATCAACACCCACTTTGCCAAGAACGCCGGCACCCAGGCCGAATTGCTGATCAATGAACAATCGCCATGGTGGCCACTGCGCGAAAACATCCGCGCCCGCTCCCAGGCCTCCCAGGACAAACCGACCCCGGCCAGCGTGCTTGCAGCGGATGTGCTCAAGGCCGTGCAACAGGGTCAACCACCCCGCCTGCTGCGCTCGGGCAATGGCAGCCGGGCGTTGCCCTTGATGGCGGCGCTGCTGCCCAAAGGGTTGTTGGAGAAGGTGTTGAAGAAGCGGTTCGGGCTCAGTGGAGCGCTTTGATCATTGTGGCGAGCGGGCTTGCCCTCTGCACAGGGGCTTCGCTATTTCATGAAATCAATAAACGCCCGCACCTTCAGCGGTAAATGCCGCGTGTCCGGATACAGCGCATACACCCCCTGGGGCGCGAAGCGATGATCCGGCAACAGGCGTACCAGCCGCCCCGCGTCCAGATCCGCCTGCACCAGCCACTGCGGCAGGACCGCCACGCCATGGCCGCGCACGGCAAATGCCTGCAGCACGGCAGCACTGTCAACCACCAGCGCACTGGGGCCCGAGCGATATTGATGCTCGCCACCTGCCGGGTCGGTCACGCTCAACTCGGTCAAGCGGCCATGCCCCAGCTTGGGCAGTTGTTCCAGTTCATCCAGCGTTTGGGCGGTACCCAAACCAGGCGCCGCGACGGCAAATACCTGGTAAGTGGATAACTGCACCGCACGATGATTGGAGTCCACCAGGCGCCCCAGCCGGATCGCCACGTCAAACCTTTCGCAGATCAGGTCGGCATGGGTCGAGGATGTGGATAAGTGGATGTTGAGGTCCGGGTGCAGGCGGCGAAAACCTTCCACTGCGGGCGCGACCACCGCCAGCGCATATTCAACAGTCGTGGTGATGCGCAACGTGCCCTTGAGCTGGGCGTGTTCAGAGCGTGCCTCTTCCACCGCCAGCCGTGCTTCTTCGAGCATGCGTGTACAACGCAGGTAGAAACGCTCACCGGCATCGGTGAGCGCCAGTTGGCGGGTACTGCGGGTGAGCAGGGTGACGCCCAGTTCGGCTTCCAAACGTTTGAGATTGAAGCTGACCACCGCGCGGGTCTGGCCCAGCAGATCGGCGGCGGCCGTCAGCGAGCCGGCCTCGACCACAGCCTTGAAAGTGTCGAATCGGTCCAGGCTAACCATGGCCATCGCCCCCGTTGTCAAAATATTTTTGACAAACTAACAGGCAAACCCGTGTATCCCAAGCTCTGCGACCGGCCTACCCTGCCAGCCTCAAACGCTGGATCACCCCTATGACCTACCGCTCGAAAGTCGCCTGGATCTTTTTACTGGGGTTCGCCCTGGACCTGGGGAACATGTTTGTCGCCACCGTCGCCTACCCGGATATCGCCCACGAACTGCAGGCCTCGGTCACGCAATTGGCGTGGATCAGCAACGCGTACCTGCTCGGCCTGACCCTGATTATCCCGCTGAGCGTCTGGCTCGCCGCAGTGCTGGGCGAGCGGCGGTTGATCGCCGCGAGCCTGGGGCTGTTTGGCATGGCATCGGTGCTGGTGGGCCAGGCCGAATCGATCCAGGCCTTGATCGGCTGGCGGCTGTTGCAAGGCTTGGGGGGCGGATTGCTGATACCGGTGGGCCAGGCCTTGGCGTACCGACACTTTGCCCCTGGGCAGCGTCACCAACTGACGGCCCGAGTGATGTCGGTGGCGCTGCTGGTGCCGGCGCTCTCCCCGGCGCTGGGCGGCTTGCTGGTGGACACGGTGTCGTGGCGCTGGATTTTCTACGCCAACCTGCCATTGGTCCTCCTGACCCTGCTGCTGGCACTGCTGTGGATAAAACCCGATGTGCCCGCCACCACGCGACCGGCCCTGGCTTTGGGGAGTCTGTTCAACCAGATCCGCCACCCGATGCTGCGAGTGGCGATGCTGGTGTATCTGTTCATCCCCGGCGTATTTATCGGCACCAGCCTGATCGCCATCCTCTACCTGCGAGACCTTGGATACGACGCGACACGCACCGGGGCCTTGATGCTGCCGTGGGCCCTGGCTTCGGCCCTGGCCATCTACCTGAGCAAGCAGTGGTTCAGCCGGTGCGGGCCCAAGCCATTGCTGCTGGCCGGCATGGCCTTGCAATGCGCCGGCATCCTGCTGCTCAATGCGGCCCAACCCGCCCTGCTGGTGGGCGCCTATGCCCTGATGGGCCTGGGTGGCAGCCTGTGCAGCAGCACCGCGCAGACCCTGGCCTTTCTGGATATTCCTGCCGAACGCATGGGCCACGCCAGCGCGCTGTGGAATATCAATCGGCAAGTGAGCTTTTGCCTGGGTGCAGCGGCACTCAGCGCCGTGCTATCGGCCTCGGATTCCTTCACCATGACCTTCTTGATTGCGGCAGCCCTGACACTGCTGCCGCTCTTGGCAGTGCCAAGCCTGGATACCTCCAGGGTTCGCGCACTGCTTCACCCTGCCTGCGAGCCTCAATGATGATTGATTACAGCGACTTTTTCGAAGAAGTGATCCAGACCCACATCGAGATCGAGCAATGGTTTGCCGGCACAGCCCCCGAAGGCACCCTGCAGAACCTGCTGGCGCGCTTCTCCCCCGAGTTCAGCATGATCGCCCCCGCCACCGGCGCACGGGTCAATACCGCCGGGGTCAAGGCCCTGTTCACGCGCCTGGGTGGTATGCGGCCCGGCTTGAAAATCACCTTGAGTGAACTGGCGGGCATCGACCGCCATGCACGCGGGGCCACGGTGACCTACCGCGAACACCAGATCGATGCCAGCGGCACGCAAACGGACCGCCGCGCCACCGTGGTGTTCGAGAAGCAGGCCAGCGGCGCGCTGCTGTGGCGGCACCTGCACGAGACCTATATCCAGGGCCAATAACCCTCCCCTGTAGGAGCCGGCTTGCCGGCGATAACGGTGTGTCAGTCAACTGGTGGATGGCTGACAGGCCGCTATCGCCGGCAAGCCAACGCCTACAAGTTTAGTTTTGTGCCTGGTTGACGATCACCGTGCAGGTGATCCCCGCCGCCAACAACACACCCTGCGGCACTTCATCAATATGAATGCGCACCGGCACTCGCTGGGCCAGGCGTACCCAGTTGAAGGTCGGGTTCACGTCGGCGATCAGTTCGCGGCTCTCGGGGTTGTCGCGGTCGTAGATGCCACGGGAGATGCTTTCTACGTGGCCCTTGAGGGTCTCGCCGCTCATCAGTTGCATGTCGGCTTTATCACCGACCTTCACATGGGGCAGCTTGGTTTCTTCGAAGAAGCCGTAGACCCAGAACGAGTTCATATCGACTACGGCCATCTTGGCTTCGCCAATGCGTGCGTAGTCGCCGCGATGCACGTTGAGGTTGGTGACATAGCCGTCTACGGCCGCCAGCACTTGCGTGCGTTTCAAATTCAGCTCTGCCGCTTCCAGTTGCGCCAGGGCATGTTGGTAGTCGGCCAGGGCCGAGTCGGCGATGTTGCTGGCGTCGTCGCGGTTCTCTTTGGAGATCACCAGGGCGTCGAGGTCGGCGCGGCGGTGGGCGTTGACCTTGCGCATCTCCCAGGTGGCTTTGCGTGAGGCAACCAAAGATTGCGCCTGCTTGACCGCGATGCGGTAGTGCTCGGGGTCGATCTGCATCAGTAGGTCGCCCTTTTTCACCAACTGGTTGTCACGCACCGGCACGTCCACCACTTCGCCGGTGACATCCGCGGCCACGTTGATGATATCGGCGCGCACCCGGCCATCGCGGGTCCATGGGGTCTGCATGTAATGGACCCATAGGGTACGGCCAATCCAGATCGCCAGGGCCAACACCAGCAGGGTTGCGAGCAAGCTGAAAAACTTTTTCATCGGGGCATTCTCAACGGTAGACGGTCAGCGCCATGGCGCCGAAAAGACAGGTGAACAGGCTCAGGCGCAGCAGCGCCGGGTGCCAGAAAAAACGGTACAGGTCAAAGCCTGCGAGGAACCGATCCAGGGCCCAGGCCAGTCCCGCAGCGATGAAGAACATCAGGGTCATGGTCGGCATGTAGATGCCGTGGAACGCGATTTCACGAGGCATGGGCGACTCCGGAAGGCTTGAAGGCAGCCAGGGGCGATTGCGGGTCCAGCAGGGAGGTGCGGATAAAGTGCAGGTAGCTTTTCACCCGGCGCAGGGCCGAGGTATCGAAGTGGGGGGCGAAGGGTTCGTCGGTGGCCTGCACGCGGCTGATGGCGTGATCGACCGCCACCAGCGCGCGCTCCAGGTTGCTCTGGCTCGGTTGCAAAAACAGCCGCACCAGCGAGCGCCCCATCACCCGGATTGCCTGGCGCCAGGGCTGGGATTGGGCATAGGCCGGGTGCACCGGCAGGATCGCCTGTTCCTTGCGCAATTCGATGATCGCGTGGCCGACCTCCAGCACCACGAACATCCAGCGCAACAGGTTGCGTTGCACCAGGGGCTGGCCGGCGGCCAGGCCGTAGGCCTGGTGCAGCAGGTCGCGGGTGCGGCTTTCAAAACCCGAGGCCAGGCCCTTGAGCTTGCCGCTGATGGCATATACCACTTGCTCGCGCAGGTCGCGCTCCAGGCGGCGCCACAGCCACGGGCTGTTGGGCGGCAGGATGATCGCCCCGGCCGCTGCACACACCAGCATGCCGATGATCATGGCGATGTAGTCGTTGATAAAGGTGTAGGGGTTGTAGATCGTCAGGTTATCCGGCACCGAACCGGTGCTGAAGAAAATCAGCAAGCCAAGGCCAACCCCGGCGTATTGCGGGCGCGACGAGAGGAACGCGCCGAGCACAATTACCGGGGCGAGCATCACGCAGAGCAAGGGAAAGCCGTCGATCCAGGGAAACACGAAGAACATTTCGACAAACCCCACCAGCGCGCCGATCAATGTCCCACAGGCCATCTGGAAGGCCATGCGCTTGGGGTTTGGCGTGGCGGCCGACAGGCCCACGGTGGCCGCGGCAATCAAGGTCATGGTCGCGCCGCTGGGCCAGGCCGTGGCCACCCAGTAGCTGCCCAGTACCAGCAGAATGAATGACGCGCGAATCCCCGAGGCAGCGCAGGCCAGCCAGTTGGTTTTCGGGGTGTAGGGCTCGTCCCAGTGCTCGCGTTCGTGGCTGTGCTCGGCCAGGGAGGCGTGGGTTTGCGCGTAGTTGTGCAGGTCATCGACAAAGCGGTACAGCAGCTCATAAGCGGTGTGAAAATCCAACTGCTCGGCATCGCTGGGGCTGCTCTCCTGGAACATCGCCCGCAGGCTGCGGACCTTGGCCGGCAGGCTCTCCTTGTAGGCCGTCAGTTGGCTCACCAGGCGCGCAGCATCGGGGCTGGTCAAGGCGCGCCCGCTGAAGCCATCGAGCAATTCGGCCAGGTCCTGCAGGCCGGGCTTGATCGCGGCCACCACATGGTCGGCGGCATCGCTGCGCAGGCGCTCAAGCAACTGGTGCAGGGCGTTGAACCGGGTGGTGATGCCCATGAATTCGCTGTTCAAGCGACTGAGCCGGCCATTGCGCCGACGCATATGCGGGTCTTCGAATACGGTGACGCTGCGCAGCCCTTCCAGGCCCACGGCTTCGGCGATAAAGCGCACGTTGCTGCTTTCAAAACCTTCACGCTGGCTGCGCCCGCGCAGGCCATCGGTGACAAACAACGCAAAGGTGCCGAAGCGCTGGTACAAGGCGTTGCGCATCGCCGCGCTGCTGGTTTGCGGCAGGATCGCGGCACTGACCAAGGTCGCACACAGAATCCCCAGGGAGATTTCCAGCACCCGCCATACCGCCGCCATAAAGGCGCCGTCCGGGTGGGCGAGCGCCGGCAGGCCGACCATCGCCGCCGTATAGCCGGCCAGTACAAAACCATAGGCGCGAAAGTTACGGTTGCGGGTCGCGCCAGCCGTACACACGCCAACCCAGATCGCCAGCGCGCCCAGGAACAGCTCGGTGTTTTGCGCAAACAGGGCGATCAGCAACACCATCACCGCCGACCCCGCCAAGGTGCCGAGGAAGCGGTAGAAGCTCTTGGCAAACACCTGGCCGCTTTGCGGTTGCATCACGATAAACACGGTGATCATCGCGGTACGCGGTTGCGGCAGCTCCAGGCGCATGGCCAGCCACAGGGTGAGGAACGCGGCGATCAGTACTTTGAAGATATACACCCAGGTCACGCCGTCACTGCGCGCCCAGTCGAAAAAGCCACGGCGCCATTCCAGGGAATGCAGCCAACGCAGCGGTGCAGGCAAGGGAGTCATGGGCAACCTGATCAGTGATCGAACACGGCCAAGGCCGCCGGGGTCTTGCTCGGGAGTGTCTTATCGGGTGCCGGCCCATCGTTGCCCGCGCCAAGGCCGCCGCCCAGGGCGGTCACCAGTTCGGCATGGGCGCTCAAGCGCGCGGCCTGGACCTGTTGCTCGACCTGTTGCTGGCGAAACAGCAAGGTCTGGGCATTGAGCACATTGAGGTAATCGGTCAGCCCGCGCTGGTAGGCGATCATGGCGATGTCATAGGTTTTCTGCGCCGAGGCCACCGACTCGGCGGCGAAGGTTTGCTGCTTGGCCATGGATTCACGGCGGATCAGTTGGTCGCTGATGCCCTTGAGCGCATTGACCAGGGTCTGGTTGTAGCGGGCCACGGCAATGTCGTAGCCGGCGCTGGCCGCGCCCAATTGCGCGCGCAGGCGGCCACCGTCGAAAATCGGCAGGGTGATCGCCGGGCCGACGTTGTAGTTGAGTTTCTTGCCAGCGAGAAACTCCAGCATGCCGCCGCCGGTGGCAACGTAGCCGAGGCTGCCCACCAGGTCGACATTGGGATAGAAGCCAGCGTGGGCCACGTCGATGCCCCGGGCCTGGGCCGCGACTTGCCAGCGGCTGGCGACCACGTCCGGGCGCTGGCCGAGCAATTGCGCGGGCAGTGCCGAGGGCAATTTCAATGGTACGCCGAGAGCCAGGGTTGGCCGCTGCAATCTCGCACCCTCCCCCGGGCCCTTGCCGGCCAGGGCGGCCAGTTGGTTGCGGGTCAGGGCGATTTCTTCGTCGAGGGCGTCCAGTTGCCGATGGGTTTCGGGCAACGGCGTCTGGGCCTGGCTGACTTCAAAGTGCGTGCCGATCCCACCCTCCAGGCGCTTTTGCGCCAGGTCGAGGATCTGCTGTTGCTGGGCCAGGGTGGCGGCGACGATATCGCGCTGGGCGTAATGCAGCGACAGCTGGATATAGGCGCGCACCACGTTGTTCTGCAGCTCCAACTGGGCCTGGCGCGCCTGGGCGACACTCCGATGCGCCAGGTCGAGGGCGCGCTCGCTGGCATTGCGCTCGCGGCCCCACAGGTCGAGGGCGTAGCTCAGGCCCAGGGCAGCGTTGTTGTCCCAAGTGGTGGAATTGTCCAGTTTACCGGGGCCGTAGAACTGATCGCTGGGCCAGTTGTGGCGCTTGAGGGTGGCGTCGCCGTTGATCTGCACGGCCTCGGCCGACTCGGCCAACCCCGCCATGGCCCGCGCTTCACGCACCCGGGCGGCGGCTTCGGCGATGCTTGGGCTGCCTTGTACGGCGAGGTCGATCCAACGGTCGAGTTGCGGGTCGCCATAGGCCTGCCACCACTGGCTGGTCGGCCAGTGGGCATCCCGGGCGGCGCTCTGGATCGCGTCGTCGGTGGCCAGGGTATTGGCGGCGAGGTGCTTGCCTTGGGGGGCAATCCCTCCGGTTCCGATGCAGCCGCTGATTGCTAACGATAAAGCCCAAACACTGAGAGTCTTCAGCTCTCTGCTGATGCGACGCGGCACTGCTGCGAATTCCTGAGGTGGTGGTGCGGGGACGGTGCGGCAATTCTAGGGGGCGCGGGGAATGGCGATAAGGTGGGATTCCTGTGAATCTTTGTTACCGTTCAGGCGATAATCCATTGGTAGGGATCACTGGTAGTCGTAACTTTCTGTCACAATTTGTCATCTCCCTTGAGAGCACCCCATGGACACTTTGCAAAACATGCGCGCCTTCAGTTGTGTCGCCGAGGCCGGCAGCTTCACCGCCGCCGCCGTACAACTGGACACCACCACGGCCAACGTCTCGCGCGCGGTCTCCAATCTGGAGGCCCATCTGCAAACCCGCTTGCTCAACCGCACCACCCGCCGCATCGCCTTGACCGAGGCCGGCAAGCGCTATTTATTACGCTGCGAGCAAATCCTCGCCTATGTCGAGGAAGCCGAGGCCGAGGCCAGCGACGCCCACGCGCGCCCCGCCGGGCAGCTCAAAGTGCATACCATGACCGGCATCGGCCAGCATTTCGTGATTGATGCGATTGCCCGCTATCGCCGCACCCACCCCGACGTGACCTTCGACCTGACCCTGGCCAACCGCGTGCCAGACCTGCTGGACGAGGGTTATGACGTGTCCATCGTGCTCGCCAGCGAGCTGCCGGACTCGGGGTTTGTCTCCCAGCGCCTGGGGATCACCTACAGCATCGTCTGTGCCTCGCCGGCCTACGTTAAAGCCAATGGTTGCGCGCAGCGGCCCAGCGATCTGCTCAACCATGCCTGCCTGCGCTTGGTCAGCCCGGTGATCCAACTGGACAAATGGGCCTTCAACGGCCCGGACGGCCAGGAAAGCGTGAGCATCAACAGCTCGCCGTTCCTGGTGAACTCCGCCGACGCGATGAAAACCGCGATCATCAGCGGCATGGGCGTCGGCCTGCTGCCGGTGTACGCGGCCATCGAGGGCCTGCGCAACGGCACCCTGGTGCGGATGATGCCGACGTATCGCTCCCAGGAGCTGAACCTGTACGCCATCTACCCGTCGCGCCAGTACCTGGATGCGAAGATCAAGACCTGGGTGGAGTACCTGCGCGGCTCGCTGCCGGAGATCCTCGCGGCGCACCAGGCGGAACTCGCGGCGTATGAGTTGAGCGGCAGTTTGGGTGGGGTGCGGCTGGGTAGCTGATTTAGAAAACGGACTCCCAACTATTGGAGATCCCCTGTGGGAGCGGGCTTGTCGGGTCGCCGCATCGCCGCGATAGCGGTATATCAGTGCCAGATGTAGTGCCTGACACACCGCTATCGCGGCGATGCGGCGACCCGACAAGCCCGCTCCCACATTGGTGATGCGGTGTCCTGACAAGTGTGGGCAGGAATGTTAGCGTGCTTGGCATTCTTCCCCGTCGATGAGCCTCACTTGCGATGAAAAAGACTGTCCTCGCCTTCAGCCGTGTCACCCCCCAGATGATCGAACGCCTGCAACAGGACTTCGAGGTCATCGTCCCCAACCCCAAGCAGGGCGATATCAACGCGCAGTTCAATGAAGCCCTGCCCCACGCCCACGGCCTGATCGGCGTCGGCCGCAAGCTGGGCCGGGCGCAGCTCGAAGGGGCGAACAAGCTGCAAGTGGTGTCCAGCGTCTCCGTGGGTTACGACAACTACGACGTGGACTACTTCAACGAACGCGGGATCATGCTCACCAACACCCCCGATGTGTTGACCGAAAGCACCGCCGACCTGGCCTTTGCCCTGCTGATGAGTAGCGCCCGCCGTGTGGCCGAGCTGGACGCCTGGACCAAGGCCGGGCAGTGGAAAGCCAGCGTCGGCGCGCCGTTGTTTGGCTGTGATGTACATGGCAAGACCCTGGGTATCGTCGGCATGGGCAATATCGGCGCAGCCATCGCCCGCCGTGGGCGCCTGGGCTTCAATATGCCGATTATCTACAGCGGCAACAGCCGCAAGACCGCGCTGGAACAAGAGCTGGGCGCGCAGTTGCGAAGCCTGGACCAGTTGCTGGCCGAGGCAGATTTCGTGTGCCTGGTGGTGCCGTTGAGTGAAAAGACCAAGCACCTGATCAGCCATCGCGAATTGGCCCTGATGAAACCCAGTGCAATCTTGGTGAACATCTCCCGTGGCCCGGTGGTAGACGAACCCGCACTGATCGAAGCCCTGCAAACCCAGCGCATTCGCGGCGCCGGGCTGGATGTGTATGAGCGCGAGCCCCTGGCCGAGTCGCCGCTGTTCCAACTGAGCAATGCGGTGACCTTGCCGCATATCGGTTCGGCCACCCATGAAACCCGTGAAGCCATGGCCAACCGTGCCCTGGACAACCTGCGCAGCGCACTGCTGGGCCAGCGCCCGCAGGACCTGGTGAACCCGCAGGTGTGGAAAGGCTGATCGGCATTGTAGGAGCCGGCCAGCCAGCCCCTACAGTTTTTGGCGCGAACGTCGATAACCCGCTATAGATTGTTATCGCTGATCCACAGAAGGTTTTTATGTCCACCACCAAAGCCCGCGCAGATTCACTCTCGCTTCTGCTCTTTACCTTGCGCAGCGGCAAGCTGATGGCCATCAACCTGCTGAAAGTCAGCGAAATCATTCCCTGCCCGCCGCTGACCAAGCTCCCGGAGTCCCACCCGCACGTCAAAGGCATCGCCACCCTGCGTGGCGCGGCCTTGTCGGTGATCGACCTCAGCCGCGCGCTGGGCGAGATGCCCCTGCAAGACCCCGACGGCGGTTGCCTGATTGTCACCGATGTCAGCCGTTCCAAGCAGGGCCTGCATGTGCAGGCGGTGAGCCGGATCGTGCATTGCCTGACCACCGATATCCGCCCGCCGCCCTTTGGCTCTGGCGGCACGCGCTCGTTTATCACCGGCGTGACCCAGGTCGACGGGGTGCTGGTGCAGGTGCTGGACATCGAAAAAGTCATCCACGCCATCGCCCCCGCGCAGATCGAAGTGGCGCCGACTGACCTGACCATGGAAGAAGCCGAAGTGCTCGGCCATGCACGCATCCTGGTGGTGGACGACAGCCAGGTGGCCCTGCAGCAATCGGTGCACACCCTGCGCAACCTCGGCCTGACCTGCCACACCGCACGTAGCGCCAAAGAGGCCATCGACGTGCTGCTGGAACTGCAAGGCAGCGCCGGGCAGATCAATGTGGTGGTGTCTGACATCGAAATGTCGGAAATGGACGGCTACGCCCTCACCCGCACCCTGCGTGAAACACCGGATTTCCAGGATTTGTACGTGCTGTTACACACCTCCCTGGACAGCGCGATGAACAGCGAAAAAGCCCGCCTGGCGGGTGCCGACTCGGTACTGACGAAGTTTTCGTCACCCGAGCTGACCAAATGCCTGGTGGTCGCCGCCCAGACCGTGGCGCAAAAAGGCCTGTAAATAGTGACAGCGTATTACCAACTGCTACGCCGCGACCTCACCGGCAGCCTGCCTGCACCGCAGTGGCCAGCCGATACCCACCTGGATCATTACCGCCCTGCACTGGCCCCGGCGATCCATGCGGTATTGCGCATGACCCAGGAACAGGGCGGCGGCCGCGTGGCCAACCTGGAGGCCTGGCAGCAGCAATTTCTCAGCGACGCAGAGTTCGACCCCACGCTATGCCTGGTCGCAAGTAACGCCGAGGGCATTCTTGGCGTGGCCCAATGCTGGACCAGTGCCTTTATCCATCACCTCAGCGTCCACCCCTGCGCCCAGGGCCAGGGGCTGGGTCGTGCCTTGTTGCTGCACAGCTTCCAGGTGTTCAAGCAACGCGGCGAGCCCTATGTGGACCTCAAGGTGCTGGAGAGCAATCTGCGCGCACGCCAGTTGTATGAAAGTGCCGGCATGGTGTTTGTGCTGCGCGACGTGGTCAGCGAGGGCTGAGCGGCACTGGCGCATAACTTGCTTCCAGAGTCTCTGAACGGCGGATAGAGGTAAAAACCCGTCACCGTTCAAGAGAGCCCTCTGACCTGGCCTGGTAGCAGATCCTCCATGAATACCCATTTTTCCTGCGTTGGTTGCGGTAAATGCTGCACCGACCATCATGTACCCCTGACCCTCGACGAAGCCCGCCAGTGGGCGGCGGACGGCGGCAATGTCATCGTGCTGGTGGAAGGTTTCCTGGGCAATGGCCTGGGCCTGCCTGTGCAACAACGCGAGCATGCCGAACGGCGTTCGGTGGTGGTGCCCAGCGGCAATACCCAGGCGTTCGTGGCGATCACCTTTGCCGCTTACAACGCCGGGCGCTGCCGGAATCTTGACGAAGACAACCGCTGCGGCATCTATGAACGGCGGCCGCTGGTCTGTCGTATCTACCCGATGGAGATCAATCCGCATATCCCGCTGAACCCGGCCGCCAAGGATTGCCCGCCGCAATCCTGGGAACAGGGCCCGGCGCTGATCGTCGGCGGCGAGCTGATGGACCGGGAACTGGCCGAGCTGATCCACCGCTCACGCCAGGCCGACCGTGACGATGTACAGACCAAGGAGGCGGTGTGCGCCCTGCTGGGGATTCGCACCACGGCGCTCAAGGGCGATGGTTTTACCGCGTACCTTCCGGACATGGGCGCCTTTGCCCAGGCCATAGCGCTGGCGGTGGAGCAACCGACCATGGCCAATGAGTGGGTGTTTCATGTGTCCGGGATGGACATTGCCGAACAGTTGCTGGATGCCGGGGCGCAGATCGCCACCGAAGTGCCGGCCAACTATGCGTTTATCTCGCTGCGCGCTGCCTGAACCTTTTGGGAGCCGGCTTGCCGGCGATGGCGTGCGCGAAATCGCCATTGCCGGCAAGTCGGTTGCGAAGATTAGCGGCGTTTGCCCCAGAACTCTTCAGCCAGCCGCCGCAGGTCCTCCGCCAGGGCCGCTACGTCGCCCGAGCTGAGCTGGCTCTGCTGGCCGGCGCTGACGGTGGCCTCGCCGGCATCGCGAATGCCGACAATATTGCGATTGATGTCCTCGCTCACCGCGCTCTGTTCCTCCACCGCCGTGGCAATCTGCACGCTCATAGCGGTGATCTGGTTGACCCGCTGGCTGATGCCATCCAGGGCCGACGCCGCGCGCTGGGCATGCTCGACGCTGACTTCGACGTGCTGGCTGCTTTGCTTCATCGCCATCACCGCATCGCGGGCGCCGCCCTGCAGGGTACTGATCATGCGCTGGATTTCATTGGTCGATTGCTGGGTGCGCTGGGCCAGGCCGCGGACTTCATCTGCCACCACCGCAAAGCCACGGCCCTGCTCGCCCGCCCGCGCCGCCTCGATGGCCGCGTTGAGGGCCAGCAGGTTGGTCTGCTCGGCAATCGCCCGGATCACCTCCAGTACGCTGGAGATATCCCCGCTGTGGCTTTCCAATTGATGGATCACACTGGTGGCCCTGGCCAGCTCCTGGGACAGACGCAGCACCGCATCACGGCTTTCGTCCACCCGCTGATGGCCTTCGCGGGTCTCGCTGCCGGCCTGGTCGGCCGCTTTCGAGGCTTGCTGGGCATGGTTGGCGACTTGCGCCACGCTGGCCGCCATCTCCTGGATCGCGGTGGCCACCTGGTCGGTCTGGGTCTGCTGGCCCAGGGTACTGGCGTGACTGCTGTCCAGTTGCTGGACCAGAGCGGCGGCGTGCCCGGATAAACGCTGCGACGCATCGCCAATCCGGCCGACCACCGCGCCCACCTGGGCTTCGAGCATCTGCATGGCAAATTCGATTTGCCCCAGCTCATCGGCACGCCCGGTGTAGATCGCCTGGCTGACGGGGTTATCGGCAATCTGCCGGGCCCGCTCGCTCAATTGCCTCAAGGGGCGCAACAACAGGTTGATACCCAATACCCCCGCTGCGCCCACCGCAGCCAGGCCCAGCACCTGCAAGGCCCACGAGTAGCTCGCCAACCCGGCCCCCACTCCCCAGGTCAGGGCGCAGGTTGCACCGGTGACCAGCGACAACTTCATGGGCATCTCCAGCACTGGCCGCAAGCGCCGACTACCCGCGCGCAGGCGGGCGTAAGCGCGCTCCGCCGCCATCACCCGCCGCGCATCGGGCTTGGTGCGTACCGACTGGTATTCCACCGCGACACCGTCGCGCGTGACCGGCGAGGCATAGGCGCTGACCCAATAGTGATCGCCGTTCTTGCAGCGATTTTTCACCATGCCCATCCACGAGCGGCCGCTTTTGAGGGTCTGCCACATATGGGCAAAGGCCGCCGACGGCATGTCCGGGTGACGCAGCAGGTTATGTGGCGCGCCCAGCAATTCCTCGCGGTTGTAGCCGCTGACGTCGATAAAGTCCTGGTTGGCGTAGGTAATCGAACTGCCTAAGTCAGTGGTCGAGAGGATGTTGGCGTCTGGGGCAATGTCAACACTTCGACCCGTGACCGGGAGATTGATCTTCATGGAAAGCGCGCTCGGGGGTTATTGAGGGAGTCGGCAGGGGCACCGACTCTAAGCGCACCGGTTGAGCAAATACTGATCCAGCTCATGTTCCACGCATTTAGTTGGGCACCGCTGCCTCCGGCTCGCGGTACTCCTCGGTCAGGGCCACGCACTCCAGCGCTACCCGCGCGCTGCGCGGTAGGCGGCGCACCGCCAGTACGCTGCGGGCGGGCAACCGGCTACGGTCGAAGTAGCCCAGGTACACCTCGTTGACCAGGGCCAGGTCATCCAGGTCGGCCAGCATCAAGGTGCACTTGACCACCCGGTCCAACGACGAATGATGACGCTCCAACAGGTCGTGCAGGGTCTTCATCACCTGCTTCATCTGCGCGCCAGTGCCACCCTTCACCGGGTTGCCGCGAACATCCAGCCCCGCAATATTGGAAATGTACAGCGTGTTGCCAACCCGTACTGCCTCGGAAAAAGGCAGCGCAATTTCAGTGGGGTAAAAGTGTGGTCCGTCGCCGTCCGGCGCCGCTGCCGTCTCGGGCTCCTCCTGCAGATAGCGCTGGAGAATGCGCTGGTGCTCGCCGCTCTGCTTGAGCTGCTCCAGCGCCCGGTTGAGGTCACCGCGCAATTGCGGGTCGGACTTGCGCACACCGATGGCCACGGCGGTGCCCATCTGTTGGCCGGTGACCGGCCGGCCGACAAAATCAAATGGCTGCCCCTGCTCGGTGTCGAGCAGCTCCTGGCGGATTTCGGCGGTGCCTTGCAGCGTCGCGTCGATATCACCGGCCACCAGGCTGCGGATTAACTGGTCGTTGAGCCAGTAGCTCTTGATGATCACGCCCGCCGGCGCCCATTGCGCCAGGGCAAAGGCTTCGCGATTGCTGCCGGTAAGTACTCCCACGCGCTTGCCCTTGAGGGCACGCACCGTGGGCAGCAGGCCGGAATACTTGCGGGCTACCAGGTGTGTGGTGAGGGGGTACAGGTCGTCGGTAAAGTCGATCAACTGCCGGCGCTGGGGGGTTGAAGCCATGCCCATGATTGCATCGAAACGCCGGCTTTCCAGGGCGTCGATGCTAAGGGTGAAAATCTGGTCGACCCAGGTGCAACGGGCGTCGAGTTGGGCGCACAGGGCATTGCCCAACTCGATGTTCAGGCCTACCAACTGCCCTTGGGCATCGCGGCTTTCATAGGGGGGAAACAGTGGGGAGATTGCGAAGCGGATTTCGCTGCGCGCTGCAGCAGCTGTCGCTGCGCCTATAAACAAACCACCCGACAGCAGCGACCCAACGGATAAAACGAAGATCTTTGCCAAAGCCATGAAGAAGTCCCTTTCTTGAAAGACCCGCTCCCTCAACCGGTACTTCTGCCAACCAGACGCGGCGAAGGGGAATCGAGAAAGCTTTCAAGAAAAGGTCATGGGCCGACAAGGCGAAAAGTCAGCAAGAGCTGTAGGCAGTCAGCGTTTGCCCATCGAACGACGGGTGCCCGGAGGCGCCATGCCGGGGGTCTTGGTGTGGCCGTTCTTCGCGCCGTTTTTGTACCACGGCTGATTGCTGTCTTTCGCCCCGGCCAGTTCACCCGGTTTGAAAGGGAACTTGAAGGCCGGGATCACCGGTTTGGCTTCACTGTCGAGGCTGTCTGGATCAGCGAGTTCGGCGCTTTCAACAGGCGGTTGTGTCGGGGAATTCATGGAAGCTCCGGGGCGTGCAAAAAATGACGCGGGCCCGACTTGCGGGCCACACTGGCGCGCAGTATACCTGCGCGCCCTGGATCTTTAACCACCGCCAGTACGAATGGTCGACCTTTGCTGACAGCGCTGTCAGTTAACAGTCACTTTGCTGACCGGGTTTGCAGGCTATAAAGAACCTCCACTCTTCCCATTCTCTGTCCGGACGCCGCGAGCCCATGCACATTCAACGCAAAACCACCTTGATTGTGCTCGCCGTCGTGGCCCTGGCGATCGTGGCCTGGGTCTCGACCCGGCCGGCCAAGACCAAGCTGTCTGCCTCGACTGCGATCCCGGTGCGGGTGGTCAGCGTCACGCAGCAGGACATCCCGCGATTTGTCAGCGGCATCGGCTCGGTGCTGTCGCTGCACAGTGTGGTAATTCGCCCGCAGGTCGACGGCATCCTCACCAAACTGCTGGTCAAGGAAGGGCAATTGGTAAAAACCGGTGACCTGCTGGCAAGCATCGATGACCGGGCGATCCGCGCCAGCCTCGACCAGGCCAAGGCCCAACTGGGCGAAAGCCAGGCGCAGCTGCAGGTGGCGCAGGTCAATCTCAAGCGCTACAAGGAGTTGAGCATCGACGACGGCGTGTCGAAGCAGACTTACGACCAGCAGCAAGCCCTGGTCAACCAGCTCAAGGCCACCGCCCTGGGCAACCAGGCGGCGATTGATGCAGCTCAGGTCCAGCTTTCCTACACGCAGATTCGCTCCCCCGTCAGCGGTCGGGTGGGGATTCGCAATGTGGATGAAGGCAACTTCCTGCGTACCAGCGATGCCCAAGGCCTGTTCTCGGTGACGCAGATCGACCCGATCGCCGTGGAGTTTTCCCTGCCGCAACAGATGCTGCCGACCCTGCAAGGCCTGATCGCCGCGCAGCACCCGGCCAGTGTCGATGCCTTCCTCGGCGCCGACACCGATAGCCCGGCGGCGGTGCTGCTCGGTGAAGGCCGCCTGAGCCTGATCGATAACCAGATCAGCGCCACCACCGGCACCATCCGCGCCAAGGCCGAGTTCAGCAATGCCACGCAAACGCTGTGGCCGGGGCAACTGGTCACGGTGAAGATTCAGACCGCCCTCGACAAGGCCGCCCTGGTGGTGCCGCCGACCGTGGTCCAGCGCGGCATGGACTCGCACTTCGTGTACCGCCTCAATGGCGACAAGGTGGACGTGGTGCCGGTGCACGTGGCCTATCAGAACAGCGCATTGACGATTGTCACCGGCGTGCAGGCCGGTGATGTGCTGGTCAGCGACGGCCAGTCACGCCTCAAGGCCGGCGCCCAGGTGGAGGTGCTCAAGGAGCCGCCGCAAGTGATCCAGACCGCCCAAGCGCAGGCCCAGCCATGAAGGGCCGTGGCTCGGTATCGGCGTGGTGCGTCGACCATCCGGTCGCGACCCTGCTGCTGACCTTTGCCCTGGTGCTGCTGGGCTTGATCGCCTTTCCGCGCCTGCCCGTCGCGCCCTTGCCGGAGGCGGAGTTCCCGACAATCCAGGTCACCGCCCAACTGCCCGGCGCCAGCCCCGATACCATGGCGTCCTCGGTGGCAACGCCCCTGGAAGTGCAATTCAGCGCCATCCCCGGCATGACCCAGATGACCTCAAGCAGCGCCTTGGGCTCCAGCCTCCTGACCCTGCAATTTACTCTCGACAAGAGCATCGATACCGCCGCCCAGGAAGTACAGGCGGCGATCAACACCGCAGCCGGCAAGTTGCCCAGCGATATGCCCAACCTGCCGACGTGGCGCAAGGTCAACCCGGCGGACAGCCCGGTGCTGATCCTCAGTATCAGCTCCAACAATATGCCCGGCACCGAACTGAGCGACTACGTGGAAACCCTGCTGGCCCGGCAGATCAGCCAGATCGACGGGGTCGGCCAGATCAGCATCACCGGCCAGCAACGCCCGGCGATTCGCGTGCAGGCCTCGCCGGACAAACTCGCCGCCATCGGCCTGACCCTGGCCGACATCCGCCTGGTCCTCCAGCAATCGAGCCTGAACCTGGCCAAGGGCGCGCTGTATGGGCGCGATAGCGTGTCGACGCTGTCGACCAACGACCAACTGTTCCACCCCGAGGAATACGGCGACCTGATTGTTTCCTACAAGGACGGCGCGCCGGTGCAGTTGCGCGACGTGGCACGGGTGATCAACGGTTCGGAAAACGCCTACGTGCAAGCCTGGTCCGGTGATACGCCGGGGGTCAACCTGGTGATTTTCCGTCAGCCGGGGGCCAATATCGTCGACACCGTGGACCGCATCCAGGCCGAGCTGCCGCGCTTGCAGGCGATGCTGCCGGCGTCGGTGGACGTCAGCTCGTTGTCGGATCGCACCAAGACCATTCGTGCCTCGCTGCATGAAGTGGAAATCACCTTGTTGATCGCGGTGTTGCTGGTGGTGGCGGTGATGGCGCTGTTCCTGCGCCAGTGGTCGGCGACCCTGATTGTCTCCAGTGTGCTCGGGGTCTCGCTGGTAGCCAGTTTTGCCTTGATGTACGTGATGGGTTTCAGCTTGAACAACCTGACCCTGGTGGCCATCGTGATTGCCGTGGGGTTTGTGGTGGACGACGCGATTGTGGTGGTGGAGAACATCCACCGTCACCTTGAGGCCGGCCTGGACAAGCGTGAAGCAGCGATCAAGGGCGCCGGCGAGATCGGTTTTACCGTGGTGTCCATCAGCTTCTCGCTGGTGGCGGCGTTTATCCCGTTGCTGTTCATGGGCGGCGTGGTCGGGCGCCTGTTCAAGGAATTTGCCTTGACCGCGACCTCGACCATCCTGATTTCGGTGGTGGTGTCCCTGACCCTGGCGCCGATGCTGGCCGGGCAGTTTATGCGCGCCCCGACCCACCACCCCCATGACAAGCCAGGGTTTGGCGAACGCCTGCTGGCCGGTTACGCGAGGAACCTGCGCCGGGCGCTGGCCCATCCACGCACGATGCTCGGTATCTTCGTCGTGACCCTGGGCCTGGCCGTGGCCGGCTACGTGTTTATCCCCAAGGGGTTTTTCCCGGTACAAGACACCGGTTTCATTCTTGGCACCAGCGAGGCGGCGGCCGATGTGTCCTACCCGGATATGGTGGCCAAGCACCAGGCGTTGGCCGAGATCATCAAGGCTGACCCGGCGGTGGAAAACTTTTCTCACTCGGTGGGCGTGACCGGCAGCAACCAGACCATCGCCAACGGCCGCTTCTGGATTGCCTTGAAAGATCGCGGTGATCGCGACGTGTCCGCCAGCCAGTTTATCGACCGGATCCGCGCCAAGCTGGCCCAGGTCCCGGGGATCGTGCTGTACCTGCGCGCCGGCCAGGACATCAACCTCAGCTCCGGACCCAGCCGCAGCCAGTACCAGTACGTGCTCAAGAGCAACGATGGTGCGACCCTGAACACCTGGACCCAGCGCCTCACCGAAAAACTGCGCGCCAACCCGGCCTTTCGCGACCTGTCCAACGACCTGCAACTGGGCGGCAGCATCACCCACATCAGCATCGACCGCCAAGCCGCCGCGCGTTTCGGCCTGACCGCCACCGATGTCGACCAGGCGCTGTACGATGCGTTCGGCCAACGCCAGGTCAATGAGTTCCAGACCGAGACCAACCAGTACCAGGTGGTGCTGGAGCTGGACAGCCAGCAACGGGGCAAGGCCGAGAGCCTGAACTACTTCTACCTGCGCTCGCCCCTGAGCGGCGAAATGGTGCCGCTGTCGGCGCTGGCCAAGGTCGATCCGCCGACGGTCGGGCCGTTGTCCATCAGCCATGACGGTATGTTCCCGGCGGCCAACCTGTCGTTCAACCTGGCGCCGGGCGTGGCCCTGGGTGACGCGGTGATCATGCTCGACCAGGCGAAGAACGAGATCGGCATGCCGAGCACCATCATCGGCAATTTCCAGGGCGCGGCGCAGGCGTTCCAGAGTTCATTGGCCAGCCAGCCGTGGCTGATCCTCGCGGCGCTGGTGGCGGTCTATATCATCCTCGGCGTGCTGTATGAGAGTTTCGTGCACCCGCTGACCATCATCTCGACCCTGCCCTCTGCCGGCCTGGGTGCGTTGATCATGCTGTGGCTGCTGGGCCAGGACTTTTCCATCATGGCCTTGATCGGGCTGGTGCTGTTGATCGGCATCGTCAAGAAAAACGGCATCCTGATGATCGACTTTGCCCTGGAGGCCCAGCGCGTTCGCGGGCTGGCGCCTGGCGATGCGATTTACGAGGCCTGTATCACGCGCTTTCGGCCGATCATCATGACCACCCTCGCCGCCCTGCTGGGCGCGGTGCCGCTGATGCTCGGCGCAGGTCCCGGCGCGGAATTGCGCCAGCCGTTGGGCATCGCGGTGGTCGGCGGGTTGCTGGTGAGCCAGGCGCTGACCCTGTTCACCACGCCGGTCATATACTTGTACCTTGAGAAACTTTTCCATAGACCCACACCGGCCCCTGGGCTGGCGACCACACATTGAGGCGGGGTCATGCGCGTCCTGATTATTGAAGACGAAGAAAAAACCGCCGACTACCTGCATCGCGGGCTGACGGAACAAGGCTACACCGTGGACGTGGCCCGCGACGGCATCGAGGGCCTGCACCTGGCCCTGGAGAGCGACTACGCAGTGATCGTGCTCGATGTGATGCTGCCCGGCCTCGACGGTTTTGGCGTGCTGCGCGCACTGCGGGCACGCAAGCAGACCCCGGTGATCATGCTCACCGCCCGCGAGCGTGTGGAAGACCGCATTCGTGGCCTGCGCGAGGGGGCCGACGATTACCTGGGCAAGCCGTTTTCCTTCCTCGAACTGGTGGCACGCCTGCAAGCCCTGACCCGCCGCAGCGGCGGGCATGAACCGGTGCAGGTGACCATCGCCGACCTGTGGATCGACCTGATCAGCCGCAAGGCCAGCCGCGCCGGCCTGCGCCTGGACCTGACCGCCAAGGAGTTCTCGCTGCTCAGCGTCCTGGCCCGGCGCCAGGGCGAGATCCTGTCCAAGACGGCGATTGCAGAAATGGTCTGGGACATCAATTTCGACAGCGATGCCAATGTGGTCGAAGTGGCGATCAAGCGCCTGCGGGCCAAGCTCGATGGGCCCTTCGAACACAAGCTGCTGCACACTATTCGTGGCATGGGCTATGTGCTGGAGAACCGCAGTGTCGAGTAACTCGATTGCCCTGCGCCTGAGCGGCATGTTCACCCTGGTCGCGCTGGTGATTTTCCTGCTGATCGGCGGCGCGCTGTACCAGCAGGTGGACCGTGGCCTGGGCTTGTTGCCGGGGGCCGAGCTGGATGCGCGCTACAGTGTGCTGGAGTCGTCGATCACGCGTTTCGGCACTCCGGATCACTGGGTGAAGATGACCAGCAAACTCAAGCTGCTGGGGGAAGAGGACACACGGATTCGTTTCTGGGTGGTGAGCAGTGACCCGACCTACGAATACGGCAACCCGGACGCACGCATCCGCGAATTCGCCGCCGGCCCCACGGGCAAGCGTGATTTGTACCTGCCGGGGCATGCGTATCCGTTCAAGGTGCTGGTCAGCCAGTTCCCGGCCAAAGACCAGCGCCCGCCGCTGCGCTTTATGATCGCCATCGACACCGCCAACTTCCGCGCCACCCAGCACCATCTGCTGATGGCGTTGATCAGCCTGGCGTTTGTCGGCGTGGTGCTGGCTTCGCTGCTGGGCTTTTGGGTCGCGCGCATCGGTCTCAAGCCTTTGATCAAACTCTCGGACGAAGCGCAAAAACTGGCACCGCCAAAACTGTCCGGGCGCTTGCAGTTGTCACCGTTGCCGCCGGAGCTCAAGCAGTTCGTCAACTCCTTCAACTCGACCCTGGAGCGCGTGGAAACCGCGTACTCGCGCCTGGAATCCTTTAATGCCGACGTAGCCCACGAACTGCGCTCGCCGCTGACCAACCTGATCGGCCAGACCCAGGTTGCGCTGACCCGTGGCCGCTCGGCCGAGCATTACTTCGAGGTCCTGCAATCGAACCTGGAAGAGTTGGAGCGCCTGCGCTCGATCATCAATGACATGCTGTTCCTGGCCAGCGCCGACCAGGGCAGCAAGGCCACCAAGCTGATCGAAAGCTCCCTGGCCGATGAGGTGGCGACCACCCTCGACTACCTGGATTTCATCCTCGAAGACGCCCAGGTGCAGGTCACGGTGGTCGGCGATGCCTTGGTCCGGATCGAAAAAGCCCATTTGCGCCGGGCCCTGATCAACCTGCTGAACAATGCCGTGCAGCACACCTCGCCGGGGCAGGTGATCGAGGTGCGGATTGAAGCGCAGGAGCAACAGGTGCTGATTGGCGTGACCAATCCAGGTGAGCTGATTGCCAGCGAGCATCTGCCCCGCTTGTTCGAGCGCTTCTACCGCGTCGACGCCTCGCGCAGCAACAGCGGGGCCAATCATGGGTTGGGGCTGGCGATCGTCAAGGCAATTGCGTTGATGCATGGCGGGGATGTGTTTGTGCGCAGTGAGCACGGGGGCAATACGTTTGGCATCAGCCTGCCCGTATAAACACCTCGGCCTACTGTAGGAGCCGGCTTGCCGGCGATGGCGGCCAGTCAGTCGACTTATTCATCACTAATCCACTGCTATCGCCGGCAAGCCGGCTCCTACAGTTGATCTTCGCTGTCTTGACTGTTGCGGTTTGGGCAACAGTCATTATCTTGTTACACTCTGTACCGTACCGCTCGCCTGCGCCAATATGTCGCATCGACGAGCGAGACGGCAAAGACAGCCGACCCGCCCTGCCATTTCCCTCGACTTATTTCCAGGGCTCTACACTGGGAATCTGTCTTAAAGCCGCTGACTTCAGCGGCTTTTTTTTGCCGTAAAAAAGGCCAGGAACACCCCACGACATTGGCCGTTCAGACTTACCCAAAGGAGCTCCCCCGGTGAAACCCGCGCTGACATTCACCCCGTTATTCCTCGCGATTGCAGCAACTATCTCCCCGCTCGCCCTTGCAGCAGATGCCCCTCCCGCCGACGGATTCGTCGAAGGCTCAAGCCTCACCATCAACACCCGCAACTACTACATGAATCGCGACCGCCGCGACATTCACATCAACGACAGCAAAGAGTGGGGCCAAGGCTTCCTCGGCATCTTCGAATCCGGCTACACCCAGGGCACCGTGGGTTTGGGCCTGGATGTGCATGGCATGCTCGGCCTGAAGCTGGACGGCGGTGGCGGTACCGACGGCTCCAGCATCCTGCCGTACGGCAGCGGCAGCGGCAAAGCGCCGGGCTCGTTTTCTACCGGTGGCGGCACCCTGAAAATCCGCGCCTTGGATACCGAGCTGAAGGCCGGCGACCTGTTCCTCAACAACCCGGTGATTGCTGGCGGCATGACGCGCATGCTGCCCGAGACCTTTCGTGGCGTCAGCCTGACCAACCACAGCCTTGACGGCTGGATGTTCGAAGGCGGCCAGGCCAGTTTTGCCAAGCTCTACAACCAGAGTGGCCATGGGCGCATCGGCACCAGCTATGGCGCACTGCCCAAGGGCCAGGACAGCCAGCACATGAACTGGGCCGGCGTGGCGTGGAGCGGTCTGCCAGGGCTGACCAGCAACCTGTACGCCTCCGAACTCAAGGACGTGTGGAACCAGTACTACTACGACCTGGACTACACCTACGCGCTCAACGACCTGGTCAGCCTCAACCCGGGCCTGCACTTCTACCACACCCAAGACACCGGCAATGCCCTGCTGGGGGATATCGACAACAACACCTACAGCCTGCATTTCACCGTGGGCGTGGGCAATCACAGCGTCACGGCCGCGTACCAGCGGGTCAATGGCAACACGCCGTTCGACTACATCGCCCAGGGCGACAGCGTGTACCTGGACAACTCCCAGCAATACTCGGACTTCAACGGCCCCAACGAGCGCTCGTGGAAACTCAAGTACGCCTATGACTTCGCTGGTCTTGGCGTACCCGGCCTGACCTCGGCGGTGTCCTACATCAGCGGCAAGACCGACCTGACCAAAGTCGACCCCAACAGCCGCGGCTACTCGGCCTGGTACAGCGCCGATGGCAAGAACGCCAAGCACTGGGAGCGCGATATCGACCTCAAGTACGTGGTGCAGGGCGGCAAGGCCAAGGACCTGGCGGTGCGCCTGCAATGGGCTACCAACCGAGGCAGCAATGGCTACTCGGCGGTGGACCGCGATGTGGATGAGTATCGGGTGATCATCGACTACCCGATCAATGTGTTCTGACGGCCAATTATCTTTTTCGCCAATGACTTAATTTAATGCGCGCGGAACTAAACTGCCATCATCGTCACCGCCGAAGTCAGTCCGATGAGTCAACGCCGCGCCCTTAACCTGCCTGCACGCCCGGAGCTTTTGCTGATTCTGGGCAGTGGTCTCACAGTTACCCTGATCCTGATCATCGTTGCCGTGCTGCTGATCCGCGAACATGCCAGCACACTGCAGACCGCCCAGCGCTCCACCAGCAATATCACCCAGTTGATCAATGCCGATGTGCTGCGCAACGTCGAGCTCTATGACCTGGCGTTGCAAGGCCTGATTGCGGCAGCCGGCAAGGACATGTCAGGGCTGCCGGGCGATGTGCGGCACCAACTGCAATTCGACCAGTCCACTGCGGCGCCGTACAAAGGCGAAGTCTTGCTGCTGGACGCCCAGGGCGCGGTGCTTGCCGACTCATCCACACTGGCACCCACGCGGCGCAACTTCGCCAACCGCGACTATTTCCAGGTCCATCAACAGAACCCCGACGCCGGGCTGTTTATCAGCCGCCCGTTCAAGATCCGCTGTGATTGCGAGCAGATCTGGCGCATCGCCTTCAGCCGCCGCGTGACCGGGCCCGACGGTGAGTTTGCCGGGGTGGCCGTGGCGACCATGCGCCTGGCATATTTCGACCAATTGTTCAGCAGCCTGACCATCGGCAGCGGTAACACCATCAATCTGCTGAACAACCAGGGCATCCTGCTGGCCCAGCAACCCCTGCTCGAGAGGGACATGATCGACAAGGATCTGAGCTCACGCCCCAACTTCAAGCGCATGCTGCAAGAAGGCAGCGGCAGCTTCCGGGCCATCTCTGCGATCAGTGGCACCCCACGGCTCTACACCTTTACCAATGTGGGCCGGTTGCCATTGATCGTGGTAGTGGCCTTGGCCAGCGACGATGTATTCGCCGCCTGGCAACGCGCCGCGTGGCTGACGGCGGGGGCCACCGGGGTGTTGTGTGTGGGCCTGCTGTGGCTGAGCTGGATGTTGCGCCTGGAACTGCGGCGTCGCTACCGGGCCGAGAAAGTACTGTCAGAACTGGCAGCCACCGACGGCCTGACCGGCCTGGCCAACCGCCGCATCCTCGACCAGCGCCTGGCCCTGGAATGGGAGCGCGCGCGCCGCTCGACCGAGCCCTTGGCCCTGTTGATGATCGACGTCGACCACTTCAAGGCCTTCAACGACCGCCACGGCCACCAGGGCGGCGACGAAGCGTTGCGCAGCGTGGCACAGGTGATCGGCAGCCACATCCGCCGCCCGGCCGACCTCGCGGCGCGCTATGGCGGTGAAGAGTTTGCGGTGATCCTGCCGCATACCGACGCCAGCGGTGCCCGGGCGATTGCTGAGCGTATCCGCCAGGGGATCCAGCACTTGCCGCCGGTTGCGGGTGATAGTGAGCCAGTTACGGTGAGTATCGGCTTGAGCACCTGGGACAAACGCAGCAGCGCGTCATTGGAGCAGTTGCTGCTCAGTGCTGACCGGGCGTTGTATGAGGCGAAAAATAGTGGGCGCAACCGTGTGGTCGATGCGGCCACACTGCTGGCGCCTTGAATGTAGGAGCCGGCTGGCCGGCGATGGCGGCCGGATGGTCAGTGCAAGGTTCAGGGGCCTCATCGCCGGCAAGCCGGCTCCTACAGGGGGATGTTTGCCAATAAAAAAAGGCCACCCGAAGGCAGCCTTTAAAAACTAAAGAAAGAGAGTTGTTACTTACACCGCCGCAACGGGACGCATGTAAGAGATCGGTGCGGTGCTGGCATCTTCGAAGGTCACGACTTCCCAAGCGTCTTTCTGCTCAATCAACTTGCGCAGGAGCTGGTTGTTCAGTGCATGGCCCGACTTGAAGCCTTTGAACTCGCCTATCAGGCTATTGCCCAACAGGTAGAGGTCACCAATTGCATCGAGGATCTTGTGCTTCACGAATTCGTCTTCATAGCGAAGGCCGTCTTCGTTCAGTACACCATCCGCGTCGACCACGATGGCGTTTTCCACGCTGCCGCCGAGTGCGAGGTTGTGCTTGCGCAGGTACTCGATGTCACTCATGAAACCAAAGGTACGGGCGCGGCTGACTTCTTTTACAAACGAAGTGCTGGAAAAATCCACGCTTGCACTTTGGGTGCGGTCACGGAATACCGGGTGATCGAAATCGATCTCAAAGCTCACTTTAAAGCCTTCGAACGGGACGAAGGTGGCGCGCTTGTCGCCGTCTTCTACTGTCACTTCCCGCAGAATGCGAATGAACTTCTTGGCTGCGTCCTGTTCTTCCAGGCCGGCAGATTGAATCAGGAATACGAAAGGTCCAGCGCTACCATCCATGATCGGGACTTCAGACGCGGAGAGCTCGACGTAGGCGTTATCGATGCCCAGGCCAGCCATGGCCGAGAGCAAGTGCTCCACCGTGTCCACTTTGACGTCACCGTTGACCAATGTGGTCGACATGGTGGTTTCGCCAACGTTTTCCGCGCGAGCAGGAATCTGCACCACAGGGTCCAGGTCGGCACGAACAAACACGATGCCGGTGTCGACAGGTGCGGGCTTGAGAGTCAGATATACCTTCTCCCCGGAGTGCAGACCTACACCTGTGGCACGGATAATATTCTTCAGGGTGCGTTGTTTAATCATGGCTTGGACCGCTTCAGCGCAAATTGCGAACTGGTATCAACAAAGGCTGGCGATAATAGCAGACCAGACCTTTGCTGAACACCAATCACCTTCATAGCCCTGATACATTCCATTAATCGGCCTGACGACGCAGGAAAGCCGGGATGTCCAGGTAGTCCAGATCATCTTGCGGATTCGGGCTACGGGACGCCGCAGCACCGGCCTGGGCCTGGTTGCGCATCACGGTCGGACGATCCAGATCACGGTAGTTCACCGACGGCAGTTCCTGGCGAGCAGGTGCTGGAGCGGCGGCCGAGGCCTGGCTGGTGTGCACGGTATTGTCGATAACCTTCACAGGTTTCTCGATTTTTGCGCCCAGACCTGTGGCAACCACGGTCACATGCAGTTCGTCGCGCATGTCCGGATCGATAACGGTACCGACCTTGACCATCGCGTGCTCGGAAGCGAAGGCTTCGATGATGCTACCCACGTCGGAGTACTCGCCCAGGGACAGGTCGGGACCGGCGGTGATGTTCACCAGGATGCCGCGTGCACCTTGCAGGTTCACGTCTTCCAGCAACGGGTTGCGGATGGCCGCTTCGGTCGCTTCACGTGCACGGTTAGGACCGCTGGCGCAGCCAGTGCCCATCATCGCCATGCCCATTTCGCTCATGACCGTACGTACGTCGGCAAAGTCGACGTTGATCATGCCCGGACGCTTGATGATGTCGGAGATACCGCGAACGGCACCGGCCAGGACGTCGTCAGCCTTGGCGAAAGCCGACAGCAGGCTTGCGTCTTTACCGAGGATGGTCAGCAGTTTTTCGTTGGGGATGGTGATCAACGAGTCAACGCTTTCAGACAGCAGACGGATACCTTCGTCGGCGATCTGCATGCGCTTGCGGCCTTCGAACGGGAACGGACGGGTCACGACTGCGACGGTCAGGATCCCCATTTCCTTGGCCACTTCGGCAATGATTGGCGCCGCACCGGTACCGGTACCGCCGCCCATGCCGGTGGTGATGAACACCATGTTGGTGCCTTGCAGCACTTCGGCAATACGCTCGCGGTCTTCCAGGGCGGCTTGACGGCCGACTTCCGGATTGGCGCCAGCGCCCAGGCCCTTGGTCACGGCTGTGCCCAATTGCAGGATGGTCCGCGCGCCGATGCTTTTGAGCGCCTGGGCATCAGTGTTGGCGCAGATGAATTCAACGCCTTCAATGTTGCTCTTGACCATATGGTTGACAGCGTTGCCGCCGCCACCGCCGACACCGATTACTTTAATAACCGGGCTTGCGGGGATGTTGTCTACGAGTTCGAACATTTTCCCTCTCCTTCATTTCTCTAGTTTTTTCGCCTACTACTTGAAACGGTGTTGCGGTAAATCTTTAGAAATTGCCCTTCACCCAAGCCTGCAGACGCTCCAGCAACGGCGCTTTGGGCTCGTCACTGCTATAGCTTTCGCGGCTGCCAATGCCCGACAGGGAAATGCCGTCGGTCTGCTTTTGCAGGCCATACAACAGCAAGCCCACACCGGTGGAATAAATCGGGTTGCGCACCACGTCGCCCAGGCCCTTGACGCCATGGGGCACGCCCAGGCGGACCGGCATGTGGAAGATTTCCTCGGCCAGTTCGACCGCGCCTTCCATCTTCGAGGTGCCACCGGTCAGCACGATGCCGGCCGGGATTAAATCTTCGTAGCCACTGCGGCGCAGTTCAGCCTGGATCAGGGTGAACAGTTCGTCATAGCGCGGCTCGACCACTTCGGCCAGGGCCTGGCGCGACAGTTCGCGCGGTGGGCGGTCGCCCACGCTCGGCACCTTGATGGTTTCACCGGCACCGGCCAGCTTGGCCAGGGCGCAGGCGTAGCGGATCTTGATTTCTTCGGCGTACTGGGTCGGTGTACGCAGCGCCATGGCGATGTCGTTGGTCACCTGGTCACCGGCAATCGGGATCACGGCGGTGTGACGGATCGCACCCTCGGTGAAGATCGCGATATCGGTGGTGCCACCGCCGATGTCCACCAGGCACACGCCCAGCTCTTTTTCGTCGTCGGTCAGGACCGAGTAGGCCGAAGCCAGTTGCTCGAGAATGATGTCGTCGATTTCCAGGCCGCAGCGGCGCACGCATTTTTCAATGTTCTGTGCCGCATTCACCGCGCAAGTCACGACGTGGACCTTGGCTTCCAGGCGTACGCCCGACATGCCCAGGGGCTCACGCACGCCTTCCTGGTTATCGATCACGTAGTCCTGCGGCAAGGTGTGCAGCACACGCTGGTCAGCCGGGATCGCCACAGCCTGGGCGGCGTCGAGGACGCGCTCAAGGTCGGCCGAGCTGACTTCACGGTCGCGAATCGCCACGATGCCGTGGGAGTTCAGGCTGCGGATGTGATTGCCCGCCACACCGACGAACGCCGAGTGAATCCGGCAGCCGGCCATCAGTTGCGCTTCTTCGATGGCGCGCTGGATCGATTGCACGGTGGATTCAATGTTGACCACCACGCCCTTCTTCAGGCCCCGGGACGGATGCGTGCCGATTCCGACGATTTCCAGCGTGCCGTCGTCCGCGACCTCGCCTACCAGCGCCACCACCTTGGAGGTGCCGATATCGAGACCGACGATCATTTTGCCGCTTTGCACGTTTGCCATGGGTCCTGCCTCTTCTTAATTCTTCGCGACAGCGGGCTGCGCTGTCGTGGGCGCAGCCGGTTCGCGCCAGCTAACGGCAAGGCCGTTGGCGTAACGCAGGTCGATGCTCGCAATGTTCGTAATCTGTTCTTTCAAGGTTTTGTCGTAGATGGCGATAAAGCGGCGCATCTTCTCCACCAAGTGGTCGCGTCCCAGCAACAACTCGATGCCCGGGCCGGAACTGCCTGCCCCGGTGGTCAAAAACCAACTGCCCCGTTCGCGCAATTCCAGGCGCGCAATGGAGAAGCCCAGTGGCCGCAGCATCTGGCTCAACGCCTGGTACTGCTGCATCACTTGCTGCTGTGCCCGTTGTGGTCCGAACAACTGCGGCAAATGCTCGTAGTTGGCCAGCTCACGCGGGTTGAACGCCTGGCCCTGGTTGTTCAACAGCGCTTCGTCGCCCCAACGGGCCACGGGCAGTTGTTCTTCCAGGCGGATCGTCACTTGATCCGGCCACACGCGCCGTACTTCGGCGTGGGCAATCCACGGCATCTGTTCCAGTTCGGCACGCATGCCGGCCAGGTCGATGGTGAAGAAGCTCGCCGCGACAAAAGGCGCGATCCGCTGCTGCACCGCTTGCTGGCTGATGTAGCTCAAGTCGCCCTGCACGCTGATCTTGGTGATCGGGCGGTCGGCATACGGCAACAGGCGCTGTGCACCTTCATAGGTGCCAAAGCCCAACGCCACCAACAGCACCGGCCAGAACAGGGCCTTGAGAAAACCAAAGTTGGCTTTCGGCAGGCGCGCCGACATCGGCTCTTTAGCCACCATTCGACTGGCACCACGCGGCACCGGCTTGCGGCCGGGAGCGGGTTGCTGATGACGAAGCGATGCGCCTTGCATGGTCTTAACCTCGTGCCTCTTCATTACTGGCCACATAACTGGCCGCCAGGATCGCCAGCACCAATTGCTGGAAGTCCAAGCCGGCCGCACGTGCAGCCATGGGCACCAGGCTGTGGTCGGTCATACCCGGCGCGGTATTGACTTCCAGGAACCAGAAGTTCCCCTGGTCATCCTGCATCACGTCTGCCCGCGCCCAACCGGCGATACCCAACGCCTCACAGGCTTTCGCCGTGAGGTCCATCAATTCCTGCTCTTTGGTTGCATCGAGCCCGCACGGGATCCGGTACTGGGTATCGGAGGCCAGGTACTTGGCGTCGTAGTCGTAAAAGGTGTGGGGCGTGCCCAATGCGATGGGCGGCAATACCTGGCCACGCAGGGTGGCGATGGTGTACTCGGGACCCTGGATCCACTGTTCCACCAACACTTGCGAATCGTAGGTACTTGCCGCTTTCCATGCGTCGATCAATTCGGCGGCCGAGTTCACTTTAGCCATGCCGATACTGGAGCCTTCATGGGCTGGTTTGACGATCAAAGGCAGGCCCAGTTCCTTGGCTGCAGAAATACAATCGTCTTCACTGCACAGAACGCTGTGACGCGGCGTCGGAATGCCCAGGCTGTGCCACACCTGCTTGGTGCGCAACTTGTCCATGGCCAGGGCCGAAGCGAGGATGCCACTGCCTGTGTAGGGAATGCCGGCGCACTCCAGCAGGCCCTGCATGCTGCCGTCTTCACCACCACGGCCGTGCAGGATGATGAAGGCGCGGTCGATCTTCTCGGCCTGCAGGCGGGCGAGGAAGTCATCGCCCACGTCGATACCAAAGGCATTCACACCGGCACTTTGCAGCGCCTGGAGCACGGCATTGCCGGACTTGAGCGAGACTTCACGCTCAGCACTCTTGCCGCCGAACAACACGGCCACGCGACCGAAGTCGGCAGGTGCGATGGTGGAGAACAGGGAGGCGTAATTCGCAGTCATTTCGACTTCCCCTGTACAGCGGCGGCAGCAAACAGCGGGCTCGCCAGCAATTTAGGGGCAAGGCCGCCGATATCACCGGCACCCTGGCACAGCAGGATGTCGCCGGCGCGCAGCAGCGGCTTGACGATCGGCGCCAGGTCCACGCCTCGCTCGATATAGATCGGGTCCAGTTGCCCGCGCTGGCGGATGCTGTTGCACAGCTTGCGACTATCGGCACCGGGGATCGGTTCTTCACCGGCCGGGTAGACTTCCATCAGCAGCAATACGTTGGCATCGGCCAATACATTTACGAAGTCGTCGTACAGGTCGCGGGTACGGCTGTAGCGGTGCGGCTGGTAGACCATCACCAGGCGACGCTCTGGCCAGCCACCACGCACAGCCTTGATCACGGCCGCGACTTCGGTCGGGTGGTGACCGTAGTCGTCCACCAGCATCACGTCGCCGCCGTCTACCGGCAACTGGCCGTAGACCTGGAAGCGCCGACCCACGCCGGCAAAGCCCGACAGGCCTTCGACGATGGCTTCATCGCTGACGCCTTCGTCGGTGGCGATGCAGATGGTCGCCAGGGAATTGAGCACATTGTGGTTGCCCGGCATGTTCACCGACACATCCAAGGGCTCGCGATCCGGACGCAGCACGGTGAAGAACGTCTGCATGCCTTGCTGGCGAACATTGATCGCGCGCACGTCAGCGTCTTCGCTGAAGCCATAGGTCACGGTCGGGCGCTTGACCAGCGGCAGGATTTCGCGCACTACCGGATCGTCCAGGCACACCACGGCCAGACCGTAGAACGGCAGGTTGTGCAGGAACTCGACGAAGGTTTTCTTCAACTTGTTGAAGTCGCCGTCGTAGGTCGCCATATGGTCGGCGTCGATGTTGGTGACCACGGCCACCAGCGGCTGCAGGTGCAGGAAGCTGGCATCGCTTTCATCGGCTTCGGCAATCAGGTAACGGCTGGTACCCAGTTGTGCATTGGTACCTGCTGCATTCAGCCGCCCACCGATCACGAAGGTCGGATCCAGGCCGCCGGCGGCGAACACCGAGGCGATCAGGCTGGTGGTGGTGGTCTTGCCGTGGGTACCGGCGACGGCGATGCCGTGGCGATAGCGCATCAGCTCGGCCAGCATCTCGGCGCGGGGCACCACGGGAATGCGCCGCTCAAGGGCGGTGGCCACTTCCGGGTTGGAGGTGTTCACAGCGCTGGAGACCACCAATACATCAGCCTGCGCGGCGTTCTCGGCACGGTGGCCGATAAAGATCTGCGCGCCGAAGGATTCCAGGCGCTCGGTGACCGGCGAAGTCTTGAGGTCGGAGCCGGAGACCTGATAACCCAGGTTCAGCAACACCTCGGCAATCCCGCACATGCCCACGCCGCCGATACCGACGAAGTGGATGCGACGGATGCGGCGCATTTCCGGTTGCGGCATGGCTTTTTGATTCTCAACCATGGGCCACCTCCAGGCAGATATCGACCACGCTGCGGGTGGCGTCGGGTTTGGCCAGGCGGCTTGCGGTGCTCGCCATGCTGTTCAGTCGTTCGGGTTGCATCAAAACCTCAGTCAGGCGTGCGGCCAGATCGGCGGCGCCAGTCGTTCTTTGCGGCAGCAGGAAGGCAGCGCCCTCCCCGGCCAAATATTCGGCGTTGCGGGTCTGGTGATCGTCGATCGCATGGGGCAAGGGCACCAGCAAGGACGGCAGACCGGCGGCGGCCAGTTCACTGACGGTCAACGCACCTGCGCGACAGACCACCAGGTCGGCCCAGCCATAGGCATGGGCCATGTCTTTGATGAAGGGCTCTACGGTCGCCTCGACACCGGCCTCGCGATAGCGGGCGGCGGTCACTTCATCGTGATTCTTGCCTGCCTGATGGAAGATCTCGGGACGCAGCTCCACAGGCAGCTGCGCCAATGCCTGCGGCAGCAGTTTGTTCAGCGGCTCGGCGCCCAGGCTTCCACCGAGGATCAGCAGATGCGCCTTGCGCCCGGCCAGGGCCTGGCGGGCAATGTCCATGAACAGTTCGGTACGCACCGGGTTGCCGGTGGTGCGGCGCTTGTCCATGGCCGCAAACGTATTCGGGAACGCCTCGCAGACCCGTGCCGCCAACGGCGCCAACAGCCTGTTGGCAGTACCGGCCACAGCGTTTTGCTCGTGGACGATCACCGGCACACCGGCCAAGCGCGCGGCCACACCGCCGGGACCGGTGACATAGCCACCAAAGCCCAGCACGCAGACCGGCTTCAATTCGCGAATGACCTTGCGCGCCTGCCACACAGCCTTGAGCAACACGAACGGCGCCTTGAGCAGGGACAATTTGCTCTTGCCGCGCAGGCCGCTGACGTTGATCAGATGCAGGCGCAAACCGGCCGCCGGGACCAGTTCATTTTCAATGCCACGGGGCGTGCCCAGCCAATGCACGGTGTAGCCACGGGCCTGGAACTCACGGGCACAGGCCAGCGCCGGGAACACGTGGCCGCCGGTGCCGCCGGCCATGATCAGCACGTTAGCGCCCATGGGTCGGCTCCTCGGCAAAATCGCTCTCGCTGAATTCCATTTCTTCGCTGCCCAAATGGGTTCGACTCTCCCACTCGATACGCAGTAACAAGCCGAGACAGGCACAGCAGATCACCAACGAGCTGCCACCGTAGCTGAGGAACGGCAAGGTCAGGCCCTTGGTCGGCAGCAAGCCAACGTTCACGCCAATGTTGATCAAGAACTGGCCGATCCACAGGAAGGCCAGGCCGTACGCCACATAGGCGGCAAAGAATTGTTTGGCTTTCTCGGCCCACAGGCCGATGTACATGGCCCGCACACAGACGAACACGAACAGCCCGACGGTGACCAGGGAGCCAACCACGCCCAGCTCTTCGGCCAGTACCGAGAACACGAAGTCGGTATGGGCTTCCGGCAGGTAGAACTGCTTCTGCACACTGTTGCCCAGGCCCACGCCCAGCCACTCGCCGCGACCGAAGGCAATCAGCGCCTGGGTCAACTGGTAGCCGGAACCGAACTGGTCGGACCAGGGGTCGGTAAAGGTGATCAGACGCGCCATCCGATAGGGTTGCGCCTGCACCAGGATCGTTACGGCCGCCACGGCGAGCCCGACCATCAGGGCAAAGCGGAACAAGCCCACCCCACCGAGGAACAGCATCGCGGCGGCGGCGCCCATCATCACCACGGTGGCGCCGAAGTCCGGCTCCATCAGCAGCAGGCCAGCCATGGGCAGCAGCACGATGAAGGGCTTGAAGAAGCCCATCCAGCTTTCCCGCACTTCTTTCTGGCGGCGCACCAGGTAGCCCGCCAGGTAAATCACCACGAAGACCTTGGCGATTTCCGACGGCTGCACGTTGAACGCGCCGAAGCCGATCCAGCGCATCGACCCATTCACCTCGCGACCGATGCCGGGGACGATCACCATCACCAGCAGGCCGAAGGCGCCAATCAGCATCAGCCAACCCAGGCGCTGCCAGGTGGCGATGGGAATCATCATGGTGACGATGCACGCACCGAGGCCGATCACCAGGTAAATCAGGTGGCGGATCATGTGGTACAGGGTGTTGCCCGACTGTACGGCGGCCACTTCCGAGGACGCCGAGGTGATCATCACCAGGCCCAGGCCCAGCAGCGCCAGGCAACCGGCGAGCATTGGGAAGTCGAGGTCGATCCCGCGCCCAGTAATGATCGGCGATGGGTACGGCTTGATAATGTTCTTCAGGTCCAGACTCATGCCAAGCCCTCCACGGCGCGGGCGAACAACTGGCCGCGCTCTTCGTAGTTCTTGAACATGTCGAAACTGGCGCAGGCCGGCGACAGCAGCACGGCATCGCCGGGCTGGGCCAGGGCGCGGCACTGAGCGATGGCATCGTCCAGGGAAGTGGCGCGCACTTGCGGCACCGCGTCGCCCAGGGCGGCGGCGATCAAGTCGCTGTCACGACCCATCAGCACCACGGCGCGGCAATGAGCAGCCACCGGGCCCTTGAGGTCCTTGAAGTCGGCACCCTTGCCATCGCCACCGGCGATCAGCAGCAGTTTGCCGTCGATATCGGCACCCAGGCCTTCGATGGCGGCCAGCGCGGCGCCGACATTGGTGGCCTTGGAATCGTTGTAGTAGCTCACGCCATCCAGGTCGCGCACCCACTGGCAGCGGTGTTCGAGGCCGGCGAAGGTGCGCAGGCTCGACAGCATCGCGTCGAACGGCAAGCCGACCGCATGCCCCAACGCCAACGCCGCTAGGGCATTGGACTGGTTGTGGGCGCCACGGATTTTCAGTTCACGCACCGGCATCAGGTTCTGGAATTCGAAGGCCAGGTATTTCTCGCCATTCTCTTCACGGATACCAAAGGCCTTGAAGTCGGGTTTGCTCAGGCCGAAGGTCCAGCATGGCAGGCCCTCGCCCATCAACGGACGGCTCAGGGCATCCTGGCGGTTGACCACTACCTGCCGCGCACCACGGAAGATCCGGTGCTTGGCCAGGTGATAAGCCGGCAGGCCGCTGTAGCGGTCCATATGGTCTTCGCTGACGTTCAACACGGTGGCCACTTCGGCGCCGAGTTGATCGGTGGTCTCCAGTTGGAAGCTCGACAACTCCATGACGTACAGCTCGATATCGTCGCTGAGCAAATCCAGCGCCGGCGTGCCGAGGTTACCGCCCACGGCCACGCGCTTGCCGGCCGCAGCCGCCATTTCGCCAACCAGGGTGGTGACGGTGCTCTTGGCGTTGGAACCGCTGATCGCCACGATGGGCGCCTTGGCGTTACGCGCAAACAGTTCGATATCGCCGGACAACTTCACGCCACGCGCCGCTGCCGCTTGCAGGGCCGGGGTCGCCAGGGCCAGGCCGGGGCTCACGTAGAGCTCGTCGGCACGGCACAGAAACTCGACATCCAACTCGCCACAACGCACTTCCACGTGCGGGTAGTCACGGCGCAGCGTGACCAGCTCCGGTGGATTTTCCCGCGTATCGGCCACGGCAAACGACGTGCCCCGGTTCGCCAGGAAGCGAACCAGGGACATGCCGCTCTTGCCGAGGCCGACAACGATGCGGAAGTGGTCTGAAGCGATCAGGGACACTCGTTTCTACCTCAGTTTCAGGGTGGCAAGGCCAACCAGCACAAGAATCACGGTGATGATCCAGAAACGGACGATCACCCGTGGCTCCGGCCAGCCCTTGAGTTCAAAGTGGTGATGAATCGGCGCCATGCGAAACACGCGGCGGCCGGTCAACTTGAAGGACGCAACCTGGATCACCACCGACAGGGTCTCCATCACGAACACGCCGCCCATGATGAACAGGACGATTTCCTGGCGCACGATCACGGCAATGGTGCCCAGGGCCGCACCCAGCGCCAGGGCGCCGACGTCGCCCATGAACACCTGGGCCGGATAGGTGTTGAACCACAGGAAGCCCAGCCCGGCACCGATCAGCGCGCCGCAGAACACAATCAATTCACCCGCGCCCGGTACATACGGGATCAGCAGGTATTCAGCGAATTTCACGTTACCCGACAGGTAGCAGAAGATGCCCAGGGCGCCGCCCACCATGACGGTCGGCATGATCGCCAGGCCATCAAGGCCATCGGTCAGGTTGACCGCGTTGCTGGAGCCGACGATCACAAAGTAGGTCAGTACCACGAAGCCAATGCCCAGCGGGATGCTGGCGTCCTTGAGCATCGGGAAAATCAGGGTGGTTTCCACCGCGCTTGGCGCAGTCATATAAAGGAAGATCGCCGCGCCCAGGCCGAACACCGACTGCCAGAAGTACTTCCAGCGGCTTGGCAGGCCCTTGGAGTTCTTCTCGATCACCTTGCGGTAATCATCGACCCAGCCGATGGCGCCGAACAGCAGGGTCACCAGCAACACCACCCAGACGTAGCGGTTGGCCAGGTCGGCCCAGAGCAAGGTGCTGATACCGATGGACGACAGGATCAACGCACCGCCCATGGTCGGTGTGCCGGACTTGGACAGGTGCGACTGCGGGCCGTCATTACGCACGGACTGGCCGATCTGCAGGTTTTGCAGGGTACGGATCATCCATGGCCCGAGAAACAGCGACAAACACAGCGCGGTCAGCACACCCAGGATCCCGCGCAGGGTCAGGTACTGAAAGACCGCGAAGCCTTTGTGGAACTGTTGCAGATACTCAGCCAGCAGCAGCAGCATTAATGTTTCTCCGTACTTGAGCCACACAAGGCCGCGACGACGTTTTCCATCACCGCGCTGCGCGATCCCTTGATCAAAATAGTTGTGTGTTTGTCTTGTTCGGCCGCGCCCAGCGCCTGGATCAACTCGGCCTGGCTCGCGAAATGCCGCGCGCCCAAACCGAAAGCGGCGACGGCATGGGCCATGTTCGGACCGACGGCGTAGAGGGCGTCGACTTTGCCACTGGCGTAGGCACCGACTTCACGGTGGGACTGTTCGGCCCATTCGCCCAGCTCGGCGATATCCCCCAGCACCAGCACCTTGCGACCGTCGAAGCCTTTGAGCAGGTCAATGGCCGCGCAGATCGAGGACTGGTTGGCGTTGTAAGTGTCGTCAATCACGCGCATGCCGTTGCTCGCCAGTTGCGCCACGGTACGGCCCTTGACCGGTTGCACTGCGCCAAGGCCGGTGGCAATGCCGAACAGCGACACGCCCAGGGCGTAAGCAGCGGCGGCGGCGGCCAGGGCATTGGCAACGTTATGGTTGCCCAGCAGGTTCAGTTGCACGTGCTCATCACCTTGCGGGCTGTGCAGGGTGAAGGCCGGGCAGCCACGGGCGTCGAGCGTGATGTTCGAGGCATGGAAATCGGCCGCGGCGTTGTGCACGGCGAAGCTCAGGACCTTGCGCCCGGCGGTACGTACACGCCAGGTTTCGAAGGCCTTGTCATCGAGGTTCAATACGGCGATGCCGGAAGCGTCCAGCCCCTCAAGGATTTCACCCTTGGCCTGGACGATCTTCTCGGGACCGCCAAACTCGCCAACGTGGGCGGTACCGGCGTTGTTGATAATCGCAACGTGTGGCCGGGTCATGGCCACCGTGTAGGCAATTTCGCCAATGCGCGACGCGCCCAGCTCGATCACGGCGGCGGTGTGTTCCGGGGCCAGTTCCAGCAGGGTCAGCGGTGCGCCAAAATCATTGTTGAGGTTGCCACGGGTCGCCAGCACCGGCCCGCGCGTGCGCAGGATACCGGCGAGCAGTTCCTTGACCGTGGTCTTGCCGCTGGAACCGGTGATCGCCGCCACCGGGTTGGTGAACGCTGCGCGATTCAGTGCACCCAGCTGGCCAAGGGCCAGGCGGGTGTCGGCCACCAGCAACTGCGGCAGTGTCGAGTCAGTGACTTCACGCTGCACCAGGGCGCCGACCGCGCCTTTGGCGGCCACCTCATTCAAATAGTCATGCCCGTCGAAGCGCGGGCCGGCCAGGGCGACGAACAGTTGCCCCGGCTTGATGTTGCGACTGTCGATACTGACGCCGTCGAAGCTGCAATCACTCGACAACACACGGGCCGACAAAGCCTGGGTCAGTTCGCTGAACTGCATGGCCTTAAGCATGGGCCACCTCCCATGCGGTCAAGGCGCGATCGGCCTCGACCAGATCGGAGAAGGCATGGCGCTCGCCGTTGATTTCCTGGTAGTCCTCATGGCCTTTACCGGCCAGGACTACCACGTCGTCGGCGCTGGCGCTGGCAATCAACTGGGCAATGGCGTCGGCGCGGCCGGCAACAAAAGTCACTTGGGAGGCGTCTTTGAAGCCTGCGCGGATATCGTCGAAAATCTGGCTCGGCGCTTCGCTGCGCGGGTTGTCATCGGTGACCAGCACGCCGTCGGCCAGGCGCTCGACGATCTCGGCCATCAGCGGGCGTTTGCCGCGATCGCGGTCGCCGCCGCAGCCGAACAGGCACAACAACTTGCCCCTGGCATGAGGACGCAAGGCTTCGAGGACTTTTTCCAGGGCATCCGGGGTGTGGGCGTAATCGACCACCACCAGCGGTTGCGTCCCGCCACCCAGGCGCTGCATGCGCCCGGCCGGGCCTTCGAGCTTGGGCAATACGCGCAGGATTTCATCCAGGGCATAATCCAGGCCCAGCAAGGCGCCGATGGCTGCGAGCACGTTGCTCAGGTTGAAGCGACCGAGCAAGGTGCTGCGCAGATGGTGTTCGCCCTGGGGCGTAACCAGCGTTGCGAGTACGCCTTCATCGTTGAACTGGGCTTCGCGGCAATACAGGTAGGCGCTGGAATCTTCCAGGCTGTAGCTGATCAGGCGCGCTTCGCTTTTTTCGGCGGCCAGTTGGCGACCGAATGCATCATCGAGGTTCACGACGCGGCACTTCAGATCGGTCCAGCCGAACAGCTTGGCCTTGGCGGCGGCGTACGCCTCCATGCTGCCGTGGTAGTCCAGGTGGTCGCGGGACAGGTTGGTCATCACCGCCACGTCGAACGCCAGCGCAGTCACCCGGCCCTGGTCCAGGCCGTGGGACGACACTTCCATGGCGACGGCCTTGGCCCCGGCCTTTTTCAGGTCGGCCAGGGTCGCCTGCACGGCGATCGGGTTCGGCGTGGTATGCAGGCCGCTTTGCAGCGCGCCGTAGAAACCGGTGCCCAGGGTGCCGACGATGCCGCAGTGCTGTCCTAGCAGGTCCAGCGCCTGGGCCACCAGTTGGGTGACGCTGGTCTTGCCGTTGGTGCCGGTGACGCCGACCAGGTTGAGTTGACGGCTCGGGTCGCCATAAAAACGCCCGGCGATATCCGACAACTGCGCCGCCAGGCCCTTGACCGGAATCAACGGCACATCGGTAATCGGCAATACGGTGGCGCCTTCTACTTCATAGGCCACGGCCGCCGCGCCGCGCTGCAAGGCGTCGGCGATATGCGCACGGCCATCGAACTTGCCGCCCGGCACAGCCAGGAACAGGTCGCCGGCGCGTACGTTACGGCTGTCCAGGCTCAGTTCACGAATCAATAGGTCGCGACCAGCGTGGGCGAAAATCTTGTTCAGGCTAAGAGACATCAGCCGCGCCCTCCATTGGCTTTTACAGCAGCGGCCGGTGGTCCGGCGTTGGCTTGTTGGGTCGGCGGCAGGTTGTCCGGCGTGATGTTCATCAAGCGCAGGGTGCCGGACATGACTTTGCTGAATACGGGAGCCGAGACCAGGCCACCGAAGTAACCGGCCTTGCTCGGTTCGTCGATGACCACCACGATGGCGTAGCGCGGATCGCTCATCGGGCCGAAGCCGGCGAACAGCGAACGGTAGGAGTTTTCGGCATAGCCCTTGGTGCCCACCGAAGTCTTACGCGCCGTACCGGACTTGCCGGCCACGTGATAGGCCGGCACCTGGGCACGGAACACGCCGCGCGGCGCCTCGATCACTTGTTGCAGCATGGTCTGCATGGTCTTGGCGACGTTTTCCGGGATGACCTGTTCGGATTTCGGCGCTTCGTCAACGTGGATCAGGCTCAATGGCGTCATGCGGCCATTGTTGGCCAGCACGGAAAAGGCATGGGCCAGCTGGATCGCGGTCACCGACAGGCCATAGCCGTAGGACAGGGTCGCGGTCTCGGCCTTGCGCCACTCACGGTAGTTGGGCAGGTTGCCGACGCGCTCGCCCGGGAAGTCCAGGCCCGTGGGCTGGCCGAGGCCGATCTTCTGCGCCAGGTGGTAGATGGTCTCGCCGCCGATATCAAAGGCGACTTTACTCATGCCCACGTTACTGGAGTTGATCAGGATGCCGGTCAGGTCCAGCACCGGGCCTTCGCTACGGGATACGTCGCGGATGGTGTATTTGCCCAGTTGCAGGGTGCCGGGATAGACCTCGACCTTGTCGGTCGGCTTCCAGCGCCCGGACTCCAGGGCCGCACTCATGGAGATGGCTTTCATGGTCGAACCCGGCTCGAACACGTCGATCATCGCGCGGTTGCGCATCATCGCCGGTTGCAGGTTGCGACGGTTATTCGGGTTGTAGGTCGGCTGGTTGACCATGGCGAGGATCTCACCGGTCTTCACGTCCATGATCACCAGGCTGCCGGCCTTGGCGCCGTTCTCAATGATGGCGTTACGCAGCTCACGGTTGGCCAGGTATTGCAGGCGCAGGTCAATCGACAACGCCAAGGGCTTACCGGCCTTGGCGTTTTTGGTGACCTGGACATCCTTGATCAGTCTGCCGCGTCGATCCTTGATGACCTGCCGTTTGCCGGGAACCCCGGCCAGCCATTCGTCGTAGGCAAGTTCCACCCCTTCGCGGCCATGGTCATCAATGTCGGTGAAGCCGACCATATGGGCAGTGGTCTCGCCGGCCGGGTAGAAACGCCGGAATTCCTCGATGCCGTAGACACCGGGGATTTTCAGGTCGAGCACGCCTTGCCCCTGTTCAGGGGTGAGGCCGCGAACCAGATAGATGAATTCTTTATTGGCCTGGGCTTCAAGGCGCTCTTTAAGGGCCTTGGGATCCTGGCCAAGGGCGTGGGCCAGTTCGGTCCACTTGTCCTTGGCCACTTGCAGCTCCTTGGCGTTGGCCCACAGGGTGGTCACCGGGGTACTGACAGCCAGGGGCTCGCCATTACGGTCGGTAATCAGGCCGCGGTGCGCAGGAATCGGGATATGACGCAGGCTACGGGCATCGCCCTGGCCGATCAGGAAGTCGCGGTCCACCACCTGCAGGTCGACGATGCGCCAGGCAATCGCGCCCACCATCAGTGCGAGCAAGCCCAGCACGACACGGAAGCGCCATGGGTAGAGTGCGCCTTCGAGTTTCATCATGGCGCCACCATGCGGACTTCAGCCGCGCCAGGAATGTGCATCTTCAGCTGTTCGGCGGCCAGCACTTCGATGCGGCTGTGGGCCGTCCAGGTACTTTGTTCCAGGATCAACCGGCCCCACTCCGCCTGCGCCTTGTCGCGCACGCTCAACTCGCCGTACAGGCTATTGAGCAACTGGCGATTCCAGTGGGCGCTGTAGGACACCGCAATCGCGGACACCAGCACGCCGACAAACAGCAGCAACATAAAGAAGCTGCCGCCCGGCAGAGGCTTGGCGAAAAGCTTGCTCACCGCAGCTTCTCCGCAACGCGCATGACGGCGCTGCGAGCACGGGGGTTGGCCTTGAGTTCGGCTTCGGAGGCGAACTGCGCTTTGCCATGGATTTTGATTTTCGGCACAAAGGCTTCGAAACGTACCGGCAGGTTGCGCGGCAGGTTATCGCTCTCGCCCTTGACCAGGCGACGCATGAACAATTTGACGATGCGGTCTTCCAGGGAGTGGAAGCTGATCACCACCAGGCGACCGCCCACTTCCAGGGATTCCAGGGCAGCCTCGAGGCCGGCCTCAAGGTCACCCAATTCGTTGTTGACGTGAATGCGCAGGCCCTGGAACGCACGGGTTGCCGGGTTCTTGCCCTTTTCCCACGCCGGGTTGGCGACTTTCAGCACTTCGGCCAGGTCGGCAGTGCGTTCGAACGGCTGGATTTCCCGGCGCTCGACCACGGCACGCGCCATGCGGCCGGCGAATCGCTCTTCGCCGTATTCCTTGAACACACGGGTGATTTCTTCGTGAGGTGCGGTGGCGATGAACTGCGCGGCGCTAATGCCACGGCTCGGGTCCATGCGCATGTCCAGCGGGCCATCATTCATGAAACTGAAGCCGCGCTCAGGGTCGTCCAACTGCGGCGACGACACGCCCAGGTCCAGCAAGACCCCGGCCACCTTGCCCGCCATGCCCCGCTCGGCGACTTCAGCGCCCAGCTCGGCAAAGCTGCGCTGCACAACGACAAAGCGGCCGTCTTCGGCCGCTAGCGCTTGCCCGGTGGCAATCGCCTGGGGATCCTTGTCGAACCCGAGGAGCTTGCCCTGCGGGCCGAGCTGGCTGAGGATCAACCGACTGTGCCCGCCGCGCCCGAACGTGCCATCCAGATAGCAGCCATCAGGGCGCACGGCGAGAGCCTCGACGGCTTCGTCAAGCAGCACGGTGATGTGGTTAAAGCCGCTATCAATAGTCACAGGATCAAATCACGCAGTTCATCAGGCATGGCGCCCGGTTGTTGAATAGCAGCCAGGTCAGCTGCAGACACAGCATCCCAGGCATCTTCGTCCCACAATTGGAACTTGTTCAGTTGGCCTACCAGCATCGCGCGCTTATCGAGCTTGGCGTATTCGCGCAGACGCGGTGGAACCAGGAAACGACCACTGCCATCGAGTTCGAGATCGACGGCATTACCAATCAGCAAACGTTGCAGGCGACGGTTTTCTTCACGCAACGAAGGCAGAGCGCGCAACTTGGTTTCAATCAACTCCCACTCATCGAGGGGGTAAACACACAAACAGGGATCAACGGCATCAATCGTGATGATTAATTGCCCGGAACTTCGCGAAATGAGCTCGTCACGATACCGGCTCGGCATGGCGAGACGGCCTTTTGCATCGAGACTTATAGCGTTAGCTCCGCGAAACACAGATGCGTTTCTCCAAATTTTAGCGTTTTACGTTCAAAAAACCCACTTTGTGCCACTTTCCGCCACTTGCGCACACTATAGGAATGCGCCCACCACACCGTCAAGGCGCGGATTAAAGGAAAAGCCTTACAGAACGGAGATTTAGGAGCGCAAAAGGAGGAGAAACGAGAGTTCGGCGATGTTTTTGACTCAACAACCCCAAATAGCTCAAAGAGCTAGAGCTTGAACTTAAAGTAATTTATTAAGAGTAAGATTTTTTCGGTATTACGAAGACGCATCTGCCAATGATTTGGCAGGGAGGGATTCTTGCGTTACTACCTGGTTTCTGCCCGAGACTCGTGCAGAAGGAAAAAAGGTGGAGAGTCGATCTATAAGCCGGGTTCTGTCTTGAACAGTCATTCGTCTACGATGGCCATCACTGGACATCTTTAGCAACCTACCCGGTTCCAGCGCGGGCCACGCCTTGGAACCCTATTTGGTCTTGCTCCAAGTGGGGTTTACCTAGCCACGAACTGTTGCCAGTCGCGCGGTGCGCTCTTACCGCACCTTTTCACCCTTACCGGCACCGAAGTGCTTAGGCGGTTATTTTCTGTGGCACTTTCCGTAGGCTCACGCCCCCCAGGCATTACCTGGCACTTCGCCCTATGGAGCCCGGACTTTCCTCCCCCCCCTAATTTTCATAGAGGGCAGCGACTGTCCAATCGACTCTCCGCCGCGAAGGTTAACGGCACGGACGTCTTAGAACAAGTATTAAAAGACAGCATTGCCATCATGTTCCGACGTCGTGCACGTTAAACCCAGGAACTATTCGCTCTTTTGTTTATCAAGTGCGGCCTGATACAACACGTTCTTGCGCACACCGGTGATTTCTGCGGCCAGGGCTGCGGCACGCTTGAGCGGCATTTCCTTGAGCAACAGGTCCAGCACGCGCATGGCCTCGCTACCCACGGCATCTTCACTTTCCGGCGCCGTCCAGCCCGCAACCAACACCACGCACTCGCCACGCTGCTGATTGCTGTCGCCCTCGACAAACCCACGCAGCTCTTCCAGCGGCAGGCCCTTGAGGGTTTCAAAGGTCTTGGTCAGCTCCCGCGCCAGCAAGGCCAGGCGTTCGCCACCGAAGACCAGCTCCATGTCTTGCAGGCACTCAAGGATACGGTGCGGCGCCTCATAGAAGATCAGGGTGCGCGGCTCTTCCTTTAACAACTCCAGGCGCGCCCGGCGCCCTACGGCCTTGGCCGGCAGGAAACCTTCGAAGATAAAACGATCCGACGGTAAGCCCGCCGCCGAAAGGGCTGCAATCAACGCGCACGCCCCGGGAACCGGGACTACATTGATACCTGCGGCCCGCGCCTGGCGGACCAGGTGATAACCAGGATCGGAGATCAGCGGGGTACCGGCATCGGAGATCAACGCCACGTCATCGCCCGCGAGCAGGCGGGTAATAAAGCGGCTGCCTTCGTCACGTTCGTTGTGCTCATGGCAGGCCGCCAGGGGCGTGGCGATACCGAAGTGCTGCATCAGGCGCAGCGAGTGCCGGGTGTCTTCGGCCGCAATCAACTTGGCTTCACGCAACACTTTCAGCGCCCGCGCACTGATGTCGTCCAGGTTGCCAATGGGCGTCGCCACCACAAAAAGCGAGCCAGCAGTGGAATTCAAAGGACCTGGAGCAGTCAAAGCGCACACCTCGATGATTGGCAAAAGCCATATTGTAGCGCGTAGACGTCAAGAAAATGCGCCGACGGGGTCGCGTCCAGACGGTCTGTTTGCGGCGGTTACTGACGCCCTGCAACATTTAAACGATCTAAATAGACGGTTTCACGCCAGTAACATCGCGCCCCGGCCAGTGCTTGGGTACAATTCCACGCTAATTTGATCGGTATCAGGAACACTTACATGATCGCTTGCCTGCGGCTGTTCTCTGCCCTTTGCCTGGCTGCCCTGTTGGCGGCTTGCGCAAGCTCGCCCTCGTCAAGCCTTGGCGAACTCCCACGGACCCCGGATGCCACCATCGAGCAACTGCTCGAACAGGCGACCTCGGCCAAGACCCCGGAAAAAGCTGCACTGCTGCGCCTGAGCGCGGCAGACATGGCCTTCCACCAGAACAATCCAGGACGCTCCGCGCAGATCCTCGCGCAAGTGCCACTGGACAGCCTCAAGCCTGCCGCCCAGGTTTTTGCCAGCACCCTGTCGGCAGAACTGGCCATGACCCGCAACCAGCCCAAGGCTGCGTTGACGGCGCTAAGCCATCCGAGCCTGCAAAGCCTCAAGGAGTTGCCGCCCGAGCAGCAGGTCCGCACCGGCACCGTGCATGCCCGCGCCTATGAAGCCGACGGCCAGACCCTGGCCGCCGCCCGCGAACGCGTGGCCATGGCCCCGTTGCTCACGGGCGATGCCGCCACCAGCAACCATGAAGCCATCTGGAGCCTGATTGCCGCCGTGCCTGGCGAGCAGTTGCAGGCCAGCGGCAACCCGGTCCTCGACGGCTGGATCAGCCTGGCCCAGGCCGTGAAGAACGCCGGCACCCTGGAGCAGCAGCAAGCCGCCATCGACACCTGGCGTGCGCAGAACCCTGCGCACCCGGCGGCAGTGCAACTGCCGATGCCGCTGACCCGGCTCAAGGAACTGGCCAGCCAGCCATTGAACAAGATCGCCCTGCTGTTGCCGCAACAAGGCCCGCTGGCCAGCGTGGCCAAGGCCCTGCGTGAAGGCTTCATGGCCGCGCACTACCAGGCGCAACAGGCCGGGCAGAAGCCGCCGGTCATCGAGTTCTATGACAGCTCGCGCGTCAGCTCCATCGATGAGTTCTACAAAAAGGCCCAGGCTGACGGCGTGCAATTGGTCATCGGCCCGTTGGAGAAGCCGCTGGTCAAACAACTCAGCGCCCGCCCGCAACTGCCCATCACCACCCTGGCCCTGAACTACAGCGAAGGCGACCAAGCCCCCGCGCAACTGTTCCAGTTCGGCCTGGCTGCCGAGGACGAAGCCCGCGAAGTGTCGCGTCGCGCCCGCGCCGACGGCCTGCACCGCGCGGCGGCCATGGTGCCGAAAGGCGAATGGGGCGACCGCGTGCTCAAGGCCTTCCGCCAGGACTGGGAAGCCAATGGCGGCACCCTGATTGGGGTCGAACATGTCGACCAGCCTGTGGCCTTGGCCCAGCAAATCGCCGACCTGTTCAAGCTGCGCCAGAGCGAAGGTCGCGCCAAGAGCCTGCAAAGCACGGTTGGCGCGGATGTCGCGGCACAGCCATCGCGTCGCCAGGACATCGAGTTCATCTTCCTCGCCGTGACGCCGCAACAGGCCCAGCAGATCAAGCCAACGCTGAACTTCCAGTACGCAGGCGATGTGCCGGTGTATGCCACTTCCCACGTGTTCAGTGCCAGCGGCGACAAGAACCAGTACAACGACATGAACGGCATCATGTTCTGTGAAACGCCGTGGCTGCTCAACACCACCGATCCACTGCGCAACCAGGTCACCGCCCAATGGCCACAAGCCAATGGCAGCCTGGGCCGCCTGTACGCCATGGGCGTGGATGCCTACCGCCTGGCGCCGCGCCTGGGTCAGCTCAAGGCACTGCCTGATACCCGTATCGATGGTCTTTCCGGCAACCTGGGCATGAGCCCGAGCCAGCGGATCGAACGCCAGATGCCGTGGGCCAAGTTTGTCAGTGGCCAGGTCGAACGCCTGCCCGATACCCCGCGCTGATGCCCCCACGCTCCAGCGCACAAAGCGGCAAGGATGCCGAACAACAAGCTCTTGAACACTTGCAGCAACAGGGTCTGCGCCTGCTGGCGCAGAACTGGTTGTGTAAACGCGGCGAGCTTGATCTGGTCATGCTTGACGGCGATACAGTAGTATTTGTCGAAGTCCGCTACAGAAAATACGCACAATGGGGTGGTGCGCTCGCCAGTATCGACGAGCGCAAACGTCAAAAGCTGATACTCGCCGCGCAGTTTTTCCTGCTCAGTGAGGGTCGCTGGGCTGACTCCCCCTGCCGTTTCGATGTGGTTGCCATACAAAGCACCCCCCACGGAACCGCTGATCTGCACTGGCTGCGCAACGCCTTCGACGGCTGAGTGTTACCGGTACCGATCAGACATCTTCACCGCACACTTTTGCTCTTTGCTTTGCGGGCTGCACATTCGTGTGCCATACAGCCGCGCTACTTAAGGTCACACAGATGGACATGCAATCCCGAATTCGCCAGCTTTTCCAGGCCAGTATCGATACCAAGCAACAGGCGATGGACGTACTTGCACCGCACATCGAGCAAGCCAGCCAGGTCATGGTCAACGCCCTGCTCAACGAAGGCAAAATGCTTTCGTGCGGCAACGGTGGTTCGGCCGGCGACGCCCAGCACTTTTCCTCCGAACTACTCAACCGCTTTGAGCGCGAGCGGCCGAGCCTGCCGGCTATCGCCTTGACCACCGATTCGTCGACGATCACCTCGATCGCCAACGACTACAGCTACAACGAAATTTTTTCCAAACAAATTCGTGCCCTCGGCCAACCGGGCGATGTGTTGCTGGCTATTTCCACCAGCGGCAACTCGGCGAACATTATTCAGGCGATCCAGGCCGCACATGATCGCGAAATGATTGTCGTAGCATTGACCGGGCGCGACGGCGGTGGCATGGCTTCGCTGCTGCTACCCGAGGATGTGGAGATCCGCGTCCCGGCCAATGTCACTGCACGTATTCAGGAAGTCCATCTGCTGACGATCCACTGCCTGTGCGATCTGATCGACAGCCAACTGTTCGGGAGTGAAGAATGACCGTTAACCGCCTCAGCCTTATAGCCATCACGCTGTGCCTCGCTATCAGCGGCTGCACCTCGGCCATCACTGCGACCCGCGACACCCCTATCCAGGACGACCGTGGCACACGCACTTTTGGCAGCAAGATCGATGACTCGCTGATCGAGACCAAGGTCGGCGTCAACGTCGCCAAGGCCGCCCCCGACCTGGGCAACGGCGCATCGCGTATCGTCGTGACCAGCTTCAACGGCATCGTGCTGCTCGCCGGGCAAACCCCGCGCGCCGACCTCAAGACCCAAGCCGAACAGGCAGCCTCAACCGTGCAACGGGTGAAAAAGGTCCACAACGAACTGCAGGTCGCGCAGCCCATCACCCTGCTGGCAATCAGCAATGACGCCGTGCTGACCACCAAGATCAAGGCCCAGATGCTCACCGACAGCGCAATTCCCGGCTCGCGGATCAAGGTTGTGACGGACAACGGCATCGTCTACCTCATGGGCCTGCTGACCCAGCAGGAAGCAACCCGCGCCACCAACTTGGTACAGGGTGTGTCCGGGGTACAGAAAATTGTGAAACTGTTCGAATACATCGACTGACGTAATCGCCAGCCACAAAAAAGGGCGCCGTGCATTGACTGCACGGCGCCCTTTTTATTGGCTGACGGTTACTGGTACTGCTGGTACGGATTGCCTTGGAACTGGTTGTTCTGCTGCTGTTGCTGCGCAGGCTGGCCATACTGCTGGCCGGGGATCGGGCCGAGGTTGACCTCCACGCGACGGTTCTGCGCACGACCGTTGACGTCGGCGTTGCTGGCAATCGGGTTATCCGGGCCGGCACCACGGGTGGTCAGGTTGGTCGGGCTGACACCTTGGGACGTCAGGTAATTGGCCACGCTTTGCGCACGACGCTGGGACAGGTCCATGTTCAGTTGGCGGCTGCCGGTGCTGTCGGTGTAGCCGACGATCTGGATGGTGTTCTGGTTGAACTGCTTGAGTGACCCAGCCAGGTTGTTCAGCGGGGTGTAGAAGCTGCTGGCGATAGCATCGGAGTTGGTCGCAAACGTGATGTTGCCCGGCATGATCAACTTGATCTGGTCACCCTGGCGCTGCACCTCGACGCCGGTGTTGGCCATGCTTTCACGCAGTTTCTTTTCCTGCTGGTCAGCGTAATAGCCATAACCCGCAGCGCCGATACCGGCTACCGCTGCGCCGATCAGCGCGCCTTTGCCACGGTTGTTATGGTCAATGGCGGCACCGGCCAACGCACCCGCCAGCGCGCCGAGGCCGCCGTATTTGGCGGTTTTGCTCATGCCTTGCGAACCGTTGTCCGCCTGTCCCTGGCTGCCATCGTAAGGGTTAGGGGAAGCACAGCCCGACAATAGGGCTACCGCGGTAGCAACAACAAGCAGACGACGCGAAGTGAACATGAAAGAAGCTCCTACTTTTGCATTCTGTGATGCAGAGGACATTGGCAATGGACCTGTGCCGAGTTTGGAACGCGACAAACGGTAAAAATTCCGTACTCCGCCGCGCACCTGTGACAAAAGATAAACGCCGGCACGCTCACCTAAACCCTAGCAGAGCCTCGCGCTGTCAGGCCCTGACAAACGGATTTTCGCGCATTTCATCCCCCAGGCGCGTATCCGGGCCATGCCCGGTCACCACGGTCGCCCCTTCGTCCAGGGTATAAAGCCGCTGCTTGATCGACCGCACGATGGTCGCCTGGTCGCCGCCCCACAAATCCGTGCGCCCTACCCCGCGCCGGAACAAGGTATCGCCGGCGATCAGCAGCTTGGCATCGGCAAACCAGAAACTCATCGAGCCCGGCGTATGCCCAGGCGTGTGCAAGGCGACGCCGCAGCCACAGGCCAGCTCTTCATCATCGGCCAGCCAGCGATCCGGCGACGGCACCGGGGTGTAGGGCACACCGAACATCTGGCACTGCATTTCGAGGTTATCCCACAGGAACTGATCCTCCTTGTGCAGGTGCAGCGTGGCGCCGGTCTTTTCTTTCAACTGGCCGGAGGCCAGGAAGTGATCCAGGTGCGCATGGGTGTGGATGATGCTCACCACCTTCAAGCCCAGTGCGTCGAGGCGTGCCAGGATCAGCTCATGGTTGCCGCCCGGATCGACCACGATGGCCTTCTTGCTGATCGGGTCGCCGATGATCGTGCAGTTGCACTGCAACGGGCCGACGGGGAAGGTTTCGCGGATCAGTCCAGGGGTTGCGATTTGCATAAGGAATCCCTTCTAGCTGTTGGCCCGTGCCGCGTGCAGTTTTTTGTAGCTGTCGATCAACCGCAGGTGCCGGTCCAGCCCTTCCAGCTTCATACTGGTTGGGGTCAGGCCATAAAAGCGCACGCTGCCATCCACCGAACCAATGGCGGCGTCCATGCGCTCGTTGCCAAACATCCGGCGGAAATTGGCCTCGTAGTCTTCCAGTTCCAAATCCTCGTCCAACTGCATCTCCAGCACTGCATTCACCGCCTGGTAGAACAGGCCGCGTTCGACGGTGTTGTCGTTGTATTGCAGGAACATCTCCACCGCTTCCTTCGCCTCTTCAAACTGCTGCAAGGCGAGATAGATCAGCAGCTTCAGCTCCAGGATCGTCAACTGGCCCCAGGCGGTGTTGTCGTCGAACTCGATGCCGATCAGGGTGGTGATATCGGTGTAGTCATCCAGTTCGCTTTCCACCAGGCGCTCGACCAGCGCTTGCAGGCCCTCTTCATCCAGGCTGTGCAGGTTCAAGATATCGGCGCGGAAGAACAGCGCCTTGTTGGTGTTATCCCAGATCAGGTCGTCCACCGGATAGATTTCCGAATAGTCCGGTACCAGGATCCGGCAAGCCTTGGCGCCGATATGCTCGTACACCGCCATGTAGACCTGCTTGCCCATGCCTTCGAGAATGCCGAACAGGGTGGCAGCCTCCTCGGCGTTGGAGTCTTCGCCCTGGCCGGAGAAATCCCACTCCACGAACGCGTAATCGGACTTGGCACTGAAGAAACGCCACGACACCACGCCGCTGGAGTCGATGAAGTGTTCGACAAAGTTGTTCGGCTCGGTCACCGCATGCCCCTCAAAGGTCGGCTGCGGCAAGTCGTTCAAACCTTCGAAACTACGGCCCTGGAGCAACTCGGTCAGGCTGCGCTCCAGCGCCACTTCCAGGCTTGGGTGGGCGCCAAACGAGGCAAATACGCCGCCGGTGCGCGGGTTCATCAGGGTCACGCACATCACCGGGAACTCGCCGCCCAGGGACGCATCCTTGACCAGCACTGGGAAGCCCTGCTCTTCGAGGGCCTGGATACCGGCGAGGATGCTTGGGTATTTGGCCAGCACGTCGGCCGGTACATCCGGCAGGGCAAATTCACCTTCGATGATTTCGCGCTTTACCGCGCGCTCGAAGATCTCCGACAGGCACTGCACCTGCGCCTCGGCCAGGGTATTACCGGCACTCATGCCGTTGCTCAGGTACAGGTTTTCGATCAGGTTGGAGGGGAAATACACCACCTCGCCGTCAGACTGGCGCACAAACGGCAGTGAGACGATGCCACGCTCTTCATTGCCGGAGTTGGTGTCGATCAGGTGCGAACCGCGCAACTCGCCATCGCGGTTGTAGATCTTCAGGCAGTACTCATCGAGAATTTCAGTCGGCAGCGCGTCTTTGCGGCCCGGCTTGAACCAGCGCTCGTCCGGGTAGTGCACAAACGCCGCGTTGGCGATGTCTTCGCCCCAGAATTGATCGTTGTAGAAGAAGTTGCAGTTCAGGCGCTCGATAAACTCGCCCAACGCCGACGCCAGTGCGCCTTCCTTGGTCGCGCCCTTGCCGTTGGTAAAGCACATCGGCGAATGGGCATCGCGGATATGCAGCGACCAGACATTGGGCACGATATTGCGCCACGAAGCGATTTCAATCTTCATGCCCAGGCCCGCCAGAATGGCCGACATGTTGGCGATGGTCTGCTCCAGCGGCAGGTCCTTGCCCGCAATATAGGTACCCGCGTCTGACGCAGAAGCCGGCATCAGCAACGCCTGGGCGTCGGCGTCGAGGTTTTCTACCTCTTCGATGACAAACTCAGGCCCGGCCTGTACCACTTTCTTTACCGTACAGCGGTCGATGGAGCGCAGGATGCCCTGGCGATCCTTATCGGAAATATCGGCAGGCAACTCGACTTGAATCTTGAAGATCTGGTTGTAGCGGTTTTCCGGGTCGACAATATTGTTCTGCGACAGGCGGATATTGTCCGTGGGGATATTGCGCGTGCTGCAGTACAACTTCACAAAGTAAGCCGCACACAACGCCGACGAAGCCAGGAAGTAGTCGAACGGACCGGGGGCCGAGCCATCGCCCTTGTAGCGAATCGGCTGGTCGGCCACCACGGTGAAGTCGTCGAACTTGGCTTCAAGCCGGAGGTTGTCGAGAAAATTGACCTTGATTTCCATGCGGGATTACCAGAATAGCGGAGCAAACGAATTGGCCGCCATTATCCGGCTTTTGCGGCGCAAGTCTCCCCCTTACCCCAACAACCCCATCTCCTGCGCCCGCGCGACGGCCTGGGTACGGCGTTCCACTCCCAGTTTGCTGTTGATATGGCTGGCGTGGGTCTTGACGGTGTGCAGCGAGATAAACAGCTGGTTGCTGATTTCCTGGTTGGAACACCCTTGGGCGATCAACTGCAGCACCGCCAGCTCACGGGCGCTCAAGGTTTCGCCGGTGTGGGTGATTTCGATCGGCTCGCGCAGGGCAACTACCGGCAGCAAGGCCCACAAGCTTTGCCGCAGCAGGTCATTCGGCGCGTGGCCCAGTTGCTCACGCATCCAGTCCGGATAACGTTCCAGCAAACGTTGGAAGGGTTGCAACGCACCGCCGCTCGCCACTTGCAGGGCGCGGGCAAAAACCGGGCGGGCCGACGCAGCCTGACCGTCATCCAGCAACAACAGCACATACTGGTTCAGGGCCATCACTGCGATCATCTGCTGGCCTTTGCCTTCAGCTTGCCGGGCGAGTACATCGAGCCGGCGCAGGGCGTTTTCGGCTTGGCCACGAATGGCATCCAGGGCCGCCTGCTGCAATTCGATATGTTGCGGCAGATGTGGATGAAACTCCGGGGCGGCGGCAGCCTGGTCGCCGTTGTAGGTTTGCCCCAGCCGCGCCAGCCAGGCATCGGCCAGGTCCGTACGGCCCTGGGCCAGCCACAACTCGCATTTGATCAATGTGATCATGGCCAGGTAGTAAATCGGCGGCACATCCCAGATATGCATCAGCCGCTCGGCTTCGGCCAGCTCGGCAAAGGCCTTGGGGAAATCGCCACGGCGCCCCTCGAGGTTGGCGATGACACAGTGGCCGATCAACACGCTGATATCCCGGCAGGCGCGAGCCTCGGCTAACCCGGCACGCAGGCGCAACAGCCCGGCTTCGGGCTGGCAACGCATTAGCAGCAGGAACCCTTCGTACAGCGACAGGCGCGCACGCACCGCATACAGGCGCTGGGGCGCCAGGCCCTGCAAGCGTTGCAGGCCCTCGCGTACCTCGTCCAGGGAGCGCAGGATTTCCCCGCGCGCCTGCAGCACCCGTGCCCGATCGTAATGGGCCAGGGCCTCGAACAGCGGGTTGCCGACACGTTGCGCCAGCTCCAGGGAGTCGCGATTCAAGCCGCGTGCGCGCCACAGGTCGGCGTCGACGATGGCCAGGTTCGACAGGGTCGAAAGGCACATCAAGCGCTGGCCGTAACGCTTGAGCGGCAGGCTTTCCAGGGCTTCGCTGCAATACAGCTGGGTCAGCTCGCGGTTGCCGCGCCCACGGGCAATGATGCCACTGAGGGCCAGCCACTGGGCGAGCATCGACTTCTGCGCCGTGGCCGACGGTGCCGGCAGGAAGCGGCTTAGATGGCTGGACAGTTCTTCTGCGGCGTCCAACTGACAGGCCAGCCCCAGCGCCCAGCTGTAGAGCACGATCAAGCGGGGCGTGCTGATCAATAGGCTGTCGGGCAAGTCCATCTTCCAGCGTAGGAGCATGCCGACATTCTGTTCAGCCAGCAGTTGCTCTTCAGACAGGTTCTGCACCAGGTTCGCCGCTACATCCAGATGTCCGGCGCGCAGGGCCTGTTCCACGGCTTCATCGAGCAAGCCCTGGGCATTGAACCAGCGACAGGCGCGCAAGTGCAGGCTGGCGGCCGGCAGCATCGCATTCGGCGAGCGCCGGGTGCGCAGCAAATCGGAAAACAAGTGGTGATAGCGGTACCAGTGACCCTGTTCGTCCAGCGGCACCAGGAATACCTGATGAGCTTGCAGGTAACGCAGGATTTCCGCGCTGTCATGGGCCTCGCGCACCGCATCGCAGAGCTCGCTGCAAAAACGCTCCTGGGAGGCGGTGTCGTATAAGAACGCCTGGACTTCCGGCGGCAGGCAATCGATCACCTCTTCCAGCAGATAGTCACGGATCAGCCCTTCGCCACCATGCAGGCCTGGGGGCAGGTTGGCCTCGCTGCCGGCTTCGGCGGCCGCCAGCAACCAGAAGCGCAGGCCGGCCACCCAGCCTTCGCTGCGGCGGATCAGGTTGTCCAGTGCCTCACCGCGCAACGAACTGCTGTGGCGGTCAAGCAAGGCCAGGGATTCGTCGTTGGTCAGGCGCAGGTCTTGCTCATGCAACTCCAGCAAATGCCGGGACAAACGCAACCGCGCCAAATGCCAGTCGGGACGCTGGCGGCTGGTGACCAGCACCAACAAGCCATCAGGCAAATGATTGAGGAAAAATTGCAGGCAGCGATCCAGCACCGGCCCCTGGGCCAGGTGGTAGTCATCCAGCACCAGTAATAACGGCGTGCGTGTGGATAGATGGACGGTCAATTCGTCGAGCAAGCCATCGAGCCATTCTTCAAAGGCAAACGGTTGGTGGCGCTGACGCATTTTCAGCAGGCCCAGGGCCTGGCTGCCTACCTGCGGGAAATACTGTTGCAGACCCTCCAGCAGGCGTTCAAGGAAACGCCCCGGATCACTGTCCCGCGCACTGAGGCCCAGCCACAGGCTTTGCCAGTGATCCGGCAGGCTTTGGCAGAACTCCACCGCCAGCGAGCTCTTGCCGAACCCGGCTGGCGCGCTAACCAGCAGTAAACGGCCCTCCAGGCCCGCGCTCAGGCGCTCGCAAAGGCGTGGGCGCAGCACATAGCCATCAGGCAGTGGGGGTCGATAGAAGCGCCCTTCCAGCGTGGGGATTACCGCACTGGCAGGCCCTTGGATTGGGGACAGATCAGTCATCGCCGGGCTCTTGTAGTAGGCTGTGGTCGGCATTGCAGATGTCCGCAGACTAGCGTTAAAACCCGTCGCTTTGTAGATCTTTGCAACATTTGTCTGAAAAAGACTACAACAAGAAATAACCAGCGATGTTCAGCCCCCCCAAACAAATGTAGGAGCTGGCTTGCCTGCGATGGCATCGCCTCGGTATGTCAGATAGACCGAGGTGATGCCATCGCTGGCAAGCCAGCTCCTACAGAGGCCAACGTGTTTACTGCACGTTAGCGAACACCGTCCTGGCGCAGGGCCGCCGGGGTGAAGTCTTTGGTGGTGGCGGTGAAGCCGAAGTCATAGGCCTTTTTCTCTTCGTTCTTCATGCCCAGTGCCAGGTAGCGGCCGGACTGCAGGTCGTAGAGGGTTTCCAGGGCGTACCACGGCACTTGCTTGTCGTAGTAGTTCTCGCCATGGGCTTCAGCCACGCGCCACAGCTGGCCACGACCGTCGTAGTGGTCGATCACCGCCGCTTGCCAGGTGTCTTCATCGATGTAGAAGTCACGTTTGGCGTAGATATGGCGCTGGCCCTCCTTCAGGGTTGCGACCACGTGCCAGACGCGGCGCAGTTCATAGCGTGCCAGGTCCTGGTTGATGTGGCCGGCCTTAATGATGTCGGAGTACTTGAGCTTCGGATCGTCGAGCTTGTAGCTGTTGGACGCGATGTAGATTTCCTTCTTGCCTTCGAGCTTCCAGTCGTAGCGATCCGGCGCACCGTTGTACATGTCGAGGTTGTCGGAGGTACGCAGGCCATCGGCAGCGGTACCCGGCCCGTCATAGGACACTTGCGGCGCCCGGCGCACACGGCGCTGGCCGGCGTTGTAGACCCACGCCGCGCGCGGTTCCTTCACCTGGTCCAGGGTCTCGTGCACCAGCAATACACCACCGGCCAGGCGCGCCGGGGCGGTCACTTGCTGCTTGAAGTAGAACAGGATGTTGCCCGGGTTTTTCGGGTCGTAGTCCTTCATCTTGTCGCGGAACACGAACTGATCCTGGAAGTACACCAGGCTGTACGAGCCGTTGGCCTGTGGCGTGGCCTGGGTCACCAGGCGCGTGACGCTGCCGCCGCGATAACGGGTGATGTGGTTCCAGATCACCTCGACCCCGCTTTTCGGGATCGGGAACGGAATCGCGGTCTCGAAGTTTTCCAGGCCGTTGCCGCCACCTACCAGGTTGGTGCTGGTGGCGTTTTTCTTGATGGCGGCGAACACTTCCGGCGGCACGGTGGCGCCGCGATGGGTGGTGTACACCGGCATCTTGAAGGTTTCGGGGTAGCGCTTGAACATCGCGTACTGCCCCGGGGCCAGCTTGTCTTTGTACTGCTCGACGTTCTGCGCGGTGATGGTGAACTGCGGCTGCTCGCTGGCATACGGGTTGGCCAGGAAGCCCTTGGCATCCACGGCGCCGGCGTTGGTCGGCAGGGCTTTCCAGGCCGGGATGGTGCCGGCAGCGTTGCCGGCCATTTCCGCGCCCATCGGGGTCAGCGTGGTGCCCAGCTTGGCGGCTTCATCCGCCGAGACCGCCGCCATGACGCTGCTGGCCATGATCGACAGTCCCAGCACACCCACGTGCAACAGACTTTTGGTTATTTTCATGTTCTGGTCTTCCTGAAAATACTGACTGCTTAAAGAGTGTGCTTAGAAGTTCACGCCGGCGCTCAAGGCGACAAAATCGCGGTCATCCACCGTGCTGAAGTCGCCACCAAAGAAGTTGGTGTAGTTCAGGCTGACGGTGTAGGTGTTCTGGTATTCAGCATCCACACCCAGGCTGACGGCCTTGCGGCCCTCTTCAAAGTTGCCGCCAGGGCCTGGCGAGTAACCTTTGACGTCATGGGACCAGGCCACGCTTGGTTTGAGGTTGACACCGGCGAAGACGTCCGGGTATTCCCAGATCGCACGGGCGCGGTAACCCCAGGAAGTGGCGGTGGTGTAGCCGTCCTGGTTGCAATTGGTGTTCAAGCCGGCAGTACTGCCTCCCAGCCCGGCACCAGCGGAGGTCGAAGCATTGAGACGGTTACAGAAACCGCCGGGCAAGCTGCCTGGCCCAGCCACCGGGTCACGCCCATAACGCACCTCAGACTTACTCTCAAGCCCCCCGACATGCGTCACACCAATCTCACCCACGGTCGTCAGGCGGCTTGCCCCCATGACCTGATCGAAGAAGTGCGTAAAGGTAGTTTGGAATTGGCTGACTTCTTTGCGGCGATAGCCATGCAAGTCCTGCCCAGGCTGCCCCTTGAGTACCGAGGCGTTGTTATACCCATTAACCCCAGTAACACCTGCAAACAGGATATCCGTGGTGTTGAGTTGTACAGGCGCATTCGGACGGTAGCTCAACTCACCACTCCACGCCGTGCCCGTAGGCAAGGTGGTGGAGAAACTCAAACCGTAGAGGCGAATGTCTTCCGGGTATTCAACAAAATAGTTGGAATTACCCGCGACAATAACCGGCGCCAGGCCGGCCAACGGGGCTGGAAGGTTATTGGCAAGGTTGAACACGCGCTGGGAGGCGCCCTGGCCACTGAAAATCGGCGCACGGCTGTGATAGTTCATGAAGTACGCACCGAACTCGGTATCCAGCGGTTCAAAGTTGTAGTGAAACGCAAAACCGAACTGCCCACTGTCACGTGCATCGCGGTCAGGTCCACGGGCGACTTTCACACCCTCTTCGTTCATGTCGACCCCTTGGGACGTCAGGAACGGGATCGCTGTTGCCGGGAATTGCGAACGCTTGTTCAGCACCCGCAGGTTGTCGTTGCAACCATCGGAAATAACATCCGGCTGCGAGAAAAAAGTCCCACAGTTGTCGGTAACCGTCTGGTCCCACTCCAACTGATAGAACGCTTCCGCCGAAAGGTTATCGGTCAACGATTGCGACACGTAGAACATGTTGACCGGGATCAGGCCTTCCTTGATCTCGGCACCCGGACGACGGAACGCAGACACGTCGATCGGGTTGATGGAGTTGATACCGCCACCGATGAAGGTACTTTCACCCCAGCTCACGACTTGCTTGCCAAAACGCACCGAACCCGGGGCATCGGCAATGGAATAGTTGTGGTAGATGAACGCATCGAGGATCTGCCCGCCAGAAGACTTGGCGCCCTCTTTGCGATTGTGGTCGCTGATGTCCTTGAACTCGCGGCTTTCGTCCTTGAGTTCAAAGTCATACCAATACTTGCCACGCACAAACACACCGGTATCGCCGTACTTCAGTTCCAGGTCATGGATACCCTTGAAGATCTTCGAGAACGTCTCCCCACGCTTGAAGTTCAAGTGGCCGTCATCGGAGGTCTGCGACAGCCCCCTGCCGCCGTTGTTGGCACCGATCAGGTCCTTGTTGGGCTTGGACGTGCCCCAACTGGCCCCCACCGACAGGGACGAGTCGAAGCTGCCTTCGACCTCACCAATGTTGAAACTGACGCCGAATGCGGGCCCGGCGAGGGTCGAGGCAAGACTGACCGCCAGGGGCAATCTCGCCCGGCGCCAGAACTGATTTACTGAGGTCATCGACGCTACTCCATGTGCATTTTATTGTTATGGCAGTGAGCCTTTTCAAACACGCTTGTAACGGCCGGAATACAACGATTCCAATGCCAGACTGCCGCCGGACCACCCAGGACCGCAGCGCCGCATCCTTGAAAAACTCTGGGAGGGACTATAGCCAGCAGGGGGTAGCGCTTGATCCCTCTAAAGTGTGATTTGCATCACCAACCCGTCTGCGACAGCCCTTTCGCCATGTCAGCGAGGGCTGACGCGAAAGAGAATGGCTCAAATTACGCAAATAACAAGGCGAAGGCCTGTAATAGAGCATTGCCGTGCCCGAACGGGCACGGCAGGAGGGGTCAGAGCGTGGAGAGGAAGGTGCTGTTATTGGCCTGCCATTCGATGATGTCGATCCGGATACGCTTCTTGTCCAGCTTGCCGACGCTGGTCTTGGGAATTTCCGTAACAATGGCAATCTGACTTGGAATCGCCCACTTGCTCAGGTGGCCCTGCTCGACATACGGCTTGAGGTGCTCCTTGAGTTCGCGCGCACCAATCCCGTGGCCTTCGCGCACCACCAGCAGGGCAAACGGGCGCTCGCCCCACTGCGGGTCGGCAATCCCGACCACCGCTACTTCACGTACCGCCGGGTGACGGCTGACCAGGTCTTCCAGCGCCAGGGACGAGATCCACTCGCCGCCGGTCTTGATCACGTCCTTGATACGGTCGCGAATATCGATCACGCCGAAGGCATCAAGGGTGGCCACGTCGCCGGTGTGCATCCAGCCGCCTTCCCAAAGCTCGGCGCCTTTGTGCGGCTCGTTGAAATAGCCTTCGCTGAGCCATGGCGCGCGCAGCACCAGTTCGCCCTGGGACTCGCCATCGGCCGGCAGGAAGTTACCGTTGCCGTCGATGATCGCGGCTTCCACCAACGGCCCCGGCACACCGGCCTTGATCCGGTAGGTGGTGCGTTCGTCTTCGCTGCCGGCCATCAGTTCTTCATTGAGGTGGGCACAGGACACCAGCGGTCCGGTCTCGGACATGCCGTAGGCCGCCGTCAGCTGGATGCCACGGGCCTTGGCCGCTTCGTACAGCGAACGGTTGAGGGCACTGCCGCCGATGACGATCTTCCAGCCGCCAAAATCCACACCCTGGGCGGCCTTGGCGTTGAGCAGCAGCTGCAGGATGGTCGGCACGCAGTGGGAGAACGTGACCTTTTCCTTGCGCCACAACTCCACCAGGTATTCCGGATCGTAGCGGCCGGGATAAACCTGCTTCAGCCCGAGCATGGTCGCCACATACGGCAAGCCCCAGGCATGCACGTGGAACATCGGCGTGATCGGCATGTACACATCGTTGGTGCCGAGCAGGCGCACACTGTCGACGCTGCCCATGATGGTCGCCACGCCGATGGTGTGCAGCACCAGTTGGCGGTGGGTGAAATACACACCCTTGGGGTTACCGGTGGTGCCAGTGGTATAGAAAGTGGTGGCCACCGAGTGCTCGTTGAAGTCCTCGAAGGTGTACTGGGTACTGGCAGCGGCCAACAGGGTTTCGTACTCGCCTACCAGGTTGGGCAGGTCAGCGGTTTTTTCGTCGCCATCGGTCAGCAATAGGGTCTTGTCGACGGTGGTCAACTGCCCGGCAATGGCCTGGTACAGGCCGACGAACTCGCTGTTGACCAGCACAAAGCGGTCTTCGGCGTGGTTCATCGTGTACAGGATCTGCTCTGGCGACAGGCGCACGTTGATGGTGTGGATCACCGCACCAATCATCGGGATGGCGAACATGCACTCCAGATAACGGTGGCTGTCCCAGTCCATCACGGCCACGGTATCACCGGCTTTGACTCCCGCTGCGGTCAGCACATTGGCCAGGCGGGCGACGCGTTCGGTCAGGGTTGGGTAGGTGTAGCGCAGTTTGTCGCGGTAGACGATTTCCCGGGTTTTCTCGTAGCGGGCGCCCGACATCAACAGGCGTTTGATCAACAGCGGGTATTGGTACGCGCCTTCGGCGGGCGGGATAACACGAGTCTGCAACATACGAATCCCTTTTTATGACTGCACGGTCTTGGCTAAAGGATTTGCACTGTAGAGACCTTGCACGCCGGCCAAATCAGCCGAAGGAATGATTTGCAGAATCGGATGAATGCTAGCTTTGCGCCAGCATTCATTCACGAATGACGCACTCAGCGGTCGGTGAAAGCCACTTTCACACCGATGGCAATCAGCACCACGCCCATGCTCCGATCAAACCAGTGGCCCATGCGCGCAAAGCCTGCGCGCACGCGCTGCTGGCTGAACAACATGGCCACCATGCAGAACCACAGGGCGGTGGCCACGGCCAGGTACAGGCCATAACCGGCCTGGATCGCCAGCGGCGTGTGGGGGTTGATCACCACGGTGAACAGCGACAGGAAAAACAGCGTGGCCTTGGGGTTCAGGCCATTGGTCACAAAGCCCGAGGTAAAGGCGCCGCGAGCGCTGCGCTCGCCCACTTCACGGTGCAGCTCTTCTGCACCGGCAGGCTTGGCCGGCTGCGCCCGCAGGGCTTTGAAGCCGATGTACAACAGGTAGGCCGCCGCCGCCCATTTCAAGGCGTTGAACAGCACGATGGACTGGGACACGATCAAGCCGATACCAAGCAGCGAGTAGCCAACGTGAAGAAAAATCGCCGAGCCGACGCCCAGCGCCGTCCAGGTACCGGCGCGCCGGCCATGGGTCACGCTCTCGCGTACCACCACGGCAAAGTCAGGCCCGGGACTGGCCACGGCCAGCAGGTGAATCAACGCCACGGTCAAAAACTCGGTGAGGTACATGCACACTCCAAGAAGTAACTGATTATTTCATCTGGTAGGCTCGGCAGATTACGCCTTCGAACTCTGTCGCAAAAGGTACAGTTGATGACGAACAATCGCCGCGCCGTCTTCCTTGATCATCCTTCCCTGGACCAGGGAGACCTCGACCTCAGCGAATTGCGCGAGACGTTCAGCGAATTGCAGCTGTGTGAGCAGACCTCGGCCGATCAGGTGGTCGAACGCCTGCAAGGTGCCCAGGTAGCGATCAGTAACAAGATCCTGCTCAACGCCCAGACTCTGGCCGCCTGCCCCGAGCTGAAGCTGATCCTGATCGCTGCTACCGGCACCAACAACGTCGACCTGGCCGCTGCCCGCGCCCAGGGCATTACCGTTAGTAACTGCCAGGGTTACGGCACGCCATCGGTGGCGCAACACACGATCATGCTGCTGCTCAACCTCGCCACACGCCTGAAGGACTATCAAAAAGACGTCGACGCCGGCCTGTGGCAGCAAGCCAAGCAGTTCTGCCTGCTGGATTATCCGATTGTCGAGCTGGAAGGCAAAACCCTGGGCTTGCTGGGCCATGGCGAGCTGGGCGGCGCCGTCGCGCGCCTGGCCCAAGCGTTTGGCATGCGCGTGCTACTGGGCGCTATCCCCGGCCGCCCGGCCCGTGCAGACCGGGTGCCGCTGGACGAACTGCTGCCGCAGATCGATGCGCTGACCCTGCATTGCCCACTCAACGAACACACGCGCCACTTTATCGGGGCCCGTGAGTTGGCGCTGCTCAAGCCGGGCGCGTTCGTGGTCAACACTGCACGCGGCGGCCTGATCGATGAACAGGCCCTGGCAGACGCCTTGCGCGGCGGTCATCTGGGGGGGGCGGCCAGCGATGTGCTGAGCGTCGAACCGCCGACCACCGGCAACCCGCTACTGGCCAGCGACATCCCACGGCTGATCATCACGCCACACAGTGCCTGGGGCAGCCGCGAAGCACGGCAACGGATCGTCGGCCAATTGACTGAAAACGCCCGGGGCTTTTTCAGCGGAGCACCGCAGCGCGTCGTCAGTTGATAAACTGCGCTCCTTTTTCAGGGAGCAGACCATGGATCCGCGCAGTGAAGTACTGCTTCGTCAGGCCGAACTTTTTCAAGGCAACGTGTTGCTGGCCGGCCTGCCCGCCGATGACCTGCTGGGCCGCCTGCCCAATGCCCATGGCTGGTGCTGGCATGCGGGCGACCAGGCAGCGCTGGATGCGCGGTTTGCCGAGCGCAGCCATTTCGGGGTCGATGTGCCGCAACGCGCATTCGACACGGCGGTGGTGTTCCTGCCCAAGTCCAAGGATCTGGCCGACTACATCCTCAAGGCCGTCGCGGCACGGCTGCCGGGCGCCGAGCTATACCTGGTGGGTGAAAAACGCGGCGGCATCGAAAGCGCCGCCAAGCAACTGAACGCCTTCGGCAAGCCACGCAAGCTCGACAACGCACGGCACTGCCAGCTGTGGCTGGCCACCGTGGCCGATGCTCCGGCGGCGCCGGAACTGGCGAGCCTGGCCCAGGTGTTTGAAGTGCCACTGGCCGACGGACCGCTCAAGGTCGTCAGTCTGCCGGGCGTGTTCAGCCATGGCCGCCTGGATCGCGGTACCGCGCTGTTGCTCGAACACCTGGACAAACTGCCCAGCGGTCATCTGCTGGACTTCGGCTGTGGCGCCGGCGTGTTGGGCGCGGCGGTCAAGCGGCGCTACCCGCACAACACCGTGACCCTGCTTGATGTGGACGCCTTTGCTACCGCCAGCAGTCGCCTGACGCTGGAGGCCAATGGCCTGGAAGGCGAAGTGCTGACCGGTGATGGCATCGACGCCGCGCCCATGGGCCTGGATGCGATTCTGAGTAACCCGCCGTTCCATGTCGGGGTACACACGGATTATTTCGCCACGGAAAACCTGCTGCGAAAAGCACGCCAACATCTGAAAAACGGCGGCGAACTTCGGCTAGTCGCCAATAGCTTCCTGAAGTATCAACCGCTGATCGAAGAGCACCTGGGCGTGTGCGCAGTCAAGGCCGAGGGCCAGGGTTTTCGCATCTATCGGGCCAAGCGCGGCTGACGGGCGTTTGAAAAAGAAGGCTTGCCGAATGGATTTTGCCAAGGCAGAATCCGCTCCGTCCTAGGGGAGTAGTCTCCCACGAGCAACATGCTCGTCCGGCATACGTCAACATACTTGGTCAGCAGACCATGGCGTATGCGACCCAGGAGTCCGCACAGACGGACCTGGGTTTGACAAGACCTATGACACGCACACCTTACCCGGGGCGGGAAGGCTGTACGTGTCATAGCCGTGTCGACCCGCCCCTGGAAACCTACCTGATGCTGGATTCACTTCTCGTTCCTACCGCAATCGTTGCCTTGGCCGAAATCGGCGACAAGACGCAATTGCTCGCGCTCATCCTCGCCGCACGCTTTCGCAAACCCTGGCCAATCATCGCCGGCATCATCGCCGCGACCCTGGCCAACCACGCCGCTGCCGGTGCCGTGGGTGCCTGGTTTGGCAGTTTCTTCTCGGATGCGGTGCTGCACTGGATCCTCGCCGCGAGCTTCTGCGCCACGGCCCTGTGGACCCTGGTGCCAGACAAGCTCGACGATGATGAAGCCAGCACCTCGCGCAAGTTCGGGCCGTTCCTGACCACCCTGATTGCGTTCTTTATCGCTGAAATCGGTGACAAGACGCAGATCGCCACGGTGATGCTGGCGGCGCAATACCCCGAGTTGTGGCTGGTGATTATCGGCACCACCCTGGGCATGTTGATTGCCAACGTACCGGTGGTTCTGGCGGGGAATTTCGCGGCGGAGAAACTGCCGTTGACCTTGATTCGGCGCCTGGCGGCTTCGGCGTTCTTCATCCTGGCGTTGGTGGCGGTGTACAAGGCCATGCAAAGCAGCGGCTGGTTGTAACCCTTTACAAATGTGGGAGCTGGCTTGCCTGCGATAGCGCTGTATCAGTCACGTATTAATTAACTGAACCACCGCTATCGCGAGCAAGCCCGCTCCCACCTTTGGATCTTCACAAGGCCTGGATTATCAGGACTTCTTGGCCTGCTGGTACAACGGCATCACCTTGGGAATCGCCGCCTGCAACGAGGCGATCCGGCTGCTGGAGGCCGGGTGGGTGCTCATGAATTCAGGCGGTGCGCCTTCGGAAGCCTTGGCCATTTTGTTCCACAGCGTGATCGCCGCGTTCGGGTCGTAACCGGCGCGGGCCGAGAGCTCCAGGCCGATCAGGTCGGCTTCGTTCTCATTGCTGCGGCTGTTAGGCAAGGTCATGCCGTAGTTGGCCACGGTGTCGGCCAGCGCCATGCTGTCCTGGCCCAGGCCCAACAATGCGCCAGCGCCCTGCTTGGCCATTTCGATGCCGTAAGCCTTGGACATGGCTTCGCGGCCATGTTCACGCAGGGCGTGGGCAATTTCATGGCCCATGACCGCCGCCAGCTCGTCATCGGTCAACTTGAGCGTGTCGATCAAGCCACTGTAGACAAAGATCTTGCCGCCAGGCCCACAGTTGGCGTTCATCTCGTCGCTCTTGATCAGGTTCACTTCCCACTTCCACTGCGCCGCATCCGGACGGAAGGTGGGGGCCTGGGCGATAAGGCGCTTGGCGATGGCCTGCACACGCTTGGCGTTGGCACTGGTCTTGTCTACCAGGCCCTTGCCACTGGCTTCGCCCAGGGTCTGCTGGTACGACTGCGCGTACATCTGGTCGACTTCCTGGCTCGACAGCATGCTGAACATGTACTGCTTGCGTTCCACACCCACGGCACCGCCGCTGGTGGTGTTGACCGACTGGCAACCGGCGAGCAGCAAGGCTGCGCTCAATGCCGTTACCGCCAATGATTTTTTCATGCACATTCTCCCTGAAAACATGGCGCGTATCGTAGGCCCTCTCATGTATCGGCGCCAGATACACCTGACGCTTAACCGCTAATTTCAGAGACCACCGACGCCCACGACCATTCTATAAACGACATGCCTGGTTCTTTTGCAGGGCAGCGCCTCATGTCTGCGTGGCCTGTGGCCGATACACAAAGGCAGATCATGCCCCCAAGCGCCAGGAGCCTTCATGAAATTCAAGTCGATTCAGTTTTCTGTCGCGGCGTTGGCCGGGGCCATTGTCCTGAGTGTCGTGGCGGCCCTGGTGCTATACGCGCTGTTCGCCGGCGCCCGGACCCAAGAGATGGTGCAGGACCGCACCCAGGCGCAATTCGAGCAAATCATCGAGCAACGCCTTACGGCGTTGGCGCAAACCCAGGCCACGCTGATCCAGCGCGAGCTGGAAGCGCCGCTGGTGACCGCCAAAGGCCTGGCCACCACCAATGCGCTGATGGGCATGAAGGACGCAAACGGCGCGGCCCCGCTGCAGGTCAGCCGTGAACAACTGATCAACCTGCTGCACGAAACGGTGGTACGCAACCCGAAAATCCTCGGTTCCTATATCGCCTGGGAACCCAATGCCATCGACCACAATGACGCCAACTACCTGAACACCGCCGTCGTCGGCGTAGAACCTGCCAACGGGCGCTTCATGCCCTGGTGGTTCCGCAATCAGGATGGCAGCCTGGGCCTGGAAAAACTCGCCGACCTGACCGACCAGAAAATCCTCGCCACCGGCATTCGCGCCAGCGAGTACTACCTCTGCTCCAAGGAAACCCAGAAGCCCTGCGCCATCGACCCGGCGCCCTATCGCGTGGGCAACACCACGGTGATGCTGGCCTCGTTTATCGAACCGATCATGATCGACGGCGCGTTCCAGGGCATTGTCGGCGCCGACCTGTCGGTCAATTTCATCCAGGAAATGCTCACCGCCGCCGACCAGAAGCTTTACAACGGCGCTGGCGAAATGGCGCTGATTTCCAGCAACGGCCGCCTGGTGGCCTACACCAAGGACCCGAGCAAACTGGGGGAAAAGGCCAGCGACCTGCTCGACCAGAATGAACTGGAGAACCTCGGCCAGTTGAAGGTCGGCGACGTGCGTTACGACATCGACCAGGCAAACGGGCATATCGAGTTGTTCCTGCCCTTCAATATCGGCCAGACCGATGCGCGCTGGACCCTGATGCTGCAACTGCCCCTGGGCGCGGTAATGGCCGACCTGCACACCCTGCAAGGCGACCTGGACGCCCAGCGCAAGACCGATATCTTCGGCATGACCATGGTCGGCCTGCTGATTGCCGGTATCGGCCTGCTGGTGATCTGGCTGGTGGGCCACGGCATTGCCCGCCCACTCAAGCAAATGGTGGCGATGCTCAATGACATCGCCCAGGGCGAAGGCGACCTGACGCGTCGCCTGACCAGTGACCGCGCCGATGAACTGGGCGCGATTGCCGCCGGCTTCAATACCTTCCTGATCAAGCTGCAGGGCATGATTAGCCAGGTGGTCAGCTCGGTACAGAAGGTCAGCGACTCGTCGGAACACACCGCCGACATTGCCATCCGCACCAACCAGGGCGTGCACAAGCAAATGGTCGAGATCGACCAGGTCGCCACGGCCGTGCACGAAATGACCGCCACCGCCCAGGACGTGGCGCGTAATGCCACCCAGGCAGCCCAGGCCGCCACCCATGCCGACCAGGCTGCAAGCCAGGGCATGCAGATCGTGCGCGACACCTCCACCTCCATCGGCGCCCTGGCCCTGGAGATCGGCAAGGCGGTGACCGTAGTCCAGGCCCTGGCCAAGGACAGCGAGAACATCAACGCGATCCTGATTGCCATTCGCGGCATTGCCGAGCAAACCAACCTACTGGCCCTCAACGCCGCCATCGAAGCCGCCCGGGCCGGCGAACAGGGCCGAGGTTTTGCGGTGGTGGCCGACGAAGTACGCAACCTGGCGCAGAAAACCCAGAAGGCCACCGAAGAAATCCAGGCCATGATCCAGCAATTGCAGCAAGGCACGCGGGATGTGGTGCAGGTCATGGAAGACAGCCAGCAGCGCACCGATGAAAGCGTGCAACACGCCGCCAAGGCCGCGCAGGCCCTGGAGACCATCACCCAGGCCGTGTCGGTGATCAATGACATGAATACGCAGATTGCCAGTGCGGCGGAGGAACAGAGCGCGGTGGCCGAGGACATCAACCGCAATGTGATCAATATCGGCCAGGTGGCCAATGAGGTGGCGGGCGGGGCGGATGAGTCCAGTGCCGCCAGTGCGGGGCTGACCCAGTTGGCGGAGCAGCAGCGGCGGCTGATCAATCAGTTCAAGGTCTGAAGGTTTCAGTGGCGTTTGGGGCCGTATCGCAGGCAAGCCAGGTCCCACATTTGAAGGTATTCACAAATCAAAATGTGGGGGCTGGCTTGCCTGCGATGGCGCCAGCGAATCCCCCACACAACTCCCAGTCTCAACCCGGGGTCAAACACTCCGGCCCATTGAGCTTCGGATCATTGACCATGTTAGCCAGCACCCGCTCACGCAACGCCGCCGGCTCGCTGGCCAGCAAGCCCTGCAACACATGCAACGGCGTCTCGGGATCCAGCCAGGCCGCTTGCCCCGCCGCGTCCAGAATCAACGGCCGGCGCTGGCTCTGCGCCGCCTGGGTCACCACCGCCGCGCTCAGCCACACTTGCTCCTGCACCGGGTAGGCCTCCCAGATCGCTGCGAAAAACAGGGTCGAGCCCTCCCCCGGCGTGAGCCAGTACGGCCGCTTGCGCTGGGTGCCGCGCCATTCATAAAAGCCATTGGCCGGCAGCAGGCACCGGCGCAGGCGAAAGGCCTCGCGAAACATCGGCTGTTCGGCCAGGGTTTCGGCGCGGGCGTGGGCCGGCGTGCGGGACAGATCGGTCAGCCACGGCGGCGTCAGCCCCCAACGTGCCCGCGCCAGGGTGCGCTGGCCATCGGTGGCGCGCTGGATCAGCACTGAATCATTGGGGGAGATATTCCACTGGGCCTGTTGATCCGCCGGGAACCCCGGCAAGGCAGCAAAGGCGGGATTCCAGCGAAACAGGGCATAACGTCCACACATGGCGCAACACGACTCTTGGGTAAACCGGCCGACAGCCTAACAGACCAGCACGTCGGGGTAGCTGTCGGGTTCATCGCCGGGCAGCGGTTGCGCACCGATATAGGCGGTGATCAACTCGTGGGCGTAGGTGGCCTGATCGTTCTCCACCTCCAGGCCCAACAGGCCGAAGATCGGCAGTTCACCCGTGCCACCGAGCAGATGGCGCCCCACCAGATGGGCGTCGATGCCTTCGCTGGCGAGCATTTGTTGCAGCAACTCGCCTTCCATCAGGTTTTCCGGCTCGTAGATTCGTTGCATGGCCGCTCCCCCCCCCCTTTATTCATTCTCGCTGCGCACTTCGAGCATCCATTCATCGCCGTGGACCTGCAGGTCGAAAATGATCGGCCGACAGCACACCTGGCAGTCTTCTATATAGTTCTGGTCGCCACCGGACAAATCCACGCTTGTCTCGATCCGTTCACCACAATAAGGACAATCGTACAGCGCACTTTCGAGCATCGCGGTCTCCCAGGTGACTTGTGCGTATAATCGCCGGTCTATTTGCAGGGCTTTTTCGTTTGATGCCATTTGTTCAGACCTCGCCCTGTCACTTATCGATCCAAACCTTTACTTACCCTAGCCGTTTCTAACAAGAGAGCATGATGGGCGAATTCGATACCATCCGACCTTACAACGACAGCGAAGTCCCGGCAGTGCTGGCCCGGCTGTTCAGTGACAAGGCCTTTCTGGACATCCTGACCCACTTTCGCTTCCCGCGCTTTGCCGGCGCCTTTGGCTGGCTGCTCAAGCCGCTGATCGCCCAGAAGCTGCGCCGTGAGTTCGCCGGTGTCACCACCGTCGCCACCTTGCAGGACAAAGTCGAGTTTTACGTCGACCACACCATCGATCGGGCGACCGACGGCGTCACCTATACCGGGGTCGAGCAACTCAAGTCCGGCACGGCCTATGTTTTCCTGGCCAACCACCGCGATATCGTGATGGACCCGGCCTTCGTCAACTACGCGGTGTACCACGCCGGCCTGCCAACACCGCGGATAGCCATCGGTGACAACCTGCTGCAAAAGCCGTTTGTCAGCGACCTGATGCGCCTGAACAAGAGTTTTATCGTGCATCGCTCCATCACCGGGCGACGCGAGAAGATGGCGGCGTATCAGCTGCTGTCGGCCTACATCAACCATTCGATCCGCAATGACTGCCAGTCGATCTGGATCGCCCAGGCCGAAGGCCGCGCCAAGGATGGGGATGATCGCACCGAGTCGGCGATCCTCAAGATGTTCCATATGAGCCGCAAGGAAGAGCCGTTCGCCGACGTCATCCTGTCGCTGAACCTGACGCCGGTGTCCATCAGCTACGAATACGACCCGTGCGACGCGGCCAAGGCTCGCGAGCTGTATATCCGCGCCACCACCGGCACCTACACCAAGGCGCCCGGTGAAGATGACGTGAGCATTGCCCTGGGCATCACCGGTTACAAGGGCCGGGTCCATATCAACTTTGCGCCACCGATTACCGAACGTTTTGAAGACACCAAGCTGTTGGCCACCGAGATGGACCGGCAGATTCTCGGCGGGTATCGGTTGTTCCCGGTGCATTACCTGGCATACGCACAGTGGAGCGACGCCGACCCGCAATTGCAGGTGCCGACGGCTGCCGAGGTGTTCCCGGCGGATGAGTTGGCCAAGGCGAAAGCGGAGTGGGAGCGACGACTGAATGCCTGCCCGGCGGAGCACCGACCGTACCTGGTGCTGCAATATGCGACGCCGGTGCGTAATCAGTATCGGGTCAAGGCCGGGATCCCCCTGTAACCCACCAGCTTGAATAACACACAACACAACGTGGGAGCGGGCTTGCCCGCGATAGCGGTGGGTCAGTTGATAACTATTTGACTGCCCCACTGCTATCGCGGGCAAGCCCGCTCCCACATTGGTTTTGGGTATTTTTACAATTGAGTGCTGAGCCAAGAGACGACAAGCGCCAGCCCGATACAGGCAAACCCTAGGCGGTAGCCAAGGCGATGACTGCGCTCGGTACGCACATCCAGGAACAACATCGGTTGATCAATCGCTCGATCTTCACTTTGCGCGGTGAGTCGAGCCATCGCCCGCTGCTCGCGCAGGCGGGTCACAAACAACAGCCCGGCGCCTGGGCAGGCGATCAACAAGGCAGCGGTATTTAGCAATAATGCCGGCAGCGACATCAAAAACCTCGGTGTAACAGTGACCAGGTATCCATTCAGATACAAACCTGAACGAATTGCGCCCTCCTGCGCCTCACAGCTCCCTCCCCCATTGACGACTAATGTATCGAGTAATTTACAGCGTCACCTGAACGTCACCTTAACAAGCCACTCTGTTGCCCTTCGCACACCCGGGAGCTTGTCATGTTGCACGCGCAGAACCAGGATCGGCTGTACCTGATCGCCCCTACCGATGAGCAAGAGGCGCTGGTCGGCGGCCTGGCGTTCAATGTCCAGGACCGGCACTGGCTGGTGTATTGCGCCCTCGGCGGGCATCAGCATGCCGACCTGCCGGAGCTGGATCTGCTGACGGGAGTGAGTGTGCTGGACTTTTATGTCGAAACGGCGGCATGACCGCAGCAGACACAAAAAAGCCGGGCCCTTGGCGGGGCCCGGCTTTTTTACAACCGATTACTGCGAGCTGAGGATCTGGCCGATGCTTGGATCCTTGAACAGACGCGTCAGGGCATCACTCAACACGTCGCTGACCAGCTTGGTGTTGGTTTCCTGGTTCGGCGCCATACCAAAGCGCTGGTCCAGGGACGCAGCGTAACGGCCGTTGTAGCGGCGGTTGCCGGCCGACACATCAGAGCGGAAGGTCGCGCCGATGGTGGCTTCGGTCACGTACAGGCCTTCCTTGGGCGACTGATACTTCAGCTCGGCCAGGGTCACCGTCAGTTGCGGTGCGCCTGGCGAGTTGCTGGTCGGGGTAAAGCCCAGCAGGCGCACAGCCGCTTCGGCCTGGGCTTGCAGCTTGGGCAGCACGTCGGCACCGGTCACCGTGATGGCGCTGGTTTCCGGGTACAGGCCACCACGGGTACCCAGGGTTGGCGACGGACGGCCATCAACCACACGCACCGAGACCGGCTGGCCATGGCCCACAGGCGCCAACTGGGTGGTGAGCTTGGGTTGCGGGCTGAGTTGCTGCGGGCTGTGGGCGCAGCCAACCAGGGTCAAGCTGGTCACAGTGATCAAACCGAACAACAGGCGTTGCAACATGCTTTTCTCTCCAGAATTCAGGTACCGACAGTGCGCCAGTATAGCGGCGCGTCACCGCCTGGAACTAGCGCCAGTTACAACCTCAGGTCCAGGCCTGCGTGCAGCGACTCAGTGTCACCCAGATGTCATTCTTGACAGATATGCTTGGCGTCATTCTCAGGAGGCCCGCCATGCTCAATCTTCTCTGGCGCTTTTTCGCGCGCACGCCCGCCCATCGCAACTTTGCCCTGCTCGACTCGCAAGGTCGCTGCCAGGCCTTCAAGCAATGCAGCCAGCCGCCCGTGGGCGAAGGCTGGGTCGAAGTCCAGGAGATCCGCCTGAGCTGGATGCACCATCCTCTGCCCGCCCGCGCCCGTGTCAGCCCGCGCCGCGCACGGTCATCACACCGCCTGCCGTTGACCGCCTGACCGAAGCGCTAATAAAAGTCATAAAACACGTCCATTTCCCGACAGTTCTTCGCTACAATCTCCCCCCGATTATAAGGACGTCTCCTGATCGGGCCTCGCAGCATCGCTAATGCCCTGGTATTAGCTCCCCCGCACCGCCCACAGAGAGCCGCCCACACAGATCGAGTGAAGCTGGCGAGCTGGCTGTTTTGTCTGCAAACCTGCGCCTTTACCGAATCTGCCAGAGCTGCCATTGCGCTCGGCCACTTGAGTTGTTTGCCCGTTATGCCGCGTGTCGGCAGTGATTTCGGGCCAGGTGCCAGGCTGGGGCAGCCCTTTTTTGAGGTTCACGTCTTCAAAAGAGCGTGAAAAAAACGGGTTTTCACAACTTCACAAGAGTGTGGCGAGCAAATGAATAGTTTTGCGTTTGTACAAGCACCATCAACGTCTGGCACTGCCCAACCACACAGGACCGAGTACTCCTCAAAAACCGGAGCTTGAAGCCTGTCCGCTACGGATTTGGTTGCACGATCGGACGTACTTGACCATAAGTCGAATTGCCACAGGGCCCCTTAAATGCGTTCATATGCAGATAAGGCCTGGTCGGCAGCGTCCGCTGAAGTTGCAAAAAAATTGCGAAGAATCGGACATGGCGATCCTGGCCATGGGTAACCTGGGGCATCACGTGAACCGCCCCGTCACTCCTGGCAGCCATGCCGTCAATTTGGTGCTGCAGATTTTGGAGACGCGTTAAATGGCGCATAACGAAGCAGTCGACGTAGTACTGGTAGGTGCGGGCATCATGAGTGCCACCCTTGCCGTGCTGCTCAAGGAGCTCGACCCCGGCCTCAAGCTGGAAGTCGTTGAGCTGATGGATTCGGGTGCCGCGGAGAGTTCCAACCCGTGGAACAACGCCGGTACCGGCCACGCCGGCCTGTGCGAGCTGAACTACACCCCGCAGGCGGGTGATGGCTCCATCGACATCAAAAAAGCCGTGCACATCAACACCCAGTTCGAGGTGTCGAAGCAGTTCTGGGCGTACCTGACCAAAAAAGGCACCTTTGGCTCGTCCAAGTCCTTTATCAGCCCAGTGCCGCACCTGAGCTTCGTGCAGGGCGAAAAAGGCGTGTCGTTCCTCAAGAAGCGCTTTGAAACCCTCAGCCAGCACCACGCGTTCTCGGATATGCACTACACCGAAGACCGTGCCGAAATGGCCGAATGGATGCCGCTGATGATGCCGGGCCGCCCGGCTGACGAAAAAATCGCCGCGACCCGCGTGATGAACGGCACCGACGTCAACTTCGGCGCCCTGACCAACCAATTGCTCGCGCACCTGAGCAGTTCGGCCGATGCCCAGGTCAAGTACAGCAAGCGCGTCACCGGCCTCAAGCGCAATGGTGCTGGCTGGACCGTGAGCATCAAGGACGTCAACAGCGGCAACACGCGCCATGTCGACGCCAAGTTCGTGTTCCTCGGCGCCGGCGGCGCGGCCCTGCCGCTGCTGCAAGCCTCAGGTATCGAAGAGAGCAAGGGCTTTGGCGGTTTCCCGGTCAGCGGCCAGTGGCTGCGTTGCGACAACCCGCAAGTAGTCAAGCAGCACCAGGCCAAGGTCTACAGCCAGGCCGCCGTGGGTTCGCCGCCGATGTCGGTGCCGCACCTGGACACCCGCGTGGTGGATGGCAAGAAATCCCTGCTGTTCGGGCCATATGCCGGCTTCACCACCAAGTTCCTCAAGTTCGGTTCGTTCCTTGACCTGCCCATGTCGATTCGCCTGGGCAACATCGGCCCAATGCTGGCCGTAGCCCGAGACAACATGGACCTGACCAAGTACCTGGTCAGCGAAGTGATGCAGTCCATGGAGCAGCGCCTGGAATCCCTGCGCCGCTTCTACCCCGAGGCCAAAGCCGAGGACTGGCGCCTGGAAGTGGCCGGCCAACGGGTGCAGATCATCAAGAAAGACCCGAAGAAAGGCGGCGTGCTGCAATTCGGCACCGAGCTGGTCGCGGCCAAAGACGGTTCGCTGGCGGCACTGCTGGGCGCCTCTCCAGGTGCTTCGGTGACTGTTTCGATCATGCTGGATCTGATCGAACGCTGCTTCCCGACCCAGGCGGCCGGCGAGTGGGCGGCCAAGCTGCAGGAGATCTTCCCGGCCCGGGAAAAAGTCCTGGAAACCGATGCCGAGCTGTATCGCAAGATCAGCGTGCAGAACAACATCAGCCTGGAGCTGGTTGAGCAAGGTAGCGAGGCCGCAAGCTACGCCTGACGCCTACAAAAAGGCAAAAAAACGCCCCGCTCTCGTGATGAGAACGGGGCGTTTTTGTATGTCTTGGAAATCAGCCGCGGGCTTGTTCGATCAGCTCGAGGTACTCGTCCGCGTTGCGCTGGTCCTTGATCAGATCGACGAAGGTCTGGCCATGCTCATCCTTGCCGTCGAGGTCCAGCCCGGCCTCTTTGAAAAAGGTCAGGAAACGTCCGAAGTCATCGATGCGCAGGCCGCGATAGGCTTTGATCAGTTTGTGCAGGGACGGTGAAGTGGCGTCGACCGGTTCAAAATCCAGGAACAGCTTGATCTGATCGTCGCCGATCTCGTCACCAATCACTTGTTTCTTATCTTTACGCATTGCCGACTCCAGCCTGCAGACATTTACACGGGAGTGGAAGTCTACCTGCGGGACACAAGGTTCGGAAGCCACGAGGCTCTATGTGGGAGCGGGCTTGTCGGGTCGCCGCATCGCCGCGATGGCGGTGGGTCAGTCGAATATATCTAACCTGACACTCCGCTATCGCGGCGATGCGGCGACCCGACAAGCCCGCTCCCACACAAGCCCACCTGTTGTTTTTTGCTGCCAGGTTCAATCGAACTGGGCCAGCATCCAGCGATGATACTCAGCCATGCCAGCCTCGCCTTCCCGGGGCGCCCAGGTGGCCAGTTCGCCCTCGCCCACCGGGCGATAGGGGCCAGCCTTGCACTCGAACATCATCGTGTCGGGCTCAAGCACCACCAGGCCATGGAAAACGCCGGGCGATAGGTCGACACCCAGGCAATCTCCACCCGCCTGCAAGACGCGCCGCTCCAGGACCTCGCCTGACTCGCTGAAGATCAGAATGCCCAGGCGCCCCTTGAGTACCAGCAGGGTCTCGGCTTTGTCAGCGGTGAGATGACGATGGGGCTGCACATAAGTGTGTGGCTGCAACCCGACAGCCATGCGATGGCAAGGCTCTTCCATCTGGTGGAAGTTGACGTTCTGCCGGCCACGGGGGTTGAGGGCGGCTTTCTCGGCCAATTCGGCAAACAGCGACTGATCAAGAAAACGCGCCATGGCTTACATCCCCTTCACGGCAAAGATGCCATTGGCGTTGCGCCAGTAGCCCTTGTAGTCCATGCCATAACCGAAAATGTAACGGTCGATGCACGGCAGGCCAACATAATCAGCCTTCAGGTCTGGCCGGGCCTTGCGGTCGTGGTCCTTGTCGATCAGCACGGCGGTGTGCACTTTGCGCGCGCCGGCGTGTTTGCAGAAGTCGATGATCGCGCCCAGGGTATGACCTTCGTCGAGGATGTCATCGATGATCAGCACGTCACGGTCGATGAACGACACTTCCGGCTTGGCCTTCCAGAACAGGTCGCCACCGCTGGTTTCGTTGCGATAGCGCGTGGCGTGCAGGTAGGACGCTTCCAGCGGGAATTGCAGATGAGTCAGCAATTTGCCGGCGAAAATCAGACCGCCGTTCATCACACAGAACACCACCGGGTTGGTATCGGCCATTTCACGGGTGATGTGCGCGCCGACCTTGGCGATAGCCTCTTCGACTTGCGCTTCGGTGTACAGGCAGTCAGCCTCGTGCATGATTTGACGGATATGCTCGAGATCAGCGGACATGGCGCTCTCCAGGGGTACTGTGGCAAGAAAAGCGGGCGAAGGTACGCCTCTGGGACGCAACGTTCAAGCCTTTATGGACTAACGTACTTGTTGTCTATAGGACAACACCCTCGGATAGATTAATCTAGGCCGGTTTTTTTGCCCGCCGCCGGAGCCTTTCCCCATGCCCATCCGTGAGATCCGCCACCCGCTGATCCGACACAAGCTCGGCCTTATGCGCCGCGCCGACATTAGCACGAAGAACTTCCGTGAGCTTGCTCAGGAAGTCGGAGCGTTGCTCACCTACGAAGCCACCAAAGATTTGCCCCTGGAAAACTACGAGATCCCCGGTTGGTGCGGTCCCGTCCAGGTCGAGAAAATCGCCGGCAAGAAAATTACCGTGGTGCCGATCCTGCGCGCCGGTATCGGCATGCTTGAAGGCGTGCTGAGCCTGATCCCGGGCGCCAAGGTCAGCGCTGTGGGCGTCGCCCGCAACGAAGAGACCCTGCAGGCCCACACCTACCTGGAAAAACTCGTCCCGGAAATCGACGAACGCCTGGCGATGATCATCGACCCGATGCTGGCCACCGGTAGCTCCATGGTTGCCACCATCGATCTGCTGAAGAAAGCCGGCTGCAAGGACATCCGCGCCATGGTGCTGGTCGCTGCTCCCGAAGGTATTGCCGCCGTCGAAAAAGCGCACCCGGATGTAGTGATCTATACCGCGTCCATCGATGAGCGCCTGAACGAGCACGGCTACATCATTCCGGGCCTGGGCGATGCTGGCGACAAGATCTTCGGCACCAAGCAGAAGGACGCGTGAGCATGCAGGATGAATTCAACGACCCGCTTTGGCGCCAGATCCTGTCTGGCGCACAAATGCTCTTCGTAGCATTTGGCGCGCTGGTGTTGATGCCACTGATCACAGGTCTTGATCCAAACGTTGCGCTGTTTACCGCAGGCCTGGGCACATTGCTGTTCCAGGTCGTCACGGGGCGCCAAGTGCCGGTGTTCCTGGCCTCGAGCTTTGCCTTTATCACCCCGATCATTCTCGCCAAGGGCCAATTCGGCCTTGCGGCGACCATGGGCGGGGTGATGGCGGCGGGTTTCGTCTACACCTTCCTCGGCCTGGCCGTGAAGATCAAAGGCACCGGTTTTATCGACCGGCTGCTGCCGCCCGTGGTGATCGGACCGGTGATCATCTCCATCGGCCTGGCCATGGCGCCGATTGCCGCGAACATGGCAATGGGCAAGTCGGGCGACGGTGCCGAGTTGATCCACTACCAGACGGCAATGCTGATCTCGATGCCGGCGCTGCTGACCACGCTGATCGTGGCCGTATTCGGCAAGGGCATTTTCCGCCTGGTGCCGATCATTGCCGGGGTGCTGGTGGGTTTTGGCATGTCGTTCTACTTTGGCGTGGTCGACACCGCGAAGATCGCCGCCGCCCCGTGGTTCGCCCTGCCCCACTTCACCGCGCCGGAATTCAACTGGCAGGCGATTCTGTTCATCGTCCCGGTAGCCCTGGCACCGGCCATTGAACACATCGGCGGCGTGATTGCCGTGGGTAGCGTGACCGGTCGCGATTACCTGAAAAAGCCCGGCCTGCATCGCACGCTATTGGGCGACGGCATCGCCACCACCACGGCTGGCCTGTTCGGCGGCCCGCCCAACACTACCTACGCCGAAGTGACCGGCGCGGTGATGCTGACCAAGAACTACAACCCGAAAATCATGACCTGGGCGGCGGTATTTGCCATCACCCTGGCCTTTGTCGGCAAGTTCGGCGCGCTGCTGCAGAGCATTCCGGTACCGGTGATGGGCGGGATTCTCTGCCTGTTGTTCGGTTCGATTGCGGCGGTGGGGATGAACACCTTGATCCGTCACAAGATCGACCTGGGGGAGGCGCGCAATCTGGTGATTGTGTCGGTGACCCTGGTGTTCGGGATAGGTGGTGTGCTGATCGGCACCGGCACTGGCCCGGACGATTTCGGCCTCAAGGGCATCGCCCTGTGCGCGGTGGTAGCGATTGGCCTGAACCTGCTGCTGCCGGGCAATGATGGCTGGAAGCACAAGAAGCCGGACGAGCCGTTGCTCTGAAGGTTAGGGACTGTCGGTGTTGCTGATGGCCTCATCGCGGGCAAGCCCGGCTCCCACATGGGAACGCATTCCAATGTGGGAGCCGGGCTTGCCCGCGATGAGGCCAGTCCAGCCAATATAGATCTAAGCCTTAAAGATCGCCCAAGCCATCGATCAACGCCTGGTTCTGCTCAGGCGTACCGATGCTGATCCGCAGGAACTGGGCAATCCGCTCCTGCTTGAAGTGCCGCACGATCACCCCTTGCTCACGCAGCTTGGCCGCCAGGCTGGCCGCTTCGTGCCGTGGGTGGCGGGCGAAGATGAAGTTGGCAGCCGACGGCAGCACTTCAAAGCCTTTGTCCTGCAACTGCGCAACCACCTTCTCGCGGCTGTCGATCACCAATTGGCAGGTCTTCTCGAAGTATTCACGATCTTCAAAGGCCGCCGCCGCGCCGACAATCGCCAGGCGATCCAGTGGATAGGAGTTGAAGCTGTTCTTGACCCGCTCCAGCGCCTCGATCAGGTCCGGATGCCCCACCGCCAGGCCTACCCGCAAACCGGCCAGTGAGCGCGATTTGGAGAGGGTCTGGGTGACCAGCAGGTTGGGGTAGCGATCCACCAGGCTGATGGCGGTTTCGCCGCCGAAGTCGATATAGGCTTCATCGACCACCACCACCGAATCCGGGCTGGCCTTGAGCAGCTGCTCCACCGCGTCCAGCGCCAGCACGCAGCCGGTCGGCGCGTTCGGGTTGGGGAAGATGATCCCGCCGTTGGGCTTAGCGTAGTCCGCCACGCGGATCTGGAACTGCTCGTCCAGCGGCACCGGGGCCGAGGTGATGCCATACAGGCCGCAGTACACCGGGTAGAAGCTGTAGCTGATATCCGGGAACAACAGTGGCAGGTCGTGCTGGAACAGACCGTGGAAGATATGCGCCAGGACTTCGTCGGAACCGTTACCGAGGAAGACCTTGCTTCCATCCACCCCGTAGTACTTGGCCACGGCCTGCTTGAGCAGGTCGCTGTTGGGGTCCGGGTACAAACGCAGGTTGTCGTTCAACTCGGCCTGCATCGCCGCCAGGGCCTTGGGCGACGGGCCATAGGGGTTTTCGTTGGTGTTGAGCTTGACCAGCTTGGTCAGCTTCGGCTGCTCGCCGGGCACGTAAGGCACGAGGTCCTTGACGAAAGGGCTCCAGAATTTGCTCATGTCTTACTCCCCCTTGACGATGCGGTATTCGGCGCTGCGGGCGTGCGCGCTCAACGATTCACCACGGGCCAGCACCGAGGCGGTCTTGCCCAGTTCCGAAGCCCCTTGTGGCGAGCAAAAGATGATCGACGAGCGCTTCTGGAAGTCATACACCCCCAGCGGCGACGAAAATCGCGCAGTGCCCGAGGTCGGCAACACGTGGTTGGGGCCGGCGCAGTAGTCACCCAGGGCTTCGCTGGTGTGGCGGCCCATGAAGATCGCACCGGCGTGGCGAATCGATGGCAGCCACGCCTGTGGGTCGGCCACCGACAGCTCCAAGTGCTCAGGGGCAATGCGGTTGGCCACTTCGATAGCCTGTTCCATGTCCCGCACCTGGATCAGCGCACCCCGGCCATTGATCGACTTCTCGATAATCTCGGCGCGGTCCATGGTCGGCAGCAACTTGTTGATGCTGGCCGCCACCTTGTCGAGGAACTCGGCGTCGGGGCTGACCAGGATCGCCTGGGCGTCTTCGTCGTGCTCGGCCTGGGAGAACAGGTCCATGGCGATCCAGTCCGGATCGGTCTGGCCGTCGCACACCACGAGGATTTCCGAAGGGCCGGCGATCATGTCGATCCCGACCTGGCCAAACACATGGCGCTTGGCGGTGGCGACATAGATGTTGCCGGGGCCGACCACCTTGTCTACTTTCGGCACGCTTTCGGTGCCATAGGCCAACGCGGCGACGGCCTGGGCACCACCGATGGTAAACACGCGGTCAACGCCTGCGATGCAAGCGGCAGCCAGCACCAGTTCGTTGATTTCACCGCGCGGGGTCGGGACCACCATGACCACTTCGGTCACACCCGCCACTTTGGCGGGAATGGCATTCATCAGCACCGACGACGGGTACGAGGCCTTGCCGCCTGGCACGTACAGGCCGGCGCGGTCCAGGGGCGTGACTTTCTGCCCCAGCACCGTGCCATCAGCCTCGGTGTAGCTCCAGGAATCCTGCTTCTGTTTTTCGTGGTAGCTGCGCACCCGCGCGGCCGCGACTTCCAGGGCTTCACGCTGGGGCGCGGTGATGCGCGTCAGGGCCAACTCCAGGCGTTCGCGGGGCAGGATCAGGTCGGCCATGGACTTGACGTCCAGGCCGTCGAACTGGCGGGTAAAGTCCACCAGCGCCGCATCGCCGCGCTCACGCACGGCCTTGATGATGTCGAGCACCCGCTGGTTGACCGAGTCGTCGGACACACTTTCCCAGCTCAGCAGATGATCCAGATGATGGGCGAAATCCGGGTCGGCAGCGTTGAGTCGGGCAATTGCAGTGGACGTGGTCATAGCGAGGGCCTCAATAGTATTGGCAAAAACTCAGGCGCCCTAAACTAGCAGTCGTTTCCGCTTGGGCACCTGAGAATTCTGGCTATGAGGCGGATAGACGGGCGCGACCTAGGGCCGCGCAGGTGAGTCAACCGCGGTGTCGAGACTCCACTGCCTTGCGCAGGGTGTCGATCAACGCCTGGATCCGGGCGTGCTGCATTTTCATCGAAGCTTTGTTGACGATCAGGCGGGAGCTGATGTCAGCGATAAAGTCCTGGGGTTCCAGGCCGTTGGCGCGCAGGGTGTTGCCGGTGTCGACCACGTCGATGATCTTGTCGGCCAGGCCGATCAGCGGTGCCAGTTCCATCGAGCCATAGAGCTTGATGATATCGACCTGGCGGCCTTGCTCGGCGTAATAACGCTTGGCGACGTTGACGAACTTGGTGGCCACCCGCAGGCGGCCTTTTGGCTCGACGTCACCGACACGACCGGCAGTCATCAGCTTGCACAGGGCGATACGCAGGTCCAGCGGCTCGTACAGGCCCTGGCCGCCGTATTCCATCAACACGTCTTTACCGGCGACACCAAGGTCGGCGGCACCATGTTCCACGTAGGTCGGCACGTCGGTAGCCCGCACGATCAACAGGCGAACGTCGTCCTGGGTCGTGGGGATGATCAGCTTGCGGCTCTTGTCCGGATTCTCGGTCGGCACGATGCCCGCTTCAGCCAGAAGCGGCAAAGTATCGTCAAGGATGCGGCCCTTGGACAGTGCGATGGTCAACATGGGAAACGTCAGTCCTTCATCAGGCTATTGCTGTCCGGTCGCAAACGGCGCCAGACACAGATCGAGGCCATTACAGCCTCGATTTGAAACAAATTCAGCCAAGGCGTGCCTGTGCACACCTCGGGCGGGCGCTTCCCTGCGCCCGAGCAGTGGGGACTAGCCCGGTACGCGGCGAATTTTTGCGCCGAGCATCTGCAGTTTTTCTTCGATGCACTCGTAGCCACGGTCTATGTGGTAGATGCGATCGATCAGGGTGTCGCCGTCAGCGCACAGCGCCGAGATCACCAGGCTGGCCGAAGCCCGCAGGTCGGTGGCCATTACTGGCGCGCCCTTGAGCTGCTCGATACCGGTGACGATGGCTGTGTTGCCTTCGACCTGGATCTTGGCGCCCATGCGGTGCAGTTCGTACACGTGCATGAAACGGTTCTCGAAGATGGTCTCGATCACAGCACCGGTGCCTTCGGCAATCGCGTTCAGGGAGATGAACTGCGCCTGCATGTCGGTCGGGAACGCCGGGTACGGAGCGGTACGCACGTTGACGGCTTTTGGCCGCTTGCCGTGCATGTTCAGCTCGATCCAGTCTTCGCCGGTGGTGATTTCGGCACCCGCTTCGCGCAGTTTTTCCAGGACCGCTTCCAGGATGGTCGGATCGGTATCCTTGACCTTGACGCGACCACCGGTGACGGCAGCAGCAACCAGGTAGGTACCGGTCTCGATACGGTCCGGCATGACCTTATAGGTAGCCGAGTGCAGGCGCTTCACACCGTCGATGGTGATGGTGTCGGTGCCGGCGCCAGTGATGTTGGCACCCATGGCGATCAGGAAGTTGGCCAGGTCGACCACTTCCGGCTCGCGCGCGGCGTTTTGCAGGACGCTGCGGCCGTTGGCCAGGGCAGCGGCCATCATGATGTTCTCGGTACCGGTCACGCTGACGGTATCAAAGAAGAAGTTCGCGCCACGCAGGCCGCCTTCCGGCGCCTTGGCCTTGATGTAGCCGCCTTCGACGTCGATGGCCGCACCCATGGCTTCAAGGCCACGGATGTGCAGGTCCACCGGCCGCGAGCCAATGGCGCAACCGCCAGGCAGTGCCACTTCGGCTTCGCCGAAACGGGCAACCATCGGGCCCAGTACCAGGATCGAGGCACGCATGGTTTTCACCAGTTCGTACGGGGCGATCAGGGTCTTGATGGTGCGCGGGTCGATTTCGACCGACAGCTTCTCGTCGATCACCGGCTCAATGCCCATGCGACCGAACAGCTCGATCATGGTGGTGATGTCGTGCAGGTGCGGCAGGTTGGCTACGGTAACCGGGCCATCACACAGCAAGGTAGCAGCCAGGATCGGCAAGGCCGAGTTTTTAGCCCCGGAGATACGGATTTCGCCATCAAGACGGGCACCGCCGGTAATAATCAATTTATCCATAAGAATCTCGACGCCTTGGGGGCTCAGGTGCGCTCGGCCCAGGCCGCGCGGCTGAAAAATTTCATAGTGACCGCATGGATGCTGCCATCGGTGATCCACGGGTTCAAATGGGCATAGATCTGCTGCTGACGCTTGACCGGGCTCAATGCCGCCAGTTCATCGCTAATCACGTTCAGCTGGAAATTGCAGCCTTCGCCTTCAACTGCAACCTCAGTATTCGGCAGCTTTCCTTCAAGGAAGCTTTTAACTTCTAGGGCCTGCATGCTCAACCTCTATCGGCGCCCAGTGCGCGCGGGTCGCACATCATACAAAAAAGCCCCGCGCCTGCGAACCCCGCATAGCAGGACTCTGACGGGGGGCTTCTTCAATAATGTGTATTAAGGATGCGCCAACAGCTCGGCCAGACCGCAAACCTGGGCAATTTCCCGCATATCCTCGGGTAATGCACGAATACTGGCAGGTTTGTTGACCGCCGCGGCGTCGCGTAGGAAACACAGGAGCAATGACAAGCCAACACTGCTGGACTTCACCACCGCCGAGCAGTCGATAACCACTGCCGACGCAGTGCTGGCATTGATCAGCGCCTGGCCCTGCTTGCGCAGGGCCGGCCCGGTGCTGTAGTCGAGCACGCCACTCAAGAGCAGCTCGCCGGCCTGGCCTTGACGAACAGCCGACTCAGTCATGGGGCCTGCTTCTCTGCGGCTTCTTCGGTCACTTCCTTGGCCTTGGCCACTTCGCCGGCCCAACCATCGATGGTCTTGTCCAGGTCGTTGCCATTGCGCTGCATGGCATCGGCGAACTGGTCACGGAACAGCTTGCCGATGTTGATGCCGTTGATGATCACGTTGCGCACTTTCCATTCACCGTTGATTTTCTCGAGGGTGTAGGAAACCGGGTAGATCGAGCCATTGTTGCCCTTGACCTGCATATCCACGCTGGTACGGTTGCCGGACTCATCCTTGGCCGGAGATACGACGATACCCTGGTTGTTGTATTCCAGCAGGGCGTTGCCGTAGAACTGCATCAGGCTGCGCTTGAAGTTTTCCTGGAAGCGCTGCATCTGCGCAGGCGTGGCCTTGCGCGAGTACTTGACGGTCATGATGCTGCGGGAGATGCCATCAGCATCGACCACCGGGCCCACGATACCGTTGAGGGCATCGTAGAACGCGCTTGGGCTTTGCTTGTACTGCTCTTTGTTTGCGGCAAGGTCAGCCAGCAGCTCTTTGGTGGTTCTATCAATTATGTCGTGCGCCGAAGGCGCTGCCACGGCGTTAGCCATCAATGGCAAGGCTGCCAACAGCACCAACAGGCCACGTCGCAAGGTTGAGATCATGAACAAACTCCTCATTTGGCGTCTTTACTAACCGTATTAAGCAGGAATTTACCGATCAGGTCCTCCAGCACCAACGACGACTGTGTGTCATGAATGGTCGAACCATCCTTGAGCAAGGCTTCTTCCCCGCCCACGCTGATACCGATGTACTTCTCGCCCAGCAGACCCGCCGTGAGGATAGACGCCGTGGAGTCAGTCGGCAGGTTATCTACCTTCTTGTCCAGTTGCAGGGTCACTCGGCCGGTGAAGCTGTCGCGGTCCAGATCGATTGCCGTGACCTTGCCGATGGTCACACCGGCCATGGTCACTTTGGATCTGACCGTCAAACCGGCGATATTGTCGAAGTAGGCGTAAAGTTTATAGGTGTCGGCGCTGGAGCTGGCCGACAAGCCGCTGACTCGCAGGGCAAGCAACAGTAAAGCCAGGATGCCAGCCAGCAAGAAAAGGCCGACACCGATTTCCACAGTGCGGTTTTGCATCAGAAATCTCCAAACATCAAGGCGGTCAAAATGAAGTCAAGACCCAGTACCGCCAGCGAGGCGTACACAACGGTCTTGGTGGTGGCACGACTGATCCCTTCTGAAGTGGGCTCACAGTCATAGCCTTGGAATACGGCGATCCAAGTCACGACGAAGGCGAAGACGATGCTCTTGATAATGCCATTGAGCACGTCACCGCTGAACGTCACGCTGTTTTGCATGTTGGCCCAGTAGGAGCCGTCGTAGACCCCCAGCCAGTCCACTGCCACCCATGAGCCGCCCCAGATCCCGACCACGCTGAAAATCATCGCCAGCAGAGGCAGGGAAATGAAGCCGGCCCACAGGCGCGGGGCAACGATGTACTTGAGCGGGTCCACGCCGATCATTTCCAGGCTGGACAACTGCTCGGTGGCCTTCATGTTGCCGATCTCCGCAGTCAACGCAGAACCGGCGCGCCCGGCAAACAGCAACGCGGTGACCACCGGCCCCAGTTCACGCAGCAGCGTCAGCGCAACCATCTGCCCCACCGCCTGCTCGGAACCGTAGCTGGACAGGATATTGAAGCCCTGCAACGCCAGCACCATGCCGATGAAAACCCCGGAGACCACGATGATCACCAGGGACATCACGCCCACCGAGTGCAACTGCTTGAGCAGCAAGCCAAAACCGCCGCCGATACTGCCGCGGCCCAGCAAGGCGTGAAACAGGAAAATCGTCGAACGCCCGAGCACTTCGACAATGTCGATGCCGGAACGACCGAAAAGGCGAACCTTCTCGATTAAAGATGTCTTGCGCATCAGCGCTTCCCCAGGAGATCTGCGCGGTAATCCGCTGCCGGAAAATGAAAAGGCACCGGGCCATCAGGATCGCCGGTCATGAATTGGCGAATGCGCGGGTTATCAGCGTTCATCAGCTCTTCAGGCGTGCCCTGGCCCAATACCTGGCCATCGCCGACCACATAGAGGTAGTCGGCAATGCTCGCGGTTTCGGCCAGGTCGTGGGAAACCACGATACTGGTGATGCCCAGCGCATCGTTGAGCAGGCGGATCAGGCGCACCAGTACACCCATGGCGATAGGGTCCTGGCCGACGAACGGCTCGTCATACATGAGGATCTGCGGATCGAGCGCAATCGCCCGCGCCAGGGCGACACGCCGCTTCATACCGCCGGAGAGTTCATCTGGCATCAGGTCGATGGCACCGCGAAGGCCGACGGCCTGCAGCTTCAACAAAACAATGTCACGAATCATTTCTTCGGACAGCTGGGTGTGCACCCGCAGCGGGAACGCGACGTTTTCGAAAACATCGAGGTCGGTGAACAGAGCGCCGCTCTGGAACAGCACCCCCATGTGCTTGCGCGCATCGAACAAGTCGCTGCGCGACAGGGTCGGCAGGTTCTGGCCATTGACCCAGACCTCCCCGGCAGTCGGACGCAACTGCATGCCCATCAGGCGCAGCAGGGTCGTCTTGCCGCAACCGGAAGGGCCCATGATACCCGTCACCTTGCCGCGGGGAATGCGAATATCGACATTATTGAAGATGCTGCGCGTACCGCGCTTGAAGGAAAGGCCCTTCAGCTCGACCGCGTAGGCGTTATCGGCACTCATCTAAACTCCTTGGGATGCAGCTTCTCACTCAGACACCATGCTTGGGACAACTGCTTGCGACAGTTAGACACATGTGCGCTGCGCGGACCGAACTGGCGGCGAACTATATCACTGCTGACGTAGAGCGCCCAAGGCCGCAGCAGCGCTTGTTCAGAAACAGGACAGGTAAAAAGCGCATTTGGGACTGATCTCACTCTCTAGAAGAACAACAGCTGACGAACTTGCGTGAGGGAATTGCTCAATCCCGCTATAATCGCCGACTTTTCGTCAGGCTATACGATTTCAGACATGAGCCAATCCAACGACCTTATTCAATCCGCACAACGCACCATCCGCCTCGAGCTTGAAGCCGTAGAAGGCTTGCTGGCCCATATCGACGCAGATTTCGTACGCGCCTGCGAGATGATCCTGGCCAGTAAAGGCCGGGTTGTCGTGGTCGGCATGGGCAAGTCAGGCCATGTCGGCAACAAGATTGCCGCCACCCTGGCGAGCACCGGCACCACGGCTTTTTTCGTGCACCCGGCCGAAGCCAGCCACGGTGACATGGGCATGATTACCCGCGACGACGTGATCGTCGCCCTGTCCAACTCCGGCACCACCAACGAAATCGTGACCCTGCTGCCCCTGATCAAGCGCCTGGGCATCAAGCTGATCAGCATGACCGGTAACCCGGACTCGACGCTGGCCAAGGCCGCCGAAGTGAACCTGAACGTGCATGTGACCCATGAAGCCTGCCCACTGAACCTGGCGCCGACCTCCTCCACCACCGCCGCCCTGGTCATGGGCGACGCGCTAGCCGTAGCCTTGCTGGAAGCCCGTGGTTTTACCGCCGAAGACTTCGCCTTTTCCCACCCGGGTGGCGCCCTTGGCCGTCGCCTGCTGCTGAAAGTGGAAAACGTCATGCATGCTGGCGATGAGCTGCCACAGGTACAGCGTGGCACCCTGCTCAAGGACGCGCTGATGGAAATGACCCGCAAGGGCCTGGGCATGACCGTGATCCTCGAGGCCGACGGGCGCCTGGCCGGGGTGTTCACCGACGGCGACCTGCGTCGCACCCTGGACCGCACCATCGATATCCATACCGCGACTATCGATCAAGTCATGACCCCCCACGGCAAGACCGCCCGCGCCGAAATGCTCGCGGCGGAAGCCCTGAAGATCATGGAAGACCATAAAATCGGCGCCCTGGTGGTGGTCGATGATGCCGATCATCCGATTGGCGCCCTGAACATGCACGATTTGCTGCGCGCAGGAGTGATGTAAATGAGCAACGACCTGTTGCAACGGGGCAAGGCCATCAAACTGGCAATTTTCGATGTGGACGGCGTGCTGACCGATGGCCGCCTGTACTTCCTCGAAGACGGCAGTGAATTCAAGACGTTCAACACGCTGGACGGCCAGGGCATCAAGATGCTGATGGCCTCTGGCGTGCAAACCGCGATTATCAGTGGTCGCAAGACCCCGGTCGTGGAACGCCGCGCACAAAACCTGGGGATTCCTTACCTGTATCAGGGCCGCGAGGATAAACTGGTGGTCCTGGATGAGCTTCTTGGGAAACTCAACCTAAGCTATGAGCAGGTCGCCTATCTGGGTGACGACTTACCTGACTTGCCGGTGATTCGCCGCGTCGGCCTGGGCATGGCGGTGGCCAATGCCGCGTCATTTGTTCGCGAACACGCCCACGGCATTACCCAGGCCCGTGGCGGCGAAGGTGCCGCGCGCGAGTTCTGCGAGTTGATCCTGCGCGCCCAGGGCAGCCTTGAAGCGGCCCACGCCGCCTACCTATAGAGCCTTCTATGCTGAGCAAAAAGATTCGCAACTTCCTGATATTCGGAGCCATCGCCGCGCTGTTCCTCGCGGTGGGCTACTGGAATATCAGCCCGGAGCGCTTCCTCGACCAGCCTGTCGCGCAGGTCGACCAGGGCGCCATCGACTATTACGCCACCAACGCCTACAGCGTGCAGTTCCTGCCAGACGGCAAGGTGCAGTACGAAATGACGTCGGACAAGGTCGAACACCTGAAGGCTTCGGAGGTCACACTGCTGACCAATCCGGACCTGAACCTGTATCGCGGCACCGAATTTCCGTGGCACGTCACCAGCAAGCGTGGCGAGGTCAACCCGGACGGTACCGAAGTGGAGCTGATCGACTCGGTGCGTGTTGCCCGCACTGACGCCCAGAACCGCGACACCATTATTACCAGCAGTCGCATGACCGTATTCCCACAGAAGCAATATGCGCAGACCGAGCAAGACGTTAGAATCGACGGCGCTGGCGGTGTATCGACTGGCAAGGGAATGAAAGCGTATTTGAAAGAAAGCAGGATACACCTGCTATCGAACGTAAGAGGACAGTATGAGGCTCGTTAAAACCCTCCCTATTTTGCTCGGTCTGGGCGCAGCACTGGGAAGCGTGAGCGCCTGGGCTCTGCCGAACGATAGCCAGCAACCGATCCACATTCAGGCTGACGATGCGCAGTTGGATGACAAACAAGGTATCGCGACCTACAAGGGCGACGTAATCATCACTCAAGGCTCGATGAAGATTACCGGCAATACCGTAACCCTGACCCGCACCCCGGCCGGCGACATCGACGTCGTGACCTCGGTGGGCAACCTTGCCTATTTCGAGCAGCAACAGGCGGCGACCGACCCAGCTCCGATCAAGGGCTACGGCGTGACCATCCAGTACCATGCCCCGCAGAATCGCATCGTACTGACCGACCGCGCCAAAGTGATCAGCAGCGACGGCAACTCGACCGAAGGCGAGAAAATCGTCTACGACACCGTCAAGCAGGTCGCCACTGCCGGCCGCGCCAATGGCACCAAGGTCACTGCGCCACGTCCGCGAATCGACATGGTTATCCAGCCGAAGAAGAAGGCCCAGTAATGGCAACCCTGAAAGCCCAGCATCTGGCCAAGGCCTATAAAAGCCGTCAGGTCGTGCGCGACGTCAGCCTGTCGATCGACAGCGGCCAGATCGTCGGCCTGCTTGGCCCCAACGGTGCCGGCAAGACCACCTGCTTCTACATGATTGTCGGCCTGGTCCAGGCGGACCAGGGTCGCGTATTGATCGACGACCTGGACGTCAGCCACCAGCCCATGCACGGTCGTGCACGTGCCGGGATCGGCTATCTCCCTCAGGAGGCGTCGATCTTCCGCAAACTGTCGGTGTCCGACAACATCATGGCGATCCTTGAAACCCGCAAGGAACTGGATCGCGACGGACGCCGCCAGGAGCTGGAAAGCCTGCTGCAGGAGTTCCACATCAACCACATTCGCGACAACCTCGGCATGAGCCTGTCCGGCGGCGAGCGCCGTCGCGTGGAAATCGCCCGCGCCCTGGCCACTGCACCGAAGTTCATCCTGCTGGATGAACCCTTCGCCGGTGTCGACCCGATTTCGGTAGGCGACATCAAGCAGATCATCCATCACCTCAAGGCCAAGGGGATCGGCGTACTGATCACCGACCACAACGTGCGTGAGACCCTGGATATCTGCGAAACCGCCTACATCGTCAACGACGGCCAACTGATTGCCGAAGGCGACTCCGCCACCATCCTGGCCAACGAACTGGTCAAGGAAGTGTACCTGGGGCACGAGTTCCGCCTGTAAGCGCTGGGGTGTCAGGACATTCGCCATCAGGCGCGGGAGTCAATAAAAACCTCATTATTTTTATTGTTACCGCGCTCTAGGCAAAGCCCCCGATATCAGGCATATAATTTGCTTATGTTTGGCGCTCACGCGCCCTGTCGTGGATGGCGCATTGCGCCGGCGAATAAGGTGTTAAGCCCCTGCCATGAAACCATCGCTAGTCCTGAGAATGGGCCAGCAGCTGACGATGACACCGCAGCTGCAACAGGCCATCCGCCTGCTCCAATTGTCGACCCTGGACCTGCAACAGGAAATCCAGGAGGCCCTGGAGTCCAACCCGATGCTCGAACGCCAGGAAGAAGGCGACGACTTCGATAATGCCGACCCGCTGGCCGACAACATAGAGCAAAAACCCAACACTGACGTCCAGGAACCGTCCTACCAGGAAACCGCACCCACGGTGGATAACCTGGAAGAAGGCGAATGGAACGAACGCATCCCCAATGAACTGCCGGTGGATACGGCCTGGGAAGATGTCTACCAGACCAGCGCCAGCAGCCTGCCCAGCAACGACGATGACGAGTGGGACTTCACCACCCGCACCTCCGTCGGCGAAAGCCTGCAGAGCCACTTGCTGTGGCAACTGAACCTTGCCCCGATGTCCGACACCGATCGCCTGATCGCCGTGACCCTGATCGACTGCATCAACAATCAGGGCTACCTGGACGAAACCCTTGAAGAAATCCTCGAGGCCTTCGACCCGGAGCTGGATATCGAGCTGGACGAAATCGAAGCCGTCCTGCACCGCATCCAGCAGTTCGAGCCTGCCGGCATTGGCGCGCGCAACCTCAGCGAGTGCCTGTTGCTGCAATTGCGCCAACTGCCCGCCAAGACACCGTGGCTGACCGAGGCCCAACGCCTGGTCACCGATTACATCGACCTGTTGGGCAGCCGCGACTACAGCCAGCTGATGCGCCGGATGAAGCTCAAGGAAGATGACCTGCGCCAGATCATCGAACTGGTACAGAGCCTCAACCCACGCCCAGGCTCGCAGATCGAGTCCAGCGAAGCCGAATATGTCGTACCTGACGTAATTGTGCGCAAGGACAACGAGCGCTGGCTGGTGGAACTGAACCAGGAATCGGTGCCACGCCTGCGGGTCAACCCGCAGTACGCAGGCTTCGTGCGCCGGGCCGATACCAGTGCCGACAACACGTTCATGCGCAACCAGTTGCAGGAAGCGCGCTGGTTCATCAAGAGCCTGCAAAGCCGCAACGAGACCCTGATGAAAGTGGCCACCCAGATCGTCGAGCATCAGCGCGGCTTCCTGGAGTACGGCGACGAAGCGATGAAGCCTTTGGTGCTGCATGACATTGCCGAGGCTGTCGGCATGCATGAATCGACTATCTCCCGGGTCACTACGCAGAAATTCATGCATACCCCACGGGGTATATATGAGCTGAAATACTTTTTCTCCAGCCACGTCAGCACCTCCGAGGGCGGCGAATGCTCGTCCACGGCGATCCGCGCGATCATCAAAAAACTGGTTGCGGCGGAAAATCAGAAAAAGCCGTTGAGTGACAGCAAGATCGCTGGTTTACTGGAAGCACAAGGCATTCAGGTCGCCCGTCGAACCGTCGCCAAGTACCGCGAGTCCCTTGGGATCGCGCCTTCCAGCGAGCGTAAGCGGTTGATGTGACGGGCGGGCCACAGCGTTCCAGTGGCGGGTATTCCTACCCGCCGCTTTATGCACTGGCAACGAAGGAGAAGCTGTATGCAAGTCAACATCAGTGGACACCAACTGGAAGTGACCGAACCGCTGCGCGCCTACATCAGCGAAAAACTCAAACGAATTGAGGGGCATTTCGACAAGATCACCAATGTGCAAGTCATCATGTCTGTCGAAAAGCTGAAGCAGAAAATCGAAGCCACCTTGCGTATACCCGGCGGGGAAGTAGTCGCCAATGCAGAGCATTCAGACATGTATGCCGCCATTGACGACCTGACCGACAAGCTGGATCGCCAAATCAAAAAGCATAAGGAAAAGCAGCAGAGCCTTCTTCAAGGCACAGGCCGCTAACACTCCCCACCCATGATTCGACTTGAAACCATCCTGACCCCCGGCCGTTCCCTCGTGAACGCGCCGGGCGGCAGTAAAAAGAAAGCCCTCGAACAGATTGCCAACCTGATCAGCCGCGAAGTGCCTGAGCTGGTGATGCAAGACGTGTATGAGGCCCTGATCGCCCGTGAAAAACTTGGCTCGACCGGTTTTGGCAACGGCATCGCTATTCCTCATTGCCGCCTCAAAGGCTGTGAAACACCGGTAAGCGCCCTGCTGCACCTGGACGCCCCCACTGATTTCGACGCCATCGATGGCGCTCCGGTTGACCTGCTGTTCGTCCTGCTGGTCCCGGAAGCGGCCACCGATGCACACCTGGAGCTGCTCCGGCAGATCGCCAGCATGCTCGACCGTGAAGAAGTACGTAAGAAACTGCGTAGCGCCAGCACCAATGAAGCGCTGTATCAGGTTGTCCTGGATGAGCAAAGCGGGCAGTAATCATGCGTTTGATCATCGTCAGCGGGCGTTCCGGCTCAGGTAAAAGTACGGCCCTCAATGTGCTAGAGGACAACGGCTTCTATTGCATCGACAACTTGCCGGCCGGCCTCCTGCCCGAGCTGGCCGAGCGCGCGCTGATCCATACCGAACTGGCGCAACCGTTGGTGGCCGTTTCGATCGACGCACGCAACCTACCCAGCCACCTCACGCGATTCCCGGAATTGCTTGAAGAGGTACGTGCCAAGCATATTCATTGCGACGTGCTGTACCTGGACGCCGACGAAGAAACGCTGCTCAAGCGCTTCTCGGAGACCCGTCGCCGCCACCCGCTGAGCAGCCCACACCGCTCGCTGGCCGAAGCCATCGAAGACGAGACCAAGCTGTTGGGGCCGATCATCGATTTGGCCGACCTCAAGATCAATACCACTAGCCTGAACCTTTACCAGCTGCGTGACGCCATCAAGCTGCGCCTGCTGAACCAACCGGAACCGGGCACGGCCTTCCTGGTTGAATCCTTTGGTTTCAAGCGGGGCATGCCGGTAGACGCCGACCTGGTATTTGACGTGCGTTGCCTGCCCAACCCTTATTGGAAGCCGGAACTGCGCGATCAGTCTGGGCTGGACCTACCGGTTGCCGAGTACCTGGCGGCGCAACCGGATGTGGAAGAGATGTTCCAGGACATCTCCAGCTACCTGCTCAAGTGGCTACCGCGCTTTGCCGCCAGCAACCGGGCCTACGTCACCATCGCTATCGGCTGTACCGGCGGGCATCACCGCTCCGTCTACCTAACCGAGCGGCTGGGCCAGGTCTTGCAGAAAACCCTCAAGAATGTCCAGGTTCGCCACCGCGACCTCAGCTGAAAGGAACACCTTCGCGATGCCCGCTCTGGAAATTGAAATCATCAACAAACTGGGCCTGCATGCCCGCGCGTCGGCTAAATTTGTCGGGGTAGCGGGCCAGTTTCCTTGCCAGGTGCGTGCCGGGCGTACACCGGAGTCCATGGTCGATGGTAAAAGCATCATGGCCATGATGATGCTCGCCGCAGGCAAGGGCACCAAGATTCATCTGAAGACCGAAGGTGAGCAGGACCAGGAAGCGCTGGATGCGCTGGTGAAGCTGATCAACAATTACTTCGATGAAGGCGAATAGCCCATGTACGGGCTTGTGTGGGAGCTGGCTTGCCTGCGATAGCATCACCTCGGTCTAGACGAAAAGCCGAGGTGCCTGCATCGCAGGCAAGCCAGCTCCTACATTGGGTTTGCGCTAGGCATCAGCCCAGCGCTGTATCCATTGCCATCATCAAGCAAAACCCAATGCACAACCCCAGGCTGGCGAGCTTGTCATGGCCATTGCGGCGCGACTCGGGGATCACTTCATGAGTCACCACCAATAGCATCGCCCCCGCCGCCAGCGCCAGCCCCAAAGGCAGCAGCATCTCGGCCAGGCTGACCAACCAGGCACACAGCACGGCAAACACCGGCTCCACCAGCCCGGATGCCGCGCCGATCAAGAAGGCCTTGACCCGCGACATCCCCGCCCCAGCCAACACCAACGCGATCACCAATCCTTCCGGTACATCCTGCAAGGCGATGCCCATGGCCAGGCTGTCGGCATCGGGCATGCCGCCCCCCGCCGAGACGCCCACCGCCATGCCTTCGGGGATGTTGTGGGCAATAATGGCAAATACAAACAGCCAGATGCGTGGTGGAATTACCGGTTTGTCAGGGGTGCCAACCAGCAGCTCCGGACTGGCACCGGAGACCTTGCGGTCCACCAGAAACAAGCCGAAGGCGCCTAGCATGATGCCGAAGCTGATCAGGCCGCTGGACGCCCAGGGGCTGAGCCCCAGGTTTTCAGCGGCGGCGATCCCCGGCACGACCAGCGAAAACGCGGTCGCCGCCAACATCACGCCAGCGCCAAACCCCAGCAGTGTGTCGCTGACCGCCAACGGCATCCGCCGGATTACCAGTACCGGCACCGCGCCCAATGCAGTGCCCAGGGCACAGATTGCGCCACCTTGCAGGGCACGCAGGATCCGCGGCTCGAGGTTCAGCCAGGCCAGCCCGTGGGCCACCAGCAATGCAGTTCCCGCCAATAGCAGCAGCGAGCCAAACGCATAACGGAACATTCGCACGCTGCTGATCGCCAGTGTTTCAGTGCCCATAGTCGGCCTTAGGTCTTGTTATGAGAGGGCATTAAGCCAGTGCAGCCTGGTAGCGCTCAGCGACTTCCGGCCAGTTGATAACACTGTAGAAAGCGTTGATGTATTCAGGACGGCGGTTCTGATACAGCAGGTAGTAGGCGTGCTCCCAGACGTCCAGACCGAGGATCGGCGTATTGCCGTTCATCAACGGGCTGTCCTGGTTACCACTGCTCTCGACCACCAGGGTCTTTTGCGGGGTCACGCTCAGCCAGGCCCAACCACTGCCGAAGCGGGTCAGCGCAGCTTTGGTGAAGGCCTCCTTGAAGGCATCAAAGCCACCCAACTGTGCATCAATCGCCTGGCCCAGGGCACCTTCGGGCTTGCCGCCGCCCTTGGGCGACATGACCGCCCAGAACAACGAGTGGTTGGCATGCCCGCCCCCCTGGTTGATCACCGCTGCGCGCAGTTTTTCCGGCAGTTGCTGGACGCTGGAGACCAGTTTCTCGATGGGCCAGCCGGCGAACTCGGTGCCTTCGACGGCGGCATTGAGGTTGTTGATGTAGGTCTGGTGGTGCTTGGTGTAGTGGATTTCCATGGTTTGCGCATCGATATGCGGTTCCAGGGCGTCGTAGGCGTAAGGCAAGGCAGGCAAGGTGTAGGACATATCAATGTGCTCCATAGAAAGGGCTGTTGCGGGTCGGCGCATCCGTCTGCGCCGTATTGCTGCCCAGCAAGCGATGGGTACGGGGGTACTCGCCGTGATCGCTGATGAAATTCAACAGTTCGACGTAGGTCTTGCTGCTCTGGCGCAAGGCTGCCTCGCGCAATGCTTGAGGCAGCCGGGTGTCCTGCATGGTCTGCAGCAAGCGCTGGTGAATGGCGCAGAGGTATTCGGCGCTTTCTTCAGGCTGGTTCAGGCGCAGATGCAGGTCCGCCAGGTTGTGATGGGAAATGACGCAGGCCGCCACCGCCTCGTCGGCATCACCCCAGCGCTCGAACAACACTTGGGCCAGGGCCAGGGCTTGCAGGTAATGCTCGCGGGCATCCACCAGTTCGCCTTGCATAAAGCAGCGATTGGCCCGTTCGATCGTGCGTTTCCAGTGCTCCATGGTGAGCCTCCAAAGCAGGGTCGGTAATTACACGCCACCCGCCGTGAGCTTTTCCGGATCCAGGAGGACTTCCAGTTGGCTGCGGGGCAGGTCGGTGTGCTCGAGCGCCACATCAATCACCGGCCGGCCTTGTTGATAGGCTTTCTTGGCGATTTCAGCGGCCTTTTGGTACCCAATGATCGGGTTGAGTGCGGTGACCAGGATCGGGTTGCGCGACAGCGCTTCCTTGAGCTTGGGTTCGTTGACCTTGAAGCTGGCGATGGCCTTGTCTGCCAGCAGACGACTGGAGTTGGCCAACAGCTCCAGGCTGCTGAGCAGGTTCTGGGCGATGATCGGCAGCATCACGTTGAGTTCGAAGTTGCCGGACTGACCGGCGATGGTGATTACGCTGTCATTGCCGATCACCTGTGCCGCAACCATTGCGGTGGCCTCTGGAATCACCGGATTGACCTTGCCCGGCATGATCGACGAGCCTGGTTGCAGGCCTTCGAGCTCGATTTCACCGAGGCCGGCGAGAGGGCCGGAGTTCATCCAGCGCAGGTCGTTGGCGATTTTCATCAGCGACACGGCAATGGCTTTCAGTTGGCCGGAGACGGCGACGGCGGTGTCCTGGGAGCCAATCAGAGCAAACAGGTTCGTACCCGGCGTGAACTGCACCTGGGTCAGGCTGCTCAACTGCTGGCTGAAACGCGCAGCAAACTCAGGATGCGCATTGATCCCGGTACCTACCGCAGTACCGCCCTGGGCCAGGGCCTGCAGGCTTGGCAACAAGCCCTGCAAGTGAGCGATATTGGCCTTGAGTTGCTGCGCCCACCCTTCGAGCACCTGACTCATGCGTACAGGCATGGCGTCCATCAGGTGAGTGCGCCCGGTCTTGATGAACGGATGAACCTCTACCGCCTTTCGCTCGATCACCTCAACCAGGTGCAGCAATGCCGGCAACGTCTGTTCATGCAGCACCAGCGCGGCGCTGACGTGAATCGTGGTCGGGATGATGTCGTTGCTGCTTTGCCCACAATTGACGTGGTCATTGGGGTTGACCGGTTCGCCCAACAGGCGGCTGGCCAGGGTCGCAAGCACTTCGTTGGCATTCATGTTGGAGCTGGTGCCGGAGCCGGTCTGGAAGATATCCACAGGGAAGTGCTGCATGAAGTCACCTTCCAGCAAACCCTGGGCGGCGTCGACGATGGCTTTGCCCTGGCTTGCACTGATCTGCTTGAGATCGACGTTGGCCTTGGCGGCCGCGGCCTTGGCCAGGATCAGGGCACGGATGAACTGGGTCGGCATGCGCTGGTGGCTGATCGGAAAGTTATCCACCGCACGCTGGGTTTGTGCGCCATACAACGCGTCGGCCGGCACTCGCAGTTCGCCCATGCTGTCGCGTTCGATACGGGTATTACTCATCGGAAGATCCTTGCACCAAGTCGGAGTGAGAAATCGAAGGTTGCAGTTCGCAAGTCGCCAATTGCCAGGCAAAGGTCTGCCAGCGCTTGAGGCGACAGGCGCAGTGAGAGAGGTTTTCCAGGTCGCGCAGCGGGCGCCAGGCCTGGTCCAGGCACGTGGAGCGCCAATGCCAGGGCAAGGCGATATCGGTGGCGGTATCGATCAGCAGGCGGAACGAGGTCTCGGCGATGGTCCACGGGTGCGTAGCCGTGCAGCAGGCCAGGTAGCGCCCCTCGTTCAGATAATGCTCGATCAGGCGCGGCTCGTCAGGGTTGAGCCCACAGCGAATCTGGCGACTCATCCAGCGCCAGCTTTCCAGGTAGGGATCCTCGTGCAGGACAGAACTCATGATCCACGCTCACTCGATAATGATATTTATTATTAAATGATATTGAGAATCAAAACAAGCTCTTGAACCTATACCTTTGTCGGCCTTGGGATATTCCAGGCAAAAAAAAGCGCCACCCTTGGGGTGGCGCTGTTGTGTAACCGGTTGGTACTTAGCTGCCGGCGACGGTCATGCGTTCGATCAGCACCGAGCCAGTGCGGATATTGCTGCGCAGTTCCAGATCGTTACCCACGGCGACGATCTGTTTGAACATATCGCGCATGTTGCCGGCGATGGTCACTTCCTGGACTGCGAACTGAATTTCGCCATTCTCCACCCAGAACCCTGCCGCACCTCGGGAATAATCCCCCGTCACCATGTTCAAGCCATGGCCCATCAATTCGGTCACCAACAAGCCACGGCCCATGCGCCGCAGCAGCGCCGCCTGGTCTTCGTCGCCATGGGTCACGAACAGGTTGTGCACGCCACCGGAGTTGGCGGTGCTGGGCAAACCGAGCTTGCGCCCGGCGTAGGTACCGAGCACGTAGGACACCAGCTCACCGTTCTCGACAAACGGCTTGGCGTAGGTTGCCAGGCCATCGCCATCAAAGGCCGAGCTGCCCATGGCGCGCATCAGGTGCGGGCGCTCATCCAGGGTCAGCCACTCGGGAAACAACTTCTGCCCCAGCGCGCCCTCAAGGAACGACGACTTGCGGTACAGGTTGCCCCCGGAAATCGCCCCCAGGAAACTGCCGAACAGGCCACCCGCCAACTCCGCCGAAAACAGCACCGGCACTTCGCACGTCGGCACCGGTCGTGCGCCCAGTCGGCTCGCGGCCCGTTGCGCGGCGCGCTGGCCAATGCTCACCGGGTCCGCCAACAGCTCACCCTGGCGACTTACGTCATACCAGTAGTCACGCTGCATCTGGCCATCGGCCTCGGCAATCATCACGCAGCTCAAGCTATGGCGTGTCGACGCGTAGCCGCCGATAAACCCGTGGCTGTTGCCATACACACGGCAACCTTGATGGGTACTCAGGGTAGTGCCATCGGCATTCTTGATCCGGCTGTCGGTGTCGAACGCCGCGGCTTCGCAGGCCAGGGCCTTTTCGATGGCCTGCTCGGGGGTGATATCCCAGGCGTGATACAGATCGAAATCTTTCAGGTCCCGCGCCATCAGGGCCGCATCCGCCAAGCCCGAGGCCTCGTCTTCGGAAGTGTGCTTGGCAATCGCCAGGGCGGCGGCGACGGTTTCGCGAATGGCTTCCGGGCCACTGGCCGAGGTGCTGGCCGAGCCTTTGCGCTGCCCCACATACAAGGTGATGCCAAAACCCTGGTCGCGGTTGAACTCAACGGTTTCCACCTCCCGCTGGCGTACCGAAGTCGATAGGCCCTGCTCCAGGGATACCGCCACTTCACAGGCACTGGCACCCTGGCGCTTGGCCTCCGCGATGATCTGTTCAACTTGTTCCTGCAGTGCCGGTAACGCTTGTGGACCGACGCTTTGGGCTGCACTCATGGTGTTCTCCACTCAAATTCTGCTTTCGGTTAAGGCCATCGAGCGACCGGGCCGGACAAGCGGCCCCCGACTGGTTATCATGGCGGCGTTTCTTTGCGGACTGCCACCATGGTTGATTCTTACGACGACTCCCTCGATGGGGAGAAAAGCAAAACCCAGGTCAAACGCGAGCTGCATGCTCTGGTTGATCTCGGCGAGCGCCTTACAACACTCAAGCCGGACTTGATTGCCAAACTGCCTCTGACCGACGAAATGCGCCGGGCCCTGGCAGATGCACCCAAGCACACCGCGAATATCGCGCGTAAACGGCACATCATGTTTATCGGCAAGCTGATGCGCGACCAGGACACTGACGCCATTCTGACTTTGCTCGACCAACTCGATGCTTCCACACGCCAGTACAACGAACGTTTCCATAACCTGGAGCGTTGGCGCGACCGCCTGATCGGCGGTGACGACGCTGTACTGGAGAAGTTCGTCCTGGACTATCCGGATGCCGACCGCCAGCAACTGCGCTCCCTGATCCGTCAGGCCCAGCACGAACTGGCACAGAACAAGGCGCCGGCCACCAGCCGTAAAATCTTCAAGTACATCCGTGAGCTGGACGAGACTCAACGCGGCCTGCGCTGATCCTCTTCCCCGGGTGGCGGTCTTCGCCACCCGAAGCTCCACGCCTTACGACCCCGTGCCACCCACGGTGATCGCATCAATTTTCAGGGTTGGCTGGCCGACACCGACCGGCACCGACTGCCCATCCTTGCCACACATCCCCACACCGCTGTCCAGCGCCAGGTCGTTACCGACCATCGACACCTTGCTCATGGCTTCCGGGCCGTTGCCAATCAGGGTTGCCCCCTTGACCGGCGCGGTGATCTTGCCGTCCTCGATCAAATAGGCCTCGCTGGTGGAGAACACGAACTTGCCGCTGGTGATGTCCACCTGGCCGCCACCAAGGTTGGCGCAATAGATCCCGCGCTTCACCGAGGCAATGATCTCTGCCGGATCGCTTTCGCCTGCGAGCATGTAGGTATTGGTCATGCGGGGCATCGGCAAATGCGCGTAGGACTCGCGACGACCGTTGCCGGTGCGCGCCACACCCATCAGGCGCGCGTTGAGCTTGTCTTGCATGTAGCCCTTGAGCACACCGTTTTCGATCAGCGTGGTGCACTCGGTCGGCGTCCCTTCGTCGTCGACGCTCAGGGAACCACGGCGACCAGCCAACGTGCCGTCATCGACGATGGTGCAGAGTTTGGAGGCGACCATTTCGCCCATGCGCCCGCTGTAGGCGGAACTGCCCTTGCGGTTGAAGTCGCCTTCCAGGCCATGCCCTACCGCTTCGTGGAGCAATACACCCGACCAGCCCGAGCCCAGCACCACCGGCAACGTACCGGCCGGTGCGGGGATGGCTTCCAGATTGACCAGCGCCTGGCGCAACGCCTCGCGGGCATAGCCCATGGCGCGGTCTTCGGCGAGGAAATAGCGATAATCCGTACGCCCACCGCCGCCATGGCCGCCGCGCTCGCGACGCCCGTTCTGCTCGACGATCACACTGACATTGAAACGCACCAGCGGCCGCACATCCGCCGCCAGGCTACCATCGGTGGATGCCACCAGGATCCGCTCCCAGACCCCGGCCATGCTCACGCTCACCTGCTGGATGCGCGGGTCAAGGGCACGGGTTGCAGCATCCACGCGTTTGAGCAGCTCGACCTTTTCGGCTCGGGTCATGACTTCCAACGGGTTATCCGGGCCGTACAACTGGGTCACGTCCTGGGTGCTGAACGCTTGCACGGTGCCATTCTGCCCAGCGCGGGAAATCGAGCGCGCCGCGCGGGCGGCCAGGCCCAGGGCTTCCAGGGTGATGGCATTGCTGTAGGCGAAGCCGGTCTTTTCACCGGATTGCGCACGCACGCCAACCCCTTGGTCCATGTTGAAGCTGCCATCCTTGACGATCCCGTCTTCCAGGGACCATGACTCGGAGATCTGGCCCTGGAAATACAGGTCTGCGGCATCGATGCCCGGCCCGGCCAGGTCGCCCAGTACGGTTTGCAGATTTTCGATGGTCACGCCACCGGGCGCCAGGAGGTGTTCACTGACTGAGGACAACAACTCGCTCATAGGTTCGGCCTTAAATTCATCGTTCTGAAGCAGGTCGCTGCGCGCCCTGCGAGAAAAAGCGCCGGTGGCCTGCCACCGGCATGCGCGCCCGTATCGACGCTTGTTCGCTGCTATCGCGTTCGGCCAACAACACCGCTTCGCCTTGATTCTGTTGTGCCAGCACTCGCCCCCATGGGTCGACAATCGCCCCATGGCCATAGGTTTCCCGCGGCCCCGGATGTACTCCGCCCTGGGCGGCCGCCAGCAGATAACACTGGGTTTCGATGGCCCGTGCACGGATCAGCACATCCCAGTGCGCCGCGCCGGTTACCGCCGTAAAAGCCGAAGGCGCGGTAATCAATTCGGCGCCCGCCGCGCGCAATTCGCTGTACAGCTCCGGGAAGCGCAAGTCATAACAGACCGTGAGCCCCAGACGCCCTACCGGCGTATCGGCCACCACCACTTGGTTGCCGTAAGCATAGTCGTCGGATTCACGATAACGACCGCGCGTGTCAGCCACATCCACGTCAAACAGGTGCAGCTTGTCGTAACGGGCCGCGATCTGCCCCTGCGCGTCGATCAACAGCGAGCAGGCGTTGGACTTGGCGTCGGGCTGCCCGAGGGGAGGCAATGGCAAGGTACCGGCCACTATCCATAAGTTGAGGTCGCGGGCGGCCAGTTTCAACCAGGGCAGGATCGGCCCCTCGCCCACCGCTTCGGCGCGGCCGATAGCCGCCACGTCGCGGCGACCCATGGCGGCGAAGTTTTCCGGCAGGACCGCCAGTTGCGCGCCCCCTGCCGCCGCCCGCTCCAGCAAGCTCCGGGCCTGGGCTAGGTTGGCCAGGACGTCGCTCTGGCTGACCATCTGGATTACCGCAAAGCACATGGGCCGACACTCCAAAAAAAGCATGGGGCCATGCTACTCCACAGGCGCTTACTGTGGTTTTTCAAATGGCTTGTCAAAGGTGATTTTGGGATCTTTCCAGGGCCCTTCCACCTTGTACTGGACGCTGGCGAAACGCGACACCCGATCACCGATCAGCTTGTCGATCAGGAACAACGCGCCACCAATGGCCGGCGCGCCCACAATCAACGCGGCAATCGGCAGGTTGTTGGTCACCGGCAAAGTCACCAGCAACTTGGCATCCACACGATCGGCCACCAGGTCCAGGGTGCCGTTAAGCTCCAGGTTGCTCGACGGCCCGGTGAGGATGATCGGTTCGCGGGTCACAAACACACCATTGCTGGCGGCCAGCAGGCCCTTGACCCGGTCGTAGCTCAGGCCCTTGCCAAGCAAATCCGAGAAGTCCAGGCGCAAACGCCGGCCAATCGAGTTGAAGTTCAGCAGGCCAAATACCCGCAACGCCTGGGCACCGCCCTCGACCTCGACAAACTGGCCCTTGCGGAACGAAGCATCCAGGCTGCCGGAAAAACGCTTGGGCCCAACCCACGCGGGCGAACCCGGCCAGCGCCCGTCAACATCCAGATGGAAGTCCTGGCTGGTGACCGTGGGCGCAAAACCCCAGCCCTTGAGCACATCGGCGATGTTCTTGCCGTCCAGGCGCCCCTTGTACCAACTGCTGCTGGCGCCCGGCGCACCCTCCCAGCCACCGGCCCCCTTGAGCTGCATGCCCTTGAGGCCCAGGTCGAGGTTGTTGAACGCCATGCCCTTGGCTGTCGGGCGCACCTTCAACGACCAGGCGCCGATCAAGTCAGGCCCCTGGAACAACTGGGCAATGGCGATATCCAGCGCGGGAATGTCCTTGGGATCGATGCTCGCCAGGGGATCAGGCGCGTTTTCATCGGCCTGCACCGTAGGATCGACCGCCGGCAACTTCACGTACTGCAGGTTGATGGCAATGGGTGCGCCCTTCGCATCCGGCAAGCCCACAGTACCCTTGACCTGCTGGCTGTCGAGCTGCAAGCCCCAGGCGGCAGGCTTGCGGTCCAGTTTCAGGGCGACCTGGTCGAGTTGGGTACCAAACCCTGTCAGCTTGCCGATCTTGAAGTCGGCACTGCTCAACAGTTGCTTGGCATTGCCGCCTGGGTCATTGCCGGCGTAACGGTCGACCAACTTCTTCCAGGGATCGATATCCAGCTCCGACAATACCCCGCGAATCCGCAGGCCCTTGCCACCGGGCAGCAAGGCATCGCCATCCCCGAGGAACAGCTCGCCACGGCCCTGGGTAAAATTGTTCGCCGGAGCGGCAAAGGTAAAGTTTGCCAACTCGCCGTAATCAAACCAGTAGCGCCGCTCCGCGCCCTGCAACGTCATGCGCAACACACTGTCACGGCCCTGGCTGGCGGGCATGCCAAATGGCGCAGGCAAATCCACCGCCACGCCCTTGAGGTTGGAGCTGACCCGCAACTGGCTGTCGGCACCGTCCAGGTCCAGTTGCAGTTGATAAGGGATATCTCCGGATACGGGCAGCGGCTGGCTGACTTTCAGCCAGTCGGTGAGCCGCTTGACCGTCACCTGGCCCTTGGCCGTGACCCGCGTGCTGAGATTGCCCGGTCTGCCACCGGCCGCAATCTGCGCCGTGATCGGCCGGTCGAAGGCTTGGGCGCTGATGTTCTGCCCACTCAGGCCCTTGGCACTGTCGAAGCGGAACTCACCCTTGAGCTGGTTCAGGTCCAGAGTCGGCTCGGCCAGTTGCAGGCGCGCCTTGTCGGTCTTGAAGTCCACCACGATCTTCGGCTCGGTGCCCTTGGCCAGGGGAATATCCAGGTCCAGGGAACCTTGCAGGTCGCCCTCGCCCTTCCAGCCGGCAAACGTCGATGCCGTACCGATGGGCGCGTCCTGGAGGATCTTCAGGCCGTCCCCCAGCCCACCGGCAAACCCGCCCGTCAGCAGCAGATGGCTGTCATGGCCGGGCAACGCATGGGGAATGTTGACGTAGATCCCCTTGACCTTGGTATCGAGCAATTGCCCCTTGCTGGCCAGGATGCGCACGCCGGTCTCTTCGACAAACACTTCACCGGCCACCTTCCTCACATGAGGCCAGCCCGGCTGGAACGCCAACTCGGCATCATGCACCTTGAAGAACAGGCTGATATTGCGCGCCGCCGTCACCGCATCGTGGTTCAGCGACCCTTGATACTGGAAGAAGCCTTCATCGACCGCGCCCTTGAGAATTGCCGTACGCAGCCATTCATCCAGGGCCGGGCTCAGGACCGCCGGCAAGTATTTGGGGGTAAAGCGCCCATCGCCATCGACCATGCCGACCCGCAGGTCCATGTAGTCTTCCTGGCTATGATCGAAATGCAGGCGAATCAGGAAATCCGCTGCGATCTTGCCCTCTTCCCCCAGCACCTTGATATACGGCGCGATCAGCGTGAAACCTTGCTTATCCAGCTTCCACGTCAGGCGCGCGTTGGCCTGGAGGTACTGCCAGGGCTTGGCGAAAATCGGGTCCAGGTGCAGGACGAAATCCTTGCTGTCCATGCGCAGTTCGCCCTGGCCCAGGTCACCGCTGATGCTGCCGGAGACGTTGCGGGCTGCCGGCGCGCCGAAATAGGCGTCAAAGCCCACGCGCTCGAGGTTGGCAGCAAAGCTCACGCGCTGATCGCCCGCGTCCTGGGGACGATAATCCACCAGCACATTGCGCAGCACGCCCGTGGCCTTCAACGCTTCGACGGTCTTGGCAAAACCTTCCGGCAATGGCGCGAGGGCGTTGAGCAGAGGGGTAATCGGTGTCAGGTCCAGGCGGTCGGCCTGCAGCCTCCAGGTTTCCTGCGCCTTATCAGTGGCCAGGGTTTGCTGCAATTGCAGGTGCGACTCCCAACGGGTGTCGCCCAGGTTCATGGCCAACGAATCGAAGATCACCTTCAGGCCGCTGTCGCTGCGCTGCAGGTAAGCCGTCAGGCCAAGGTTCTGGATGCTCGTGGGCTTGCGCTGGGCATAACGGACCTTCACCTGTGGCGCATTGAGCCGGGCCGCGGCGCTTTGCAGCGTGCCATTGGCCCAGGTCAGCCAGAATTCACCGCCGGCTTTCAACTCGCTGAGTTTCCAGTCCCGAGTCAACTTCGCCGGAATCCACTGCGCCCAATTGCTCTGGGGCAGGCTCAGGTAGGCCTGCACTTCACCGTCGCGCCACTGGCTGGCACGGATCCGCGTGCGCAGGCTGAGGGCCAGCGGTTGCCCATCGGGCAAGGTCAGGCGCGCATCCAGGCGCTGGCGGGTGCTGCCGGTTTGCAGGCTCAGCCCCACATAGGTCAAGGTCAGCGGCGCTTGCTCGAACGGCTGCAAGGTGACCTGGCTGTCCAGCAGCGAGACCTTGGCCACCGCCTGCATGCGCTTGAGCAGTTGCTCCGGGGCCAGGGGCTGGTCGTCCTGCACCGGCAGGCCTTGCAACGCCCAGCGGCCGTCCTGGTCTTCCTTGACGCTGAGCTGCAAGCCGCTGACTTCCAGATGGGCAATGCGCACATCCCACGCCAGCAGGCTGGCCCACAGGTCGGGCACCACTTGCACCTGGTCCAGGCGCAAGGCACTGCTGCCCTCGCCGACCATCACGTCATGGGCCAGCAAAACCGGGGAAAAACCGCTCCAGCGCCCTTCCAGGCTACCAATGCTCAGGGGCATGTCGACCGCCGCCTGCGCCTTGGCCTCGACTTCGGCACGGTACTCCGCCACCAATGGCGTCAATTCACGGCCCAGGCTGACGTAGATCGCCGCCAGTACCAACAGCAATGCACACAGGCCAAGGCCCCAACGGGTCAGTGCGGCAAAAAAGCGTTGCAGACGCTCCATGTCAGGCGACCCTCAAGGTAATAGTCGGACGGCAGATCAAAGTCTGGCGGTCTCGTTGAAAAAGACTGATGCGGATCAGAGCAGCACCACGTCGTATTGTTCCTGGGAATACATGGTTTCGACCTGGAAACGGATGGTGCGGCCAATAAAGCCCTCCAATTCCGCAACGTTGCCCGACTCTTCGTCCAGCAACCGGTCCACCACCTTCTGGTTGGCCAGGACTCTATAACCCTCGGCCTGGTAAGCGCGTGCCTCCCGCAGGATTTCCCGGAAAATCTCGTAGCAAACCGTTTCCGGGGTCTTCAACTTGCCGCGCCCCTGGCAACTGCTGCACGGCTCGCACAGCACCTGCTCAAGGCTTTCGCGGGTGCGCTTGCGGGTCATCTGCACCAGGCCCAACTCGGTGATCCCGATAATGTTGGTCTTGGCGTGATCGCGCTCCAGTTGCTTTTCAAGGGTGCGCAATACCTGGCGCTGATGCTCTTCATCTTCCATGTCGATGAAGTCGATGATGATGATCCCGCCCAGGTTGCGCAGGCGCAGTTGGCGGGCAATGGCGGTGGCGGCCTCGAGGTTGGTCTTGAAGATGGTTTCTTCAAGGTTGCGATGGCCGACGAAAGCACCGGTGTTCACATCAATGGTGCTCATGGCTTCTGCCGGGTCGACCACCAGGTAGCCACCAGACTTGAGCGGCACCTTGCGCTCCAGGGCCTTCTGGATTTCGTCCTCGACGCCATACAGGTCGAAAATCGGCCGTTCACCGGGGTAGTGCTCCAGGCGGTCGGCGATTTCCGGCATCAATTCGGCAACAAATTGCGTGGTGCGCTGGAAGGTTTCCCGCGAATCGATGCGAATTTTCTCGATCTTGGGGCTGACCAGGTCGCGCAAGGTCCGCAGGGCCAGGCCCAGGTCTTCATAGATGACGCTCGGCGCGCCGACGGTCTTGATCTGGGCACCGATCTGGTCCCACAGGCGCCGCAGGTAGCGGATGTCCATGAGGATTTCATCGGCACCGGCACCTTCGGCGGCGGTCCGCAGGATAAAGCCGCCGGCCTCCTTGATGCCTTCGGCAGCCACGCAATCGCTGACGACCTTTTTCAGGCGCTCACGCTCACCTTCGTCTTCGATTTTCAGGGAAATACCGACATGGGCAGTGCGCGGCATGTACACCAGGTAACGCGAAGGAATCGACAACTGTGTGGTCAGGCGCGCGCCCTTGGAGCCGATCGGGTCCTTGGTGACTTGCACCACCAGGCTCTGCCCTTCATGCACCAGGGCGCTGATGCTTTCGACCGCCGGGCCTTCGCGCAGGGAAATTTCCGAGGCATGGATAAACGCCGCGCGGTCCAGGCCGATATCGACAAAGGCCGCCTGCATGCCCGGCAATACCCTTACAACCTTGCCTTTATAGATATTGCCGACAATCCCGCGCTTCTGGGTGCGCTCGACGTGCACTTCTTGCAAAACACCGTTTTCTACCACCGCCACGCGCGATTCCATCGGCGTGATATTGATCAGAATCTCTTCACTCATGGCTGGGTCTCGTTCAGGCGTTTTCACAATAGTGGCCGATCGCTTAAATATGGCGCTGGAGTTAGGCGTTCAGCGCACGGAAAGGTGTTGCCAACAGGGTATGCCGAAATGGCCCAGCAGTTCTGCTGTTTCGCAGACCGGCAAGCCAACGACCGCGGAGTAACTGCCATTTAGCCCGGCGACAAATACCGCCGCCAAGCCTTGGATAGCATAGCCGCCCGCCTTGTCCTGAGGCTCCCCGCTGTGCCAGTAAGTCGTTGCCTCGTGTGTGCAAACCTGGCGAAAGCGCACGCGGCTGCTGACCAGGCGCGTTTCGCAGCGCAGGTCACTGAGCACGGCAATGGCGGTGAGGACTTCGTGTTCACGATCAGAAAGGGCCAGCAACATGGCCAGGGCATCGGCCTGGTCCAGGGGCTTGCCCAGGATCCGGCCATCCAGGATGACGGCGGTATCGGCGCCCAGCACGCAGGCATTGGCGGTATCGGCCAGTGTCGCCAGGCCTGCGGCGGCTTTGCCACGGGCCAGGCGTTCGACGTAGGACGCCGGCGACTCGTCGCCCAGGGGTGTTTCATCGATAGCCGCGCTGACCACAGTGAACGGCACGCCGATCTGGGTCAGCAATTCACGCCGCCGAGGAGAGCCGGAGGCCAGATAAAGTGCATGCATTGCAGACTCTCCCTGTGGGTTCGATAACCAGGCAGAGCCTCGCGACCCACTCAATTGATTTTATAGCGACGACGCAACCCACGCAGCCCGAAACTGACCCATGGCCACAGCAGCGCGCTGACCAGGGCCGGCAAGACCAGCGCCAGGGTCGGTTGGCGGTTGCCGGTCAGGGCACTGAGCCACAGCTGCACCAATTGGGCCAGGCCGAAGATCACCAGGATCACCAGGCACTGCTGCCACATCGGGAACATCCGCAGGCGTTGCTGCAACGACAGCACCAGGAAGGTAATCAGCGTAAGAATCAAGGCGTTCTGGCCGAGCAACGTGCCATACATCACATCTTCAGCCAGCCCCAGGCACATGGCCGTGACCATGCCGACCTTGTGCGGCAGGGCCAGCGCCCAGAAGGCCAGGAGCAACGCCAGCCACAGCGGGCGCAGGATTTCCATGAATTGCGGCATCGGCGAAACGCTGAGCAGCATGCCGATGGCAAAGGTCAACCAGACCATCCAGCCATTGCGCGAATGAGTGCCGGCCATTATTGCGCCCCTTGTCGAGTGGTTGCCGGTGCAGGTGCCGCCGCTGGCGCAGTCGCCGCTGGCTTGACCGGCCGAGCCGGTTGGGTCACCGGTTTGGCTGGTGTCGCCACAGCAGGCGCGGCAGGTGCAACCGGTGTCGCCACGGGTGCCGCCGGTTTGGGTACGGTTGCCGGAATAACCGGCGTCGTGGTGCCGTCTTGCTTGTCCTGCGCTTCCTGGGCCTGGGCGGCTTCGTTGGCGCGCTCTTCCGGCGTACGCGTGTCGCTGAACACCAGCAACAGGTAGCGGCTACGGTTCAGCGCGGCCGTCGGCACGGCGCGGACAATCGCAAACGGCTGGCCGGAATCGTGGATCACTTCCTTGACCGTCGCCACCGGATAGCCTGCCGGGAAGCGCTGGCCAAGGCCGGAGCTGACCAGCAGGTCGCCTTCCTTGATGTCGGCGGTGTCCGCCACATGCCGCAACTCCAGGCGTTCCGGGTTACCGGTGCCGCTGGCAATCGCCCGCAGGCCATTGCGGTTGACCTGCACCGGAATGCTGTGGGTGGTGTCGGTCAGCAGCAGCACGCGGGAGGTATAGGGCATCAACTCCACCACCTGGCCCATCAGGCCACGGGCATCGAGCACCGGCTGGCCAAGGACCACACCATCGCGCTCGCCCTTGTTGATGATGATGCGATGGGTGAAGGGGTTGGGGTCCATGCCGATCAACTCGGCCACTTCGACCTTTTCATTGACCAGCGCGGAAGAATTGAGCAACTCGCGCAGCCGAACGTTCTGCTCGGTCAGGGCCGCCAGCTTTTGCATGCGCCCCTGCAACAGCAGGTTTTCAGTCTTGAGTTTTTCGTTTTCGGCCACAAGCTCGGTGCGGCTGCCAAACTGGCTGGCCACGCCTTGCCATAGCCGTTGCGGCAGGTCGGTGATCCAGTAGGACTGCATCAATACCAGCGACATTTGGCTACGCACTGGCTTGAGCAGTGTGAAGCGGGCATCGACCACCATCAGCGCGACCGATAGCACGACCAGCACCAACAAGCGCACGCCCAATGAGGGGCCTTTAGTGAAGAGCGGTTTAATAGGCCGCTCCTCCCGGGCAGATATTCTCTTTATTCATACGGCATCAAACCGGCCTGGATGCAGATTGAAGAAGATAAACGCCAACAGGCAGCACTGCAAAGTGCTGCCTGTTGGCGAAACATGGTGCAACCAACGATCTTATTCGCTGGAGAGCAGGTCCATGGTGTGTTTATCCATCATTTCCAGTGCACGACCACCGCCACGGGCAACGCAGGTCAGCGGGTCTTCGGCGACGATCACCGGCAGACCGGTTTCCTGGGCCAGCAGCTTGTCGAGGTCGCGCAGCAAGGCGCCACCACCGGTCAGCACCAGGCCACGCTCGGCGATATCGGAAGCCAGCTCCGGCGGCGATTGCTCCAGCGCGCTTTTTACTGCCTGAACGATGGTGGCCAGGGACTCTTGCAGAGCTTCCAGCACTTCATTGGAGTTCAGGGTAAAGGCACGTGGTACGCCTTCGGCCAGGTTGCGACCGCGAACATCGACTTCGCGCACTTCGCCGCCCGGGTAAGCGGTACCGATTTCCTGCTTGATGCGCTCGGCGGTGGATTCGCCGATCAGGCTGCCGTAGTTACGACGCACATAAGTGATGATCGCTTCGTCGAAGCGGTCGCCGCCAACCCGTACGGATTCGGCATACACCACGCCGTTGAGGGAAATCAGGGCGATTTCAGTGGTACCGCCACCGATATCCACCACCATCGAACCGCGCGCCTCTTCAACCGGCAGGCCGGCGCCGATGGCAGCAGCCATTGGCTCTTCGATCAGGAACACTTCGCGGGCACCGGCACCAAGGGCCGATTCACGGATGGCACGACGCTCCACCTGGGTGGATTTGCACGGCACGCAGATCAGCACACGAGGGCTGGGCTGCAGGAAACTGTTTTCGTGAACCTTGTTGATGAAGTACTGCAGCATCTTCTCGCAGACGCTGAAGTCGGCGATCACGCCGTCTTTCATCGGACGAATGGCGGCAATGTTGCCAGGTGTGCGGCCGAGCATGCGCTTGGCCTCGGTGCCCACGGCAACGACACTTTTCTGATTACCATGGGTCCGAATGGCCACAACCGATGGCTCATTCAGGACGATACCGCGCTCGCGCACGTAAATAAGGGTGTTGGCAGTGCCCAGGTCGATGGAAAGATCGCTGGAAAACATGCCACGCAGTTTCTTGAACATGGGAAAGGGACCCTAGGCAACGCGTGGGTAAAAAAGTGCGGCAAACTCTAACAACGACAGGGATTTTGGGCAAGGCGCCAATGTGCTAAATTGGCCGACTTTCTGTGCACCTAACCCCACAATCGCGGCCTTATGACCGTAGAAATGCGGTAGTGTTCCGACAATCTAACACACGGATAGCTTCCGTTCTGTTTTCCACTGGAGAATCCCATGGCGCTTGAACGCTCCGACGTGGAAAAAATCGCTCATTTGGCCTGCCTGGGCCTCAATGAAGCCGATCTTCCACAGACCACCGCAGCCCTGAACAGCATTCTCGGGCTGGTCGACCAGATGCAGGCGGTGAATACCGACGGCATCGAACCCCTGGCCCACCCACTGGAAGCCAGCCAGCGCCTGCGCGCAGACGTCGTGACCGAACGCAATAATCGCGAGGCCTACCAGTCCATCGCACCAGCGGTCGAAAACGGCCTGTACCTGGTTCCGAAAGTCATCGACTAAAGGGAAAGAGCCTGCAATGCATCAATTGACTCTGGCCGAGATCGCCCGCGGTCTCGCCGACAAAAAGTTTTCTTCCGAAGAGCTGACCAAGACCCTGCTGGCGCGCATCGCCGCTCTGGATCCGAAGGTCAACAGCTTTATCAGCCTCACCGAGGAGCTGGCACTAGGCCAGGCCAAGGCCGCCGACGCCCGTCGCGCCAACGGTGAAAGCGGCGCGCTGCTGGGTGCGCCAATCGGTCACAAGGACCTGTTCTGCACCCAGGGTATCCGCACCAGCTGCGGCTCGAAGATGCTCGACAACTTCAAGGCGCCCTACGACGCGACCGTGGTCGCCAAGCTGGCCGAAGCCGGGGCCGTGACCCTGGGCAAGACCAACATGGACGAATTCGCCATGGGCTCGGCCAACGAATCGAGCTACTACGGCGCAGTGAAAAACCCGTGGAACCTGGAACACGTGCCCGGCGGCTCTTCCGGTGGCTCGGCAGCAGCCGTGGCCGCGCGCCTGCTGCCGGCCGCTACAGCCACCGATACCGGCGGTTCGATCCGCCAGCCAGCCGCATTCACCAACCTCACCGGCCTGAAACCGACCTACGGGCGCGTTTCCCGCTGGGGCATGATTGCCTACGCCTCCAGTCTCGACCAGGGCGGCCCCCTGGCCCGCAGCGCCGAAGACTGCGCAATATTGTTACAAGGCATGGCTGGCTTCGATGGGAAGGACTCCACCAGCATCGATGAACCCGTGCCGGACTACAGCGCCAGCCTCAATACCTCGCTCAAAGGCCTGCGTATCGGCGTGCCGAAAGAGTATTTCAGCGCCGGCCTCGACCCACGTATCGCCGAACTGGTGCACAACAGCATCAAGGAGCTGGAAAAGCTCGGCGCGGTGATCAAGGAAATCAGCCTGCCGAACAACCAGCACGCGATTGCGGCGTACTACGTGATCGCCCCGGCAGAGGCCTCGTCGAACCTGTCGCGCTTCGACGGCGTGCGTTTCGGCTACCGCTGTGAAGCCCCGAAAGACCTCACCGACCTGTACAAACGCTCCCGTGGCGAAGGCTTCGGCGTGGAAGTGCAGCGCCGGATCATGGTCGGTGCCTACGCCCTGTCGGCCGGCTACTACGACGCGTACTACCTCAAGGCGCAAAAAATCCGACGCCTGATCAAAAATGACTTCATGGCTGCCTTTAATGAAGTCGACGTGATCATCGGTCCGACTACACCGAACCCGGCCTGGAAGATCGGCGCCAAGACCGGTGACCCGATCGCCGAGTATCTTGAAGACCTCTACACCATCACCGCCAACCTCGCGGGCTTGCCGGGCTTGTCCATGCCTGCAGGTTTCGTCGATGGCCTGCCGGTGGGCGTGCAGTTGCTCGCCCCGTATTTCCAGGAAGGCCGCTTGCTCAATGTGGCGCACCAGTACCAGTTGAACACTGACTGGCACACTCGCACCCCAACCGGCTTCTGAGGAGAACACTATGCAATGGGAAGTTGTGATCGGGCTGGAGATTCATACCCAGCTCGCCACCCAATCGAAGATTTTCTCCGGTAGCGCCACCACGTTCGGTGCAGAACCCAACACCCAGGCCAGCCTGGTAGACCTGGGCATGCCTGGCGTATTGCCGGTACTGAACCAGGAAGCGGTACGCATGGCGGTGATGTTCGGCCTGGCGATTGACGCCCAGATCGGCCAGCACAACGTGTTTGCGCGCAAGAACTACTTCTACCCGGACCTGCCCAAGGGCTACCAGATCAGCCAGATGGAGCTGCCGATCGTCGGCAAGGGCTACCTGGACATCCCCCTGGAAGACGGCACCATCAAACGTGTCGGCGTGACCCGTGCGCACCTGGAAGAAGATGCTGGCAAGAGCCTGCATGAAGAATTCAATGGCGCCACCGGCATCGACCTGAACCGCGCCGGCACGCCACTGCTGGAAATCGTGTCCGAGCCGGACATGCGCAGCGCCAAGGAAGCCGTGGCCTACGTCAAGACCATCCACGCGCTGGTGCGCTATCTGGGCATCTGCGACGGCAACATGGCCGAAGGCTCCCTGCGTTGCGACTGCAACGTGTCGGTGCGGCCAAAAGGCCAGGTCGAGTACGGCACTCGCTGCGAGATCAAGAACGTCAACTCGTTCCGTTTCATCGAGAAGGCGATCAACACCGAAGTCCGTCGCCAGATCGAGCTGATCGAAGACGGCGGCAAGGTGATCCAGCAGACGCGCCTGTACGACCCGAACAAAGACGAAACCCGCGCCATGCGCAGCAAAGAGGAAGCCAACGACTACCGTTACTTCCCCGATCCGGACCTGTTGCCGGTGGTGATCGAGGATTCGTTCCTCAATGACGTGCGCGCCACCCTGCCGGAATTGCCACCGCAAAAACGCGAGCGCTTCCAGGCGCAGTTCGGTCTTTCGGTGTATGACGCCAGCGTCCTGGCGTCGAGCCGCGAGCAAGCCGACTACTTTGAAAAAGTCGTGAGCATTGCCGGTGACGCCAAGCTGGCCGCCAACTGGGTCATGGTTGAACTGGGCAGCCTGTTGAACAAACAGGGCCTGGAAATCGACGAAGCCCCGGTAACGGCCGAACAGTTGGGCGGCATGTTGCTGCGCATCAAGGACAACACCATCTCCGGCAAGATCGCCAAGACCGTGTTTGAAGCCATGGCCAGCGGTGAAGGCAGCGCCGACGAGATCATCGAGAAACGCGGCCTCAAGCAAGTCACCGACAGCGGCGCGATCTCGGCCGTGCTAGATGAAATGCTGGCGGCCAACGCCGAGCAGGTCGAGCAGTACCGTGCAGCGGACGAAGCCAAACGCGGCAAGATGTTCGGCTTCTTTGTGGGCCAGGCGATGAAGGCCTCCAAAGGCAAGGCCAACCCGCAACAGGTGAACGAATTGCTCAAGAGCAAGCTCGAAGGCTGATAACGGTTGCCGCCCTGTGGGAGCCGGCTTGTGAAGGAACTGGCTTGCCTGCGATAGCATCACCTCGGTGCATCTGAAAAACCGAGGCGCCCGCATCGCAGGCAAGCCAGCTTCTACAAAGGTCGGTTCCCATATCAATTTTGGGGACACCTTGAAAATGAAGCGTCTACTCGGCCTCTGCGCCCTGTTTTCACTGCTCACCGGCTGCGCCAGTGGCCTGATCGATCCCAACGGTTATGACGAAACCGGCACAGCGTCCTACTACGGCGCCAAGCACCACGGCAAAAAAACCGCCAGCGGTGAACCCTTCAACCAACACGCCATGACCGCCGCCCACCGGCGCCTGCCATTCGGCACGCGGGTGCAGGTCACCAACCTGGCCAACGACAAATCCGTGGTGGTGCGCATCAATGATCGCGGCCCACACACCCGTGGCCGGCTGATCGATCTTTCACGCCAGGCCGCCGAGCAGTTGGGTATGCTGCGCAGCGGAACCGCGCGCGTGCGCGTGCAAGCCCTGAACAACTGACTGACGGAGCCCTGGCCATTTTCGGATTAAGCGCCCTCTCGCCCCTGAGCCTGATTGAACTGATCAGCGGCCTATTGCTGCTGATCGCCGGCGCCGAGATGCTGGTGCGCGCCGCCGTGCGCCTGGCCGCCAGCCTCAAGGTCAGGCCGCTGATCATTGGCTTGAGCATCGTCGCCTTTGGCAGCAGCGCGCCGCAAATCGCCGTTAGCCTGCAGGCCACCCTGGCCGGCAATACCGATATTGCCGTGGGCAGCGTGATTGGCAGCAGCATCTTCAATATCCTCGTGACCCTGGGCCTTTCAGCGCTGATCATTCCCCTGCGCGTGTCGCGACAACTGGTGCGCCTGGATATCCCGGTGATGATCGGCGCCAGCCTGCTGCTGTTCATCCTCGCCAGCGATGAGGCCCTGACTCCGCTCGACGGCCTGACCTTACTGGCAGCCCTGCTCGCCTACCTCGCGTTGTTGCTGTACCAGACCCGCCATTCGCGCCGCCCGCGGACCCGCGACACGGTAGTGCAGGCGCCGTGGCTGAGCAGTTTGCTGTGGATGATCGGCGGGCTCGCGCTGCTGGTATTCGCCGGGCATCTGCTGCTGGGGGCGGCCGTGGAAGTGGCCAGCGACCTGGGCCTGTCCGAACGGGTGATCGGCCTGACCATCGTTGCCGTCAGCACCTCTCTGCCGTGTCTCGCCACTTCGCTGATCGCCGCTCTGCGCGGCGAACGAGAGATTGCGGTGGGCAACGTGATCGGCAGCAACCTGTTCAACCTGTTGGGGGTGCTGGGGTTTACGGCGCTGGTGGCGCCATTGCCTTTGTCGGTGTCGCCCAATGCCCTGGACTTCGACCTGCCGGTGATGCTCGGCGTGGTGGTGTTGTGCTTGCCAGTGTTTTACACCGGCTACCGCATTACCCGCGCCGAAGGCTTGCTGTTGCTGGGGCTGTACCTGGCGTATGGGCTGCACGTGGTGTCGTTCACCACCGGCATGCCGCTGGCCAATAAACTCGAACAACTGATGCTGTACTACGTCCTGCCAGCGCTGGTGGCTTTCCTGTTGTTCACTTCGCTGCGGGCCTGGCGCCGCCAACACCACAAGAGGGAGTCGCAATGACCGATCAACCGAAATCCGGCGAGCAAATGCGTCGCCAGGTCATGGGCGACGTATTTGTCGACCGCGCCTTGGGCAATGCCACCGAGTTCACCCAGCCGTTGCAGGACTTCGTCAACGAACATGCCTGGGGCGGGGTGTGGAACCGTGAAGGCCTGCCGCTGAAGACCCGCAGCCTGATCACCCTCGCGGCATTGACCGCCTTGAAGTGCCCGCAGGAGCTCAAGGGCCATGTGCGCGGCGCGCTGAACAATGGCTGTACTGTCGAAGAAATTCGCGAGGCGTTGCTGCATTGCGCGGTGTATGCCGGTGTGCCGGCGGCGATTGATGCGTTTCGCGCGGCGCAGGAAGTGATTGAGGCGTATCAGCCAGCTCCCACAATTAGTGGTGAACACCCTCAAGTGTAGGAGCGGGCTTGCCCGCGATAGGCCCTAAAAAACACCACTCATTTCAGATCCAGCCACCGGCCTGCAACACAAAGATCCCGATATTGGTGGTCACTGCCGCCATCAGGGTGGTGATCACAATGATCGCCGCCGCCAACTCATGGTTGCCCTGGGCCGCACGGGCCATGACAAAGCTGGCGGCGGCCGTCGGCGCGCCAAAATACAAAAACAGAATCCCCAGCTCCGGTCCCCGGAAGCCATACAGCCAGGCCCCGACGGTGGCCACGAGCGGCAAACCGATCATTTTCACCAGGCTGGCACTCAACGCCATGTTGCCACTTTGGCGCAAGGCCGCCAGGGACAGAGTGCCCCCAATGCAGATCAATGCCAGGGGCAGGGTCATGTCGGCCAGGTACCTCCCGGAGGTTTCCAGCCAACTGGGCAGGCCGATCTGGAAATAGGCGAATGGCGTGGCGGCAATCACACTGAGGATCAGCGGGTTGGCCAATACGCTCTTGCAGATGCTCCACGGGTCCGACTTGATCACCGGGCTGTACACCGCCAGCACAATGGTCGACAGGGTGTTGTAGAACAGGATCACCAGCCCCGCGAGGATCGCCCCCAGGGAAATCCCGTAGTCGCCGTACATGCTGGCCGCCAGTGCCAGGCCGATCACCCCGTTGTTCCCGCGAAACGCGCCCTGGGCATAAATGCCCCGGTCTTCCCGCGGGCAACGGAAAATCGCCCAGCCCCAGGCCAGGGCGAAGCTGGCGACCGTGGCCACGGCAAAATAGATCAGCAGTTCTGGCTTGAGCGCCGAATGCAGGTCGGCGTGCAATATCCCCAGAAACAGCAACGCTGGCATGGTGACGTTGAACACCAGGGCTGACGCGGTGTGGATAAAATTGTCGTTGATCCAGTTGATGCGCTTGAGCAGCACCCCCAGGAACAGCATGGCAAACACCGGCGCAGTGATGGTGAGCGTCGCAAGGAAAATGGCGAGCATGCTAAGTCCTGTTTTCAGGGAATCGTCATGATAAAGCAGTGGGCTGCACTGTTGATATTGGATTTCGAAACATAAACACGAACTAAAAAAGTCCAGAATTGGGAACTGTGGCTACTTCGTAGGAGGTAATCCCACTATCCCGGCCGGGGTTCACCCGTCCCACAAAGCACTGCACAAGCTCCCACGCACTAACGAGAATCCACACCTCCGCTTCAGTAACGCCGCCCCTGAAAATCCCCCTCCTGTAACAACTGAATAACTCCAGGGGGGCCCCATGCGTAGATCCGTCAACCATTTACACAATGTGCATATCAGAAGCTGGGACGATGAGGACATTGCGGGTTACACCGAACTACTCAGTGACCCCGAGGCGATGAAATTCATTTCCGCCGGCACCACCCGGGACATGACCGCCGCCGCCAACGAAATCGCCACCTTCAAAAAAGAAATGACCGACCAAAACTGGTCACGCTGGGCGGTGAGCATTGGCCTGCAAGGCCCTTTTATCGGTTATGCCGGGTTCGCGCAAAAAGAATACGGCATCAACTTCGGCAACCGTTTCCTCAAGAAATACTGGGGAACGCCCTACCCCTTTATTGCCATCCACCTGGCACTTGAATACGGCTTTGAGCACCTGGGGTTCGAGCAGATCTACACCCTGACCAATATCCGGCACCACCGCGCACTGGAAATGAACCGGGCGTTTTTGCACGCGCCACAACTGGCCGGGCAAGTGATTGAAACCCCTTACGGCCCCCACGTGAAGATTGATCTTACCCGCGAACGGTTCAGGGAAATCACCCCTGCCAACCTGGCGCGCATCGACCGGTTTTCGCGCCGGATGAAAACCGCCGAACACACCAAGCTGGCCTGACCAAAACCATCACTGAGCAACATCCCCGTGAAAAACATTCTGCCTCCACCCGACCCCCTTCACTCAGTAGCGGGCCTGTGCACCCGGGAAACCTGGGCCTACCGCTGCTTGCGACGCCAGGTCTACCTGCCGTTTGGTTGCGTATTGGCGGGCCTGCGCCTGCTGTCGATGGTCGTGGTGAGCCTGCTCGCCTGGCCGCTTCCGTTGGCTGCCAGGCCCGTGATGTATCGAGGGCTCCTGTGGATAATGGGCATTCGCATCCGTTGCAGCCATTCATCGCGGCAAATCGCCCTGATCACCGACGGCTGCGTAGTGGCCGCCAATCACGTCAGCGTGATTGATCCATTCGCCATCCTCGCGATGCCAGGCGCGACACTGGTGGCGGCCAGTGGCTACAACCGCTTTATCGCCTTCACCGCCTTCCTGTTGCTCAAATGCTCGGGCGGACAGTTCTGGAACGGTGCCGATAAGAAGGCATTCTCCCGTAACCTGCATAAACTGCGCATCAACCCGCAAGGCACCGCCCTCTACACCACCCCCGAAGCGACCATTAACAACGGCCGGGGTTTGTATCGCTTTCGCGCGGGGCTGCTGAGCCGCGGCTTGCCCGTCGTGCCCCTGGCCGGGCGCCTGATTCTGCCCTTCGGCCTGGTCGCCAGCCCACTGCATGCCTCTGGCCTGGCAAGTTTCCTGCGCTTGCTGACGATGCCCTGGATGATCTGTGAAATGAGCTACCTGGAACGCTGCGAACGCCAGGAGCAGCAAAGCGGCCAGGCCTTTGCAGACCAAATCCAGGCCCGCATCGCCCAACACCTGGGCATTGCGGCCACCCCGTGGACCCGCGAAGACAAACACCGCTATCGCCAGCTCGATGCGCAGGCACGCCCATGACCGCAACCGGCACTACCCATGTGATTTTCGACTTTGACCAGACCCTGGTGAACCACGAAAGCACCCTTGCGATCATCCAGTCGGCGATTGGCGACAGCCCCGCTGGGCAAGCCATGCTGGAGCAACTGCAACTGATCGCGCCCAAGGCGTTGGCCGGTCGCGCCAGTGCCTGGGAACTGCTGTCCTTGGTCAAGGTGATCCCGCGCATCCGCCGCCAGCATATCCAGCGCTACGTCGACACGGTCATTGGCAGCCTCGACCCGGCCCTGATGCTGACCCTGCACAACCTACAGCGCGAGGGCGTGCAGGTGCATATCCTGTCTGGCGGCTACACCGAATGGATCGCCCCGATTGCCCGCTCGCTGGATATCGACACCCGCAACGTGCTCGCCAACCGCCTGTTCTGGGCCGGTTCGCGGGCCCTGTGCCCCCGGCCTTCGCCGCTGATCAACCCCGGTACCGGCAAAAGCCGGATCGTGCGACGGTGGCGCGAAAGCGGCAGGCTCAAGGGCCGGGCGCTGATCGTCGGCGATGCCCGCTCAGACCACCAGGTGTATGTCGATGGCTGGGTCGACGGTTTTGTGTGTGCGGACTACTACACCCGCCAACCCATGCCCGAGATGAGCGGACACATCCTTCGCGCGGCCAGCCCGCAGCAGGTCTACCCCCATCTGCAGGCCTTGATCGGCGCCCTGTCCTGACCTGGGCTAGGTGATCGGCGCCGGATTGAACAAGGTGATGTCATTGTGCAGCTTATGTTGCTCGGCCCAGGTCTGCTTTTTGCCGCTGGCCACATCCAGGTAGAAATGGAACAACTCCCAGCCCAGTTCCTCGATGGTCGCACGCCCGGTGGCGATCCGTCCGGCATCGATATCGATCAGGTCCGGCCAGCGCTGGGCCAATTCCGTACGGGTCGAAACCTTCACCACTGGCGCCATCGCCAACCCGTAGGGCGTGCCGCGGCCGGTGGTGAATACATGCAGGTTCATCCCCGCCGCCAGTTGCAAGGTGCCGCAGACAAAATCACTGGCCGGGGTCGCACAAAAGATCAGGCCTTTGCCCTTGAAGCGCTCGCCCGGCCCAAGCACGCCATTGATCGCGCTGCTGCCGGACTTGACGATAGACCCCAGGGACTTCTCGACAATGTTCGACAGGCCGCCCTTCTTGTTGCCCGGCGTGGTGTTGGCGCTGCGGTCGGCCTCGCCCTTGGCCAGGTAGCGGTCGTACCAGTCCATTTCCCGCACCAGTTCCCGCGCGACCTCCTGGTTTTCGGCGCGGGAGGTCAGCAGGTAAATGGCATCGCGCACTTCAGTCACTTCGGAAAACATCACCGTCGCCCCGGCCCGCAGCAACAGGTCTGACGCGTAGCCCAGCGCCGGGTTGGCGGTGATCCCGGAAAACGCGTCGCTGCCGCCGCATTGCATGCCCAGGATCAGCTCCGAGGCCGGTACGGTTTCCCGCCGGCGCAGGTCGAGTTTCTTCAACCGGGTTTCGGCCAGCTCCATGATTTGCTCGATCATTTCGCTGAACCCGTGGCTTGCGTCCTGCAAGCGGTACAGCCACGGCTCGCTGAGGTCCACCGAGCTGTCGTTGTCGTGCATCACCTGCCCGGCTTGCAGCTTTTCGCAGCCCAGGCTGATCACCAGGGCTTCGCCCCCCAGGTTCGGGTTGCGCGCCAGGTTGCGCACGGTGCGGATCGGAATATAGGCGTCGGTGGCGGTAATGGCCACGCCGCAACCATAGCTGTGGGTCAGTGCCACCACGTCATCGACATTCGGGTATTTGGGCAGCAACTCGTCCTTGATGCGCTTGACCGCATGGTCCAGCACGCCGGTCACGCACTGCACGGTCGTGGTGATGCCGAGGATGTTGCGCGTGCCCACAGTGCCATCGGCATTGCGATAGCCCTCGAAGGTGAAACCTTCCAATGGCGCCTGGGCCTCGGGCACTTCGGTGGACAGCGGCAGGCTGTCCAGCGGCGGTGCAGTGGGCATGCGCAGTTGATCCTCCTGGACCCAACTGCCGCGTGGTATCGGTTGCAAGGCGTAACCGATGGTCTGGCCATAGCGAATGATCTGACCACCTTGTGGGATATCTTCCAGGGTCACCTTATGGCTCTGGGGGATGAACTCCACGGTCACCAGGCCGTCCGGGAACTCGGTGCCGGCTGGCACTCCCTGGTCATTGACCACGATTACTACGTTGTCGCGCTCGTGCAACCGAATGGAGCGCGGCGAGTCGGCATGTTCAATCAACTGCATCACACGGCCCCTTCAGGATTGCGCTTGGGAAAGGTTAGTCAATTCAGGGCCTTTGCTCGGTGGCTCGTTGAGCACCACGCGCTTGATCGGGCCGACGATCACCAGGTAGCTGAATACCGCCACCAGCGCATTGGCGCCGACGAACACCAGGGCCCACTTGAACGAACCGGTGGTGCTGATGATGTAGCCGATCACGATAGGCGTGGTGATGGAAGCCAGGTTGCCGAAGGTATTGAACAAGCCGCCGCTGAGGCCAGCGATTTGTTTGGGCGAGGTGTCAGACACCACCGCCCAACCCAGTGCGCCAACGCCTTTACCGAAGAAGGCCAGGGCCATGAAGCCCACGATCATCCACTCCACATCCACATAGTTGCAGGCAATGATGCTGCTGGAGACCAGCAAGCCAGCAATGATCGGCGCCTTGCGCGCGAAGGTCAGGGAGTGGCCCTTGCGCAGCAGGTAGTCGGAAATAACCCCGCCCAGCACGCCGCCGATAAAACCGCAGATCGCCGGCAGCGAAGCGATGAAGCCGGCCTTGAGGATGGTCATGCCGCGGTCCTGCACCAGGTACACCGGGAACCAGGTAAGGAAGAAGTAGGTAATGCCGTTGATGCAGTACTGGCCCAGGTACACGCCAAGCATCATGCGGTTGGTCAGTAACTGGCGGATGTAATCCCACTTCGGCCCGTCGGTTTTCTTACCCTTGGCCTTGTCCTGGTCCATATCGACCATCGCCCCATTGGCGGCAATGTGCTTGAACTCAGCCTCATTGATCAGCGGGTGCTCGCGCGGGCTGTAGATCACTTTCAGCCAGATCAGCGAGAACACGATGCCAATCACGCCCATCACGATAAATACGTGCTGCCAGCCGAAGCTGTAGACGATCCACCCCATCAACGGGGCAAACAACACAGTGGCGAAGTACTGCGCCGAGTTGAAGATCGCCGAAGCCGTGCCGCGCTCGGCGGTTGGGAACCAGGCAGCGACTATGCGCGCATTGCCGGGAAAGGATGGCGCTTCGGCCAGGCCGACCAGAAAGCGCAGCATAAACAGCGCAACCACGGCGGTGGAGACGCCGAACTCACCGACATAGCCTTGCAGCACGGTGAACAGCGACCAGGTGAAGATGCTCAGGGCATAGACTTTTTTCGAGCCGAAACGATCGAGCAGCCAGCCGCCGGGAATTTGCCCGGCCACGTAGGCCCAACCGAAAGCAGAGAAGATGTAACCGAGGGTGACGGCGTCGATGCCGAGGTCTTTTTGCAGGCTGGAACCTGCGATGGCGATGGTGGCACGGTCGGCGTAGTTGATCGTGGTCACCAGGAACAGCATGAGCAAGATCAAATAACGGACGTGCGTCGGCTTGGTCGCTTGCATGTAGATGTACTCCCACTAATTATTTTTTTTGCGGGTAATTGTCGTGTTGGTGCTGCGCACTGCTTTTTTGCGGGAGCAGGCAAGCCTGCTCTCACATGTATTGCGTTTACGAACCGATGTAGCTGGTTTTCACCACGGTGTAGAACTCCTGCGCATAGCGACCTTGCTCACGCGACCCGTAGGATGAACCCTTGCGACCCCCGAAGGGAACGTGATAATCCACGCCCGCCGTCGGCAGGTTGACCATCACCATCCCGGCCTGGGAGTGGCGCTTGAAGTGGTTGGCGTACTTGAGCGAGGTGGTGGCAATGCCCGCCGACAGCCCGAACTCGGTGTCGTTGGCCATGGCCAGTGCTGCCTCGTAGTCCGCCACGCGCACCACATTGGCCACCGGGCCGAAGATTTCTTCACGGCTGATGCGCATGGCGGCTTCGCTGTCGGCAAACAGAGTCGGCGCGAGGAAGTAGCCTTGGGTGTCACACGTCACCAGGCCACCACCGCTGACCAGCCGCGCGCCTTCGCCCTGGCCGATGTCGATGTACTTCAGGTCCTGGTCCAACTGGGCCTGGGACACCACCGGGCCAATGTCGGTCCCGGCATGCAGGGCATGGCCAACCTTGATCGACTGCATGCGCTGCGCCATGGCAGCGACGAATTGGTCATGAATCCCGGCGGTCACGATAAAGCGACTGGATGCCGTGCAGCGCTGGCCGGTGGAGTAGAACGCGCTCTGTACCGACAACTCGACAGCCTGCTTGAGGTCGGCATCGTCGAGAATGATCTGCGGGTTCTTGCCGCCCATTTCCAACTGCACCTTGGCCTGGCGCGACACGCAACTGACCGCGATCTGCCGGCCCACGCCCACGGAACCGGTGAAGCTGATGCCGTCGACCTTCGGGCTATGGACCAGCGCATCGCCCACTACCCGGCCGCTGCCCATCACCAGGTTGAACACACCACTGGGAAAGCCTGCACGGGAGATGATTTCGGCCAGGGCCCAGGCACAGCCGGGCACCAGGTCTGCCGGCTTGAGCACCACGCAGTTGCCGTAGGCCAGGGCCGGGGCGATTTTCCAGGCGGGGATCGCAATCGGAAAGTTCCACGGGGTGATCTGGCCCACCACGCCCAGGGCTTCGCGCGTGACCTCGACGTTGACCCCCGGGCGTACAGACGGCAGGTAGTCACCGGACAGGCGCAGGCACTCGCCGGCAAAGAATTTAAAGATATTACCGGCACGGGTCACTTCGCCGATGGCTTCCGGCAGGGTCTTGCCCTCTTCGCGAGCCAGCAGCGTACCGAGCTCTTCGCGGCGCGCGAGGATCTCGCTGCCGACTTTATCCAGGGCGTCATGCCGGGCCTGGATGCCGGAGGTCGACCATGCCGGGAACGCCGCGCGGGCGGCGTCGATAGCGGCGTGGACCTGAGCCACGTCGGCCTTGGCGAAATCGCCGATGACATCCGACAGATCCGACGGGTTGATATTGCTTGAGTAGTCAGCACCGGCCACCCACTGGCCACCGATGTAGTTGTCAAAACGCTTGGCTTGGGACACGCATCTTCTCCTTACGCAAAAAGCCGCTGATCACTCAGCGGCTTTATTAATGGGTTACTGCGCGCCTTGCTTGTCGATCAGCGCGGCCAGGGCTTCGTATTCTTCTGGCAACAGATCGGTGAGCGGGGTGCGCACCGGGCCTGCGTCATAGCCGGCGATTTTTGCGCCCGCCTTGACGATGCTTACGGCGTAGCCGGCCTTGCGGTTACGGATGTCCAGGTAAGGCAGGAAGAAGTCGTCGATGATCTTGTCGACGGTGGCGTGATCCTCCCGGGCAATCGCGTGGTAGAAGTCCATTGCGGTCTTAGGAATGAAGTTGAAGACCGCCGAGGAGTACACCGGCACGCCGAGGGCCTTGTAGGCAGCGGCGTAAACCTCTGCGGTCGGCAACCCGCCCAGGTAGCTGAAACGATCACCGAGGCGACGGCGGATCGACACCATCAGCTCGATATCGCCCAGGCCATCCTTATAGCCAATCAGGTTCGGGCAACGTTCGGCCAGGCGCTCAAGCAGCGGCGCGGTCAGGCGGCAGACGTTGCGGTTGTAGACCACCACGCCGATTTTTACCGACTTGCACACGGCTTCGACGTGGGCGGCAACCCCGTCCTGGCTGGCTTCGGTCAGGTAGTGCGGTAACAGCAGCAGACCCTTGGCCCCCAAGCGCTCGGCTTCCTGGGCGTACTCGATGGCCTGGCGAGTGGAGCCGCCAACACCGGCGAGGATCGGCACGCTGGTGGCGCAGGTATCCACTGCGGTTTTCACCACTTGGGAATATTCACTGGCCGCCAGGGAGAAAAACTCACCGGTGCCGCCCGCTGCGAACAAGGCTGTGGCGCCGTAAGGGGCCAGCCACTCCAGGCGTTTGATATAGCCCGCCTGGTTGAAATCGCCCTGAGCACTGAAATCGGTCACCGGAAAAGACAGCAGACCGTGGGAGAGGATGGACTTCAGTTCTTGTGGATTCATTATTCGAACACCCTGGGTAAAGACTATCGATGAACAGTTGTTGTTAATGTTGTACGTCATCGTACAACTATAAAATCATCCGTCAATGTTATTTCGTCGGCTTGCCAGGGTTTTGCGGTCGGTTATTGAGAGCGCCTTGACGTAGGAAATTATTCCTCTATGCTTGCGACAACTGTATATACATACAGTTATCAAGGAAGATTCATACGACATAGCAAGGAGCTAACATGTCAGAACTAAAATCGATCAACACCGAAAACCCTATCCCCGCCCTACGCTTCGAAGGCGGCGAGCACACCGCCATTGGCGACGAGACCCTGCTGCGTTTTGTCCCGGGCGAGCCAGCAATTGCTGGGGCAAAAGTCCAACTGCACCTGCCCAACGGCCTGGCGCTGACCTATGGTCAGATCATTGCCCTGGGCGGCGATTTCTACGGGATTCCCGGCCAGCCCATCAGTGACGGTGCGTCACCCACCGAGCGTGTGCAGCGTTTCATCGCCGCGTTTAACTCGCTGGCGACTTTGCCGGCGTCACGGGAGGAAGCGGGCAAAATCCTCGCAGTCATGCAAAAAGAGATCAACGCAGTGAAGCAGGCCATACAGGATGGCAAGCAACCCCATGAGGCCTACGACGCACTAGGAGATACGTTGTCCGAAGAGTGGAACCGCATCACTGGCGGTGGCAGCGTGGTTTCAGCCATGGTTCCCCTGGGGCGCTACCTGAAGCTGGCGGCCGATAATGCCGACCATTTCGGCGAATGGGCGCTGTCTGCCTACCTAGCCGGGCATACCGCCGCCCTGCAACAAGCGGTCGTGGCCCACCAAAGCGGCAGTGGCCAGCAATTGGAACTGGCTTACGCCATGAACAGCTTTGCTGATCACTTCTTGACCGACCTGTTTTCCGCAGGGCACCTGCGCGTCCCACGCAAACAACTGGCGGCCGTGGTGACACCGGGTGAACTGGGGTCGTTGATCAGCCGCTTTATGCACGATGAAGACAGCAAGTTCGGGCTCAATGTACGCAATGCCCTGGGCGATGAGTGGCATGCCTATGGCGACAAACGCTATTTCGATAGCAATGACGCCGCCAACCGCACCCAGGTCAAGCGTGCGGTGCAGTCTTCGGCCGATGAGATCTTCGACGCGTACATCAGCGGTATCGCGCCCTCCCCGGCCACGTTCAAGGCACCGCTGCACGTGCCGGACCTGAATGCGGCGAACAACCCGGCGAACAACTTTTCGCCACTGTTCAAGGCTGAGGGCGACAAGGTGTTGCGACGCAAGGACGTCAACAACCTGAACGACAAGCAATGGACCAATGATTGGTGGGGGTGGAGTACGTATTTGTTGCTTAAGGATTACAAGCCGAACAAGCCGCAGCCTTGAGGTAGCCATAGTTCCCCTGTGAGCGGATGACTCGCACACAGGGGACCGTTCGTCGTCACTGTGAATTCTGACAGTATCGGCGACGGGCTCGCTGCCCCTAGATTGGGTGCGACCGCCGGGTTACCTCAGCACATGCAGCAGGTGCAGTCACCTTGGAGGCCCTTTACTCATCCACAACCAGTGAGGCACACCATGGCTACCGAAAAAAAATGCACATTTAAATCCAAATCCAATAATTCCAAGGCATCCACGCAGAACATCGATCCTGTGGACCTACCCAATATTGGTGACACCATTCAACTTGACGGTGACCCGCCGGCCCTGGTCCTAGGCAAGAACTTCCATATCAACAATGGTGAAGTTACCCAAATCGACTTTTTCTTGGCGTGACATGCCTTCCTGGCAGGCATCGAATTATCCGCGCTGCGCCTGCGCCTCTTCATGAGCCTGGCGCAGCCGCTCTCGACTATTAGTCAAATGCAATCTCATCGCCGCCCGCGCCGCATCCGAATCCTGGCGGGCAATCGCCTCATAAATCTCTTCGTGCTCACGGCTCAGGCGGCTCATGTAGTGCTGCTGGTCGTCATGGGCCAGGCGCGCTGAGTTCAGACGGGTGCGCGGGATAATGCTGGTGCCCAGGTGGGTCATGATGTCGGTGAAGTAGCGGTTGCCGGTGGACAAGGCAATCTGCAGATGGAACTGGAAGTCCGAGGCCACTGCATCGCTGGCGTGCGCCGCACTTTCATTCAACGCATCGAGGGCTGCGCGCATTGCTGCCAGCTGTTCGTCATTGCGACGCTGGGCCGCGAGGCCGGCGGACTCTACTTCCAGGCTGATGCGCAACTCGAGGATCGCCAGTACATCACGCAGCGTGACCACGGTCGCCGGATCAATGCGAAACCCGCTGGGGCTCGGCGTATCCAGCACAAAGGTGCCGATGCCATGCCGGGTTTCCACCTGCCCAGCTGCCTGAAGCCGCGAGATTGCCTCGCGCACCACCGTGCGGCTGACCCCATGGGCTTCCATGATCGCTGACTCGGTGGGCAGCTTGTCGCCACGCTTGAGCTGACCATCGCGGATCTGCTCGGACAACACCGTGACCAGTTCCTGGGCAAGGCTACGGCGCTTGCGGGGAAGACGCGGGGCTGTGCTGGGGTTTTCCATGGGCAGGCAACTATCTCGATGATTCAAAGGGGCATCATAGCCCAAGCGGGTTGTACGATCACCGCTCTGGATGATTTGCCCAAAGCTTATCGCGCGCAAAAAAATGCCCCAGCCTAAGCCGGGGCACTTTCAACACATGCCCACAGGCGCATGTTTTGTCACTTCACCACTTTCAAGCTCGGCCGGCCGCTAGGGCGCGGTGGCTCGGAATCAGGTGGCGGCAGATCATCTTCAATTTCAATCGCTTCGTCGTCTTCAAGGGACGACTCCAGATCAAACACCATGCCCTGGCCATTTTCCCGGGCATAAATCCCCAGGATCGCGCCGATGGGCACATAGAGCGTATGGGGTACCCCACCAAAACGCCCTTCAAAGCTGACCGCTTCATTGTCCATGTGCAGTTGGCGTACGGCACTGGGCGAAACGTTCAGGACAATCTGTCCGTCACTGGCAAAACCTTGTGGTACCTGCACCGCAGGAAACTCGGAATTGACCAGCATGTGCGGGGTGCAATCGTTGTCCACAATCCACTCGTAGAGCGCGCGGACCAGGTAAGGTCGACTGGAGTTCATCAACGGCTCCTTAAGCCTTAGCGCATATCACGTTCGACGCCAGACAGACTTGCCTGGAAAGCCTCACGCGCAAACTGGCGCTCCATGTAATCAAGCAGCGGCTTGGCAGGCCGCGGCAGTTCAATGCCCAGAATCGGCAAACGCCAGAGTATGGGTAATAGGCAGCAATCCACCAGGCTTTGTTCCTCACTGAGGAAAAAAGGTTTGTCGGCGAACAGCGGCGAAACCCCGGTCAGGCTCTCGCGCAATTCCTTGCGCGCCTGCACACGGGCAGCTTCTTTGCTGCGTGTATCCAGAATCAGATCCACCAGCCCGCACCAGTCACGCTGGATCCGATGGATCAGCAGGCGGCTGTTGGCACGCGCCACCGGATACACCGGCAGCAAAGGTGGATGGGGGTAACGCTCATCCAGATATTCCATCACCACGGTTGACTCCCACAACGCCAGGTCACGATCGACCAGGGTGGGCAAGCTGCCGTAAGGGTTCACTTCGATCAGTTTCGGCGGATGACGACCCACCTCCACACTGATGATCTCGGCGCTGACACCCTTCTCTGCGAGTACGATGCGTACTCGGTGGGAATAGTGGTCGGCGGGGTCGGAGTAACAGGCCAACCGGTTGGTCACGCCCATGGCGGTCCTCCTCGCTTGTTGAAATTATCGAAAGCTCAAAAACGAGCGCGCCCAGAAAGCATCTCTCGTAACACCTGGATCAACCAGAGCGTTACCCGTTCAGAGACGTCGCTGGGCGCGCAAGATTAACAGCAATTGCCTAAGGTTGGATCAATGCACATCCTTCCAGTATTCACGCTTGAGCAAATAAGCGAATACGAAGAAGAAAGCCAGGTACAGCAACACATAGGTACCGATGCGTTGATGCTCCAGTTTGACCGGGTTGGCGGAGTACGCCAGGAAGGTCACCAGGTTCTTGACCTTCTCGTCGAACTGCTCCTCGTTCAGCGCACCGCTCTTGGGCACGATGGTCAGTTGATCACAGGCCTCATGGGTCAACGGCGTGCCGGTCAGCGGGTCATATTGCTTCTTGCCGTTTTCCACGACTTGAACCTGCTTGCATCCTACCACCTGGCGCCCTTGCAGGCCGACCAGCACGTTAGGCATACCGACGTTCGGGAAGACCTTGTTGTTCACGCCCCAGGGACGTGTAGGGTCTTCGTAGAACGATTTCAGGTAGCCGTACAGCCAGTCGGTGCCACGTACGCGCGCTACCAGGGTCAGGTCGGGCGGCGCAGCCCCGAACCAGGCCTTGGCGTCGGCCGGTTGCATGCCGATGTTCATGTGGTCGCCAATCTTGGCACCGGTGAACACCAGGTTCTTGAGCATCAGCTCATGGGGGATACCCAGGTCATCGGCAACCCGCTCGTAACGCTGGAACTTGGCACTGTGGCAGCCCATGCAGTAGTTGGCGAACGTACGGGCGCCGTCTTGCATGGCGGCCTTGTCAGAAACGTCGATGTCGACTTTTTCCAGCTCTGCGCCGTGCTCGGCCGCGAAGGCCAATACCGGCAGGGCAGCAAGAATCAATGCAGCGAATAATTTTTTCATCAGCCAGTCACCCTTTCCGGAACCGGTTTTGTCTTCTCGAGCCGGGTGTAGAACGGCATCAGAATGAAGTAGGCGAAGTACAGGAAGGTGCAGACCTGCGACAGCAACGTGCGCTCTGGGGTCGGCGCCAGTACGCCCAACACACCCAGGATCACGAACGAAATGCAGAACACCCACAGCCAGATCTTGCTCAGCCAACCCTTGTAGCGCATGGACTTGACCGGGCTACGGTCGAGCCATGGCAACACGAACAGCACGGCGATGGCCGCACCCATGGCGATCACGCCCATGAGCTTGTCGGGGATTGCCCGCAAAATGGCGTAGAACGGCGTGAAGTACCAGACCGGGGCAATGTGTTCCGGGGTCTTGAATGCGTTGGCCTGTTCGAAGTTCGGCTTTTCGAGGAAATAGCCGCCCATTTCCGGGAAGAAGAACACAATCGAGCAGAACACGAACAGGAACACCACTACGCCGACGATATCTTTCACGGTGTAGTAAGGGTGGAATGGAATGCCGTCCAGCGGAATGCCGTTCTCGTCCTTGTGCTTCTTGATATCCACGCCGTCCGGGTTGTTCGAACCCACTTCGTGCAGCGCCAGGATGTGCAGCACCACCAGGCCGAGAATCACGATCGGCAAGGCCACCACATGCAGGGCAAAGAAGCGGTTCAGGGTAATCCCGGAGATCAGGTAGTCACCACGGATCCACTGCGTCAGGTCGTTACCGATGACCGGGATCGCACCAAACAGCGAGATGATCACCTGGGCGCCCCAGTAGGACATCTGGCCCCACGGCAGCAGGTAGCCCATGAAGGCCTCTGCCATCAGCGCCAGGTAAATCAGCATGCCGAACACCCATACCAACTCACGCGGCTTCTGGTACGAGCCGTAGAGCAAGCCACGGAACATGTGCAGATAGACCACGATAAAGAACGCCGAAGCGCCGGTGGAGTGCAGCAGGCGCAGGATCGAGCCGTACTCGACGTCGCGCATGATGTATTCGACGGAGGCAAACGCTTCTTCCGCCGACGGGGTGTAGCTCATGGTCAGCCAGACACCGGTAACGATCTGGTTGACCAGTACCAGCAATGCCAGGGAACCAAAGAAGTAGAAGAAGTTGAAGTTCTTCGGCGCGTAATACTTGCTGAGATGGTCTTCCCACATTTTGGTAGCGGGGAAGCGCGCATCCACCCAATCCATGAACTTGCTCATTACGCGCTCTCCTTATCGACACCAATGACAATAACGTCGTCAGATTCGTAGTTGTGCGGCGGAACCGGCAGGTTCAACGGAGCAGGCTGGGACTTGTAGACGCGACCGGCCAGGTCGTAGTGGGAACCGTGGCAAGGGCAGAAATAGCCACCGACCCAGTCCTTGCCCAGGTCCACTGGCGCGACTTCCGGGCGGAAGGTCGGCGAGCAACCCAGGTGTGTGCAAAGACCGACCAGCAACAGAATCTCTGGCTTGATCGAACGCACTTCGTTTTGGGCGTAGGCGGGTTGGTCGGAATTCTTGGACTCGGGGTCAGACAACTGGCCCTCGATCTTCTTCAGATTCCCCAGGATTTCCTCGGTACGACGAACGATGAATACTGGCTGGCCGCGCCATTCAGCAATCATCTGCTGGCCTGGCTCGATCTTGCTGACATTCACCTTCACCGGTGCACCTGCGGCTTTCGCCTTGGCACTGGGAAACCATGACCCCACGAACGGGACCGCAGCCCCCACCGCTCCTGCAGCACCCACCACGGATGTGGCTGCTACCAAGAAGCGACGCCGGCCTGCATTCACGCCGTCATTGCTCATTCAGTCCTCTCCCATCAGCTTTTTGGCCTGTTAAATCAGGCGTCTACTAAGTATTAAATCTGAACTTATAAAAATTTTGCCGAATGGTAATGAAAAGCCCCACCTCTGACAAGGTAATTACCCGCAGCCTAGCTTCCAAGCCTTGTAGTATAGGGGGTCTACGGATGTGGCAAGTTGTCACACAGAAAAAACCCGCATAAAACGCGGGCAATAAAAAACGCCCAGCTCCGTGAGGAGGCTGGGCGTTTTTGTGGAACGTAAAGCGAATTAACGCTTCGAGTACTGCGGACGCTTACGCGCTTTACGCAGACCGACTTTCTTACGTTCAACTTCACGGGCATCGCGAGTCACGAAGCCAGCTTTGCGCAGAGCGCCGCGCAGGGTTTCGTCGTACTGCATCAGAGCGCGAGTGATACCGTGGCGGATTGCGCCAGCTTGACCACTTACACCGCCACCGATAACGGTGACGTAGATGTCGAACTTTTCAACGGTCTCGGTCAGTTCCAGCGGCTGACGAACTACCATGCGGGCAGTTTCGCGGCCGAAGAAGTTGTCCAGAGTGCGGTTGTTGATCGAGATGTTACCAGTGCCCGGACGCAGGAAAACGCGTGCGGTTGCGGTTTTGCGACGGCCAGTGCCGTAATTTTGAGTCGCCGACATAATGAACTATTCCGTTAAAACTTCAGTTCTTGGGGCTGCTGAGCAGCATGAGGGTGAGCAGCGCCCGCATAGACTTTCAGCTTGCGATACATGTCGCGACCCAGTGGGCCCTTCGGCAGCATACCTTTAACCGCGATCTCGATCGGGGCTTCAGGCTTCTTGGCAATCAGGCCTTCGAAGTTCGAAGACTTGATACCGCCTGGGAAACCGGAGTGACGGTAGTACATTTTGTCGCTTGCTTTGTTGCCGGTTACACGAACCTGCTCAGCGTTGATGATCACGATGTAGTCACCGGTATCGACGTGAGGGGTGTACTCAGGCTTGTGCTTGCCACGCAGACGGCTGGCGACTTCAGTGGCCAGACGACCCAGGGTCTGACCAGCGGCGTCGACGACAAACCAGTCGCGCTGAACTGTTTCCGGTTTTGCAGTAAAAGTTGTCATTCTTTAATAGCCTCAGGGGCCGCCCTGTAAATTAGACGGCGGATCTTACTGAATAGTGCGTACTTTGACAAGTCAAAGGCAGCCGGATACAGACGCTATCGGGGGCTCGGGTCAGCGCGTCCGTTCAACGGCAAGATTCTTCGGCAGGCGGCGCATCACTTCCACTGCAGAAAGAGGTGGGCAATTATGCAGATTGCGAAAAAAAATTCAACCTGCTTTTATGATTGTTTTCCCCAAAGGAGTACCCGATGGATTATCGAAAGCTGGGCCGGACCGATCTGAACGTAAGCACGATCTGCCTCGGGACCATGACCTGGGGCGAGCAGAACACCGAGGCAGAGGCCTTCGCCCAGATTGAGCGGGCCAAAGGCGCAGGGATCAACTTCCTCGATACCGCAGAAATGTACCCGGTGCCGCCCAAGGCCGACACCTACGCCACCACCGAGCGCTACATCGGCAATTACTTCAAGAGCCGTGGCGACCGCGCCGACTGGATCCTCGCCAGCAAGATCGCCGGGCCCGGCAACACCATCGACTACATCCGCGACGGCCAGCTCAAGCACAACCGCAAACACATCATCGACGCCCTGGACGCGAGCCTCAAGCGCCTGCAGACCGACTGGATCGACCTGTACCAGTTGCACTGGCCGGAACGCAGCACCAACTTCTTCGGCCAACTGAGCTACAAGCACCAGGAAGAACCCGACCTGACGCCACTTGAAGAAACCCTCGAAGCCCTCGACGAGCAGGTCAAGGCCGGCAAGATCCGCCATATCGGCCTGTCCAATGAAACGCCGTGGGGCACCATGAAGTTCCTGGCCCTGGCCGAGGCCCGTGGCTGGACCCGCGCGGTGTCGATCCAGAACCCCTACAACCTGCTCAACCGCAGCTTTGAGGTGGGCCTGGCGGAGATTGCCATCCGTGAACAATGTGGCTTGCTGGCGTACTCGCCGTTGGCGTTCGGCATGCTCAGCGGCAAGTACGAAGGCGGCGCACGGCCGGCCAAGGGCCGCTTGAGCCTGTACAGCCGCTTCAGCCGCTACTTCAACCCGCAATCGGAAGCTGCGTGCAGCCGCTATGTGGCCCTGGCCCGCGAGCACGGCCTGGACCCGGCGCAGATGGCCCTGGCGTTTGTCACGCAACAGCCGTTTGTGACCAGCAATATCATTGGGGCGACGACGCTTGCGCAGTTGGACAGCAACATCGCCAGTGCTGACCTGAAGCTGTCGAAAGAGGTGCTGGAGGGGATCGAGGCGATTCAGAAGGATCATCCCAATCCTGCGCCTTGATTGATCTCTAGAACGCCATAGCCGGCAAGCCGGCCCCTACATTTGGAACCCATTCCCCTGTAGGAGCCGGCTTGCCGGCGATAGCAGCACCAACGATTCAAAGCGCCCGCGCAATGATCTCCTTCATGATTTCATTGGTCCCCGCATAAATACGCTGCACCCGCGCATCCGCCCAGGCCCGGGCAATCGGGTATTCCCACATGTAACCGTAGCCGCCGTGTAACTGCACGCACTCGTCGAGCACCTTGCATTGCAAGTCAGTAGTCCAGTATTTGGCCATCGCCGCCGTCGGCACATCCAGCTTGCCTTGCAGATGCTGTTCCAGGCACTTGTCGACGAATACCCGGCCGATCTGCACCTCGGTGGCGATCTCCGCCAGCTTGAAGCGGGTGTTCTGGAAGTCAGCAATCGCCTTGCCAAACGCCTTGCGCTCGCGGGTGTAGTCCAGGGTCCATTGCAACGCCGCTTCGGCCGAGGCCAGGGCGCCAATCGCCACGGTCAGGCGCTCCTGGGGCAGTTCCTGCATCAGGTAGGCAAAACCCATCCCCGCCTGGCCCAGCAGGTTCTCCTTGGGCACCCGCACGTCCTGGAAGAACAGCTCGGAGGTGTCCTGGGCCTTCATCCCCACCTTCTCCAGACGCTTGCCCTTGTCAAAGCCCGGCGTATCGGCCTCCACCAGAAACAGGCTGGTGCCCTTGGCGCCGGCCTTGGGGTCGGTCTTGGCGACCACGATCACCAGGTCCGCCAGGAAACCATTGGTAATAAAAGTTTTGGAGCCGTTGATCACATACTCATCGCCATCCAGCACGGCGGTGGTCTTGACCCCTTGCAGGTCCGACCCGGCGCCCGGCTCAGTCATGGCAATGGCCGTGACCATCTCCCCGGAAACGAGCTTGGGTAGGTACCTGTGCTTCAGCGCCTCACTGCCGTAATGCAGGATGTACGGCGCAACAATGTCCGAGTGCAGGGAGAAGCCAATCCCGGTCAGGCCCAAACGGCCGATCTCTTCGATCACCACGGTGCTGTAGAGAAAGTCCGCGCCCAGGCCTCCGTATTCTTCCGGCAGGTGGGAGCAGAGCATCCCCGCCTCCCCCGCCTTGCTCCACAGGGCGCGGTCAATATGGCCCTGCTTCTCCCATTGCGCATGGAACGGCACCGCGTCTTTTTCGAGGAAGGTGCGCACGCTCTGACGGAAGAGTTCGTGCTCGGAGCTGAACAAGGTTCTGGGAATCATGAGTCACCTGCGTCGATTGTCAGACAAAAACAAGATCACAGAGCCTAAGCTGCACGGACGTCACGGGACACTGGACACATGCGACAAAAAATAAGACGATCCAGCCGTTAGTTGACCACTTTCCCCTATAAGAATAATCGAAATTATGTCTAGCCTCGTCTCCACGCCCTTGCGGCGCGTCAGCATTTTGGCCATTGATCGGGTGTTTGCTTCTACCCTCATGCAAGCCAAGGATTTCTTCCACCTCGCCAGCCTGCGTTACGGCAAACAACAGGGCCTGGGCCTCACGCCGGCCTTTGAAACCCGCCTGGTAAGCCCCGACGGGCAATCGGTATGCAGCTTCAGCGATGTGATCATGCCGGTGGACGGTGGCCTGGAAAACGCCGACATCATTGTGCTGCCGGCGTTCTGGGACGACTTCGACGCCCTGAGCAGACGTTACCCGCAGATCCTGCCATGGCTGCGCGAGCAGCATGCCCGGGGGGCGGTGCTATGCGGTGAGGCCACCGGGGTGTTCTGGCTCGCCGAAGCCGGCCTGCTCGATGGCAAGGAGGCGACCACCTACTGGCGCTTCTTCAACGCCTTCAGCGAACGCTTCCCCAAGGTCCAGCTCAATCAGGACAAGCATCTGACCGACGCCGACAACCTGTACTGCGCCGGCGGCACCACGTCGGCCTGCGATCTGTATATCTATCTGATCGAGCGTTTCTGCGGCGCCAACATCGCCCAGGCCGTGGCCCGCGACATTCTCTACGAAGTGCAGCGCAACTACGCGCCGGGGCGCATCGGTTTTGGCGGGCAGAAGCTGCACCAGGACGTAATCATCCTGCAGATCCAGCATTGGCTTGAGGAGCACTTCGCCGACAAATTCCGCTTTGAAGACGTGGCCCGCGAACACGGCATGAGCATCCGCAACTTTATGCGAAGGTTCCAGACGGCTACCGGCGACAAGCCGTTGCATTACCTGCAACGGCTGCGGATCGAGACGGCCAAGGGCTTGCTGTCGGGCAGCCGCAAGAGCATCAAGACCATCAGCTATGAGGTGGGGTATGACGATGCGAGCTTCTTTGCGCGGCTGTTCAGGCAGCACACGGAGTTGTCGCCGAACCAGTATCGCCAGCAATTCCAGCAGGCCGCCTGAGTAAGGCCACATGCAATCGACTGTGGGAGCTGGCTTGCCTGCGATGGCGGCAAGTCAGTCACTGATGAGCTGGCTGATACACCGCTATCGCAGGCAAGCCAGCTCCCACAATTGATCTTCATTGCTGCCCGCAGCGCATACAAAAAGGCCTGCATCGCTGCAGGCCTTTTTGTCAGGGCTTGTGCGCCCGCGCCAGGAATTCGTGGGACTGCATCTCCAGCAAGCGGCTCAAGGTCCGTTGGAACTCGAAGTTCAAGCGCCCACCGGTGTAGAGGTCCTTGAGTTCGACTTCAGCCGAGATGATCAGCTTGACGTTCCGGTCATAGAATTCATCGACCATGTTGATAAAGCGCCGGGCGATGTCGTCGGTGGTGACGCTCATTTGCTCGACGCCACTCAAGATCACGGCGTGAAAGATCTTGCCCAGTTCGATGTAGTCGTTCTGGCTGCGCGGGCCGTCGCACAGTTCGCGGAAGTCGAACCAGGCCACGTCATCGCAAGTACGCAGGGCAATGATCTGGCGATTTTCGATCATCAACTTATCGTTTTCCACCGCCTGGGTGCATTCCGGGGTCAGCGCGCGGAAGCTCTTGCGCAGGCTTTCGTGGGCCGCGTCGTCCAGGGGGAAGTGGAACAGCTCGGCTTGCTCAAGGTGACGCAGGCGGTAGTCGACGCCGCTGTCGACGTTGACGATATCGGTGTGCTGCTTGATCAGGGCGATGGCCGGCAGGAAGCGCGCGCGCTGCAGGCCGTCCTTGTACAGGCCGTCCGGCACGATGTTCGAGGTGGCGACCAGGGTCACGCCGTTCTTGAACAACTCCTCCATCAGGGTGCCGAGAATCATCGCGTCGGTGATATCGGACACGAAGAACTCATCGAAACAAATCACCCGCGCCTCTTGGGAAAAGCGCTTGGCGATGATAGTCAGCGGGTTCTTCTCGCCGTGCAGGGTCTTCATCTCTTCGTGCACGCGCTTCATGAAGCGGTGGAAGTGAGTGCGTGACTTTTCCTTGAACGGCAGCGCTTCGAAGAAGGTGTCGACCAGGTAAGTCTTGCCGCGACCCACGCCGCCCCAGAAGTACAAGCCCTTGACCGGCGTCTGGTCTTTCTTGCCAAACAGCTTGCTGAGCATCCCCGGCTTGCTCTGGGAAGAGGCGACCAGGTCTTCGTACAGGCGCTGCAAGTGGCGCACCGCCGTTTCCTGGGCAGCATCATGGAAGAAGTCGGGGCGCTTCAGATCAGCTTGATATCGTTCTAGGGGCGTCATAATTTCGTTAGCAAGGCAACAAAAACGGGCCGTCACTGTAACGACGGCCCCGGATAATGGCAATCAACCCTTGGTCGGGTCAGTCTTCGATTGGGGTCAACGCCACGCGCACAGCTTCGATGGCGGCATCCCGCGCAGCGCTATCGGCAAAGGCCGGGCTGTCGGCGATACACGCGCCGTCGAGCCACACCGTAAAACCAAGGGCCTCGCTGCGCACATCCAGCGCCTGGCCGGATTGCAACTGCTTGGTGACAGCGCCCGCCGCCTTGCCATCTGCGAAGTTGCGCGACAACAACAGTTGTTCGCCGTCGGCCGCCAGCAGGCGGAAACGGAAACTGCCGTCGTCTTCACGAAAGCTGACAAAACGCGCAGCCTTGACGGCCTTCTTCTTGGTGCTGGCAGCCTCGGGGGCCTGGTTGACGAACGAGCGCAGGCCTACCGCCTCACGCAGTTCTTGCAGGAATGGACCGGCAACGGCGCGGGCCTTCGTGGCGCCGATCAGCAGCAAGTCTTCCATGTCCGAAGGACGCGCCATCAATTGATGGTAACGCTCGCGGGCTTCGCCCAACTGGCCGTCCAGCAGTTGGAACAGGCGGCTCTTCGCCTCACCCCAACCCAGGCCATCGAGCAGTTCGCTGCGCAGTTGCTGCTCCTGTTCAGGCGTGGCGAACGCCTGGTACAGAGTGAACAGGTGCGAGTTGTCCGGATCCTTGGCTTCACCCGGCGCACGGGAGTCGGTGACGATCCGCGAGATCGCGTCCTTCATGTCCTTGGCGCTGGTGAACAACGGGATGGTGTTGTCATAGCTTTTCGACATCTTGCGCCCATCCAGGCCCGGCAAGGTGGCGACGCTTTCTTCGATCAACGCCTCGGGCATGGTGAAAAACTCCCTGCCCTTGCCAAACAGGTGGTTGAAACGCTGGCCGATATCACGGGCCATTTCCACGTGCTGGATCTGGTCGCGGCCGACCGGCACCTTGTGCGCGTTGAACATCAGGATGTCCGCCGCCATCAATACCGGATAGCTGTACAGGCCCATGCTGATCCCGGCATCCGGGTCTTCGCCGTTTTCCAGGTTCTTGTCCACCGAGGCCTTGTAGGCGTGGGCGCGGTTGAGCAGGCCCTTGGCCGCGACGCAGGTGAGCAGCCAGGTCAGCTCGGGAATTTCCGGGATGTCGGACTGGCGGTAGAACGTCACCCGGTTCACATCCAGGCCACCAGCCAGCCAGGTCGCGGCGATTTCCATGCGCGAGCGCTGGATGCGCTGCGGGTCATCACACTTGATCAGGGCATGGTAGTCGGCCAGGAAGTAGAACGAATCGGCATTGGCATCCTGGCTGGCGAGGATCGCCGGGCGGATGGCACCGGCGTAGTTGCCCAGGTGCGGGGTGCCGGTGGTGGTGATGCCGGTGAGGATACGGGTACGAGTCGTCATGGGTAATCGCTTATCAGACTGCTATCAATTCGAAAGGCGCGGCAGCACCAGATCCTTGAGATCGGTGAGCTTGCCATGAAAAAAGTGCCCGCATTCTGCCACTTTCAGCAGCTCATGGGGGCGTTTGAGGGCCGCGGACCAGTCGTAGACCAGTTGCGGGTCGACCACTTCGTCGGTTTGCGGCTGGATCACGGTCAGCGGGCAGCCCTGTGGAAGCTGGTCCTCATCACGCAAACGCATGACGGCCGGAGCGACCATGAACAGGTGCGCGAGTTTTTCGCCCTTGGCTTCCAGGCGCCCGCCCAGGCTTGCGGCCACAAATCCACCGAACGAGAAACCCAGCAAGGTGATGGGCAGGTCCGGGTGTTTTTCACGCAGCCAACTGACGGCAGCTTCGGCATCGTCCACTTCACCGGTGGCCATGTCATGGGTACCGGCACTGGCACCCACGCCACGGTAATTGAAACGCAAAGTAATCAAACCGGCGTCGCGGGCGGTGCGTTGCAGGGTCGATACGACTTTATTGAGCATGGTCCCACCCTGCACCGGGTTGGGGTGGCAGATCAGCGCCAGGCCACGCGGCTCGGGGTGATCCAGGTACAAGGCTTCCAATTGGCCTAGCGGGCCATCGATCAAAACGGGGGTTTCACGCATGAGCAAGGAATGAACTCCGTGACCTCTCAAGGGGTCGACTCGTCTAGCTAAAAGTCTGTGCATGGCATCATTGCGAGCTTAATCGCGGTATACAGCGCAGGTCCGAGCCGTTAACGTAAAGCAAAGCCGTTTATAGAGGAAGGACTCGTGGAACACTCGCTCTTAGTTTGGTTGTTGCCGACTCTTGCCCTGGTTGCCGGTGTCGCCATTGGATTCCTGGTTGCTCGCCTGCTGCCGAATGCCGCGCCTAACCGCACGCAGCGTCAGCTGGATGACATTCAGGAACGTTTTGACAGTTATCAGAACGAGGTTGTTACCCACTTCAACAGCACCGCGACCCTGGTCAAGAAGCTCACCCAAAGCTACCAGGAAGTACAGGATCACCTCGCCGATGGCGCCAACCGCCTGGCCCTGGACGACATCACCCGTCAGCGCCTGCTGGCCGCGCTGCATTCCGATGCCACGCAAACCCCACGGGAACGCCTGACCCCGCCGCGGGAAAACCAGGAACCGCCGCGGGACTACGCGCCAAAAACGCCGAACGCCCCCGGCATGCTGGATGAGCATTACGGCTTGAAAAAGTAAGGCGTTTTCAAACCATACAAAAAGCCCGGCTGATCGATGATCAGCCGGGCTTTTTGTTGGAACTGGATCGGCAGAACAATGGAGATCCCATGTGGGAGCGGGCTTGCTCGCGAAGGCGCAGTGTCAGTTATTAAAGACTTGACTGACATTCCGCCTTCGCGAGCAAGCCCGCTCCCACACAAGCCCACTCACCGTAGTTCAGCGCCGTACCGGACGCTTCTGCAACTTGCGCTGCAAGGTCCGGCGATGCATGCCCAGGGCGCGGGCAGTGGCCGAAATGTTGCCTTCATGCTCGGTCAGCACGCGCTGGATGTGCTCCCACTGCAGGCGGTCCACCGACATCGGGTTCTCCGGCACGAGGGTGTCGAGGTCGGCATGCTCGGAGAGCAAGGCGGCCAGCACATCATCGGCGTCCGCCGGCTTGCACAGGTAGTTGCAGGCGCCGCGCTTGATCGCCTCGACCGCAGTGGCAATGCTCGAGTACCCGGTGAGGATCAGCACGCGCATTTCCGGGTCCAGCTCCAGCAACTTGGGCAACAGCACCAGGCCCGAGTCCCCGTCCATTTTCAGGTCCAGTGCCGCGTAGTCCGGCAGGTCGGCCTGGGCGATGGTCAGGCCTTCTTCGGCGGAACCTGCGGTGCTGACGCGAAACCCGCGACGGCTCATGGCTCGCGCCATCACGCGGGTAAAGGTGGCATCGTCATCTACCAGCAACAGGTGCGGCAGTTCTTCGCCTTCGACTTGGATCTCGTCACTCATCGATGTCTCCTCGTGCAGCACGGGGCAGGCGCAGCTCGGTGAGCGTGCCGCCTTCCTCATGGGGGTAAAGTTTCACCGAGCCGCCAGCACGGGTCACGCTGGCCTTGCTCAAGAACAGGCCCAGGCCGAAGCCTTTGCCCTTGGTGGTAAAGAATGGCTTGCCGATCTGCTCGGCAATGGCCAACGGCACACCGGCACCGTGGTCGCGAATGCTGATGGTGAGGTTTTCCCAATCCCAGTCCAGCTGCACTTCCAGCCCTTCCGGGCAGGCGTCGGCTGCATTGTTCAACAGGTTCAACAACGCCTGGGTCAAATCCGGTGGTGGCGCCATGCGCGGCACTGCGCCCTGCCCCAGCAGGTGGAAACGGTAACTGGCTTCGGGCCGCATCAAGTGCCAGCGGTTCAGGGCTTCGTCCAGCCACTGGGTGACGTCTTGCATATCCACCGCCAGGCGCCGGTTGGCTTCAGCGGCGCGCACCAGTTGCTGCAGGGTTTGCTTGCACTGCTTGACCTGTTCCTGCAGCACGCTGAGGTCGTCCTGCAAGGCCGGGTCGTGATGGTCCTGGCGCATTTCCTTGATCAGCACGCTCATGGTTGCCAGCGGCGTGCCCAGTTCATGGGCCGCGCCTGCGGCCTGGGTCGCCACTGCCAGCAGTTGCTGGTCGCGCAGGCCTTCTTCACGGCGGATAGCGCGCAGTTCTTCCTGGCGCCGCAGTTCTTCGGCCATGCGCGCGGCAAAAAACGTGATCACCGCCGCCGACAGCGCGAAGCTCAGCCACATGCCGTAGATCTGCAGGTTTTCCCGGGCGATCGGGAAGGTTTCCAGGGGATAGAACTGCGCCAGCAACAAGGTGTACAGCGCCAGGGCAATCCCCGACAGGATCACCGAATAGCGCCACGGCAAGGTCACGGCGGCGATGGTCAGCGGTACCAGGTAATAGGAAACGAAGGGGTTGGTGGAACCACCGGAGAAATACAGCAACACACTGTGGATAAACAGGTCGCAGGCCAGTTGCAGGGCGTACTCAAGCTCGGTCACTGGCCAGGTGGTGCGCAGCCGGATGGCGGTGAACACACACAGCACCGTGGAAAAGGCCAGGGTCACCCACAGTTGCAGCCAAGGCAGCGGCAGCAGTTCAAACCAATAGGCGAGCCCGACGGAACCGGCCTGTGCGGCCAGCACCAGGGTGCGGATAAACGTCAGGCGCCAGAGGTTCTGGCGAGTGGCGGAAGTCAGTTTTACGGGGGCGAGCATGAGCTCTCCTGATGAGCGCTCCAGGCGGATCGCAGCAAGTATAAACGAAGCGACAGTACAGGCAGCGCGTGTGTGGCCCTTTGACGCAGGTCATGGCTTATATGAAGGGTCAAGGCGGATTTTACCGTTCGTCGGCATCGTACCCAGATGTAGAGAATTTGTAACCCGCCGAACCCCAATCGCCCGTCTACAGTCTTACCGAACACGATCACCCTCAAGGAGCTTCCATGTCACGTTTCACTCGCAGTGCCGCCCTTATTGCCCTCAGCGTTGGCAGCGTAGCCAGCCTGCCTGCGCTGGCCGCCGATCAACTGCACTACAACCAGATTTCCCTGCGGGCCGAAGTCAGCCAGGAAGTGGCCCGTGACAAGATGATCGTCACTCTCTACACCGAGTCGCAAAACACCGACCCGGCCAAGCTCGCCGCCGAAGTCACGACCATCATGAACAAGGCGTTGGGCGAGGCTCGCGAAGTAAAAGGCGTGACCCTGCGCCAGGGCAGCCGCAACAGCTATCCGATCTACGACAACAAGAACCAGAAGATCACCGGCTGGCGCGAGCGCGCCGAACTGCGCCTGGAAAGCGCGGACTTCCCGGCGCTGTCCAAGCTCACCGGCGAGCTGCTCAACACCCTGAAAATGGACAATATGGACTTCGCCATTGCCGACCCAACCCGCAAGGCCAGCGAAGATGCCCTGCTCAAGGATGCGGTCGCCGCGTTCAAGGCCCGCGCCCAACTGGCCACCGATGCACTCGGCGGCAAGGGCTACAAGATCGTTAACCTGAACTTCAACACCAACGGCTACCCAATGCCGTACGCGCGAAATGGCGGCATGATGATGAAGGCGGCGGCAATGGATTCGGCGCCGACACCTGAAGTCGAAGCCGGCACCAGCCAGGTCAGCATGAGCGCCGATGGCGTGATTGAAGTACAGATGCCATAAGCCTTACCTGATGACCCACAACGGCGGTAACCTCGGTGACCGCCGTTTTTTTTGGCCGTTGTTTACCTGCCATCTCAGGGGTCACCATGGATAGAACTGTCTTCAAGCCGCTCCTTCTCGCTGCCAGCCTGCTGGCGTGCATGCCCACGGCCCAGGCGGCAAGCACCCTGGTCTACTGCTCCGAAGCCAGCCCCGCCGGGTTCGATCCAAGCCAGTACACCAGCGGCACCGATTTTGATGCCTCGGCCGAAACCGTGTTCAACCGCCTGACCCAGTTCAAGCGCGGCGGGACCGAAGTCGAGCCGGGCCTGGCGACCCGTTGGGAGGTGTCCAAGGACGGCCTGGCCTACACCTTTCACCTGCGCGACGGGGTCAAGTTCCACAGCACCGAGTACTTCACCCCGACCCGCGACTTCAATGCCGACGATGTGCTGTTCACTTTCCAGCGCCTGCTGGACGCCAACCATCCATTCCGCCAGGCCTACCCGTCCGAGTCGCCGTACTTCACCGATATGGGCCTGAACACCACGATCAAAAGTGTGGAAAAGCTCGACGAGCAAAGCGTGCGCTTCAACCTCAATAACGTCGATGCCGCTTTCGTACAGAACCTGGCCATGAGCTTTGCATCCGTGCAATCGGCCGAGTACGCGGCGCAGTTGCTTAAAGACGGCAAGGCCGCCGATATCAACCAGAAACCGATCGGCACCGGGCCGTTTGTGTTCAAGCGCTACCAGAAGGACTCGCAGATTCGCTACGTCGCCAATAAAGACTATTGGAAGCCTGAGGATGTGAAACTCGACAGCCTGGTATTTGCGATCACCCCGGACGCCGCGTCGCGCCTGCAAAAGCTCAAGGCCGGCGAATGCCAGGTCAGCGGCTATCCGCGCCCCTCGGATATCGAGGTGATGAAGCAGGATCCAAACCTGCGTGTGCTGCAGCAGGCGGGCTTCAACCTGGGCTTCCTGGCCTACAACGTGACCCATCCGCCGCTGGACCAGCTCAAGGTGCGCCAGGCCCTGGACATGGCCATCGATAAGCCGGCGATTATCCAGGCGGTGTACCAAAGTGCCGGGCAATTGGCGCAGAACGCACTGCCGCCGGCCCAGTGGTCTTATGACCCCAGCATCAAGGACGCACCGCACGACCCTGCCAAGGCCCGGGCGCTACTAAAAGAAGCAGGGGTTGCACCAGGTACCACCATCAATCTGTGGGCGATGACTGTGCAGCGCGCCTCCAATCCCAACGCGCGAATGTCGGCGCAGATGATCCAGCAGGATTGGGCCAAAGTCGGGATCACTGCCAATATCGTCAGCTATGAGTGGGGCGAGTACATCAAGCGCGCAAAAAACGGCGAGCACGATGTGATGATCTACGGCTGGACCGGCGACAACGGCGACCCGGATAACTGGCTGGGCGTGCTCTACAGTTGTGCCGCGGTCAAGGGCAGCAACTATGCAAAATGGTGTAACCCGCAGTACGACCAACTGGTGCAGAAGGCCAAGCTCAGCAGTGACCGTGACCAACGCATCAAGTGGTATCAGCAGGCGCAAAAAATACTTAAGGATCAAGTACCTATAACGCCTATTGCGAACTCGACGGTTTTCCAGCCGCTGCGCAAGGAAGTCCATGACTTCAAGATCAGCCCGTTTGGCCTGACACCGTTCTACGGCGTAAGTCTGAATAAGTAACAACCATGCCCCAACCGGGTGCGCCAGACACCTCGGTTGGGCTTATTCGGTGCACTCCACGCACCGAAAAAAGCCCTCGAAAATACAGTTTCGTGTCGAAAATTACATGAATGCGACATTCCTGTACGTTCGTACCACTCTTTGGCAGTTGTAGCCTCTCAACGTCTTGCAATGGGTATGGGGCCTGCATAAGTATCCGCAGGCCGACTCACGAGGTCGCCCTCAATTCCAAAAATGACAACAAATCATGAGGCCAACATGCTTAAACACGCAGTCATTCCGTTTTTAGTCAGCGCCGGTTTAATGGCCGCTGCACCTTTCGCCCAGGCGGCGACTAATCTGGTGTTCTGCTCCGAAGGGAGCCCGGCGGGTTTCGACCCAGGCCAGTACACCACCGGAACAGACTTCGATGCTTCGGCCGAAACCATGTTCAACCGGCTCAGCCAGTTCGAACGCGGCGGCACCGCCGTGATTCCTGGCCTGGCCACCAGTTGGGACGTTTCCGAAGACGGCCTGACCTACACCTTCCACCTGCGCGAAGGGGTCAAGTTCCACACCACGCCGTACTTCAAGCCAACTCGTGAATTCAACGCCGACGACGTCCTCTTCACCTTCAACCGGATGATCAATAAAGACGATCCATTCCGTAAGGCCTACCCCACCGAGTTCCCGTACTTCACGGACATGGGGATGGACACCAACATCAAGAACATCGAGAAAATCGACGACCACACCGTCAAGTTCACCCTTGGCACCGTGGACGCCGCGTTTATCCAAAACCTGGCCATGAGCTTCGCCTCGCTACAGTCGGCTGAGTACGCCGCCCAACTGTTGAAGGAAGGCAAGCCCCAGGACATCAACCAGAAGCCGGTCGGCACTGGTCCGTTCGTGTTCAAGAGCTACCAGAAAGACTCCAACATCCGCTACACCGGCAACAAGGACTACTGGAAGCCTGAAGACGTGAAGATCGATAACCTGATCTTCGCCATCACCACCGACCCATCGGTGCGTATCCAGAAGCTCAAGAAGAACGAATGCCAGGTGACCTTGTTCCCACGTCCGGCCGACCTCAAGGCACTGGGCGAGGACAAGACTTTGAAACTGCCGCACCAGGCCGGTTTCAACCTGGGCTATATCGCCTACAACGTCATGCCTGTGCTCAAGGGCCAGACTGCTGCCAACCCATTGGCCGACCTGCGCGTGCGCCAAGCCCTGGACATGTCGGTCAACAAGCAGCAGATCATCGACTCGGTATACCAGGGCGCAGGCCAACTGGCGGTCAACGCCATGCCGCCGACCCAGTGGTCCTATGACGAGACCATCAAGGACGTCCCGCACGACGTGGCCAAGGCCAAGGAACTGCTCAAGCAAGCCGGCGTCAAGGAAGGCACCGAGATCACCTTGTGGGCCATGCCCGTCCAGCGTCCGTACAACCCCAACGCCAAGCTGATGGCCGAGATGCTGCAAAACGACTGGAAGCAGATCGGCTTGAAGGTCAACATCGTCAGCTACGAGTGGGGTGAGTACATCAAGCGCTCCAAGGGCGGCGAGAACCAGGCCATGATCATCGGCTGGAGCGGTGATAACGGTGACCCGGACAACTGGCTGAACGTGCTGTTCGGCTGCGACTCCCTGTCCGGCAACAACTTCTCCAAATGGTGTGACAAGAAATTCGACGGCATCGTAAAAGAAGCCAAGGCCACCTCGGACGTCGCCAAGCGCACCGAACTGTATAAACAGGCGCAACACGTCCTCAAAGATGCAGTCCCCATGACACCTATCGCGCACTCGACGGTGTATCAACCCATGCGTTCCAACGTGCAGGACTTCAAGATCAGCCCATTTGGCTTGAATTCCTTCTACGGGGTGAGCGTCAGCAAGTAGTGATCTTTGACGGCGACGTTTCATAACGTCGCCGTTATTGCATCCGCCAAGATCCTAGGAATCGAACTACTTTCGCAGAGGCTGCCGTCCTACAGCAGCTAACTGCGCAGGTTCCGTCCGATACCTACACGGTCTGTCCGGTTCTGCGCATTTACTGCCCTGCCCTCGTTCCCTAACGTCGAGGTAGGCAAACGCGTAGTTCCGATACGGCATTTGCTGTGGATGGGAGCAGTGCTTTCGCCAAGCCAGGTAAGGCGTGGCGACTGTTCACTGACGAAAACGATAAACATGGATTGGGGGACAGTCATGCGCCATACCACCGTTCTATCCGCGATATTTGGCACCGGCCTGTTGGCCGTCGCCTCGATAGGCCAGGCTGCCGAGAAGAAAAGCCTGGTGTTCTGCTCCGAAGGCAGCCCGGCCGGGTTCGACACCGCGCAATACACCACCGCCACCGACAACGATGCGGCCGAACCGATCTACAACCGCCTGGTTGAGTTCGAAAAGGGTGAAACCGGCGTCGTACCAGGGCTGGCTACTAAGTGGGATATTTCGCCAGACGGCCTGACCTACACCTTCCACTTGCGCGAAGGGGTGAAGTTCCACAGCAACAAGGAATTCAAGCCAACACGGGATTTCAACGCCGATGACGTGCTATTCACCTTCAATCGCATGCTTGACCCCGACCACCCGTTTCGCAAGGCCTACCCCACCGAGTTCCCGTACTTCAACGGGATGAGCCTGAACAAGAACATCGCCAAGGTCGAGAAAACCGACCCGCACACCGTGGTGATGACCCTGAACACGGTCGACGCCGCGTTTATCCAGAACATCGCCATGAGCTTCGCCGCGATCCTCTCGGCCGAATATGCCGAGCAACTGCTCAAGGCCGGCAAACCCAGCGATATCAACCAGAAGCCGATCGGCACCGGGCCGTTCGTGTTCCAGCGTTACCAGAAGGATTCGCAGATCCGTTTCGCCGGCAACAAACACTACTGGGACCCGAGCAAGGTCAAGCTCGACCAGCTGATTTTCGCCATCAACACCGACGCCTCGGTGCGCGTGCAGAAGCTCAAGGCCAACGAATGCCAGGTCACCCTGCATCCACGCCCCGCCGACGTCGACGCCCTCAAGGCCGACCCGAACCTGCAACTGCTGACCAAGCCCGGCTTCAACCTCGGCTACATCGCCTACAACGTGCGACACAAGCCCTTCGACCAGCTCGAAGTGCGCCAGGCCCTGGACATGGCGGTGAACAAGCAGAGCATTCTCAATGCCGTATACCAGGGCGCGGGGCAACTGGCGGTCAACGGTATGCCGCCAACCCAGTGGTCCTATGACGACACCATCAAGGACAGCGCCTACAACCCGGAAAAAGCCAAGGAATTGCTCAAGGCTGCCGGCGTCAAGGAAGGCACCGAGATCACCCTGTGGGCCATGCCCGTCCAGCGCCCGTACAACCCCAACGCCAAGCTGATGGCCGAGATGCTGCAAAGCGACTGGGCCAAGATCGGCCTCAAGGTCAAGATCGTCAGCTATGAGTGGGGCGAGTACATCAAGCGCATCAAGAACGGCGAGCACGATATCAGCCTGATCGGCTGGACCGGCGACAACGGCGACCCGGACAACTGGCTGGGCACCCTCTACAGCTGCGACGCCATCGGCGGGAACAACTACTCGATGTGGTGTGACCCGGCGTACGACAAGCTGATCAAGCAAGCCAAGGTCGTCACCGACCGTGAACAAAGGACTGTTCTGTACAAACAGGCGCAGCAACTGCTCAAACAGCAGGTGCCGATCACGCCTGTCGCCCACTCGACGGTCAACCAGCCGTTAAGCACCAAGGTCGAAGGTTTCAAAGTGAGCCCCTTCGGCCGCAACGTGTTCTCGGGCGTCAGTATCACCCCATAAAAAAATAACCGGATGCGCAGGGCCACGTTGGCCCTGTCGCAAACGTGTAGCTGTAATTCGCGAAATCTCCTACAGCAAACGTTTGCAAATGCTTGAAGAGTTACACACCCAATAGCCGGTTCACCCAATAAGGCCGGCATAAAAAAAAGAGAACCAAAGGAGCTCCACCCATGAAATTGAGCAGCAAAGTGCTACTGGCCATGGCCATCAGCAGCATCACCGCCACCGCTTACGCCGAACCTGCAAGCCAGCAATTCGTGCCGACCACGCTGGCCAGTGCCAGCGCCCAAAGCGAGGCCAAGGGCTTTATCGAAGATTTCAGCCTGGGCGGCACCACGCGTAACTGGTACTCCCACGAGAGCCTGTACCGTGGTGGCAAGTTCAAATACAAAGAGCACGGTGTGGCGAAGACCGACCGCAACCGTACCAACTGGATCCAGGGCACCATCCTCAACGCCAGCTCGGGGTTCACCCAGGGCACTGTTGGCGTCAAGACCGAAGTAGCGGTGTACAACGCTCTGGTTCTGGACCGCAGCAAACGCGATATCAAGGGCGGCTCTAACCGTACCTTGGCTGACTCTGACGGTAATGCCGTAGACCAGTGGAGCAAACTGGGCCTGGCCAACGTGCAGTTCCGTGTCTCCAACACCACCTTGACGGCCGGTCGCCAGAACTTCAGCAGCGGCATCGTCGATACCATCGGCAACCGTCCCCTGCCATCGAGCTTCCAGGGTGTGAGCTTCAACAGCGAAGAGTTCAGCAACCTGTCGTTCCAGGGCGGCGTGTTTGACCGCGTCTCCCCACGTTCCGAACAGAGCCTGTCGAAGTTCCGCAGCGAGTACAGCCAACAAGGCGCCAACAGTGCGACAACCGACAAGGTCTACACCCTGGGCGCCAACTACCAGCCGTTCGAGAGCCTGAAAACCAGCTTCTTCGGCGCCAACGTCAAGGACTTCTGGAACCAGTACTACTTCGGTGCAACCCACCAGCTGGGTGACAGCCAAGTCCTGGCCTTGACCACCGGCCTGAACTATTACAAGACCGTCGATGAAGGCAAAAAACTGATGGGGGAGATCGACAACGATACCTACTCCCTGTCCCTTGGATTGGCTCACCAGGCTCACAGCCTGACCTTCTCCTACCAGCAAGTGAACGGTAACGAGTACTTCGACTACCTGCACGAAACCAACGGCATCTACCTGGCCAACTCCCTGACGTCGGACTTCAACGGCCCGAACGAGAAATCCTTCCAGGTCGCCTACGCCATCAACATGGCCGAATACGGCGTGCCGGGCCTGAAGTTCAACATCTACTCCGCACGCGGCTGGGGCATCGACGGTACCCACTACACGGGGAACAGCAACGGCGCCTACGCCTACACCGGCATCGAGACCCAGGACGGCGAAAAACACCAGGAATACGGCGTGGGCGCGGCATACGCGGTCCAGAGCGGCCCGCTCAAGGCCACCGCGATTCGTGCCACCTACGTCGAACACCGTGGCAGCGCCAACCAGTTTGACGGCAGCGTCAAAGAATTCCGTCTGGTTACCACCGTCCCGTTCAACATTCTTTAAATCGCACCAGGTAGACGGCGGGCTCAGGACGAGCCCGCCGTCTACGCTTGCCTGGTCCCATCGATTGCAGAGGGCTCTGAATGAAAATGCTCCCGCTACAAGCTGCCGTTGCCGCTGCGCTATTAAGCGTCGCTATCGGCGTATCGGCCAAACCCCTGGTGGTCTGCACCGAAGCCAGTCCGGAAGGCTTCGACCCGGTCCTGTACACCACGGCCGTCACCGCCGATGCCGCCGCCGAAACCATGTTCAACCGCCTGGTGGACTTCAAGCCCGGCACCACTGAAATCCAACCCGCACTCGCCAAATCGTGGGACATCAGCGAGGACGGCCTGACCTATACCTTCCACCTGCGAGATGACGTCAAGTTCCACACCACCGACTACTTCAAGCCCACGCGCAACCTGAATGCCGACGACGTGCTCTGGAGCTTCCAGCGCCAACTGGACCCCAAACACCCGTGGCACAACAAGTCCACCACCGGCTTCCCCTATTTCGAAAGCATGGGTTTCAAGGAACTGCTCAAAAGCGTCGAGAAGACCGATGACCACACCGTGGTCTTCACCCTGACCCGCCCTGAAGCTCCGTTCCTGGCCGATGTCGCGATGCCCTTCACCGCCATCCACTCTGCCGAGTACGCCGACAAGCTGCTGGCCGCCAACAAGACCGGCGAGCTCAACAGCAAGCCGATCGGCACCGGCCCGTTCATCTTTACCCGCTACCAGAAGGACGCCCAGGTGCGCTTCAAGGCCAACCCGGAATACTTCCGTGGCAAGCCGCCCGCCGACCCGCTGATCCTCGCCATCGCGGTGGATAACAACGTGCGCCTGCAAAAGCTCAAGGCCAATGAGTGCCAGATCGCCCTGTATCCCAAGCCTGACGACCTGCCCAGCATCAAGGCCGATCCAAACCTGAAGGTCGCGGAACTGGCGGCGATGACCACCGCCTACACCGCCATGAACACCACCCACAAGTACATGAGCGACGCGCGGGTACGCCACGCAATCAACATCGCGTTCGACAAACATGGCTATAACGAATCCCTGTACGGCAAAGGCAATGCCATCGACGCCACCGGCCCGTACCCGCCGACCCTGCTAGGCTTCAACGACAAGCTGAAAAACCCGGCCCGCGACCTGGACAAGGCCCGTGCCCTGCTCAAGGAAGCCGGCGTGCCGGAAGGCACCGAGTTCAGCCTGTTCACCCGCAACGGCGGCGGCCCGACCAACCCCAACCCGATGCTCGGCGCCCAGCGCATGCAGGCGGATCTGGCGCAGATTGGCCTCAAGGTCAATATCAAGGTCATGGAGTGGGGCGAGATGCTCAAGCGCGCCAAAGCCGGCGAGCACGACATGGTTTCCGCCGGCTGGGCCGGGGACAACGGCGACCCAGACAACTTCCTCACGCCGAACCTGAGTTGCGATGCAGCGAAAAACGGCGAAAACTACGCCCGCTGGTGTAACGAAGAGTTTCAGGGCCTGATCGACAAGGCCCGCGCCGTGGCTGAACCCGCCGCGCGCGCCACACTCTATGAACAAGCGCTGGACGTTTTCGACAAGGACCAACCGTGGATCCCCATGGCTTACCCGAAAATGTTCACTGCCATGCGCAAGAACGTCGAGGGTTATACCCAAAGCCCCCTGACCAACAATAACTTCGCCACCACCCAGGTGAAGTAATAAGAGACGCCCGGCCCCGTCGACGTTGACGGGGCCGGACCTGCCTAACCGGCTGATTGAGGTACACAACACGATGTTTAGTTTTATTGCCCGCCGATTGGGGTTATTGATCCCCACATTCTTCGGCATCACGCTGCTGACCTTTGCGTTGATTCGCATGATCCCTGGCGACCCCGTAGAAGTCATGATGGGCGAAAGGCGGGTTGACCCCGAGATGCACGCCCAGGCAATGGAACGCCTTGGCTTGAACAAACCCTTGTATGCGCAATACCTGGACTACGTCGGCAAGCTCGCCCAAGGCGACCTCGGCGAATCCCTGCGTACCCGCACCAGCGTGTGGACCGAGTTCAGCGCCCTGTTCCCCGCGACCCTGGAACTGTCCATGGCCGCCCTGTTGTTCGCCGGCATCCTCGGGCTATTGGCCGGGGTGATCGCGGCACTCAAGCGAGGATCCCTGTTCGACCATGGGGTGATGGGCATCTCCCTGGCGGGATATTCGATGCCGATCTTCTGGTGGGGCCTGATCCTGATCATGTTCTTCTCGGTAAGCCTGGGCTGGACCCCGGTTTCCGGGCGTATCGACCTGCTCTACGACATCGAGCCACGCACCGGCTTCATGCTGATCGACACCCTGCTGGCCGACGAACCGGACGCGTTCTGGGATGCACTGCATCACCTGATCCTGCCGGCCATCGTGCTCGGCACCATCCCGCTGGCAGTGATTGCGCGGATGACCCGCTCCTCGATGCTTGAAGTCCTGCGCGAAGACTACATCCGCACCGCCAAGGCCAAGGGCCTGTCGCCGGCGCGCGTGGTGTTCGTGCACGGCCTGCGTAACGCGCTGATCCCGGTGCTGACCGTGGTCGGCCTGCAAGTCGGCACGCTGCTGGCCGGTGCGGTCTTGACCGAGACCATCTTCTCCTGGCCCGGCATCGGCAAATGGCTGATCGAAGCCATTGGCGCGCGGGACTACCCGGTGGTGCAAAACGGCATCCTGCTGATCGCCTGCCTGGTGATCCTGGTGAATTTCGTGGTGGATATCCTCTACGGCTTCGCCAACCCACGCATCCGTCACCAGCGCTGAGACCATGACCATGACCACACCAACTCAAGTGTCAGCAGTCGATCAGAGCCTGCTGTACCCGTCGCCGTACAAAGAATTCTGGCAAGCCTTCTCCAAGAACAAGGGCGCGGTTGCCGGCCTGCTGTTTATGTTGCTGATCGTGTTCTGCGCGATTTTCGCCCCCTGGGTCGCGCCCCATAACCCCAGCGAGCAATACCGCGACTTCCTGCTGACCCCGCCGTCGTGGCTGGAGGGCGGGCAGATGCAGTTTTTGCTGGGCACCGACGAACTGGGCCGTGACTTGCTGTCGCGCCTGATCCAGGGCTCGCGCCTGTCATTGCTGATCGGTTTGTCGTCGGTGGTGATGTCGCTGATCCCGGGGATCCTGCTGGGCCTGTTCGCCGGGTTCTTCCCGCGCTTACTCGGCCCGACCATCATGCGTCTGATGGACATCATGCTGGCCCTGCCCTCGCTGCTGCTGGCCGTGGCGATTGTCGCCATCCTCGGCCCTGGCCTGATCAACACCGTGATCGCGATTGCCATTGTGTCGCTGCCGTCCTACGTGCGCCTGACCCGCGCGGCGGTGATGGGCGAGCTCAACCGTGACTACGTGACCGCCGCGCGCCTGGCCGGTGCCGGCCTGCCGCGCCTGATGTTCGTCACCGTGCTGCCCAACTGCATGGCGCCATTGATCGTGCAGGCCACCTTGAGCTTCTCCTCGGCGATTCTCGATGCCGCCGCCCTGGGCTTCCTCGGCCTTGGCGTGCAACCGCCGACGCCTGAGTGGGGCACCATGCTGGCTTCGGCCCGTGACTACATCGAACGCGCCTGGTGGGTTGTAAGCCTGCCTGGCTTGACCATTTTGCTCAGCGTGCTGGCAATCAACCTGATGGGCGACGGACTGCGCGATGCGCTGGACCCGAAACTCAAGAATGCCGCGTGAGGAGATTCCCATGTCACTGCTAGAAATCAAGAATCTCAATGTGCGCTTCGGCGACAAAACCGCTGTGCCGGTGGTCGATGGCCTCGATCTGGCCGTGGACAAAGGCGAAGTACTGGCCATCGTTGGCGAGTCGGGTTCGGGTAAATCCGTGACCATGATGGCGCTGATGGGCCTGATCGAGCATCCCGGCATCGTCACCGCCGACTCCCTGACTTTCGACGGCAAGGACATGCTCAAGCTGAGCAACCGCCAGCGCCGGCAGATCGTCGGCAAAGACCTGGCGATGGTGTTCCAGGACCCGATGACCGCGCTGAACCCCAGCTACACCGTGGGTTTCCAGATTGAAGAAGTACTGCGCCTGCACCTGAAGATGTCCGGCAAGCAAGCACGCAAACGTGCCATCGAACTGCTGGAAAAGGTCGAGATCCCAGGCGCTTCCAGCCGCATGGATGCCTACCCGCACCAGCTGTCCGGCGGCATGAGCCAGCGTGTGGCAATTGCCATGGCGATTGCCGGCGAGCCAAAACTGCTGATCGCCGACGAGCCGACCACGGCCCTGGACGTGACCATCCAGGCGCAGATCATGGAGCTGCTGCTGGCCCTGCAAAAAGAGCAGAACATGGGCCTGGTGCTGATCACCCACGACCTCGCGGTAGTGGCCGAAACCGCCCAGCGCGTGTGCGTGATGTACGCCGGCCAAGCGGTGGAAGTCGGCCAGGTGCCCGGCCTGTTCGACGTACCGGCGCACCCGTACAGCGAGGCATTGCTGGCCGCGATCCCGGAACACAGCATGGGCGCTGCGCGTCTGTCGACGCTGCCGGGCATCGTCCCCGGCCGTTATGACCGCCCGCAAGGCTGCCTGCTGTCGCCACGCTGCCCGTATGTGCAAGACAGCTGCCGCCAGACCCGTCCGACCCTGGACCCGCAAGCCCACAGCCTTGTGCGCTGCTTCTACCCCTTGAACCAGGAGGTGGCGTAATGGCCGTCGTTCTTACCGCCCGCGACCTGACCCGTCACTACGAAGTGTCCCGTGGCCTGTTCAAGGGCCACGCCACCGTGCGCGCCCTCAATGGCGTGTCGTTCGAACTGGAAGCCGGCAAGACCCTCGCCGTGGTGGGTGAGTCCGGGTGCGGCAAATCCACCCTGGCCCGCGCGCTGACGCTGATTGAAGAGCCGTCGTCCGGCTCCTTGAAAATCGCCGGCCAGGAAGTCGCCGGCGCCGACAAGGCCCAGCGCAAGCAACTGCGCAAAGACGTGCAGATGGTGTTCCAGAGCCCCTACGCCTCGTTGAACCCACGGCAGAAAGTCGGCGATCAACTGGGCGAGCCGCTGCTGATCAACACCAATCTGTCCGCCGCCGAGCGCCGTGAAAAGGTCCAGGCGATGATGAAGCAGGTGGGCCTGCGCCCTGAGCATTATCAGCGCTACCCGCACATGTTCTCCGGGGGCCAGCGCCAGCGGATCGCCCTGGCCCGCGCGATGATGCTGCAACCCAAGGTGCTGGTGGCGGATGAACCGACCTCGGCGCTGGACGTGTCGATCCAGGCCCAGGTGCTCAACCTGTTCATGGACCTGCAGCAGCAGTACAACACCGCGTATGTGTTCATCTCCCACAACCTGGCGGTGGTGCAACACGTTGCCGACCACGTGATGGTGATGTACCTCGGCCGCCCGGTGGAAATGGGCGCGAAGAACGACATCTACGAGCGCCCGCTGCACCCTTATACCCAGGCGTTGCTGTCGGCCACCCCGACCATTCACCCGGACCCGAACAAGCCGAAGATCAAGATCGTCGGTGAGTTACCCAACCCGCTGAACCCGCCGTCCGGCTGCGCCTTCCACAAGCGCTGCCCGTACGCGACCGAGCGCTGCAGCAGTGAAGAACCGCTGCTGCGCGAACTGGACAACCGCCAGGTGGCTTGCCATCACGCGGAGCAGTTCGTCGCCTAACCCCCTGGAGGGGTGGGCTTGTGTGGGAGCGGGCTTGCCCGCGATAGCATCAGCGCGGTTTAACTGACAGTGCAAGGTGCCTGCATCGCGGGCAAGCCCGCTCCCACACAAGCCCGCTGCCACAGGGCAATACAGCGTTGTACAGCCTCTCCCGCCAGATTGCGCATCAGTCTGGCGGGAGGGGCTTTTTTGTTTTTAGCTAAGTGTAAAAATTGTAAATGATATTTACTTGTATTTGATAATGACTAGCATTCCGGCGCGTAGAGCGCGCCGAATCCTGCTGGAAGGCAATTCTGGTGCATCTCGCTCAGTTGCCACCTTTCATAAAGGATTTTGCGGACATGTCACCTCGATTCAGGCTCAGCCACTTCTCCCTGGCGTTTATCGCCGCCCTTTCATCCCCTGCGCTGCTGGCGGACACCCTGGAAAGAGAGCGCGACAAAGTGCCGGTAGAAGCTAGCGACCTGCCCGTCGATGGCACCTCCCAGGCCCTGGAGCTGAGCGAAACGCGCATCCTGGGCACCGCCGCCGAAGAGCTCAAGCAGGCACCCGGCGTGTCGATCATCACCGCCGAAGACATCAAGAAACGCCCACCCACCAACGATCTGTCGGACATCATCCGCCGTGAACCCGGCGTCAACCTGAGCGGCAACAGTTCCAGCGGCAGCCGTGGCAACAACCGCCAGATCGACCTGCGCGGCATGGGCCCGGAAAACACCCTGATCCTGATCGATGGCAAGCCGTCGACCTCGCGCAATGCCGTGCGCTACGGCTGGAGCGGCGACCGTGATACCCGTGGCGAAACCAACTGGGTACCGGCCGAGGAAGTCGAACGCATTGAAATCCTGCGCGGCCCGGCCGCCGCGCGCTACGGCTCCGGGGCCATGGGCGGGGTGATCAACATCATCACCAAGCGCCCCACCGACCAGTTGCACGGCTCGCTGACCACTTACGTGTCGCTGCCCGAAGACGATGCCGAAGGCATGAGCAAGCGCACCAACTTCAACCTCAGCGGGCCGCTGAGCGATACCCTGGCGTTCCGGGTGTATGGCGGCCTGAACAAGACCGATGCCGACGACTCCACCATCAACCAGGCTGAACAGGCCACCGCCGACTCGCTGGTTGCCGGCCGCGAGGGTGTGCGCAACAAAGACGTCAACGGCTTGCTCAGTTGGCAATTCACCCCTGAGCAAACCCTGGACCTGGAAGCCAGCTACAGCCGCCAGGGCAATATCTTCGCCGGCGACACCATGCTTAACGGCGGCGGCGTGTTCGTTAACAGCCTGGTCGGCAAAGAAACCAGCGTGATCCAGCGCAGTAGTTTCTCCGCCACCCACCGTGGCGAGTTCGACTGGGGCTCGACCCTGGCCTCCCTGAGCCACGACCTGACCCGCAACGCACGCCTCAACGAAGGCCTGGCCGGCTCCGGCGAGGGCGCACCCTCCGCCACCGCTGGCCGTTTCGAATCGCGCCTGCGCAACACCCGGGCCACCGCCGAGGTCAACCTGCCCCTGAGTTTCGGCACCGAGCAGGTGCTGACCCTGGGCAGCGAATACCTCTACGAGTCGATGAACGACCCAGGCTCGCTGCGCCCACAAAGCTACGACCCAGGCACCGGCGGCGTGCCGAGCATTCCGGGGATGAGCCGCAGCAGCACCAAGACCACGGCCTCGAGCTACGCGCTGTTCGCCGAGGACAACATCGAAGTCGGCAGCAAGACCATCATCACCCCCGGCCTGCGCTACGACGATCATGAAGAATACGGCGGCAACTGGAGCCCGAGCCTCAACGCCTCGCACCAGTTGACCGATGAACTGAGCCTCAAGGGCGGGATTGCCCGGGCCTACAAGACGCCCAACCTGTACCAGTCCAACCCCAACTACTTGCTGTACAGCCGTGGCAACGGCTGCAACGCCGGCGAAACCAACTCCGGTGGCTGCTACCTGGTGGGCAACCCGGACCTGAAACCGGAAATCAGCGTCAACAAGGAAATTGGCCTGGCCTATGACAAAGGCACCTGGCGCACCAGCGCGACTTACTTCCGTAATGACTACAAGAACAAAATCAACGCCAGCAACACCGCCGCCTACCGCCTGGACGGCGGGCGCCGTGTGCTGGAATGGGAAAACAGCGGCGCCGCGCTGGTGCAGGGGGTCGAGGGCAACCTGTTCATGAGCTTGCGCGACGACCTGGACTGGAACACCAACCTGACCTACATGATCGACTCCAAGGACAAGGACACCGGCGAGCCGCTGAGCGTCATTCCCAAGTACACGGTCAACACCACGCTGGACTGGCAGGCCACCGACAAGCTGTCGTTCCAGGTCAGCGGCACCTACTACGGCAAGCAGGAGTCGCCAACCCTCAACTCGCGCAGCGCCAGCAACTATGATCGCAGCGCCCAGCAGGACGTGGACCCGTACGGCTTGATGGGCTTGAGCAGCGGCTACGAGTTCAACAAGAACCTGAGCGTACGCGTGGGCATCGAAAACCTGCTGGACAAGCGCCTGTATCGCAAAGGCAATGCTGATGATGCGGGCGCCCAGACGTACAACGAACCGGGTCGGGCGTATTTTGCGTCGGTGACGGCTTCGTTCTAAGGCCAGTTACCTGCGCCTGTATCTCTGCTCCGCCCGGCATGCCTGGCGGAGCTTTTTTAATGGTCATTCTGACGCACGTAATTACCGCCTATTCGCGATAAAACCAACGACAAGTCCGACATTAAAAACAGCACCAATCCCCGCCTCACAGACTAACTTTCTGTAACTTGTAACCTCTATGTTTCCGCAATTGCGCAACGCCACGCGCAAAGAATAAAGTCCGCCCGCTGCAACTTCTTATATTCTTTGCGAGGGCTGTCATGCGAGACATTTCAAAATCCCTGGAAAAGCTGCTGTCTGATATCTACGAGGACGGCGACGTGTCGCTGGCGGAGTTCAAGGCCTTGCAGGTCGAGTCTGACCGGCGCTGGGAAAGAGTGGTCGATGAACTAGGGAATAACAATACACTGCTGTCTTTTCAAAGTGCGATGGATGTTGCCATGCACCTATTGTTCTTGAGTGTGAACTATATAAAAAATCAGGAAATCACTGACGTGGGCGAAGCAATTGTCAAAGATGCAATAGCCGCACAAGTTGAAACCCTAAGAGCGGGGGCTGATCTAAGCCTGAAACAACTTAAAGTTGGGCCCAACACCTAATAATCTACCGCCAAATAAAAAGGCGAAGCCATCACAGCTTCGCCTTTTTTCGTACCGCTAACCCTTAGTGATGCTCGCGCGTCGCCCGGAATTTCACATCCGGCCAGCGCTCTTCCATCAGCGCCAGGTTGACCCGCGTCGGCGCCAGGTAGGTCAGGTGACCGCCGCCGTCGATGGCGAGGTTTTCCACGGCCTTGTTGGAAAACTCTTCGAGCTTCTTCTTGTCGCTGCAATCAATCCAGCGCGCGGAGTACACGGTGATCGGCTCGTAGGAGCATTCGACCTTGTATTCCTCTTTCAAGCGGCTGGCCACCACATCGAACTGCAGCACACCCACGGCGCCGAGGATGATGTCGTTGCTGCGCTCGGGGAAGAACACCTGGGTGGCGCCCTCTTCCGCCAACTGCTGCAAGCCCTGGCGCAGTTGCTTGGACTTGAGCGGGTCGCGCAGGCGTACGCGGCGGAACAGTTCCGGGGCGAAGTGCGGGATGCCGGTGAAGCCCAGCGCTTCGCCTTCGGTGAAGGTGTCACCGATCTGGATGGTGCCGTGGTTGTGCAGGCCGATGATGTCGCCGGCAAACGCCTCTTCCAACTGCTCACGCTCCGAGGAGAAGAACGTCAGGGCGTCGCCGATACGCACGTCCTTGCCGGTGCGTACGTGGCGCATCTTCATACCTTTTTCGTATTTGCCGGAGCAGATACGCATAAAGGCGATACGGTCGCGGTGCTTGGGGTCCATGTTCGCCTGGATCTTGAACACGAAACCGCTGAATTTCTCTTCAACCGGCTCCACGGTCCGTTCGTTGGCAACCCGCGCCAGTGGTTTCGGTGCCCAGTTGACCACCGCATCCAGTACGTGGTCGACGCCGAAGTTGCCCAGGGCGGTACCGAAGAACACCGGGGTCAGTTGCCCGTCGAGGAATTCCTGCTGGTTGAACTCATGGCAGGCGCCCTGCACCAGTTCCAGTTGATCGACGAAGCGGTCGTACTCGTCACCCAGGTGGGCGCGGGCCTCATCGGAGTCGAGTTTCTCGATGATCTTCACATCGGTGCGTTCGTGACCGTGGCCAGCGGTGTAGACAATGATGTAGTCGTCGGCCAGGTGGTACACGCCCTTGAAGTCGCGGTAGCAGCCAATCGGCCAGGTGATCGGCGCGGCCTTGATCTTCAGGACGGCTTCGATTTCATCCAGCAGTTCGATCGGGTCGCGGATGTCGCGGTCGAGTTTGTTGATAAAGCTGACGATCGGCGTGTCACGCAGGCGGCACACGTCCATCAGGGCGATGGTGCGGGGCTCGACGCCCTTACCACCGTCGAGGACCATCAAGGCCGAGTCCACCGCGGTCAAGGTGCGGTAGGTGTCTTCGGAGAAGTCTTCGTGGCCCGGGGTGTCGAGCAGGTTGATCATGTGGTCGCGATAGGGGAACTGCATGACCGACGTGGTAATGGAAATACCCCGTTGCTTCTCCATCTCCATCCAGTCGGAGGTGGCATGGCGATCAGACTTGCGGGATTTCACCGTGCCGGCCACTGCGATCGCCTTGCCCATCAGCAGGAGCTTTTCGGTGATGGTGGTTTTACCGGCATCGGGGTGGGAAATAATGGCGAAAGTGCGGCGTTTCGCGACTTCGGCGGCCTGGTGGGTCATGGGAAATCGCCTGGCAGGTGAGTCAAAAAAGGGCGGCGAGTATAGCGCAAACCCAGGGAGCCGGACCACCGTTCACCCGATTGGGGGTGGCTAAATGCTGCCAAGTATGGAACCTTTTAAAAGGTAGAGACGTCCACTCCCCTGCTACCGCACTCGTAACAGGGGCTGAAAAATCAGCAAGTTAGCCTGACGAGGCTGCGCTCATGGCTTGATCGCATACCGCATTGCCGGTATCGGCGAGCTGCTTTTCGCGAACATATTCGCCGACAGCCAGGAATGGCATTGCCGCTCGGAAATGTGTTCGCCGACAAAAGAAAAAAGGAGTCCGCCTGTGGCTATTCGCTATGGCAAAGGGCTGATAGGAGGAGCGGTTGTCGTCGCTCTCCTGGCCCTGCTGGTCCACTGGATCGGCATCAACACGATCGAGATGTACCGCGACGATTTGTTGTTTTACCTGCAAGCTCACCTGATTCTTGTACTTGTCTCCATGCTGGCTGCCCTGATTGTAGGGATCCCCGCCGGTATCCTGCTCAGCCGACCGAATATGGTCGGGCGCGCAGAACGCTTCATGCAGATCTTCAACATCGGCAACACCGTCCCTCCCCTGGCCGTACTGGCCATCGCCCTCGGCGTCCTCGGCATCGGCAGTGGCCCGGCCATCTTCGCCCTGTTCCTCGCCTCCTTGCTGCCCATCGTGCGCAATACCTACGAAGGCCTGAAAAACGTGCAGGGCTCCTTGAAGGAAGCCGCCGTCGGCATCGGCATGACCCCGCGCCAGGTGCTGTTTCGCGTCGAACTGCCCAACGCCGTGCCGATCATCATCGGTGGCGTACGTGTGGCCCTGGCGATCAACGTCGGCACCGCACCGCTGGCGTTCCTGATTGGCGCCAACAGCCTGGGCAGCCTGATCTTCCCCGGCATTGCCCTGAACAATCAGCCGCAATTGCTACTCGGCGCCGCGTGTACCGCGTTGCTGGCGTTGCTGCTTGACGGTCTGGTGACCATGGCCAGCCGCCTCTGGCTGGAACGCGGGTTGCGTCCGTCTTAAGGCTGGGTAAAGGAATCGACATGAAAAAACTGACTTTGATATTGAGCTGCGTCCTGCTGTTTGCAGGTATTGCGCAAGCCGCTGAAAAACCGGTGATCCGTATCGGCGCCCGGGTCTTCACCGAGCAGACCCTGCTCGCCGAAATTACCTCCCAGTACCTGCGCACCAAGGGCTACGACACCCGCGTGACCGGCGGCCTGGGCAGCAACCTGGCGCGCAGTGCCCAGGAGAGCGGGCAACTGGACCTGATCTGGGAGTACACCGGCGTGTCCCTGGTGGCCTACAACCATGTGGACGAGAAGCTCGACAGCGAACAGTCCTACGCACGGGTGAAAGAACTCGACGCAAAAAAAGGCCTGGTCTGGCTGTCGCCGTCGAAGTTCAGCAACACCTACGCCCTGTCCCTGCCGGAAAACGTGGCCAAGGAGTATCCGCAGATCAACACCATCAGCGACCTGACCAAGGCCCTGGCCGAGCCAACCCGTGAAAACCGCCTGGTGGCCCTGGATACCGAGTTCGCCAACCGTTCCGACGGCATGGCCGGCATGGTCAAGCTGTACGGCATGAACCTCACCCGCAAGAACACCCGGCAGATGGACGCAGGCCTGGTCTACACCGCCCTGCGTAATGGCCAGGTATTTGCCGGCCTGGTGTACACCACCGATGGCCGCCTCAACGCCTTCAAATTGAAGCTGCTGGAAGATGACCTGCACTACTTCCCGGACTACACCGCAGCCCCGGTGGTACGCCAGGTTTATCTGGATGCCCACCCGCAATTGGCCGCCGACCTCAAGCCACTGGCGGCGCTGTTCGACGATGAAACCATGCGCCAGCTGAACGCGCGGGTCGACGTCGACCATGAAAGCCCATCGGCCGTTGCCGCTGACTTCCTGCGCCAGCACCCACTCAACTAAAAGAGGAGAAGACATGGAATTTCTGAACGCCTTTTCCCATCTTGATTGGGCCCAAGTCCTGCACCTGACCTGGCAGCACATCACCCTGGTCGGGATCGCCGTGATCCTTGCGATTGTCGTCGGCGTGCCCCTGGGCGTGCTGATGACCCGCTTCCCGACCCTGGCCGGCCCGTTGCAGGCCAGCGCCACGGTGCTGCTGACCGTGCCGTCGATTGCCCTGTTCGGCCTGCTGCTGCCGTTCTACTCCAAGTTCGGCCAGGGCCTGGGGCCGATGCCGGCGATCACCGCCGTGTTCCTCTACTCCCTGCTGCCGATCATGCGTAACACCTACCTGGCCCTGACCGGTGTCGAGCCGGGCATCCGCGAAGCCGCCAAAGGCATCGGCATGACCTTCGGCCAGCGCCTGCGCATGGTCGAGCTGCCCATCGCCGTGCCGGTGATCCTCGCCGGCGTGCGCACCGCGGTGGTGATGAACATCGGTGTAATGACCATTGCCGCCACCATCGGCGCCGGTGGCCTGGGTGTACTTATTCTGGCTTCCATCAGCCGCAGCGACATGTCGATGCTGATCGTTGGCGCCGTGCTGGTCAGTCTCCTGGCCATCTTCGCCGACCTGCTTCTGCAATGGCTGCAACGCTCGCTGACTCCAAAAGGATTGCTCAAATGATCGAACTTCAAAACCTGTCCAAGACCTTCCAAAGCAACGGCAAGACTGTCACCGCCGTTAACGACGTGAGCCTGACTGTCAATGAAGGCGAGATTTGCGTATTCCTCGGCCCCTCGGGTTGCGGCAAGAGCACCACGCTGAAAATGATCAACCGCCTGATCAAGCCCACCTCGGGCAAGATCCTGATCAACGGCGAAGACACCACCGACCTCGACGAAGTGACCCTGCGCCGCAACATCGGCTACGTGATCCAGCAGATCGGCCTGTTCCCCAACATGACCATCGAGGAAAACATCGTGGTGGTGCCCAAGCTGCTGGGCTGGGACAAGCAGAAGTGCCACGACCGCGCCCGTGAGTTGATGAGCATGATCAAGCTCGAACCCAAGCAGTATCTGCACCGCTACCCCCGTGAATTGTCCGGTGGTCAGCAACAGCGGATCGGCGTGATCCGCGCCCTGGCGGCCGACGCGCCATTGCTGCTGATGGATGAGCCATTCGGCGCGGTCGACCCGATCAACCGCGAGATGATCCAGAACGAGTTCTTCGAGATGCAACGCGCATTGAACAAGACGGTGATCATGGTCAGCCATGACATCGACGAGGCGATCAAGCTGGGCGACAAAATCGCCATCTTCCGCGCCGGCAAGCTGTTGCAGATCGACCACCCGGACACCCTGCTGGCCCATCCTGCCGACGAGTTTGTCAGCAACTTTGTCGGCCAGGACAGCACCCTCAAGCGCCTGCTGCTGGTCAAGGCCGAAGACGCGGCGGACAACGCCCCGTCGGTCAGCCCGGAAACGCCGGTGGCCGATGCCCTGGAGCTGATGGACGAGCATGACCGGCGCTATGTGGTGGTCACCTGCGCCGAGAACAAGGCCCTGGGTTATGTACGACGTCGCGACCTGCATCGTCAGACGGGTACCTGCGCCCAATACCTGCGCGAGTTCAACGCCACGGCGGCGTTTGACGAGCACTTGCGCATCCTGTTGTCGCGCATGTACGAGTTCAACCGCTCGTGGCTGCCGGTGATGGATGCCGAGCGGGTGTTTTTGGGTGAAGTGACCCAGGAATCGATTGCCGAGTACCTGAGCTCCGGTAAGTCCCGTGGGGGCAAGACCAGTATCGTGTCGCCTGCCGAGACTGCCTTGGCCTGATAGACCGCTATCACAGACAAGCCAGCTCCCACAGTTGGAATGCAATCCCTGTAGGAGCTGGCTTGCCTGCGATGAATACACCGCAAATCCATCTGATCAGCCCCATCCGGGGAACATCAATCCGTCACACCGGTCGGTTACATAAGTAGCTGCACGGGATCGCGCGACGAACGCGTGCAAAAACGCGACATTTTTAGTTGATCTCAAGCTCCTCACGCCCTAAAGTTCGCGCCGAACGTCCATGCTGGAAACGATCCATCCGGCTCAAGTACTGACGACGAGACAGCAAGGCCAAGGGAAGCTTATCCCGTGGCCTTTTTGCTTTCGGCGACATGCCTTGGGAAGTAGGCGAACCAAAGTGGGGATACGGAGGACGTTCATTTGCACCCATTGATCAATTTAGTTTGCCCTTAGGAGTTCCCAGCATGTCGATCAACGTCGAAGACTATTTCGCGCGCGCCACCTTTGACAAAATGAAGGCGTTCGCCGACAAGCAAGAAACCCCGTTCGTGGTGATCGACACCGCGATGATCAGCCAGGCCTACGATGACCTGCGCGCCGGTTTCGAATTCGCCAAGGTGTACTACGCCGTCAAGGCCAACCCTGCCGTCGAGATCATCGACCTGTTGAAAGACAAGGGTTCGAGCTTCGACATCGCCTCGATCTACGAGCTGGACAAGGTCATGGACCGCGGCGTCAGCGCCGACCGTATCAGCTACGGCAACACCATCAAGAAATCCAAGGACATCCGCTACTTCTACGAGAAAGGCGTGCGCCTGTTCTCCACCGACTCCGAAGCCGACCTGCGCAACATCGCCAAGGCCGCGCCGGGCTCCAAAGTCTATGTGCGTATCCTTACCGAAGGCTCGACTACGGCTGACTGGCCTTTGTCGCGCAAATTCGGCTGCCAGACCGACATGGCCATGGACCTGCTGATCCTCGCCCGCGACCTGGGCCTGGTGCCTTACGGCATCTCGTTCCACGTGGGTTCGCAGCAGCGTGATATCAGCGTGTGGGACGCAGCCATCGCCAAGGTCAAGGTGATCTTCGAGCGCTTGAAAGAAGAAGACGGCATCCACCTCAAGCTGATCAACATGGGCGGTGGCTTCCCGGCCAACTACATCACCCGCACCAACAGCCTGGAAACCTACGCCGAGGAAATCATCCGCTTCCTCAAGGAAGACTTCGGTGACGAGCTGCCGGAAATCATCCTGGAGCCGGGCCGTTCGTTGATCGCCAACGCCGGGATCCTGGTCAGCGAAGTGGTATTGGTTGCACGTAAATCCCGTACCGCCGTCGAGCGCTGGGTGTACACGGATGTGGGCAAGTTCTCCGGCCTGATCGAAACCATGGACGAAGCCATCAAGTTCCCGATCTGGACCGAGAAAAAAGGCGAGATGGAAGAAGTGGTGATCGCCGGTCCTACCTGCGACAGCGCCGATATCATGTACGAAAACTACAAGTACGGCCTGCCGCTGAACCTGGCCATTGGTGACCGCCTGTACTGGCTGTCCACCGGTGCGTACACCACCAGCTACAGCGCCGTTGAATTCAACGGTTTCCCACCGCTGAAATCCTTCTACGTCTGACCCCGTAGGAGCCGGCTTGCCGGCTCCTACAGCTCTTCTGCGCGTTGCTGGTAGGCAGCAGCCATGGCGCGAATCTGCGGATCATTCGCCGCCGCCAGCGCTTTGTGCGCCACCTGCAAAAACTTCAGATTCCCGCCTTCCAGCGCCCGGTGCAGCCACTCCAGCGCCGCCTCGACCTGGCCTTGATCCGCCAGCACCGCCGCATAACTGAACTGCCCGCGAAAATCCCCACCTTCGGCCGAGCGACGATACCAATCGCGCGCTGCGGGCAGGTCTTGCGCGCAAAATTGCCCGTCTTCCAGGTATCGCCCCAACAGGTTCATCGACTTGGCATGCCCCCGTTCGGCAGCCTGGCGATAACAGGCCAGCGCCTGTTGCTGGTCTGGCGTCACACCGCGCCCGGTGGCCAGCAAGTTGGCGTAGTTGTACAACCCCCAATCCAGCCCCGCCTCTGCTGCCTGGCGATACTCGACGGCCGCCGCCCGCTCATCGGCGGCGCAACCCCAGCCGTGTTCCAGGCAGCGCCCCGCCATATTGCGTGCCATCAGGTGCCCGCCCTGTGCCGCAATCCGGAACCAGCGCAGGGCCAGTGCTTCATCGCGCTCGATCCCGCGCCCTTCCAGGAGGATTTGCCCCAGTAGCGCCTGGGCATCGAGCACGCCCTCCTTCGCCGCCATCAGGATCGCCTGGGCCGCGCGGGCCGGTGATTCGTCGAGCATGGCGCGCAGTTGTTCGCCGTCGAGGCGTTCTTCGCGGCGCAAGTGAAAAGCCATGCTCAGACCTCGACCCAGCGACGCAACAGGTTGTGATAGGTGCCGGTGAGCTGGATCAGCGCCGGGTGGTCCGGTACGTCACGGCTCAGTTGCTGGATCGCACCGTCCATTTCGAACAGCAACGTGCGCTGGCTGTCTTCACGCACCAGGCTTTGGGTCCAGAAAAACGCGGCATAGCGCGCACCACGGGTCACGGCGTTGACTTTGTGCAGGCTGGAGCCGGGGTACAGCACCATGTCGCCGGCGGGCAGCTTGACCTGCTGCTGGCCGAAAGTGTCCTGGATCTGCAGTTCGCCGCCGTCGTACTCATCCGGGTCGCTGAAAAACAGCGTGGCGGACAGGTCGGTGCGCACCCGCTCGGGGCTGCCCTTGGGCTGGCGCACGGCGTTATCGATATGAAAGTCGAAGCTGCCCCCCGCGGTGTAGCAATTGAGCAATGGCGGGAAGACTTTGTGTGGCAGCGCCGCCGACATGAATTGCGGGTTTTGCCACAGGCGCTCGAGCATGGCCGCGCCGATTTCCTTGGCCAGTGGGTGGCCTTCGGGCAATTGCAGGTTGTGCTTGGCCTTGGCCGACTGGTGCCCGGCGGTGATCTTGCCGTCTGCCCAGTCCGCCTGCTCCAGGGCTTCGCGGATGCGCAGGACTTCTTCGCGGGAGAACAGGCCGGGAATATGCAGCAGCATGAGACGTTACCTGAGGGCAGAGGGGCGCCAATGGTATTGATTACTATTGACGCTGTAAAACCCTGATCCGACGGGCAGACGTATGAGCCCGCAAAAACCGTAACTCCCGAAGTGTAAATTTTGTAAATAGAGTGCAAATAGCAATACCTCTCAATTGCTATGCATAATTGTTTACAATATATTTCGCGCCCTAACATCCTTGGGGTAGGGAATTTCATGTCGCGCCACATTACAAAAACACCAAACAGTTCACCGCGCTTGCTGGCCTCGGCCATTGGCGTGGCCATCAGCGCCAGCTCTGTCGCCCATATGGCGCAAGCGGCCCAAGAGACCGAACAAAAAGGCGAGCGCAACAGCATTTCCCTGGGGGCCACCAGCATCACCGGCCAGGAACAGGACGCAACCTCCTACCAGACCGAAAAAGCCTCTTCGCAGAAATACACCGCGCCGCTGGTCGACACCCCGCGCTCCGTCACCGTGGTGCCAGCGCAGGTGCTCAAGGACACCGCCGCCACCTCGCTGCAGGACGCTCTGCGTACCGTGCCGGGGATTACCTTTGGTGCCGGTGAAGGCGGCAACCCCCAGGGCGACCGTCCGTTTATCCGTGGCTTCGATGCCCAGGGCGACACCTACCTGGACGGCGTGCGTGATACCGGCGGCCAGAGCCGGGAAATTTTCGATATCGAGTCCATCGAAGTCAGCAAGGGCCCCAACTCCTCGTTCGGTGGACGTGGCTCGGCCGGTGGCAGCCTCAACCTGGTGAGCAAGACCCCACAAGCACGGGACTTCCTCAACGGCGGCTTTACCTACGGCTCCGACCAGACCCGGCGCTATGCCCTCGACGTCAACCGCCAGTTCCTCGACAACGCCGCGTTCCGCCTGAACCTGATGAGCCACGAACAGAACGTGGCCGGCCGCGACGCGGTCAATTACGACCGTTGGGGCGTGGCACCGTCGCTGACCTTTGGCCTGGGCACCCCGACCCGCGTCAACCTCAGCTACTACCACATGGAAAGCAACGACCTGCCGGACTCGGGCATTCCCTACGGCTACAGCAACAGTTCCGCGACGGCTGTGCATGTGCATGACAAACCCACCGACGGCGGCGACAGCAGCAACTTCTATGGTTTGAAGGATCGCGACTTCCGCAAGACCCGCGCCGATATCAGTACGTTCTCCATCGAACACGACCTGAACGACAACATGACGCTCAAGAACACCCTGCGCCACGGCAGCACCGGCCAGGACTACGTGCTCACCCAACCGGACGACAGCCAGCACAACGTCAACCAGTTCGGTACCGTCTGGCGCCGGGCCAACAGCCGCGTGTCCACCACCACGACCACCACCAACCAGACCGATCTGTTTGGCAGCTTCCAGGCCCTGGGCTTCAAGCACAGCTACTCCACGGGGCTGGAGTTTACCGGTGAAGAAACCCGTGTCAGCGGTTACACCGTCAGCCCCAACAGCAACCCGAGCTGCACCGTGGCCGGCGGCGGCAAGGGCGGCCAGTGCACTTCGTTGAGCGACCCGAACCCCAACGATGCCTGGACCGGCAGCGTCGCCCGCAACTACATGGGCACCAACACCAAGGCCACCAGCCGCGCCGCGTACGTGTTCGACACCATCGAACTCGACCCGCAGTGGCTGCTGAACGTCGGCCTGCGCTACGACACGTTCGACACCGAGGCCAACACCAACGCGGTACCCTCCGCCACGGTAAAAGCCCGCACCAAGCTCAAGGACGACAGCCAGTTCTTCAACTGGCAGGCCGGCCTGGTCTGGAAGCCGATGGAAAACGGCAGCATCTACACCTCCTATGCCACTTCGGCCTCGCCTGCTGGCGGCCTGGTGGGTGAAGGTGTCGACTCCAACGCCATCCCAACCGGCATCAACACCAGCGACATGAAACCGGAAGAAACCGTCAACTACGAGCTGGGCACCAAGTGGGATTTGTTCCACGACCGCCTGTCCCTGACCGCTGCCGTGTTCCGCACCGAGAAGAAAAACGCGCGGGTTCTGGTCAACTCCAACACCTATGAAAACGCCGGTGAGTCCCGGGTCGATGGCCTGGAGCTTTCCGCCAGCGGCAAACTCACCGAGCAGTGGCAGGTATTCGCCGGCTACAGCTACCTGAAAAGCGAGCTGGTGGACCCCGGCAAAAACGGCAACCGTTTGGGTGTCGTCACCGCCGGCTCCAACAAAGGCAACGAAATGCCCAACACGCCGAAGCACTCCTTCAGCCTGTGGACCACCTATGACATCACCTCGAAACTGACCGTCGGTGGCGGCGCGTTCTATGTCGACGACGTCTACGGCGACCCTGCCAACACCGTCTACGTACCGTCCTACACCCGCTACGACGCCATGGCCAGCTACAAGCTGACCAAGAACGTCGACCTGCAATTGAACGTGCAGAACCTGACCGACAAGACCTACTACGACAAGGCCTATGGCGCACACTTCGCCAACCAGGCAGCCGGTCGTACGGCACTGTTGACCACCAGCTTCCACTTCTAAGACGCTGTAGGTTTCATGCAAAAGCCCCGCGCATCGGATGCTCGGGGCTTTCGTATGTAAAAAAGAATCTTTCTCGACAACTCACGGCATAATGCGCGCCGTAAAATTCCTATCCAGCTCAGCGAGGCCGTCCGACGTGTTGAAGAAGACCCTATTCCAGTTGCACTGGTTTTTCGGCATTACCGCCGGGCTGGTGTTGGCATTGATGGGGATTACCGGGGCCGCGTACTCGTTCCAGGATGAAATCCTGCGGGCGCTCAACCCCACGGTACTGACCGTGCACCAGCAACCCGCCGGGGTGCTGCCACCCGCTGAACTGGTGCGCAAACTCGAAGCCACCGAAGGCAAGGCCGTGTCCATGCTGTGGGTGGAAAGCGAAAGCGGCAACGCCGCCCGGGTCTTCTTCACGCCGCCACCGGGCGAACGCCGAGGGCAGATGCGCTACTTCGACCCGTACACCGGCGACTACCTGGGCGACGCCGTCGGCCAGGACTTTTTCGGCCTGATGCTGCAACTGCACCGCTTCCTCGCCATGGGCGATACCGGCCGGCAAATCACCGGCGCCTGTACGCTGATCCTGACTTTCTTCTGCCTCTCCGGCCTGTACCTGCGCTGGCCGCGCCAGGTGGCGAACTGGCGTGCCTGGCTGACCCTGGACTGGCGCAAGAAAGGCCGCAGTTTCAACTGGGACCTGCACTCGGTGTTCGGCACCTGGTGCCTGCTGTTCTACCTGTTGGCCGCGCTCACCGGTTTGTCGTGGTCCTACGAGTGGTACAACAAGGGCCTGACCAAGCTGCTGTCCGATGCCCCGCAAAACGAGCGGGTGCGCAATCGCGGCCCGGCGCCGGCGGGCCCGGCACCCGTGGCCAACTACGAGGCGATCTGGAGCAGCATCTACAGCACCGCCGGCCCGGGCCTGAGTGCCTACAACATCCGTATGCCAGCCGTCGCCGGGCAACCGGCCACGATCTACTACCTGTTGCAGAACTCTCCCCATGACCGCGCGCTGAACCAGATCAACCTGGACCCGGCCACCGGCGTGGTCAAAAGTGTTCAACGCTATGGCGATAAAAGCCTCAAGGCGCAATTGCTGACCAGCATCTATGCGCTGCATGTGGGCAGTTACTTCGGCCTGGTGGGGCGGATCATCCTTACCGTCACTTCGCTGTGCATGCCGCTGTTCTTTATTACCGGCTGGTTGCTGTACCTGGACCGCCGCCGCAAAAAGCGCCAGGTGCGCGATGCACGCAAAGGTCTGGGCGAAAACCCTGGCAATGCACCGGCCTGGCTGATCGGTTTCGCCAGCCAGAGCGGCTTTGCCGAGCAACTGGCCTGGCAGACCGCCGGCCAGTTGCAGGCGGCCGGGTTGCCGGTGAAGGTGCAGCCCCTGGGCAGTGTCAGTGAAGACGACTTGCGCCAGTCGGAACATGCGCTGTTTGTGGTCAGCACCTTCGGCGACGGCGAAGCCCCGGACAGCGCGCGCGGCTTCGAACGCAGCGTGCTGGGCCAAGACCTTGCCCTCCAGGGCCTGAACTACTCGGTGCTGGCTCTGGGCGATCGTCAATACCAGCACTTTTGCGGCTTTGCCCGGCGCCTGCACTTCTGGCTGACCAACCAGGGCGGCAACCCGTTGTTCGCCCCGGTGGAAGTCGACAGCGGCGACCAGGAGGCCCTGTTGCACTGGCAACAGCAACTGGGGCAGATCACCGGCCACGCACCGGCCGCCTGGGCCAGCGCCAGCTACGAAAGCTGGACCTTGGACCGGCGCACCCTGCTCAACCCAGACAGCAGCGGCTCGGGCGTCTACCTGCTGGGGCTCACCCCGCCCGCCCCACGGAACTGGCTGGCCGGCGACCTGGTGGAAATCCTGCCACGCAATTGCCCGTGGGCCGTCGAACATTTCCTCGACGGCCTGGGCATCGCCGGCACGGACGAAGTGCTGATCGATGGCCTGGCGCGGCCCCTGGAACAGGTGCTTGCCAGCCGCCAGTTGCCGGACAACCGCTCCCACCTGGTCGGCCTGCACGCCCAGGCCCTGGTAGAGGCGCTGGTGCCGGTGGGCATGCGCGAATACTCCATCGCCTCGATTGCCAGCGATGGCGTACTGGAACTGATCGTGCGCCAGGAACGCCACGCCGACGGCAGCCTGGGCCTGGGTTCAGGCTGGCTGACCGAACACGCGCCGCTGGGCGCGGCAATCAGCCTGCGGTTGCGGCGCAACAGCGGCTTCCACCTGCCGACTGACCCGGTACCGCTGATCCTGCTGGGCAACGGCACCGGCCTTGCCGGCTTGCGCAGCTTGCTCAAGGCGGGCATCGCCGACGGCCAGCAGCGCAACTGGTTGCTGTTCGGCGAACGCAACATCGCCCACGACTACCACTGCCAGGACGAGCTGCAAGGCTGGCTGGCCAGTGGCGACCTGGCGTTGCTGGACCTGGCGTTTTCGCGGGATCAAGAAGAGAAGATCTACGTCCAGGACCGCCTGCGCGAATCCGCCGATGTATTGCGTAAATGGCTGGCCGAGGGCGCGGCGATTTATGTCTGTGGCAGTTTGCAGGGCATGGCGGGCGGGGTGGACCAGGTGTTGGTGGACGTCCTGGGAAGCGAGGCGGTGGAACGCCTTATCGAACAGGGCCGCTACCGCCGGGATGTGTACTGACGTACACCCATCAAAATGTGGGAGCGGGCTTGGGCGCATTTCAGGTCAGGCGGGTTGGAGTTTTTGTTCGAATACCGACACGCCATCGAGGTCGCGTAGTGTGACCGTCAACTCCGCCGTCTGCCCATCAATCTGCACCTCGCCAAAAAACTGGAACCCCGCAAACGGCGATGTGTTTTGCACCGCCGGGGCCTTTTCAAATACCACCTGCGGGCCAAAGGTCTTATCCAAAGGATTGGGCCCGAAGCTCCCGGCGTTCAGCGGCCCCGCGACGAATTCCCAGAACGGCTCGAAATCCTGGAACGCCGCCCGGTCCGGGTGGTAGTGGTGCGCCGCGCAGTAGTGCACATCAGCGGTCAGCCACACATGGTTACGCACCTGTTGCGCGCGCAGGAAGCCCAGCAATTCGGCAATTTCCAGCTCACGGCCCTGGGCCGCGCCCGGGTCGCCGTTGGCCACCGCCTCCCAGCGCGGCACGCCGGGGCTGACTTCGCCGTCGGGCACGCCGAGGCCGATGGGCATGTCGGCGGCGATCACCTTCCACTGCGCCTTCGACGCCTTGAGTCCGCCCTTGAGCCAGTCCAGTTGCGCCCGCCCCAGAAACGGTTTGGTCCCGCCCAGGTTGTCATCGTTGGCCCCGCGATAGCTGCGCATATCCAGCACAAACACATCGAGTAACGGCCCGTAGCTGAGCTTGCGGTAGATGCGCCCACCCTGGTCGGCGCCCTGCAAGCGCATCGGCGCATATTCCAGCCAGGCCTGGCGTGCGCGGCCCACCAGGGTGGTGATGTCCTTGGTCTGGTAACGCTCGTCCAGTTGCTTGCCGGGCGACCAATTGTTGACCACTTCGTGATCGTCCCATTGCCAGATCTGCGGCACCTGGGCATTGAAGCGGCGCACGTTGTCGTCCATCAGGTTGTAGCGGTAGTTGCCACGGTATTCATCCAAGGTTTGCGCGACTTTGCTCTTGGCCTCGGTAGTAAGGTTGCGCCAGATGCGCCCGCCTTCGGTGGTCAATTGCGCCGGTACCGGGCCGTCGGCGTAGATGGTGTCGCCGCTGTGGATAAAAAAGTCCGGCAGGCGCAGGCGCATGGCTTCGTAGATGCGCATGCCGCCAATATCCGGGTTAATCCCAAAGCCCTGGCCGACGGTGTCGCCGCTCCACACAAAGCGGATATCGCGCCGTTGTTGCGGCACGCTGCGCAGGTGGCCGAACCAGGGCTCGCTGGCCACGCCGGTCTGCGCATCCTCAAATTGCACACGGTAGAAAATCGCCTGGTCGGCGGGCAGCCCGGTCAGCTCGACGCGGGCGGTGAAGTCGCTGCGGCTGTCGGCCAAAGGCGAGATGAAACGGCGCGGGTTGCCGAACAGGCTGCGGGTATCCCACTCGACCACCATCCGTGCCGGGCGGTCGCAGCGGCTCCAGATCATGGCGCGGTCGCCCAGCAAGTCGCCAGACTGCACGCCATCGGTCAACTGCGGCCGGTCCTTGACTGAAGCAATTACCGCCGGCGCCAGCCCCGGCAGCAACAGGCCGGCGCCGACGCCCTGGATCACCCGACGACGGCCGGGATTGAAGTGGCTCATGGGTTTGCCTCTGCACAGCAAAAGGAAAACTAAAGCATGGCCGGATGAAGCACAGATGACAGGTGTCGCTACCTACACTCAGGCAACGGCCAGTTCGACGGCCTCCGGACGCTTGATCACGGCGTACACCAGCCCTGTGAGTACGCTGCCGGCAACGATCGCCAACAGGTACAGCAGCGCATGGTTGATGGTGTTCGGGATCAGCATCACAAACAGCCCGCCATGGGGTGCCATCAACTTGCAGCCGAAGTACATCGACAAGGCGCCGGTCAACGCGCCGCCGGCGATGCTGGCGGGGATCACGCGCAGCGGGTCCTTGGCGGCGAACGGGATGGCGCCTTCGGAGATAAAGCACATGCCCAGGATCAACGCGGCCTTGCCGGCTTCGCGCTCGGTCTGGGCGAACTTGCGCCGGGCCAGGAACGTAGCGATAGCCATGCCAATCGGCGGCACCATGCCCGCGGCCATGGTGGCGGCCATCGGCGCGCCGCTCTGGGAGGCCAGCAGGCCGACGGAGAAGGCGTAGGCCGCCTTGTTGATCGGCCCACCGAGGTCGGCGCACATCATCCCACCCAACAGGATGCCCAGCAGCACCGCATTGGTGGTGCCCATGGTGCTGAGAAAGTCCGTAAGGCCCGCCAGCATCTGCGCCACGGGCGGGCCGATCAGGTAGATCATCGCCAGGCCCGTGACCAGGCTCGCCAGCAACGGGATGATCAGGATCGGCTTGAGCGACTCCAGGCTTTGCGGCAATGGCACCGCGCGGGTGATCAGCTTGACGCTGTAGCCGGCGAGGAAACCGGCGAAGATCCCGCCGATAAAACCTGCGCCCAGGGTACTGGCCAGCAGGCCGCCGATCATCCCCGGCGCGAGGCCCGGACGGTCGGCAATCGAGTAGGCGATGTAGCCGGCGAGCAACGGCACCATCAGGGTGAAGGCGTGGTCGCCGACCGCTCTGAGGGCTGCGGCCAGGGTGCCAGGTTCTTCGTAGGCGTGGATCCCGAAGACGTAGGACAGGGCAATCAACAAGCCCCCCGCCACCACCATCGGCAACATGAACGACACGCCGGTCAGCAGGTGCTTGTAGACCCCGGTTTTCTCCGCCTTGGCCACCGCGCCACTGGCCGCGCTTTCCTGTTGGCCTTCGGCCAGCGCTTTGTCGAGGATTGCGGCGGACTGCTTGAGCGCAATGCCGGTGCCGCAACGGTAGATTTTCTTGCCGGCAAAGCGCTCGGTGGCCACTTCGATGTCGGCGGCCAGCAGCACCACATCCGCGTCGCGAATGGCTTGCTCGCTCAGGGGCGTGCGTGCGCCCACCGAGCCCTGGGTTTCCACCTGCAGCTCATAACCCTTGGCCTTGGCAGCCTGCTGCAAGGCTTCGGCGGCCATAAAGGTGTGGGCCACGCCGGTGGGGCAGGCGGTGATGGCGACAATGCGCGGCACGTTTTTTACCGTCGGCACTGTGGTGCTGGCAACGTACAACTGGGCCTCTTGCGCGCCCCGTTGCAGCACCGCTTCAACGTCCTGCAACGCCTGGGCCGGGGTGCTCTGGTACACGCGCTTGCCGACAAAGCGCTGCATGTCCACCGGCGTGCTGGCGACCAGCAACACCCATTCGGCCGCATCGAGGGTGGCCTGAGAAAGTGCGCGCTCGGGGTGGTTCACGTCCACCACCTCCACGCTGGTGCTCCAGCCCTGGCGCTGGGCGGCGGCGTCCAGCAAGCGGGCGCACAGCACACTGGTGACCATGCCGTTGGGGCAGGCAGTAACAATGGCTAATTTCATGACAATCCCTCTTATTGTTCTGTCAGCGGGCGGACGTGCACACCGCTTTCGAGACGCGCCAGCTGCGCGTCGTCGCTGATGCCAAAACCGATCTGCGTGACGGCCATCGCGGCGATGGCCGTGGCCCGCGCCAGGGTTTGCCGCGGTGCCTCCATCGCCAGCAAACCGTGCAGCATGCCGGCCAACAACGAGTCGCCCGCGCCTACGGTACTGGCGACGGTGACCCGTGGCGGCGTGGCCTGCAGGGCAGCGTCGGGACCGAACCAATTGACCCCATCGGCGCCGTGGGACACCACCACATGCTCGACACCTTGCAGGTGCAGGCGCTGGGCGGCCTGGGCCTGTTGCGCGACGGTAGCGGTCGGGCAATCGAGGGCGTCGGCCAGCTCTTCGGTGTTGGGCTTGACCAGCCAGGGGCCGGCCTGCAACCCGGCGCGCAGGGATTCGCCGCTGGTGTCCAGGGCGACTTTCAACCCGAGGTTTTTCAGGTGCAACAACAGGCCCTGCAACCACTGCGGGCTGACACCTTGGGGCAGGCTGCCGGCGACCACCACCACATCATGGCCCGGGGCAATCTGCGTCAACTGGTCGAGCAGGGCCTGTTGCGCCTGCACGCTGACCACCGGCCCCGGCGCGTTGATATCGGTCACCCGGCCGTCCAGCTCGGCCACCTTGATATTGCTGCGGGTTTCCCCCGGCACACGAATAAAGGCATCAACAAAACCCCGACGGGCAATCAACGCTTCAAATGCCTGGGGATTGTCTGCCCCCAGAAAACCGCCAACCGTCACGTGATGGCCAAGGTCTGCCAACACCTGGGCGACGTTCACGCCCTTGCCCGCCGCATGGGTCAGCATGGCCAGGCTGCGATTGACCGCTCCCGGCTCCAGGCGTGTCAGTTGTACGGTCAGGTCCAACGCCGGGTTCAGCGTCAGGCTTAGAATCCTTGCCATTTACACAGCCTCCACAAGGGCACGCACTTGCGCGGGAGAGCCCACGGCCAAGGCGTTTTGTGCGAGGGCCTGGGCCTCGCCCAGGGTGAACTCACGTACCCGGGCCTTGACCTCGGGAATGCTGCGCGCCGAGACGCTCAACTCATCGACCCCCAGGCCCACCAGCACCGGCACTGCCAGCGGGTCGGCCGCCAGCTCACCGCACACCCCGACCCACTTGCCATGGGCATGGGCGGCGCGCACGGTGATGTCGATCAGTTGCAGCACGGCCGGGTGCAGGCCGTCAGCCTGGGCCGACAAGGTTGGATGACCACGGTCGATGGCCAGGGTGTACTGGGTCAGGTCATTGGTGCCGATACTGAAAAAGTCCACTTCCTGGGCCAAAACCGGCGCCAGCAGGGCCGCCGAGGGGACTTCGATCATGATCCCCAGTTGCAGGTCCGCCACTGGGATCTGCGCGCGCAGGCGCTCGGTCATGTCCCGGGCCTGGCGCCACTCATCAACGCTACCGACCATGGGGAACATGATGCGCAGTGGGCGGCCATCCGCCGAGCGCAACAGCGCACGCAGTTGGGTTTCCATGATCTGCGGGCGTTGCAGGGTCAGGCGGATGCCGCGCACGCCAAGGAACGGGTTTTCTTCCTTGGCAATCGGCCAGTACGGCAGCGGCTTGTCACCGCCCACATCCAGGGTGCGCACCACCAGCGGCCGCCCAGCCAGGCCGTCGAGCACACGACGGTACTCGGCTTCCTGGGTGGCTTCGTCCGGGGCCTGGGAATGGGCCATGAAAATCAGTTCGGTGCGCAGCAGGCCAATGCCTTCGGCGCCCTGCTCGACCGCAGCGGCCACACCGGCGCTTTCGCCGATATTGGCGAACACTTCCACCGCATGCCCATCGCGGGTCAAGGCCGGTTCATGGCGTTGCGCGGCGGCGGCCTGCAAGCGTTGCTCGCGGGTGTCGCGCTCCTGGGTAGCACGCTGCAAGGTGTCGGCATCGGCATCCACATGCAGGCGCCCGCGCTGGCCATCGAGCAACAATGGCGTGCCCGAGGCCAGCAGCAAGACCGCCGGCCCGGCGCCGACCAGCGCGGGAATCCCCAGGGCGCGGGCGACGATGGCGCTGTGGGCGGTGGCACCACCGCGTGCGGTGAGAATCCCGGCCACGCGCGTCGGGTCGAGGCGCGCCACATCCGACGGGCCGACCTCATCCATCACCAGAATGTAGGGCTCGTCGGGTTCCTGCGGGGTATCGATGCCACACAGTTGCGCCAGCACCCGCCGGCCGATGTCCCGCAGGTCGGCGGCGCGTTCGGCGAGCAGTGCGTCCTGCAAGGACTCCTGCTGTTTGGCCGCCGCTTCGATCACGCTCATCCACGCGGCTTCGGCGCTTTCGCCTTGTTTGAGGCGGGTGTCGACTTCGTCGGTCAGCTCCGGGTCGTCGAGCATTTCCTGGTGGGTGATGAAAATCTCGCGGATCGCCTTGGACGTGCTGCGCTCGATCAAGCCCTGGATATCGTGGCGCACATCGCGCAATGCTGCGGATAACCGCTCGCGTTCGACGTTGGCCGACTCGCCGCGCAACGGATAGTCGAACGGCTGCAACACCTGGATATGGGCCGGGCCGATGGCGATCCCCGGTGCCGCAGGGATTGCCTGAATCAGGCTGCCGGAGCGCGGCGCGCTGATCAGTGGTTCCACCTCAAGGGCTTCAACCTGTGCACTGACGGCCGGCAGCGGCTCGACGTCTTCACCCAGCCCCTCTTGCACAGCCGCCAGCAGCGCCGGCAGCGCATCGTCGGCAATCGCCGGCTCGGCGACAAATTCCAGCACCTGGCCACGCCGGGCGCCGAGGCTGAGCAGTTTGCTCAAGCTCTTGACCGACACCGCACCGCCCTGCCCGTCGACGATCCGCACGCGGATCTCGCCGTCGAAGCCTTTCGCCAGTTGGGCCAGGGCCTTGGCCGGCCGCGCATGCAGGCCGTGGGCATTGGCCAGGGCGATACGGGCGCTGGGCCAATCGGCGGGCAACTCGCCACCCAGCACTTCGAGGACCGCCCGGCTGCTGGTGGCGCGCCCCAGTTCCTGGCCACGCCCTTCAATCAGCAAGGCGCACAGGCGCTCAAGCAATGCCTGGTGGGCCTCGCCGAGGCTGGCCAGGCAAAACAGGCCGCTCAATGGCTGGCCCAGGTAGCGCATGGGTTTGTCCGGTGTGACAAAGGCCAGGCCCGGGCGCTTGACCGTTTGTTCGCTGTGCAGCCACCACAGGCCATCGCCCAGGGGCAATGCATCGACTTGCTGCAACACCGCGGCAAAGCCATTGCTCACGCAATCGGCCTGGCGCAACAGGCGGGCGCCGCGCCACACCAGTTCTTCGAAATCGTCGGCAGACACGCCCAGGCCGATCATTTGGGCATCCAGCGCCAGCTCCTGAGGCGCGCCTTGCAGCAGCTTGAGCAAGGCGTCGGCCGAGGTGGCGCGGCACAGCGCCTGGCCCAGGTCGGTTTCACCAAGGGCGCGGGTCAGCAGTTGCAGCAGGCGCAGGTGCTCATCGGACTTGGCGGCAATGCCAATCGCCAGGTAGACGATCTGGCCATCGCCCCAATCCACACCGTGGGGAAATTGCAGCAGGCGCACGCCGGTGGCGAACACCTGGTCGCGGGTTTCGGGGGTGCCATGGGGGATCGCAATACCCTGGCCGAGGAAGGTCGAGCCTTGCGCTTCACGGGCTTGCAGGCCGCTCAGGTAACCCTCGGCGACCAGGCCATCGGCTACCAGTTTTTCGGCGAGCAGTTGCAAGGCAGCAGACTTATCCACAGCCAACTGGCCCATGGATATCTGCTCTACGGTGAGCTCAAGCATGCCTTTCTCCTAGTTAGTGCGGGGTGCGCACTAGGTATTGTTTTGATTAAACCGTGCAAAAATAACTGACTGAGCGGTCAATTGGCAGTAGGCACTCAGCGGCGAACATCGTAAAAATACGCTTGCTGAAACGTTTAATCTAGAATTTATGGCAGATTACTGGGTAATTTTGCATCGTTGAAGCACCACTCGGCGCTTGAGTTGCGACAATGGTCGCGTGCAGGAATCGGTTACGATTGGACAAAATGTCGGGGCAAGCTCTAAAAAACAAGGAAATCCCGGTTTGAAACTCAGTGATATTGCACGTCTAGCCGGTGTGTCCGTGACCACCGCCAGCTACGTCATCAATGGCAAGGCCCAACAGCAACGGATCAGCACCGCCACCGTGGAACGGGTGCGGGCGGTGGTCGAGGAGCATGGCTTCACTCCCAACCCCCAGGCCGCAGGGCTGCGCAGCCGACATACCCGCACCTTGGGCTTTATCCTGCCGGACCTGGAAAACCCCAGTTACGCACGGATCGCCAAGCTGTTGGAACAAGGCGCGCGGGCACGTGGCTATCAATTGCTGATCGCCAGTTCCGACGACGATGCCAATAGCGAGCGCCAGTTACTGCAACTGTTCCGTGCGCGGCGTTGTGATGCGCTGTTCGTCGCCAGTTGCCTGCCTGCCAGCGATGACAGTTATCGCGAGCTGCAAGCCAAGGGCCTGCCGGTGATCGCCATCGACCGGGTGATGGAGGCCGAGCAGTTCTGCTCGGTGGTCAGCGATGACCGCCAGGCCTGCCAGCAGTTGACCAGCAGCCTGCTGCAACCGCTGCCCCGGCAGATCGTGTTGATCGGCGCGCGCCCCGAGCTGAGCATCAGCCAGGAACGCGCGGCGGGTTTCCAGCAAGCGTTGCACGGCTTCAAGGGCGAAGTGCTGATCGAGCACGGCGAAGCCTTCAGCCGTGATTGTGGCCGCAAGTTGATGGAAGAACTCCTGCAACGCCTGGGGCATTTACCCGACGCGCTGGTGACCACTTCCTACGTATTGCTACAAGGGGTGTTTGACGCGCTGCATGACTTCCCGCTCAAGTCCCGGCCACTGCGCCTGGGCACCTTTGGTGACACCCAGTTGCTGGACTTCCTGCCGCTACCGGTCAACGCCATGGCCCAGCAGCACGCGCTGATCGCGCAGACGGCCCTGCGCCTGGCGCTGGCGGCGATTGAAGAACAGCACTACCAGCCGGGCGTGCATGCCATTGGCCGGACCTTCAAGCAGCGGATTCACGAGGCGTAGGCGTGGAGCTGATCGACAGCCACACCCACCTCGACTTCGAGGACTTCGACGCTGATCGCGACGAGGTGCTCAGGCACAGCCGCCAGCTCGGCGTGCGGCGCATGGTGGTGCTGGGGGTGTACCAGCGCAATTGGCAGCGGTTGTGGGACCTGGTGCAACAGGACCCGGACCTGCATGGGGCCTTCGGCCTGCACCCGGTGTATCTGGATGAACATCGTCCCGCAGACCTGATCGAATTGGGCGACTGGCTGAGCCGCCTCAAGGGCCATCGCCAGGTGTGCGCCGTGGGGGAAATCGGTCTCGATTACTTTCTCGAGCACCTGGACCGCGAGCGTCAGCAAATATTGTTTGAAACGCAATTGCAGTTGGCCGTGGACTTCCAACTGCCGGCGCTGCTGCATGTGCGCCGCAGCCACGCGGCCGTGATCGCCACCCTCAAGCGCATCCGCCTGGCACGGGGCGGGATCATCCATGCCTTCGCCGGCAGCCGCGAAGAAGCCCGCGAATACATCAAGCTGGGGTTCAAGCTGGGCCTGGGCGGCGCGCCGACCTGGCCCCAGGCCTTGCGCATGCACAAGGTCATCGCCCAACTGCCGCTGGATTCGGTGGTGCTGGAAACCGACTCGCCAGACATGGCCCCCGCCATGTACCCCGGCCAACGCAATAGCCCGCAACACCTGCCGGCAATCTGCGGCGCCCTGGCCGAACTGATGGGCATCAGCCCTTCAGCGTTGGCCGAAGCGAGCACCCGCAACGCTTGCGAACTGTTCAACTGGCCGCTCGATGGCGGGGTTGACCGCCTGTAGCGTCAGGGTCATGCGATGCCGGTGGCGAGCATGACGCAGGGTCAAGAAGTGAATCAGGATCGCCACCAGCGACACGTTCAATTGCCCGACCTTGCTGATCAAGCCGACCCACTCCACCACCAGGGCCACCAACAAGGCCACGCTGGTCAGCACCAGCATGCTCGGGCGCAGCAAGGCCAGGTTGTCCAGGGACTTCAACTGGCGCAGTTGCCTGGGGCAATTGAGCTGTAGGACTTTGTGACAATACGGACAATCAAAGGGCTCGTTGAGAGCAATGGCATTGAGCTGCCAGGGCTTGAGGCCGAAGGTGATGTCGCAGTGGGCGCAATGCCCTTTCACGCCTGGGGTTGTCGCGGTCATGGCCCTGCCTCCCGGAAGCGCTGGATGGGGTGTGAAACAAATTCTCACCCAATCGCACTACAAAAAAAGCTCACACGGGAAAACAGGACATGCACTACATCACCAACAAACTATACCTACAGACATAACTCACACGCGAAATGCGCCGATCAGCTTTTTCAGCTCAATCACCTGCAGGGACAATTGCCGGCTGGCCTCTTCGGTCTGGTGCGCGCCTTGGGCTGCGTGCTCGCCAGCCCGATTGATCTCGACGATGTTCTGGTCGATGTCGTGGGCCACCGCCGTCTGCTGCTCCACCGCCGCCGCGATTTGCTGGTTCTGATCGACGATCATGCCTACCGCACCGAGGATGTTTTCCAGGGCCAGCTGGACTTTTTCCGACTGACCAACCGTACCACTGGCCATTTTATGGCTGCTGCCCATGGCCTTCACCGCTGCGCTGACGCCCTGGTGCAGCTTGGCGATCATCTGCTCGATTTCTTCGGTGGAGTGCTGGGTGCGTCGGGCCAGGGTGCGGACCTCGTCGGCCACCACCGCAAACCCGCGCCCCTGCTCACCGGCCCGTGCCGCCTCGATGGCCGCGTTCAAGGCCAGCAGGTTGGTTTGCTCGGCAATGCTCTTGATCACTTCCAGCACGCTGCTGATGGATTGGCTGTCGATGGCCAGTTGATTGATCACCAGCACTGACTGATCGATCTCCGATGCCAGCAGCGCGATGCTGCCTTGCTGGGATTGCACCAGGCCACGCCCGCTGAGGGTTTCATCGTTGACGCTGTGGGCACTGCTGACAGCCGCTGCCGCACTGCGTGCCACTTCGTGGGCGGTTGCCGACATCTGGTTCATGGCCGTCGCCACCTGCTCGATCTGGCTGCGCTGGCCCGACACCGCCTGGTTGCTGCGCGCCGACACCGATTCCACTTGCCCGGCCTGATGCTCGACTTCATGGACGGTCTGCCCTACCCGTTCGATCAGGTCGTGGATTTTCGCCACGGTGCCGTTGAACACTTCGCCCAACTCCCCCAGTTCATCGCGGCTCTGGGACTTGAAGCTGACGGTCATGTCCCCGGCAGCGACCTTATCCATCATCGCGCCCAGGCGGCGCAGGGTGGTGCGCGTCGAGGCGTAGAAGCCGCCGTACAGATAGAAAATCAACAGGAACACCGCCGCCAGCGCCGCGACCAGCAGCACCATGTGCGTGCGGTTCTGGGCCAGGCGCTGTTGCAGCTGCTGGTCGAGGAAGGACAGGGTCGCGTCGTCCAATTGATAGGTCTTGGCCATCAAGGCCGTCACGTCGTCATAGAAGGTCTGCCATGGCGCCTCCAGGGTTTCGGCCATCACCACCTGCTCTTCAAACAGTTCGCTGCCCTGCTTGAGGCTGGCCTGGCTGGCTTGGGCCAAGGCATCCAGGGAGCCATGGGCGGCCTTGCTGGAGCCGAGGGCGTCCTGCACTTTCAAGCCGTATTCAGCCTGGAGCTTTTCCAATTGCTGCAGCAGTTCGTCAAAGCGCGTACTGGACGACGAGTTGAGAAAACCCTGGCCCAGGGAGTACGCGCCCATGGCCCGGCCCTCGCCCAGGGCCTGGGTGACTTGCGGGGTGACGCTGGTCACCAGGTCGCTGAGTTGGCGCACATCGCTCTGCACATCACGGCTCAACCCCGACTGGCTGGCAATGATCTGGCTGAACATCTGTGCCTTGTTGAGCAACTTGCCGATCAACGCACTTTTGCTCAACAGTGAAGACTCGGTTTGCTGGCCCTTGAACGCCGCAATCATTTCATCGCGCTTGCTTTCGAACACTGCGACCTGCTCCGGATCGGCCGTCATCGCCTGGAAGCCTTGCAGGCGTTCAAGTACGCGCTGCTCCAATGCCGTGATGCGGCTTTCGATATCCCCCGCCTTGCCTGCCTGGCCGAGGGTGGCGTTGATCTGTACCTGATTGTTCAGGGTTTCCAGGTCGCGGCGCAGGATCAGGCTGCTGCCCAGCAGGTCCAGGCTCTGCAACTCCACCTGCGTGCCCTGGAACTCACGCCAGGAGTCGCGCACCAGGTAATAGTTGGTTACCAGCATCGGCAGGAAAAACAGCACGCTGATCAGGCTGAACTTCATGCCGAAGCTCAGGCGATTCATCAACGCAATGGCGGGATAGAGCAAGCTCTTCACAGATGAACTCCCTTTTCTTTTATTTTTATTGAAGGCGCAGGGCAGCGGCAGAAAGCCACTATTGGGCGCGCTGTCTGTATAGCTTAAATCGGCGGGGAGTTTTGTAACTTAAGGTTAACGCGATCAGTGGGGATTGGCGGCGGGCCGATTTTTGAAGCCACAACAGACTCTATGTGGGAGGGCTTGTGTGGGAGCGGGCTTGCCCGCGATAGCGGTGTGTCAGTACCGGATTTTTGACGGCTACACCGCATCGCGAGCAAGCCCGCTCCCACACAAGCCTGCTCCCACAAGAGGTATTTTTCAGGGCAAGACGGTCCAGATCGCAAACCCGGCGTACCACAACACGGCAGCGCGCAGCAGCAGTTCCCACAACCGGTCCAGGCTGTTGATACCTTCGGCACCGACCACCGGCGCAGGAATTTCGCCGGCCACCAGGCCGACCTTTTCCACCAGTTGCGCTGCGCTGATATCCCAGCTCAGCAGCTCATGCAGCATCACCCGGCTGACCGCGACAAAGTTGCCGACCAGGGCAAAACTTGCCGCCAGCAACCGCACCGGCAACCAGTCGAAGGCATGGCGCAATTGCCCGGCGCGCTCGACCACCAGCGGGTTTTGCCCGTGTTCGGTAGCCAGTGCCAGCAAGCGGTAGGCCAGGACGACCACCGGGCCAAGGAGGAAGTACCAGAAAATCACCGCGAAAAAGCTCTGGTAGGCCTGCCACAGCAAATGGCCCTGGACCCGCTCCAGCAGTTGCTCGCCGCTGTCGGCGCCAATGGCCAGGTCGCGCTCGGCAACGTGTTCAGCCGCTTGCAGGTCACCCCGGCGCCAGGCATCACGAAACGGCCCCAACTGGCCCAGCAGGTCACCACGGCCCAGGCTGTAGATCACCACCAGCAGGTGCACCGGCAGTGCCAGCAAACCATAGGCCACCGGCTCCAGGACCAGCAGCAACAGCCCCAGCAGCGCGACTGGCAGCAATACCAGCAACACCAGGATCAGCCAGGGTTGCTTGCCCAGCCGCGCGCTCGACTCAAGCCGGGCCAGTTCGCGCAGCCAAAGGCCATCGCGTTGTACCCGCGAACGCAAGGCCGAGAACTTCTCGATCCATACCGCCAGCACCAACACCAGGAAACTCATTGTGCATGTCCTCCTTCCTGCAAGGCGCCGCGAAAACGCGCCCAATCAAAAGCCGGTCCAGGATCGGTCTTGCGTCCTGGGGCGATGTCACTATGACCGCAAATGCGCTGGAGCGTGATGCCCGGGTAGGCGGCCAGCAATTGGCGACTCAGTTCGATCAAGGATTGGTACTGGGCGTCGGTAAAGGGCTGGTCGTCGGTCCCTTCAAGCTCGATCCCCAGGGAAAAGTCGTTGCAGGTCTCGCGCCCCTCGAAACAGGAGACGCCGGCATGCCAGGCACGGTCCTGGCAGGAGACAAACTGCGTCACGGCGCCGTCGCGCTCAATCAGAAAGTGCGCAGAAACCCGTAGGTCGGCAATACCTGCAAAGTAGGGATGCTCCGTGACATCCAGGCGATTCTGGAAGAACTCCTGCACTTTGCCCGTGGCGAACTGGGCCGGTGGCAAGCTGATGTTATGCACCACCAACAGGGAAATCTCGCCGCCCGGGCGTTCATTGAAGTTGGGCGACGGGCAATGGGCAATGCCCTGGCACCAACCGCTGGTGGGGTCCAACTGCATACAGGTTCCTTGCGCAAGACGTGGGAGCGTCCAGTATGCCGTGATCCGCCAGGTGGTTGCGATCACTTGGCGCGATTGAGTTGCCGCAGATTGCCAATCACCGACGCCAGCGCGCGGTCGAACAGCAGTGCATCATCGAGGGTACGCACCCCGCCACGCTTGAACTCCAAGGCCAGTTCAGTGCAGGTTTTCTCCAGCACCTTGAGGCCTGTGCGATTGACAAATATATAGCTGTTGGCGGGCGCGATAATCGCTGTCAGCTTGCAGCGCAGGGTGTTTTCCTCATCTTCGCGAAATTCGACCCAACTGCCGATGCGCAGTTGTCGGACCTTGAGCAGATCGGGATCGTCCTCCGCCAGGCTGACCGTCTGCCCTGGCGCCCCAGCCGCCGCGTCCTCGCGCACTTGGACCAGTGTCACGCCGGGCAGCGCCGCCCCCTGGAACGCCTGGGTATGCAGGGCCTGCAACTGGACAAAAAACTCCCGGGTGACAAACGAATCAAACGCCGCCTCGCTCAACCCTTCACGCAGGGCCTTGAGCAACGCGGGCAACTGTTCCAGCAGGCGGTGGCCAGCCTCCGTGTCTTCACTCAGGCCGACACTCCAGATCAATTCGTCCATGGCCCGCAACCGCGCCTGCCATTGCGGCGAGTGTTGCCCGTGCTTGAGGCATTCGAGCAACAAGACCTGGCTCCACGCCTGTTGCAGGAACTGCACCACGAACTGCGGCAAGACCTTGCCCAGCAAGCGTTGGCTAACCGCATCGGCGACCCGTTGCCGGGCCTGTTCGGTGCGGGCGCGCCCTTCTTCGGCGTCGCGGGTGCGCTGTTCGAGCAACTCACTGCGGCGGCGCTCGTCCTGGGTGTAAGCGGTGAATTCCTGCAGCAGCACGGAGAAAATCGCCGGGTCGTCGACAAAATCATTCAACAGGCACTGCACCACCTGCTCGATGCGCACGTAGAGGCTGTCACGCTGATAGTCGTCACGTTTGCCCCAGCCCATGGCGGCGGTCCCGATTTCATTGAGCAAGCGCCGCGCCGGGTGGCTGCCACGACTGAAAAAACTCTTGTCCAGCACGGCCACTTTCAACATCGGAATCTGTAGGCGCGCGATCAACGCCTTGAGGGAATCGGGCAGGGTGCGGTCGTCGAGGATGAATTCGAACAACATGGCGATCAGGTTGATCACATCCTCGTCGGCATCTTCCACTACCCGCGACTTACCACTCTTGACGCTGACCCGGGTGAGCAGTTCTTCCAATTGGCGGCGCAGGTCGAAATCGTCCTCGACCGCAGGTTCCGGCACATACTGCTGCAGGTGAGACAGCAGGCGCAGCAGGTCACGGGTAGAAATCGGCTGGGCCTGGGCGCTGGCCTCCAGGGTCGGGGCCACACTGCCGCGCACGGTCAGTAGCAGTTCTTGCAGAGCCGCGAAGACTTGTTGCTCGGCCTCATCGGCCTGCGGGTCGGCAGCAGGGGCCGCTTCGACCGGCGGGCGGGCCCTGCTGGCGCGCTCGCCGGCACGCCGCGAAGGGACGGCCTTGAGTTCGGGCAGCACGCCGGTGGCGACCAGCAACTGATTGGCCTCGCCGTAGAGCAGGTCGGCATCGCTGAGCACGTACTTTTCAAACAGTTTCAAAATGATCAGCTTGACCCGGATCTCCACCCCCAGGCTGCGCCCGGCCCGCAGGAAGTACTCGCAGAGCATCGCCGGGCCAAGGGGGTTTTCCCGATCGTCGAGGCGCTTGCCCAGCAGCGCACCGAGGCGGGCGGTCAGTTGCCCCAGGGCCAGGCCATCACGGTGCATGACCTTGTCGAGCATGGCCTCCAGGGCCACGGCTTTTTCCAGGTCATCGGCGCACGCGCCGGGCACTGCTTCGTAGGAAACCGTCGGCAACAGCAACTCGCCTTGCCCGGCCTGCCCCAGGTTGGCGAATGCGTCGAAGAATTGCTCCATGAACACGCGCTCGAAGTTCTTGCGCTTGAGGCGCAGGTCGCGCATGGCTTCAAAGAAAATATTGTGGTCGGCGTTGTTGCGGGCCTTGTCGGCCATTTCGAACAGGGTGTCGTCGGCGTTATCGAACAGTTCCTGCAAACCCCGGTCGAGTTGCTGGGTGGCCTTGTCACGCACCTGGAGCACGATCACAGGCAGGCGGGCGAGCGGCGACGGCATCGCTTGTGCGGCGATCTTGTTGATCGGCACCACCTTTGCGTCATTGTGCATGCTGGCCTCCTGGAACGACGGGGTTCGGTTTTGTGAGCGCTCGCGCGGCAACCGCCAATGGAATACCGGCGGGAGCGCGATTATCTGTAGATCACCGAGACGTCAAAGCTATGACGCCAATTGCAAGGCGCGAGATTATCTTGCAAATAGCCCCTGTAGCGCCAGCAAACTCTGTAGGTGCTTTGTAATCAGGCAGGTTATGCCGGCATACCTTGGGTTCGGCGCTGCCATGCCCCTATAATCGGGGCACTTTGTATGTGGAGCCCGCTATGCCGAATCTACGCCTCGCCGACCTTACCGCCGAAATCGAAGCCAACGTGCGCCGCGCACTGCTGGAAGACATCGGCAGCGGCGATATCACCGCGCAATTGATCCCGGCCGAACGGCTGGCCAAGGCCACGATCATCACCCGGGATGCTGCCGTGATCAGTGGCACCGCCTGGGTCGATGCCGTGTTCCGCCAGTTAGACCCGCGGGTTGCCGTGCATTGGCAGGTGCGCGACGGTGAACGCGTCAGCCCCAATCAGGCGCTGTTCCACCTCGAAGGCCCCGCCCGCTCGTTGCTGACCGGTGAGCGCAGTGCGCTGAATTTCCTGCAACTGTTGTCGGGCGTGGCCACGCGCGCGCAGTACCTGGCGGACTTTGTCGCCAGTACCCAGGTCAAGCTGCTGGACACCCGCAAGACCCTGCCGGGCCTGCGTCTGGCGCAAAAATACGCAGTGACCTGCGGCGGTTGCCACAATCATCGCATCGGCCTGTATGACGCGTTCCTGATCAAGGAAAACCATATCGCCGCCTGCGGTGGCATTGCCCAGGCGATAGCTGCCGCCCACAAGATCGCCCCGGGCAAGCCGGTGGAAGTCGAAGTGGAAAGCCTGGAAGAGTTACGCGAAGCCCTGGCGGCGGGCGCCGATATCATCATGCTGGATGAGTTGAGCCTGGACGACATGCGCGAAGCCGTACGCTTGAACGGCGGCAAGGCCAAGCTGGAAGCCAGCGGCGGGATCAATGAAAGCACCTTGCTGCCCATTGCCGAGACCGGCGTGGACTACATCTCCATCGGGGCGATGACCAAGGATGTGAAGGCAGTGGATTTGTCGATGCGGCTCAGTATCTAACACCGTCATCGCCAGCAAGCCGGCTCCTACACAATTGTGCGACACCTGTAGGAACCAGCTTGCCGGCGATAATCGCGTTTAAACCACCAGATTGTTCATCTCGCAGTACTCTTCCCACTCGACACCCAGCACCTCGGCCGCCTCTTTGTGCAAGGCCAGGCGCGCCGCTTCGAATTCTTCCGCTGTGGTCGTGTACTTAAGGGTCAGTTCCCAAGGCTGGAAGCCCTGGCTCTCGGCCTCGTCCTCGAATGCCCACTGGATCTGGTCGCGCTGGTCATCAGCGTTCAGTTCCTTGATCTCTTCCTTAAGCTGCGGCGATTCCTCGAGATATTTCTTGAGGGCTTCTGCGTGCCGCACTTCCTGGGTCATTGCTGTCGTGGTCATGTCGTTCTCTTAGATCGAGGAATGGGGATGCATCTGGGTCATCAAGGTTGCGCAGATACAAAAGAACGGGCACGAATACCGGTTCATCTGGCCTTCAGAACCATTCTGGGATCATCTGAAAACTGTGGTGCCTTTTTGCCCGAGACAGGAGTCGAACCTGCGACCTTCGCGTTACGAGTGCGCTGCTCTACCAACTGAGCTACACGGGCGGTGGGCTAAAGCTAGCACTGCATTGGGCGCCCGGCAACTTACCGGATGTGCGACGCAATGACTCCCTGGACCCAGAACCGTGGCTGCAGATGGCTTTTGGCAACGTCAATGTAGTGTTGGCTGCGCTCAGTGGCACCAGGCAAGTCGCGATACACGACAAATACCAGCCACACCACCGCGAGCACTGCCGACGCTTGCCAGGCCCGGTACAACAGCGGCATCGGCGCGACAACCGGCGTGCGCCACGGATGCAATGCCATCAGCCACCCCACCACCAGCGCCAACCAGAGTTGCGAATAAGGCATCACAATCACCCCATCGACCATGGCCTGCACCGTCGCGCCCAGCAGCGCGGCAAATAGGCACAGGCGCAGCAGGTCTTGCGCGGACCCTGCCGCCCCTTGCCGATGAATGACCACCAACGTGGCCCAACCGCCGCGCAACGCCAGCAGCGCCACACACAAGGCCGATGGCACGCCCCACTCACTGGCCCACTGCAGGATCGCCTGGTGCGGGTGGGCGGCAATCGGGTTAGGGATATCGGCAAAGTGCATCGGCCCGAAACCCAGCCACGGCCGTTCGCGGATCATGTCCCAGGCTTGCCACCAGATCACTTCACGGCCCGAAAGGCTGGTGGTGAGCCGGTCATTGGAAAGACTGGCAATTTCCAGCCCCAGGTAACGCGCCAGGACCGTGAACAACAACCAGTACAAAAACAGCCCGCCACACAGTGCAGCCAACTGCCAGGTCAACCAGCGGCGCCCCGCAGCCCCCAGGAAAGCCACGACGATTGCAGCCACGCCGATGCCCAGCCAGGTGCCACGGGTGCCGCCACTGATTGCAATCAACCACCAGGCACACAACAGGGCAAATACCAACCCTCGCGCCAACCGCGAGGTGCTCGCGAGCAACAGCGGCAATGCCAGCAACGGCAAGGTAAATGTCTGGAACTGGCCGTAGAAGCGCTTGTTGGAGAACCCGGAAAGCAGGAGGTCAGTGTCCAGTGTCGGTGCGCCACTGGTAAACGCCAGCACGCCCGCGTACCCGTATTGCACAACCTTGATCAGGCACAGCAGCAACACAAACAGGATCAGCACCTGATCCAGGGCTGGATCGCCATTGCGCCGCAACCGGGCAAACGCTGCGGCAATCACCCCGCAGGTGATCATCAGCGCCCACTCGGTCAGCGCCCAGAGTGGCTGGTGGGCCAACGACGAAGAGATCAGGCCCAGGCCGAATACCAGCGCCAGGCCGATAGCGGTGGGCTTGTCGACCAGGCGCATGGCGGGAGTCGCCAGGCAATAGAGCAACGCACAGACACCCACGCCGACCTGCATGACACGCTGCCAGTCATGGCCACTGAAGGACAGGGTAATACCCAGTAGCAAAAGGCTCAGCGCCAGCACCAGGAACACGCTTCCTCGCTGTTGCACGGATAACGTCATGGGCAACCTTTACTTGGGAGCCCGTCACGCCGGGCTCCTATCACTGATTAAGGCAGCCCGGCCTCAGTTGCCAGCCGCACACCCCTTTGCAACGTACTGCTCGTCAGCGCTGGTGGTGCACTTCCAACCCTCACTGGCACTGCGCGCCAGGGTAATGAGCTTGCCCTGGATCGGCGCAGGCGCATCGAGGATTTGGCAGGCAATCGAGCCCGTCCCCGCAGCCACATCACCCACCACGCTGATCACGCAGTTGGCGGTCGGGCTGGAGCCACCGATCAGCGCCAGCGTGGGCACCGTGCCCTGGTTGAAGGTGTCTTCGAAGCCCGCCTTCAACGCCGAGATTTCCGCCAGCCCAGCCGTGAACTTGGCCTTGGCCTGGTGCTTGGTGTACATGGGCAGGCCAATGGTGGCCAAGATGCCGATGATCGCCACGACGATCAACAACTCGATCAAAGTAAAGCCGTTCTGACGCATCACACTCACTCTCCAGAATAAAACCCCATCGCAAGGCACGTCCTGCGCCCTGCCCTCAACAACCGCGCCAGTGTACTCATCCGCGCCGGGCAAGGCCCTCACAAGACGCACAATCTGACATTTTCCCCTTGTCCAATAGCCTGACGGACACAGAGGCCTGACTAAGCTGTAGATCGTCACCTGCCGATGAGCTGTCGCCGCCAATGAATGATGTCACCGCGAACCCCGCCACCACCTACGCCTGGGAAGGCACGTTGCGCAATGGCCGCAAGGTCTCTGGCGAAACCCGTGGCCATAGCCCCGCCATGATCAAGGCCCAATTACGCCGGCAAGGTATCAACCCGCTTCGGGTACAGATGCGCTCCAGCCTCCTTTCGGGCCTGGGCAACCCCATCACCCCGGCCGATATTGCGCTGTTCACTCGCCAACTGGCCACTCTGCTGAGGGCGGGAATCCCCCTGCTGCAAGCCTTCAACATGATTGGCGAAGGCTTTGACAGCCGCGCCATGCGCACGATGGTCCAGGGATTGAAGCAGGAGATTGCCGCAGGCAACAGCCTGACCGGCGCATTATTGAAACAGCCGCAGTGTTTCACCCCACTGTATTGCAGCCTGATCGCGGCCGGCGAACAGGCTGGCACCCTGGAAACCCTTCTGGAACGAGTAGCCACCCACCTGGAAAAGAGCCAACGCCTCAAGGCCCGGATCAGGAAGGCCATGACCTATCCGCTGGTGGTCCTGCTCGTGGCGGCGCTGGTCAGCAGCATCTTGCTGATCCACGTCGTACCCCAATTCGAAAGCCTGTTCGCCGGCATCGACACACCGCTGCCGCGCTTTACCCAACTGGTTATCCTGCTGTCCGAATTCATGCAGAGCGCATGGTGGATGCTGTTGCTGGCCGTGGCCGCGACTGCCTGGGGGATACGCCGTGGCTACCGTCGACACAACGGCTTGCGCCTGTGGCTGGACACTGGTTTGTTGAAACTGCCGTTGGCAGGCACACTGCTGAAAAAAACCGCTGTCGCCCGCTACGCTCGCACACTCGCCACTACCTTCGCCGCCGGCGTGCCGCTGGCACAGGCGTTGGATTCAGTGGCCGCAGCCACCGGCAACGAGCGGTTCACCCAGGCAATCACGCGCATGCGCCAGGACGTGGCAATAGGAATGCAATTGAATCAATCCATGAGCGCCAGCGGCCTGTTCCCTGGCATGGCGATCCAGATGACAGCCATCGGCGAAGAGTCGGGCACGCTGGACAGCATGCTGGAGAAGGTCGCCGAGCATTATGAAACGGACGTCGACAACCTGGTGGACAACCTGACCAGCCTGATGGAGCCGCTGATCATGGTGGTGCTCGGCAGCATTGTCGGGGCGCTGGTGATCGCCATGTACCTACCGATCTTCCAGCTTGGCACGGCGTTTTGAACATGACCCTGGAGCAACTCCTGATCCTCCACCCCTGGCTGTTCGTCTGGGCTGCACTGGTGCTGGGACTGATCGTTGGCAGCTTCCTCAACGTGCTGGTCTGGCGCCTGCCGAAAATGCTCGAGCGGGACTGGCGCGCCCAGGCCCATGAAATACTCGGCCTGCCCCCGGAGCCCAGCGGCCCGACCTATAACCTGCTGCACCCCAACTCCTGCTGCCCGCACTGCTCACAGCCGATTCGCCCGTGGCAAAACATCCCGGTGCTCAGCTACTTGCTGCTGCGGGGGCGCTGCGCGCAGTGCCACGCCTCCATCAGCCCACGCTACCCGCTGACCGAACTGGCCTGCGGGCTGCTCTCGGCATTTATTGCCTGGCACTACGGCTTCGGCTGGCCGGCCGCGGGAGTGCTGTTCTTGAGTTGGGGCCTGCTGGCTATGAGCCTGATCGACGCCGATCACCAACTGCTGCCGGATGTGCTGGTGCTGCCACTGCTGTGGCTGGGGTTGATCCTCAATTATTTCGAGTTGTACGTGACCCTGCCCGATGCCCTGTTGGGCGCGGTTGCCGGTTACTTGAGCCTGTGGTCGGTGTTCTGGCTGTTCAAGCTGTGCACTGGCAAGGACGGCATGGGCTATGGCGACTTCAAGCTACTGGCCCTGCTCGGCGCCTGGGGTGGCTGGCAGATCCTGCCGCTGACGCTGCTGCTGGCATCGCTGGTGGGCGCGATAGCAGGGGTGATTCTGTTGCGCATGCGTAACGCGCAGACATCGGTGCCCCTACCGTTTGGTCCCTATCTGGCGATTGCCGGCTGGATTGCATTGCTCTGGGGTGGTCAAATAACCGACTTCTATTTGCAGTCTGTCGGTTTCAGATGACCACTTCTGTCGCAACACCCTGGATTCTTGGCTTGACGGGCGGTATCGGCAGCGGCAAAAGCGCTGCCGCCCAGCACTTTATCGACCTTGGCGTAGACCTTATCGACGCCGACCATGCCTCGCGCTGGGTGGTGGAGCCCGGTCGGCCGGCGTTGGCAAAGATTGCCGAGCACTTTGGCAGCGCAATCCTGCTGCCCGATGGCCAGTTGGATCGCGCTGCCTTGCGCAAGCGTATTTTCGAGGCGCCGCAAGAACGCCTGTGGCTTGAGGCCCTGCTGCACCCACTGATTGCCGACGAGATCCGCAGCCATCTGGCCCGCGCCCGCTCGCCCTATGCGATCCTGGTGTCGCCGTTGTTGATCGAGTCGGGCCAGCACACCATGACCCAGCGCATCCTGGTGATCGATGTGCCGCAATCAACACAGATTCAGCGTACCCTGCTGCGCGATGGCATCAGCGAAGGACAGGTGCAGGCAATTCTCAAGGCCCAGGCCTCACGGGAAGATCGCCTGCGCCATGCCGACGATGTACTGGTCAATGACCAGGACCTGGCCTGGCTACAGGCCGAGGTCGAGCGACTGCACCACTTTTACCTTACTTTGCGTGGAGGCCGAACATGAGCCAACCCTTGACCGTCGAATGCCCAACCTGCGGCGCCCCCGTGGAATGGAAAGCGACCAACCTCAACCGGCCATTCTGCTCGGATCGCTGCAAACTGATCGACCTGGGTGCCTGGGCCTCAGAGGAACACAAGATTCCGGTCAGCCCGGACGCCGAAGACGAACTGTTCTCCGAAGACCTGCCACCGCGCGCCCACTAAGGCCGCATAAAGCCGTAGTCTTGTTGGTCGTCGAGGTTTTCCGCTAAAAACTGCAACTCGTCGGCCAGGTCTTCGGCACTACGCACGCCCTTGCTCTGCTGCACCACTGCACTGAGCAAGGCACGCAGGCTCAAGCCCGGGTCAAAACCGATTTCCTGTGCCGCATCCTGGCTTCTGCGCAACTCCTGCCGTGCCCACTCGTACACACTCATGATCGTGCTCCTGGAAGTTTCGCAGAGCATGCGACCACTTTTGCGTCACGCCTTTGATTTGGATCAAGGGCGTGAATTGTCATCTTTCCAGGGCGCCGAGAGGTAGCGCGTGCGGTTGAAAGTCTCAAGCCATTCCGGGCAAAACACCACCAGCGCACTGATCACCATGCCGTTGATAAACGCTTCGGGAAAGATGATCAGCCACAGGTAACCGATGAAGTCCTCGATCCACTCGGGCATGGCAAAGCGCCCATCCAGCCACAACAAGCCCAGGCCGGCCAACAGGCACAGCAACGCCGACAATGCGGCGGCAAAAAAGCCGGAACAGAAGATATACACGAAGGGATTGCGCGGCTGCGCCCGTTCCACCAGCAACGCGCACGTCTCAGTCACCAATACCGGCAAGAGGACCAGCAGCGCGCCGTTGACCCCGACTGCCGCCAAGTCCTGGCGCCCGAGCAGCACCAGGCCCAGTTGCGCCGCGAGCCCGCCGACGATTGCCAATGGCCAGTCGAGCAGCAGGGTCACGGCGGTCATGCCGATAAAGTGGTAGGACACCCCGGTGTCGAAGTCCCGGCGCACCAACCACAGCATGAACAGCGCGAACACCGTGCCAAATAACAGGTGCTGACGCCGCCGGTCGGCAAACAGTTCGACCCAGGACGAGCGCAGGATCGCCCATACAATCACCGGCGCATACAGCAGCCAGCCCAGCCACAGGGTGTGCGGTGCCAGCACGGCGGCGCTGATCACGGCTGCACCTGCTCCAGGGCCTGGCGCAGTTCGGCGGCAGAGGCGTACTCATGGCGCGCCACCAGCTTGCCGTCTTCCAGTTGCAGCCACAGCACTTTATCCACAGGTGCCGGATAGCGCGGAGCGATCCGCGCATCACGATCGAGCATCACCCGGTAGTTGTAGGCCTGCATCGCCGGGACCGCAAAGAGCTTGGCGATCAGCCTCGGCATGCGCTGGATATCGGCGACAAACACCCCATGGCGCGCCTCCAGATACCCCTTGGGCTGGCCCTGCAATGCCGTATCCACCAGTTTGGCCGCGTCCATGCTGCGCGCCACCAGCAGGACCTGCGCCTGGTTATCCAGGGTGTAGGCCTGGTCGAATTGATCGAGCAGGGTCCACGGCGCCAACCGCTCCCCGAGTTCAACCGCCTGGGCCCACAGGGGCAGAAAGCTCAGAAATACCGCAAGCAAAAACCTCACCGCAAACTCCTTGTGCAAAACCGTCAACCGAACCGCCAGTCTACACCGAGCCTTTTCACACGGGACTTCCTGCGGTCATCATTTGAACGCTAAGCTGGAACCATGGATGACTCAGATTATTTGCGCCTGCTCACCATAGCGGCCGAACAAGCCAACGCGTTCCTGTCCAATGCCCGCAAATGGGAGCGTGAGCGTTGGGTCTGCCAGCGCCTGCTGCAAGGCCTGAATGTGCCCTACCGCGCCGAAGAGTTTCATGCCGCGGGTCAAGAACCGCCCGATGTGCTGTTTCGCGATGCCAGTTTCGAGGTGTTTTTTGTCCTCGACGAAGGCCGGCGCCTGAATGACGAATGGCGCGACGAACTGCTGCGCCGACGCAGTGCCTTTTCCCTGAGCCAATTGGTGCGGCGCGAGGCCAAGCCCAGGCGCATTCCCGCCCATGAATTCCTCCTGCGCCTGGCGCCGACCCTGCGCAAGAAAGCCCATAATTACAAAGAACGCGGCATGGACCTGGGCGAGCTGGATATCATCGCCTTCGCCAGCCTCAAGCGCGAAGTGCTGGACCTCAACAGCCATTTCCCGCCGCCCACCGAGTACCTGCGCCAGGGCTGGCGCTCGCTGTCATTGGTCGGTCCGACCTTTGCGCGGGTGCTGTTCGCCCATCCGGACGCGCCGGATTTCTTGCGCAACAACCTGGGGCGCAGCATAGTGTTCGATGTGGGTATCAGCCTGTAACGTGGTGCCCTTCTGCAACGTCTACCTGACGAGGCCTTTATGACCAGCCGCCTGAACCCTGACGACCAACAACATGTCGAAGAGTACCTGCAACTGTCCCAGCACCAGGTTGAGCGCAAGCCTTTCCGGCCGTGGCTGCTCCTTGGGGTGGTACTGGTTGTGGTGATTGGCCTGGGCATTCTGAGCCGTCTTTTGAGTTACCTGACGCTATGAGCTGCCTGGCGCTCGCTCGGGTAACTGCACCGATTTCTTTTAGCCTTGCGAGATACCCCCATGACCCATCGTATTATTATCGTCGGCGGCGGCGCCGGCGGCCTGGAGTTGGCTACCCGCCTGGGTAAGACTCTGGGCAAGCGCGGTACCGCCAGCATTACGCTGGTCGATACCAACCTGACCCATATCTGGAAGCCCCTGCTGCACGAGGTGGCGGCCGGCTCGCTGAACTCTTCTGAAGACGAACTCAATTATGTTGCCCAGGCAAAATGGAACCACTTCGAGTTCCAGCTAGGGCGCATGAGCGGGCTCGATCGTGAACAGAAGAAAATCCAACTGGCCGCAACCCTTGATGAAGAAGGCCGCGAGCTGGTGCCTGCACGCGTGCTGGGGTATGACACCCTGGTGATTGCCGTCGGCAGCACCACCAATGACTTCGGCACCGAAGGCGCGGCACAGCACTGCCTGTTCCTCGATACCCGCAAGCAGGCCGAACGTTTCCATCAGCAATTGCTCAACCACTACCTGCGCGCCCATGCCGGGCAAACCGATGTGGTGGAACAAATCAGCGTGGCAATCGTTGGCGCTGGCGCTACCGGCGTCGAACTGGCCGCCGAACTGCACAACGCCGCCCATGAACTGGCGGCCTACGGCCTGGACCGGATCAAGCCGGAAAACATGCACATCACCCTGATCGAAGCCGGCCCTCGGGTATTGCCAGCGCTGCCAGAGCGGATCAGCGGGCCTGTGCATAAAACCCTGGAAAAGCTTGGCGTGACGGTCATGACCAACTCGGCCGTGAGCGAAGTCACTGCTGACAGCCTGATTACCAGCAGCGGCCAAGTGATCCCCGCCAGCCTCAAGGTGTGGGCCGCCGGGATTCGCGCGCCAGGGTTCCTCAAGGACATCGACGGCCTGGAGACCAACCGCATCAACCAATTGCAGGTGCTGCCAACGCTGCAGACCACCCGTGACGAGAATATCTTCGCCTTCGGTGACTGCGCCGCCTGCCCGCAGCCAGGCACCGACCGCAACGTTCCACCACGGGCGCAAGCAGCCCACCAGCAGGCGTCACTGCTGGCCAAGTCCCTGAAATTGCGCATCGAAGGCAAGACACTGCCCAGCTACAAGTACACCGACTATGGCTCCCTGATCTCGCTGTCGCGTTTTTCGGCTGTGGGTAACTTGATGGGCAACCTGACCGGCAGTGTGATGCTCGAAGGCTGGCTGGCGCGGATGTTTTATGTGTCGCTGTACCGCATGCACCAGATGGCGTTGTACGGGTTCTTCCGCACGATGATGTTGATGCTGGGCAGCAAGATTGGCCGAGGCACCGAGCCGCGGCTCAAGCTCCACTAACAACACGGCCCAGTGTGGGACTGCTCAATGTGGGAGGGGGCTTGCCTCTTCCCACATTTGATCGAGGTAACTTCAGCTTTTGCACAGGCAAAAAAAATCCCCGTATCTTTCGATACGAGGATTTTTAATATGGTCGGGGTAAGGGGATTCGAACTCCTGACATCCTGCTCCCAAAGCAGGCGCGCTACCGGACTGCGCTATACCCCGGTAAAAAAAAGGCGACCTTTTCAAGTCGCCTTCTTCGATCAGGACTTTTGGCCTCTGATCTTAAGATTCGATTCCAGCGTTAACTGGTCTCAAAAATGGTGGGTCGTGTGGGATTCGAACCTACGACCAATTGGTTAAAAGCCAACTGCTCTACCAACTGAGCTAACGACCCAAAAATGGTCGGGGTAAGGGGATTCGAACTCCTGACATCCTGCTCCCAAAGCAGGCGCGCTACCGGACTGCGCTATACCCCGGTTTGAAATTGGCTCCGTGACCAGGACTCGAACCTGGGACCCAATGATTAACAGTCATTTGCTCTACCGACTGAGCTATCACGGAACTACATATTTCAAAGTACTACGATGCTGCTTACTACCTTCTCTTCGACCCGTCCGTATCGCTACGTTCGTGTGTCTGAGGCGCGCTATTCTACAATCTTAAAAACCCCTGTCAACCCTTTAAATTGCTTTTAAGACAATGATTTGCGCTTCTTTCTGATTTCTCCTTGGGGAGAAGAAACCCGTGGGCTGACGTTGCTGCGGGGCGCACTTTACAAGCCTTTGCCTTACAGTTCAACGCCCTATCGAAAAAAAAGGCCCCGCAATGCGGGGCCTCTGCTTATAACCACCAGTTGCAGGCTTAGTGGAAGACGATTTCGTCGTTTTCCACGGTGGCCTTGACGCTGGTCCCCGGCATAAAGCTGCCCGAGAGGATCAGTTGCGCCAGCGGGTTCTCGATCCAGCGCTGGATCGCACGTTTCAAAGGCCGTGCGCCATACACCGGGTCGTAGCCAACCGCGATCAACTTGTCCAAGGCCTCGCTGCTCAGTTCCAGCATCAGCTCGCGCTCTGCCAGACGGCTGCGCAGGCGACCCAGTTGGATCTCGGTAATGCCAGCGATCTGATCCCGCGCCAAAGGCTCGAAGATCACCACTTCGTCGACCCGGTTGATAAATTCCGGGCGGAAGTGGCTGGTCAGCGCGTCCATTACCGCAGCACGCTGGCCTTCACGATCCCCGACCATCTCCTGGATCTGTACCGAGCCCAGGTTGGAGGTCATCACGATCACCGTATTACGGAAGTCCACGGTACGCCCGTGGCTGTCTGTCAGCCGGCCATCTTCCAGCACTTGCAGCAACACGTTGAACACATCCGGGTGGGCCTTCTCGACCTCATCCAGAAGGATCACCGAGTAAGGCTTGCGCCGTACCGCTTCGGTCAGATAGCCGCCTTCCTCGTAGCCCACATAGCCTGGTGGCGCTCCGATCAAACGAGCCACGGAGTGTTTCTCCATGAACTCGGACATATCAATGCGCACCATCGCCTCTTCAGTATCAAAGAGGAACTCGGCCAGGGCCTTGCACAGCTCGGTCTTACCCACACCGGTCGGGCCGAGGAACATGAACGAGCCACTCGGGCGATTCGGGTCGGACAAACCGGCCCGTGAACGCCGCACCGCATTGGACACTGCCACCACGGCCTCTTCCTGGCCAATCACGCGTTGGTGCAACAGGCTTTCCATACGCAACAGTTTGTCACGCTCGCCTTCCAGCATCTTCGACACCGGAATGCCGGTCCACTTGGACACAACCTCGGCAATTTCTTCCTCGGTCACCTTGCTGCGCAGCAACTGGTTTTCGCTGTGGCCATGCTGGTCGACCATTTGCAGGCTGCGTTCCAGATCCGGGATCACCCCGTACTGCAACTCGGCCATGCGGTTCAGGTCGCCTTTACGGCGGGCAGCTTCCAGTTCCTGGCGCGACTGCTCTATTTTTTGCTGGATCTGTGCGGAACCCTGTACTTCGGCTTTTTCCGAGGTCCAGATTTCTTCCAGGTCCGAATACTCGCGCTCCAGGCGGACGATTTCTTCCTGGAGTTTTTCCAGGCGTTTCTTCGCCGCGTCATCGTCCTCTTTTTTCAGCGCCTGGGATTCCACTTTCAGTTGAATCAGGCGGCGCTCCAAGCGGTCCAGCACCTCAGGCTTGGAGTCGATCTCCATGCGAATCCGGCTGGCCGCTTCGTCGATCAGGTCAATGGCCTTGTCCGGCAGCTGACGATCAGTGATATAGCGATGGCTCAACTTGGCCGCCGCGATGATCGCACCGTCAGTGATTGCCACGCGGTGGTGGACCTCATAACGCTCTTTCAGGCCACGCAGGATCGCGATGGTGTCTTCTTCGCTCGGTTCTTCCACCAGGACTTTCTGGAAGCGACGCTCAAGGGCCGCGTCCTTTTCAATGTACTGGCGGTATTCGTTGAGCGTGGTCGCCCCCACACAATGCAACTCACCCCGGGCCAGTGCTGGCTTGAGCATGTTGCCTGCGTCCATCGAGCCTTCGCCTTTACCAGCGCCGACCATGGTGTGCAGTTCGTCGATAAACAGAATGATCTGCCCTTCCTGCTTCGACAGCTCGTTAAGCAGGGATTTGAGGCGTTCTTCGAACTCGCCACGGAACTTGGCACCGGCGATCAACGCCCCCATGTCCAGGGACAGCAAGCGCTTGCCCTTGAGGCCGTCCGGCACCTCACCATTAATGATGCGCTGGGCCAGGCCTTCGGCGATGGCAGTTTTACCCACCCCAGGCTCACCGATCAGCACCGGGTTGTTCTTGGTACGACGCTGCAGGACCTGGATGGTGCGACGAATCTCGTCATCACGCCCGATCACCGGATCCAGCTTGCCGTCTTCGGCGCGCTTGGTCAGGTCGACGGTGTATTTGTCCAGGGCCTGGCGTGACTCCTCATGATTGGGGTCATTCACCGCCTCGCCGCCGCGCAGGTTGTTGATGGCATTTTCCAGGGCCTTTTTGCTCACGCCCTGGCCCAGCAACAACTTGCCGAGCTTGCTGTTGTCATCCATGGCGGCGAGCAACACCAGTTCGCTGGAGATGAACTGGTCACCCTTCTGCTGGGCCAGGCGATCTGCCTGGTTGAGCAGGCGCGCCAAATCCTGGGACATATTCACGTCGCCCGTCGGATTCTGGATTTTCGGCAGTTGGTCGAGCTCTTTGCTCAACTCTTTGCGCAGGCTGTTGACGTCGAAGCCCACCTGCATCAACAGGGGCTTGATAGAACCACCCTGCTGTTCGAGGAGTGCCTGCATCAAGTGCGCGGGCTCGATGGCCGGATGGTCGAGGCCAACCGCCAGGGATTGGGAATCCGATAACGCCAATTGTAATTTGCTGGTTAAACGATCAATACGCATTAGTCACCTTCCTTTTGAGCAGGCCGGAGCTATGTGCGAGCGAGCTTGCCCGCGATTAACGCATCCTGAATGAAGAAACCTGCCAGATACCCCTATAGATGGGGTGGATTCTGGAAGATTCAAGCCGGCACTGCTTGATATGGATCAGCAGAGTCTAGCGTTCGAGCCAGATCAGGGAGGCAAATCGACCGGTGCGCGGGCTGCGCCGGTAAGAAAAGAAGCGCGGATCGGTCACGGTGCACAAGCCGCCACCGTAGACGGCGGTGATTCCACGCGCAGCCAGGCGCAGGCGCGCCAACTGGTAGATGTCGGCAAGGAACTTGCCGGGGTTGTGGCCGGGAACGAAGGCCTGCGCGGTTTGCGGGTGTTGCTGCATAAACGCTTCACGCACTTCCGGGCCGACTTCAAAGGCCTTAGGGCCAATCGCCGGGCCCAACCACACCAGTACGTCGGCCGGCACAGCCCCCAGGCTGTCGGCGGCAGCTTCCAGTACACCCGCCGCCAGGCCACGCCAGCCGGCATGGGCCGCAGCAACCCGGGTACCGGCCTTGTTGCAAAACAGGGCCGGCAGGCAATCGGCGGTCATCGCCGTGCAGGCGACGCCCGGCGTCTCGGTCCAACTGCCATCAGCCTCGGCAATCTGTCCCGGGTCGGCCTTAACCACGACCACGCCATGCACCTGGCGCAGCCAGGCGGGCTGGATATCGAACGCGGCAGTGAGGCGACGACGATTTTCAAGCACAGCTGCAGGGCTGTCCTCGACGTGATCACCTAGGTTGAGGCTGTCGAACGGCGCCAGACTGACGCCGCCCGCACGGGTGGTGACGCAGGCTTTCACCCCGGCCGGCGCAGGCCAGTCAGGAATCAGCCAGTCATTCATCCGACAAAGGCCTCGCGGTCCTGCTTGAGCAACGACAGCAACCAGACAAAGTCGTCGGGCAGTGGCGATTCCCAGCTCATCCGCTCACCGCTCGTCGGATGATCCAGTTCCAGGAAGCGTGCATGCAGCGCCTGGCGCGGGAACGACTTCAATGACTCAACCATGGTCACGCTGGCGGCCGGCGGAATACGGAAGCGACCACCGTAGGCCGGGTCGCCGACCAACGGGAAGTTGATATGCGCCATATGTACCCGGATCTGGTGGGTACGGCCGGTTTCCAGCTTGACCCGCACATGGGTGTGGGAACGGAAGCGCTCCAGCACGCGATAGTGGCTGACGGCCTGCTTGCCGCCCTCCATCACCGCCATGCGCTGGCGCTGCTGGCCGTGACGACCGATAGGCGCGTTGATCTTGCCACCGGCCACGACCACACCAATCACGATGCACTCATAGATGCGGCTGACACTGCGACTCTGCAATTGTGTGACCAACTGCGTCTGCGCCTGGATGGTCTTGGCCACTACCATCAGACCGGTAGTGTCCTTGTCCAGGCGGTGGACGATGCCGCAGCGCGGGACATTGATGATGTCTGGCACATGGTGCAACAAGGCATTGAGCAAGGTGCCATCAGCGTGCCCGGCCGCCGGGTGAACCACCAGGCCTGCGGGTTTGTTGATCACGAGGATGTCGTCGTCTTCATAGACGATATCCAGCTCGATGTCCTGGGCGATCCATTCTCCCTGGGCTTCCTGCTCGGCAGTCAGCTCAAGAACCGAACCGCCATGAACTATGTCTCGCGGGCGGATAACCGCTCCATCCACAGTCAGGCGGCCGTCTTTGATCCAGGCGGAAAGGCGCGAGCGCGAGTGCTCAGCGAATAGTTGTGCGGCGACTTGATCGAGGCGTTGGCCGCCCAATTCGGACGGCACCTCTGCGCGAAGTTCAATTTTATCGGACATGCTCAGACTAGGCGTGGCACAGCCTTTGGTTTCGGCTGCGCGCTTGTGGTTAAATACGGCGTCTTTTGCCCCGAGGCTTTCATCGGGGCGCTCATCATAACAGGACGGCCCCGCCCAAGACAGCGGCCGTCATAGGGACGCAAGCCGCCATGCAAGTGAAACACCTGCTGCTGATCGCCATCCTCGCCATGACTGCTGCTTGCTCGTCAACAAAGGACGTCGTCGACGAAAACCTCAGTGAAGTCGAGCTGTACCAGCAGGCTCAGGCCGACCTGGACAACAATAGCTACACAAGCGCCACGGCCAAGCTCAAGGCCTTGGAGTCGCGCTATCCGTTTGGCCGCTATGCCGACCAGGCCCAGCTCGAACTGATCTATGCGAACTACAAGAACGCCGAGCCGGAAGCTGCCAAGTCCGCTGCCGAGCGTTTTATCCGCCTGCACCCGCAGCATCCGAACGTGGACTACGCCTACTACCTCAAGGGCCTGACCTCGTTTGACCAGGACGTTGGCCTGCTGGCGCGCTTCCTGCCGCTGGACATGACCAAGCGTGACCCAGGTGCTGCGCGCGACTCCTATAACGAGTTCGCCCAACTGACCAGCCGCTTCCCCAACAGCCGCTACGCGCCGGACGCCAAGCAGCGCATGATCTACCTGCGCAACCTGCTGGCTTCCTACGAAATCCACGTAGCCCACTACTACCTGACGCGCCAGGCTTATGTTGCTGCCGCCAACCGTGGTCGCTATGTAGTGGAAAACTTCCAGGAAACCCCTTCCGTGGGTGATGGCCTGGCAGTGATGACCGAGGCTTACCAGCGCCTGCACCTCGACACCCTGGCGGCTACCAGCCTGGAAACCCTGAAACTCAACTACCCGGACCACCCTAGCCTGCAAGACGGCCAGTTTGTGCCGCAGGTTGCCGAAGCGGACAACCGCTCGTGGCTGAGCAAGTACACCCTGGGCCTGATCGAGTCCCGTCCACCGTTGCCGCCGGGCGAAACCCGCGCCAACCAGGACATCCTCAAGCAGTATCAGGACGCCAAGGACGCCATTCCATCCGAGCTCAAGCCGCACGACGAGAACGGCGACGTGATCGAGGAAGAAGCACCAGAGGCCCTGGGCAACAACCAGGATCGCTCGTGGTTCAGCTACATGACGTTCGGTGTCTTTGACTGAACCCGTCTTGGCAGCGCAAGAAGGAGCCCCTCGGGGCTCCTTTTTTTATGGCGCGACTTTATTACCCTGTGCGCCGCTAACATCCTTGGCTAAACTGCCGGATTCCCTGTCGAGAAGCTGCCTGCCATGGTTCGTTTACTGTTCTGGATTGCCCTGATTGCTGCTGCGGTATGGTTCTGGCGCAAATTCAAGCGCCCCGCTTCGACCCAGCAACAGCCCGGCGAACAAAGTGCCGCGCCCATGGTTCGCTGTGCGCACTGCGGCGTGCATCTGCCTCAAGACCGGGCATTGAGCCAACGCCAGGACTGGTACTGCACCCAGGCGCATCTGGAGCAGGGACCGAAATCTATCGAGCGCTGAGTACTCTGGAACGGTAGGAGCCCCGGTTTATATTCGACCAGTGGGCGCATAAGGGGCCGGGTCGATCACCGGCTCATGCCCCAGCAGCAAGTCAGCAAACAACTGGCAAGACGCAGGCGCCAATACCAGCCCGTTGCGGTAATGCCCACAGTTGAGCCACAACCCTTCAAACCCTGGCACCTTGCCTATATAGGGGATGCCCTCGGGCGAACCAGGCCGCAAACCAGCCCAATGCCCCACCACTTGGGCATCTGCCAGTGCCGGAATCAACTCCACCGCCGAGGCCTTCAAGCTTTCCAGGGCCGGTTCGGTCGGTGTCTTGTCGAAGCCCTCATGCTCCAGCGTACTGCCAATCAGGATGTGCCCATCACGGCGCGGGATCGCATAGCGGCCTTTTGCCAAGACCATGCTGGACAGAAAGTCCGAGGCGCATTTGTACAGAATCATCTGGCCCTTGACCGGCTCCACCGGCAACGTCAGCCCGAGGCTACCCAGCAATTCACCACTCCAGGCACCGGCGGCAAGCACGACCTGATCACCCCGCACCTCACCGTGCGCCGTATTGACCCCAACGATGCTGCCGCCCTCCTGGATAAACCCCTGTACCGCGCAATGTTCATGCAGGGTCACGCCAGGCAACGCCAACAGTGCAGCCTTGAGGGATTTGACCAGGCGTGGATTACGCACGTTGGCCACATCTGCCATATAAATAGCCTGTGCAAACCCCGGTCCCAACACTGGAACCGCGTCACGGGCGGCCGACACATCCACCTTGCTCAACGGCCGGCCTTCCCGCTCAGCCCAGGCCAGGGCAGCGGCCTCGTCGTCGAGGTCCAGCCAATAAAGGCCGGTGGTATGAACCTCAGGATCCACGCCAGTGGCGGCAAACAGACGCTGGGCCAATTGCGGGTAGAAGTCCTGGGACCAATGGGCCAGCGCCGTGACGGCCGGGCTGTAGCGCCATGGGTATAACGGCGAAACAATCCCGCCTCCGGCCCAGGAGGATTCCTGACCGACCGACGAACGGTCAAGCACGGCAACCGCCACCCCCTGAGTTGCCAGGTTGAACGCCGTCAACAACCCGATAACACCACCACCCACAACCACGACTTGCTGCTTAGTCATTGTTCGATCCAGCCCATAAAAAGAAAGGAGCGCCGCTGGCGCCCCGTCGCCCACCCGCCTTATCGCCCCCAGCACTCTTGACGCGTAGTGCCGGGCACTGCGCCGGGATTGGTCCGCGCGCCCGTGCTGGTCAAACTGAACACACCACAAGGATCACCCAGCATCGCGCCGGCAAAAGGCGTCGCGATCAAGGTGAAGTCCTGCGGGTCCAGTATCACGGTGATTCTATAGCGATCATTGCCGGTACTGACGCCGCTTGCATCAATAAAAGTGCCATTTCTCACGTGATAGCGCTCAAGGTGCTGAGCTTGCTCCGTGAGCAGCCCGACGATTTCGGTGCGATAGGCCTTTTTCACCTGGGCGGTATACACCGGATAAGTCACCGCGACCAATGTGCCGATGATCGCCAGTGCAATCAGTAACTCTAACAAGGTGAATCCTTTGCAGTTGCCGCTCATCGTGATGCTCACCTACTGAAGTTGTCGCCAGAGAATTCGTCGAAATCGCCCAGCGGCCTCCGGGTCTACCCGCGCATAGACGCTCTCCAGAACCGTGCGCAACTGGCCGCTGATCCCCACTGCAGTGACCCGGTACAAGGTCGCCGGGGTATCGGGCGGCAAATGTGCCAACCCGACAGCGGGCCCCAGGTTTTGAATGCCATAGACGCCTCCCTGTATGCCGACCCAGGTGATAGCCGAAATTGGATCGACGCCCGGCTGGCTGATGGCATAGGCCTCGTTAGGCGGTGCGCAGGTAACTTGGGACTGGCAGGGCGGCAAACCAAATCCGTGTGCCTGCACTGCCGACTCACCGAGCCGGAGCCCACTTTCGGCGGTTTGAAACGATTGGTTGCGATGCCTGAGGCTGCCGGCGAGCTGTTCCTGCGACGTAGAGCCCTGCATCGATGACAGACCGAGAACCGTCAACAACAGCAGCAATACCAGGCTGATCAACAGCACCACGCCGCGCTGCCTGGGAGCCGTGATCCGCCACCCGCTATTCAAGGCGATTACGCACGGCGGCGACGGCGCTGTAGACCTGGTCCCGCACACGGCCTGCCGGGTCGCGAAGCGTCAATAGCACACGCACACTGCGGATCAGCGATTCGTCGCCAGGATGGCTGTCATACCGGTTTACAACACTGGAGCCAGGCTGGCTGGCCATCCCGAAACTCAACTCGAACGCCCCTACGTTATCCACCAGCACCGCCTTGGCCGGCGTTGCTGGCGTGCTGAGTTTTAGCTGCCCCGACTCAAAGGTGTAGGTCAGTTTGCGCACGGGAAAGGCGATCTGCCCGGGCCCCGGCTTGGGCGGCACATCCGAATAAGCCTGGGCGTTGTCGACACAATTGCTGAGCACAGTCCAGTCAGGCCGACTGCCTTGGCCACCAACATCGCCGGTGACCAGTGTCAGGCTGGTCGAGGCACCATTGACCACCACGCTGACCGGCCTGGAAAAATCAGCAGGCGCCTGAGCTATCAGAGGCAGGGACAGACACCCGAACATCCCCGCCAGGCGAATCTCCTGGATCATCTTGCCCAGGATGAATCGCCCGTCATCCTGCAACAACGCTGACGCGTGCTGGCTGGCGGCACTGCTTCGGGCGGCCAGGGTTACCTGGACGGCCGCCAGGACCACGAGCAACCCCAGGGTCGCCGCCAGCAATGCTTCGACCAGGCCCAAACCCAGGCTGGAGCGCCTCATCGCACAGGCCTCGGATCGACAGCGACGCGACTGGTCAGGGTAAATATTTCACGGGTATTGCTGGCCTTGGCCGCACGGGAGTCATCCCAACTGATGCTGATGGTCACCTCACGCTGATTGATCGCAATCGAACCTTTGGCGGAATCGCCGGCAAGGTGGCTGATATTGGCCTCGAAGTCATGCAAGTCCTGGTCGCGGACACTCGCGGCCAAGGTGCTGGCAGGCGAGATATCGTCGCTTCCCCAGGAATAGTCGGCAGCAGCGTTGGCGCGGATCCGGTCGAGCATGTCGTAGGCGATGAAACTCACCTGGCTGATCATCCTGGAACTGTCGGTGTATTTGAGCGCATTCAGCTGGATCAGCCCGGCCCCCAGCAGGCCAACACCGAGAATCAGCAGCGAGACGAGCACTTCGATCAGGCTCATGCCGGCCTGTCGGGCGGTAGCAGGGGAGGCACAAGAGGTTGCCGGGCAGGTTCGCATAGCCATCGTCATCCTTGTCGAAGGTCATCAAAACGACCGAGAGAGCCGTGTGTTGCCCAAGACTAGCGCCGCTCCCGTGACCGCGCTGCCTCTCGGAATAAAGGGAAATACTTTGGACAGAAAGGCCATCACCGCCCTGCCCGCAGTGCCGCTATAACTAGTTCAGCCACACGGTCCATGGAGGGACGAGGTATGAAACAACGAGGTTTTACATTGATCGAACTGCTGCTCGGCTTGATCGTCAGCGGCATCCTGGCGCAATTGGCGGTACCCGGCTTCAAGAGCCTGCTGGACTCACAAACGCGACTGAGCGCCGCACAAACGCTAGCGTCCGGCCTGCGCTACGCGCGCACCCAAGCCATTGCACGTAATCGAACGGTGATCATCCATGCGCTGGATGATGACTGGAGCCGAGGCTGGAGAGTGGTGGTGGACATGAATGGGCGCGGTCATCTGGACGACGACAATCCGGTCCTGCTGGAGCGCCAGGACAATGGGCGGATCCCGATCGTGGGCAATACCCCGGTGCGCACGCAGATTCGTTTCAGCGGGTTGGGCGAACCCCTGCTGTCTGCGGGCGGGTTTCGCGCCGGCACCGTACATGTGTGTTCAACGGACCAGCCGCTGAGCCTGCATCAAGTGGTGCTGGCGCCCACCGGCCGGATCAGCCTGCGCAGCGACAAGGCCGAGCAGGCCTTGTGCCGCGGGTACGACGAGTTGGGGCTCAGAGCAGCGAACGAACCCGCAGCTCCTTGGGCATGGAAAAAGTGATGTTTTCTTCACGTCCTGCCAGCTCGTCGGCGCCTGTCGCACCCCACGCCTGCAACTGCTGGATCACGCCGCGCACCAGGACTTCCGGCGCCGAGGCGCCCGCCGTGATACCGATGCGCTCGACACCGTCGAACCAACTGCGCTGCAGGTCTTCGGCGCCATCGATCAGGTACGCCGGGGTGGCCATGCGCTCGGCCAACTCGCGCAGGCGGTTGGAGTTGGAACTGTTGGGGCTCCCCACAACCAGCACCACGTCGCACTCGTCGGCCAGTTGCTTGACGGCATCCTGGCGGTTTTGCGTGGCGTAGCAGATATCGTCCTTGCGTGGCCCACCAATGGCGGGGAAACGGGTACGCAGGGCGTCGATGACACGACTGGTGTCATCCATCGACAAGGTAGTCTGGGTCACGAATGCCAACTTCTCAGGGTTATGCACTTGCAACTCGGCGACGTCTTTTTCGTCTTCCACCAGGTAGATCGCGCCGCCGTTACTGGCGTCGTACTGGCCCATGGTGCCTTCGACTTCGGGGTGGCCGGCATGGCCGATCAGGATGCACTCACGGCCGTCGCGGCTGTAGCGCGCCACTTCGATATGCACCTTGGTTACCAGCGGGCAGGTTGCGTCGAAGACTTTCAGGCCGCGGCCTGCTGCTTCGGTGCGCACGGCCTGGGAAACGCCATGGGCGCTGAAGATGACGATAACGTCATCCGGCACCTGATCCAGTTCTTCGACAAAAATCGCGCCACGGGCCCGCAGGTCTTCGACCACGAACTTGTTGTGCACCACTTCATGGCGCACGTAGATCGGCGGCCCGAAGACTTCCAGGGCGCGATTGACGATTTCGATCGCCCGGTCCACCCCGGCGCAGAAGCCACGGGGGTTGGCGAGTTTGATTTGCATGCTGTGCCTCGTGTCTTTGTGGGAGCTGGCTTGCTGGCGATGGCAACGCCTCGGAGTAACGGGTAGACCGAGGTGATGCTATCGCCGGCAAGCCGGCTCCTACAGGAACCGGTTTCGTCAGTTAGAGCGCTTTAACGTCGATGATTTCAACATCAAAGGTCAAGGTCTTGCCGGCCAACGGGTGGTTGAAGTCGATGGTCACCTGAGTGTCATCGAAGGTTTTGACCACGCCGGGCAGTTCGGTATTCGCCGCATCGTTGAAGATCACCAGCAAGCCTTCCGACAGCTCCATGTCCTGGAACTGCGACCGCGGGATAACCTGTACGTTTTGCGGGTTGGGCTGGCCAAAGGCGTTTTCCGGCGGGATCTGCAGGTTGCGCTTGTCGCCGGCCTTGAAGCCGAACAATGCCGCCTCGAAACCCGGCAGCAGGTTGCCGTCGCCGACCTTGAAGGTCGCCGGGGCCTTGTCGAAGGTGCTGTCGACCGTGTCGCCGTTCTCCAGGCGCAATGCAAAATGCAAGGTGACTTCCGTGTTCTGGCCAATGCGTTGTTCGGCCAATACTTGTTCAGTCATTTACAGCTTCTCCGGGTTTGTTGCCCTTGAACATATCCAGCGCCAGCATGATTGCGCCAACGCAGATGGCGCTGTCGGCAAAGTTGAACGCCGGGAAGTAATGGCGGTTCTGCCAGTGCACCAGAATGAAGTCGATCACATGGCCCAGGGCAATGCGGTCGTACAGATTGCCCAGCGCACCGCCCAACACCAGTGCCAATGCGATAGCCAGCCAAGTATCGTTGCGGCCCAGGCGCTTGAGCCAGACCACCAGCACCGCACTGACCACCACGGCGATCAGGGCGAACAACCAGCGCTGCCAGCCACCACCGTCAGCGAGGAAGCTGAAGGCGGCGCCGGTGTTGTAGGCCAGGGTCCAGCTGAAGTAGTCAGGAATCACCACGATCTGCTGGAACATTTCCAGGGTGCCCTCGAAGTGAGCCTTGCTGACCTGGTCGATGACCAGGACCAGCAAGCTCAATGCGAGCCAACCCAGACGTCCGAACCGGCTGGATTTAGGCATAGTGGCGAACCTCGCCAGCACCGCTAATGTTGTCGACGCAACGACCGCAGATTTCCGGATGCTCCGGGTTCACGCCGACGTCTTCACGGCAGTGCCAGCAACGGGCGCACTTGGCGAAGGCCGACTTGACCACCTTGAGCTTGAGGCCCGGCACTTCGGTTGCGACCGCATCAGCCGGGGCCTGGGCGAATGGCGCCAGGCTGGCTGTGGAGGTAATCAGCACGAAGCGCAGCTCGTTGCTCAACTTGCCCAGGTCGGCGGTCAGGCCTTCCTCGGCAAACAGGGTGACTTCGGCCTGCAGGTTGCCACCGACGGCCTTGGCCGCGCGCTGGACTTCCAGTTCCTTGTTCACCGCGACCTTGACGGCCATCACGCCTTCCCAGTACTCGCGGCCCAGTTCGAAGTCGGCCGGCAATTCGGTCAGGCCTTCGTACCAGGTGTTGAGCATCACGGACTCGTTACGCTCGCCCGGCAGGTATTCCCACAGTTCGTCGGCGGTGAAGGCCAGGATCGGCGCGATCCAGCGCACCAGCGCTTCAGAGATGTGGTACAGCGCGGTCTGTGCCGAACGGCGGGCCTTGCTGTTGGCGCCAGTGGTGTACTGGCGGTCCTTGATGATGTCGAGGTAGAAGCCACCCAGCTCCTGCACGCAGAAGTTGTGGATCTTCGAGTAGACATTCCAGAAACGGTATTCGCCGTAGTGTTCCTGCAACTCGCGCTGCAGCAACAGGGTACGGTCCACGGCCCAACGGTCCAGGGCGAGCATTTCGTCGGCCGGCAGGATGTCGGTAGCCGGGTTGAAGCCGGTCAGGTTCGACAGCATGAAGCGTGCGGTATTACGGATTCGACGGTAGGCATCGGCGCTGCGCTGCAGGATCTGCTCCGAAACGGCCATCTCACCCGAATAGTCGGTCGAAGCCACCCACAGGCGCATGATATCGGCGCCCAGGGTGTCGTTGACCTTCTGCGGCGCGATCACGTTGCCCAGGGACTTGGACATCTTGCGACCGTTCTCGTCGACGGTGAAGCCGTGGGTCAGCAGTTCCCGGTACGGAGCGTGATCGTCGATGGCGCAACCGGTCAGCAGGGACGAGTGGAACCAGCCACGGTGTTGGTCCGAGCCTTCCAGGTACAGGTCGGCGCGCGGGCCGGTCTCGTGACCCATCAGGTGCGAGCCGCGCAGCACGTGCCAGTGGGTAGTGCCCGAGTCGAACCACACGTCGAGGGTGTCGCTGATCTTGTCGTACAGCGGCGCTTCGTCACCGAGCAACTCGGCAGCGTCCAACTTGAACCAGGCCTCGATGCCTTCCTGTTCAACGCGCTGGGCCACCACCTCCATCAGTTCGACGGTACGTGGGTGCAGCTCGCCGCTTTCCTTGTTCAGGAAGAACGGAATCGGCACGCCCCAGTTGCGCTGGCGGGAGATGCACCAGTCCGGACGATTGGCGATCATCGAGTGCAGGCGCGCCTGGCCCCAGGCCGGGACGAACTTGGTGTCTTCGATGGCTTTGATCGCACGCTTGCGCAGGGTTTCGCCAGCCACAGGCTCTTTGTCCATGCCGATGAACCACTGCGCGGTGGCGCGGTAGATCAACGGGGTCTTGTGGCGCCAGCAGTGCATGTAGCTGTGCTTGATGGTTTCGGTGTGCAGCAGCGCCCCGACTTCTGACAGTTTGTCGATGATCGGCTGGTTGGCCTTGAAGATGAACTGGCCGCCGAAGAACTCCAGCGACGGCGCGTACACGCCATTGCTCTGCACCGGGTTGAGGATCTCATCGTTGACCATGCCATAGGCCTTGCAGGTCACGAAGTCGTCCACGCCGTAGGCCGGTGCGGAGTGAACCACGCCAGTACCCGAGCCCAGCTCGACGTAGTCAGCCAGGTATACCGGCGACAGGCGGTCGTAGAACGGGTGACGGAAATTGATCAGTTCCAGCGCGGAGCCGGTGGTGGTGGCGATCACCGCACCTTGCAGCTCGTAGCGGGCCAGGCAGGCCTCGACCATTTCCTCAGCCAGTACCAGCAGGCGATCACCAACGTCCACCAGGGCGTAGGTGAATTCCGGATGCACGTTCAGCGCCTGGTTGGCCGGGATGGTCCACGGGGTGGTGGTCCAGATCACGATGGCGGCAGGCTTGGCCAGGCTTGCCAGGCCAAAGGCCTCGGCCAGCTTGGTATCGTCGGCAATCGGGAACGCGACGTCGATGGTCGAGGACTTCTTGTCTTCGTATTCGACTTCCGCTTCGGCCAGGGCCGAGCCACAGTCAAAGCACCAGTTCACAGGCTTGAGGCCCTTGAACACGAAGCCGCCCTTGACGATCTCGGCCAAGGCACGGATTTCCCCGGCCTCGTTCTTGAAGTTCATGGTCTTGTACGGGTTGGCCCAGTCGCCCAACACACCCAGGCGGATGAATTCGGACTTCTGCCCTTCGATCTGCTCGGTGGCGTAGGCACGGCACAGTTCGCGGGTCTTGTCGGCGCCCAGGTTCTTGCCGTAGGTCACTTCGACCTTGTGTTCGATCGGCAGGCCGTGGCAGTCCCAACCCGGGACATAAGGTGCGTCGAAGCCCGCCAGGGTTTTCGAGCGGATGATCATGTCCTTGAGAATCTTGTTCAGCGCATGACCGATGTGAATCGTGCCGTTGGCATAAGGAGGGCCGTCGTGCAGGACGAACTTCGGACGATCCTTGCCAATCTCGCGCAACTTTCCGTACAGGCCAATACTGTCCCAGCGCTGCAGGATCTGCGGTTCGCGCTGTGGCAGGCCGGCCTTCATTGGGAAGGCGGTGTCCGGAAGGTTTAGCGTGGCTTTATAGTCGGTCATTTAAGGCTCTTCATTAGCGATGGGCGCTAGGTGCGGCTAGTGCACGGGCGGCGGCGACATCCGCATTGATCGCCGTTTTCAGCGCCTCCAGGGAGGCGAATCGCTGCTCTTCACGCAGCTTTTGGTGGAAAACCACCGTCAAACGCCGGTCATATAAATCCCCGGCAAAATCCAAAAGGTGAACTTCCAGGTGGGCCTTGCCATCACCTGCAACCGTTGGCCTGACGCCTATATTGGCGACTCCGGGCCACGGTTGGCCGTCGATATCGACACTCACCAGGTACACCCCGGTCAGTGGCACGCGACGGCGCTTGAGCTGCACGTTGGCGGTTGGCGTGCCCAGTTGGCGCGCCAGCTTCTGGCCGTGCAGGACCCGCCCGGCAATCCGGAACGGGCGACCGAGCAAACGCTCGGCCAAGGCGAAGTCGGCAGCGGCCAGGGCATTTCGCACCTGGGTACTGCTCACGCGCAGGCCGTCCAGTTCGACGGTTTGCGCGGCTTCGACAGTAAAACCCTGGGTCACGCCGGCCTGTTGCAGGAAATCGAAATCCCCTACCCGGTCGCAACCGAAGCGGAAGTCGTCGCCGACCTCCAGGTGCTGCACGCCCAGGCCATCGACGAGGATGCGGTCAACGAACTCCGTGGCGCTGAGGCTGCGCAAACGCTGGTTGAACGCCAGGCACAGCACCCGGTCCACACCCTCTTCAGCCAACAGCTGCAGTTTGTCCCGCAGGCGAGCCAAACGGGCCGGGGCCGTCTCGGGGGTGAAAAATTCACGGGGCTGCGGCTCGAAAATCACCACGCAGCTGGGCACGCCCAACTCGACTGCGCGCTCGCGCAGCCGCGCCAGGATAGCCTGGTGGCCACGGTGAACACCGTCAAAGTTGCCAATAGTGGCGACGCACCCCCGATGCTCGGGGCGCAGGTTGTGGAGACCTCGAACCAGCTGCATAACGCGCTTCTTGCTCATAAAGTGGTCGATTATAACCACACCCAGCCCTGGGCGACAGGCAACAGCGCAGGCCAAATGATTCGAATCGAAAAAACAGCCGGCTTATTGTTGATTGTGATCAGTTCAGCGCCTTGCGATTGAAATCCCGCAGGCGAAAGCCCAGCACCAGCAACATGCCAAAGTAGGCGACCACCCCGGCCACGACCAGCAGGCCCAGGCGCAGGAATCGCTCGAGCATCTGCCCTTCGTCCCACGCGGGCATCCAGTGCATCAAGCCCAGCAATACCGCCGACATCACCGCCACCGCCACCAGCAGCTTGAGGGCGAACATGCCCCAGCCTGGCTGCGGCTGGTACATTTTCTGTTTACGCAGTTGATAAAACAGCAGGCCGGCATTGATGCACGCCCCGGCGCTGATCGCCAAGGCCAGGCCCGCGTGCGCCAGAGGCCCGATGAAGATCAGGTTGAACAGCTGGGTAACCACCAGGGTGAAAATTGCGATCTTCACCGGGGTCCGGATGTTTTGCTGGGCATAAAAGCCCGGCGCCAGGACCTTGATCACGATAATCCCCAGCAACCCTACCGAATAGGCGACCAGCGCGCGCTGGGTCATCAAGGCGTCGAAAGCGCTGAACTGGCCGTACTGGAACAGCGAAACCGTCAGCGGCTTGGCCAGGATCCCCAGGGCCAGGGAGCACGGCAGCACCAACACAAAGCACAGGCGCAAGCCCCAGTCGAGAATGCGCGAGTACTCATGGCGGTCCTTGCTGGCATAGGTGCGGGCCAGGGTCGGCAGCAAGATGGTGCCCAGCGCCACGCCGAGCACGCCGGAGGGTAATTCCATCAGACGGTCGGCGTAATACATCCACGACACCGAACCTGAGACCAGCAACGAAGCGAACGCAGTGTTGATGATCAACGAAATCTGGCTCACCGACACCCCGAGAATCGCCGGCAGCATGTTTTTCATGACCCGCCACACGCCCGTGTCCTTGAGGTTCAGGCGCGGCAACACGAGCATGCCGATCTTTTTCAGGTGCGGCAGTTGATACAACAGTTGCGCCAGGCCACCGGCCAGCACTGCCCAGCCAAGTGCCATGACGGGTGGATCGAAGTACGGCGTGAGGAACAGGGCAAAGATGATCATGCTGACGTTAAGCAGGGTCGGCACAAACGCCGGTACCGAGAAGCGGTTCCAGGTATTGAGGATCGCGCCCGCCAGGGACGACAGGGAAATCAGCAATATATAAGGAAAGGTCACCCGCAACAGGTCACTGGTCAGGGCGAATTTTTCTGGAGTGTTGGCAAACCCGGGCGCCGTGGCCCAGATAATCCAGGGTGCGGCGAGCATGCCGGCGATGGTCACCAACATCAGTACCAGGGTCAGAAGCCCCGAGACATAGGCAATGAATGTGCGAGTGGCTTCCTCTCCCTGCTGGGTCTTGTACTCGGCCAGGATCGGCACGAATGCCTGGGAAAACGCACCCTCGGCGAAGATCCGCCGCAACAGGTTGGGCAGTTTGAACGCGATAAAGAAGGCGTCCGTGGCCATGCTCGCGCCAAAAATACGCGCGATGAGGGTGTCACGCACAAACCCCAGAACCCGGGAAATCATCGTGATAGAGCTGACGGCGGCCAACGATTTGAGCAGATTCATTGAAAGAGTTTTTGCCTATAGATAAAGAGCAGGCGAACAAAGCGCCTACTTATGCGATACTGCGCGCCTGCAACAGCACAGAGCCAAAGCTCGCGAGTTTACAGGTCAAGTGCCGGAAATAAATCACCCGCCTCTTCAGATCGACCACTCAGCAGTTCGCATCAGCCGCCCTTGACAAGACGTCAACTCATCGGCATGATTCGCGGCCTATTTTGTTTGCTATTTCCTAAAAAGTCTTTCGAGGAGCTCGACGGTGGCCAACACACCTTCCGCCAAAAAACGTGCAAAACAGGCTGAGAAGCGTCGCAGCCACAACGCCAGCCTGCGTTCCATGGTTCGTACCTACATCAAGAATGTAGTTAAGGCCATTGACGCAAAAGACGCTGAAAAAGCTCAAGCTGCTTACGTTCTGGCCGTGCCAGTTATCGACCGTATGGCCGATAAAGGCATCATCCACAAGAACAAAGCTGCTCGCCATAAAGGTCGTCTGAATGGCCACATCAAGGCTCTGAACCTTGCTGTTGCAGCCTAAGCGATAAGCTTGTTAAAAAACCGACCCCAGGGTCGGTTTTTTATTGCCCACGATTTATGCCACACCCCAAAACAAATGTAGGAGCTGGCTTGCCTGCGATGAGTATTAACATTCAACATTGATGTCGACTGTTGAACCGTTATCGCAGGCAAGCCAGCTCCCACATAATGCAGAGCAGAGTTGCCAGGTTTATTGCGCGCTAGGCCACGGCAAGATCGGAATCGCCGTCACCGCATTCTGCGGACTGCCTTCGATCAAGCGATCGCTGTAGACCAGGTACACCAGGGTATTACGCTTCTTGTCGAGGAACCGCACCACCTGCATGGTCTTGAACACCAGCGAAGTGCGCTCCTTGAACACCTCGTCGCCATCTTTCAGCTCACCCTTGAAGCGAATCGGCCCCACCTGACGACAAGCAATCGACGCCTCGGCACGATCCTCAGCCAAGCCCAGCCCCCCCTTCACTCCGCCCGTCTTGGCGCGGGACAGGTAGCAGGTCACGCCATCCACCTTGGGATCATCAAAAGCCTCGACCACGATCCGATCGTTGGGTCCGACAAACTTGAACACCGTCGATACCTGGCCAATCTCTTCAGCCGAAGCCAGCAGCGGCATCGCCACCAGCAGACCGAGCAACCCCTTCATCACGCGCATCGCAGTTTTCCTTTAGACCAGAATCAGGTTGTCGCGGTGAACCAGCTCCGGCTCAGCCATGTAACCCAACAGACCGACAATCGACTCAGACGACTGCCCAATGATTTTCTGCGCCTCGAGGGCACTGTAGTTGGCCAGGCCGCGGGCGATTTCACGACCGTCGGGCGCCACGCACACCACCATTTCACCACGACGAAAGCTGCCCTGGACCAGCTTGACGCCTACCGGCAACAAGCTCTTATTGCCTTGGGACAACGCAGAAACAGCCCCCGCATCCAGCACCAAGGTACCGCGCGTCTGCAAGTGACCAGCCAGCCACTGCTTACGCGCCGCCAGCATGCCGCGCTCCGGCGACAGCAGCGTGCCGATGCGTTCACCGGCCTTGAGGCGATCCAGCACGCGCTCCAGGCGCCCACCCACGATGATCGTATGGGCACCGGAACGAGCCGCCAGGCGCGCCGCGCGCAGCTTGGTCTGCATGCCACCTCGACCCAGCGCACCACCGACACTGCCCGCCACCGCGTCAAGCGCCGGATCATCGGCCCGCGCTTCGTAAATCAGCTGGGCGTGCGGATTGTTGCGCGGATCGGCGTCGAACATGCCATCACGATCCGTGAGGATCACCAGCAGGTCGGCCTCCACCAGATTGGCCACCAGCGCAGCCAGGGTGTCATTGTCACCAAAGCGGATTTCGTCGGTCACCACGGTGTCGTTCTCGTTGATCACCGGGATCACCTTGAGCTCGACCAGTGCACGCAAGGTGCTGCGGGCATTGAGGTAGCGCTTACGGTCGGACAGATCGTCATGGGTCAGCAGAATCTGCGCGGTATGGCGGCCGTGCTCGGCAAAGCTGGATTCCCAGGCCTGCACCAGCCCCATCTGGCCAATCGCAGCAGCGGCCTGCAACTCATGCATCGCGCTGGGTCGCGCGGTCCAGCCGAGGCGGCTCATCCCGGCGGCAACCGCCCCGGACGACACCAGCACCAACTCGACACCTGCCTCATGCAAGGCCACCATCTGTTCAACCCAGACGCTCATGGCTGCGCGATCCAGCCCCTTGCCATCCGCCGTCAGCAGCGCACTCCCGATCTTTACGACCCAGCGTTGCGCACCCGTCACTTTGCTCCGCATCATCTTCAACCTTAGATTGAGGGCCACGCGACCCAGCGCCGCCCATAACGTTATTCGTGACTACCGATTTCCAGATACTAAAACGCCGCTCGATTGAGCGGCGCTTAAGTTTATCGCAACAGATCAGTCACGCACGTAAATGATTTCTGGACCATCTTCATCATCCACGTCTTCCTCGTCCCAATCATCATCACCAATATCATGGACCGACTTGACGCCACTGCGGCGCAGGGCACGCTGGTCATCCAGCGCCTGCAACTGCGCACGCGCTTCATCTTCGATACGCTGGTCGAGGTCAGCCAATTCAGCCTTGTAGACCGGATCGGCAGCCAGGCGATCAGCACGATCTTCCAGGTAGCGCATGATGTCGCGAGTCAGACGCTCAGTGCCTTCTTTGGCAATGGCGGAGATCACGTAGACCGGACCTTCCCACTGCAGGCGATCAACGATCTCCTTGACCCGTTCTTCATGCTCTTCTTCGAGGATCTGATCGCACTTGTTCAGCACCAGCCAACGGTCACGCTCAGCCAGGGACGGGCTGAACTTGGCCAGTTCGTTGACAATCACTTCAGCCGCATCCGGGGCACTGGTTTCATCCAGCGGCGCCATATCGACGAGGTGCAGCAGCAAACGGGTACGGGACAAGTGCTTGAGGAAGCGAATGCCCAGGCCGGCGCCATCGGAAGCACCTTCGATCAGGCCCGGAATGTCCGCAACCACGAAGCTTTTCCAGCGATCGACACTGACCACGCCCAGGTTCGGCACCAGGGTGGTGAACGGATAATCCGCCACTTTTGGCTTGGCCGCAGACACCGAGCGAATGAAGGTACTTTTGCCAGCGTTTGGCAGGCCCAGCAGACCCACATCCGCCAACACTTTCATTTCCAGCTTCAGGTCACGCTGCTCGCCCGGCTTGCCTGGCGTAGTCTGGCGCGGCGCACGGTTGGTACTGGACTTGAATCGGGTGTTACCCAGACCGTGCCAGCCGCCCTGCACAACCATCAGCTTCTGGCCGGCCTTGGTCAGGTCGCCAATCACTTCCTGGGTCGCAGAGTCGATGATAGTGGTGCCGACCGGCACACGCAGCACCAGATCCTCACCTTTTTTACCGGTGCAGTCGGTGCTGCCACCATTGGAGCCACGCTCGGCATCGAAGTGCCGGGTGTAGCGGTAGTCGACCAGGGTATTGAGGTTTTCGTCGGCCATCATGTAGATAGAACCGCCATCACCACCGTCGCCGCCGTTAGGGCCACCGTTTTCGATGAACTTTTCGCGACGGAAACTCATGCAACCGTTACCGCCGTCGCCTGCTTTTACTCGGATGGAAACTTCATCAACGAACTTCATAACAAAACGCCTCTCGCCGCACGGACGAGCTTAAGAAACCAAGACATAAGACTCTTGCAAAAATGAGCGCAGCGACCTCAATCAGCGACCGCAAATCCCGCTGCCTTCGCCATTACAAACAGCTTTGCAAGAGACTCACCCCACAAACGAAAAAGCCCCGTCGCAAGACAGGGCTTTTCCAGCGAGCTCGCAATTAAGCCGAGACAACGCTCACGTAACGGCGGTTGAACGCGCCTTTTACTTCAAACTTGATCACGCCTTCGATTTTCGCGAAGAGAGTGTGATCTTTACCCATGCCTACACCGTAACCGGCGTGGAATTGGGTGCCGCGCTGACGCACGATGATGTTGCCCGGAATGATTTTCTGGCCGCCATACATCTTAACGCCAAGGCGTTTGGCTTCTGAGTCGCGACCGTTACGGGTACTACCACCAGCTTTTTTGTGTGCCATGAGTCAATTCTCCTAGTGAGGAATTAGGCTGAAATTAAGCCTGAATACCGGTGATTTTGATCTCGGTGTACCACTGGCGGTGGCCCATACGCTTCATGTGGTGCTTACGACGACGGAACTTGATGATGCGGACTTTATCGTGACGACCTTGGGAGATCACTTCAGCCACAACGGTAGCGCCAGCAACAACTGGAGCGCCGATGTTCACGTCATCGCCATTGGCGACCAACAGAACGCGATCAAAAGTAACGGATTCGCCGGTAGCGATTTCCAGTTTTTCGATCTTCAGGTATTCACCTGGGGCGACCTTGTATTGCTTGCCACCAGTAACAATTACTGCGTACGACATGGTATTTCTCCGATAATCCTGCTCACCCAGCGCTTTATAAGAAGAGGTATTGGCTGGCATGGCTGCATGGGATGGACGTCCCGAATGCAATTGCGTAAGGCAGGTGCTGCCCAGGAAGTTCAGGGTGCGCGATTGTACGCAAGCTGCGAGAGGCTTGCAAGTAGCCGTCTATCGCGCCTTGACACCCAGGGGCGCGGGTCCTAGCATGCCGCGCAACCCTTCTGGAGCGACTGTCGCTGATGCAACCCCAAGCTTTCTACCGCGCGGTGGCGGACGATTTTAGCGCCGTCGACGGCATCATCAAGAAGCAGCTGACTTCTAAAGTGCCACTGGTCTCCAAAATTGGCGACTATATTACTTCGGCCGGCGGTAAACGCCTGCGGCCATTATTAGTGTTGCTGTGTGGCAAGGCCCTGGGCCGTGAAGGCGATGACCTGCGCCTGCTGGCCGCCACTATCGAGTTCCTGCATACCGCCACCCTGCTGCACGACGATGTGGTCGACATGTCCGGCATGCGCCGTGGCCGTGAGACCGCCAACGCCATGTGGGGCAACGCGCCCAGCGTGCTGGTGGGCGATTTCCTGTATTCGCGCTCGTTCGAAATGATGGTCGAGCTGGGCTCGATGCCGGTGATGAAGATCCTGTCCCAGGCCACGCGCATCATCGCCGAAGGCGAAGTGCTGCAGCTGTCCAAGGTGCGTGACGCGAGCACCACCGAAGAAACCTATATGGAAGTGATTCGCGGCAAGACCGCGATGCTCTTCGAAGCCTCGACCCACAGCGCCGCCGCCCTGTGCGAAGCGAGCGCCGAACAGGCCGAAGCCCTGCGCACCTTTGGCGATCACCTGGGCGTGGCCTTCCAGTTGGTGGATGATCTGCTCGATTATCGCGGTGACGCCGAAACCCTGGGCAAGAACGTCGGTGACGACCTGGCCGAAGGCAAGCCGACCCTGCCGCTGATCTACACCATGCGCGAAGGCACCCCGGAACAGGCGGCATTGGTGCGCAAGGCGATCCAGAAAGGCGGCATTGAAGACCTGGAAAGCATCCGCGCCGCCGTGGAAGCCTCGGGTTCGCTGGACTACACCGCACAGCTGGCCCGCGACTACGTGGCCCGCGCCATCAAATGCCTGGAAGCCCTTCCAGCCAGCGAATACCGGGACGCCCTGGTGGAGCTGAGTGAATTTGCGGTAGCCCGTACTCACTAACACTCTGTGGGAGCCGGCTTGCCTGCGACAGCATCACCTCGCTACAGCTGATAGACCGAGGTGTCTGCATCGCAGGCAAGCCGGCTCCCACATTGAGACCGCATCGCCCCGCCCCCGGCAAAACCCTATATAATGTGCGACTTTTAGCCATCCTGACTTTCAAGGAGCTTTAGTGAGCACGTTGCCACCCTGCCCAAAATGCAATTCCGAATACACCTACGAAGACGGCGCCCAGCTGATCTGCCCGGAATGCGCCCATGAGTGGTCCGTCGGTGGTGAAGCCGAAGCAGCCAGCGATGAAACCGTGAAGAAAGACTCCGTTGGTAACGTCCTGCAAGACGGCGACACCATCACCGTGATCAAGGACCTCAAGGTCAAGGGCACCTCGCTGGTGGTCAAGGTCGGCACCAAGGTCAAGAACATCCGCCTGTGCGATGGCGACCACGATATCGATTGCAAGATCGACGGTATCGGCCCGATGAAGCTCAAGTCCGAGTTCGTCCGCAAGGTCTGACCTGCCGCCATCCCGTGCCCCGCGCGGGATGGCGCTTCACCCTCCCCGTACCACCCCCTCCCCAGTAGCAAAAGGCCAGCCCTTTTGACCTTGAACAATGCCCACACAGAAAAACCAGGAAATTGCCAATAGGGACTTGCTATTCTTTGAATAAGAATTATTCTCATTGAAACCCTTCAAGGAGATGCGACCCATGACTTATTTGATTGATGCCTGGCTGGACCGTCCGCACCCTTACCTGCGGATCCTTCATCGGGAAACCGGCGAAGTCTGTGCGGTGCTGGAAGAAGAAGCGCTCAATGAACTGCAGGACCAGGGCGACCTGGACGTCAACGGCCTGAGCTCCAGTGAACCTGGGGTGCTTAAAGAGGTGGTGAGGAATCTGTTTCTGTTCTGCTATGCCCGAGCGTTGCGCCCGGTGACGGAGCTACATGGCAAGTTTCATCCATGAGCAACCGCGCAGAACCTGATTGCATGGCCCTCTGCAGGAGCTGGCTTGCCGGCGATAACATCACCTCGGTGTAACCCATACCGAGTTGTCTGTATCGCTGCGACCCGCCAAGCCAGCTCCTACATAGAGCCATCAGCAGGTCTTACAGAACGTCGAGCAGCTCGACGTCGAATACCAGAACGCTGTGCGGCGGGATGCTGCCAACACCTTGTGCGCCGTAAGCCAGTTCGCTCGGCACGTACAGGCGCCATTTGCTGCCGGCATTCATCAGTTGCAGGGCTTCGGTCCAGCCAGCGATCACACCACCGACCGGGAATTCTGCCGGCTGGCCACGCTCGTAGGAGCTGTCGAACACAGTGCCGTCGATCAGGGTGCCATGGTAGTGGGTACGCACCTGGTCTTCACGGGTCGGCTTGGCGCCGTCGCCGGCGGTCAGCACTTCAAATTGCAGGCCGGAAGCCAGGGTGGTGATGCCGTCACGCTTGGCGTTCTCAGCCAGGAATGCCAGGCCCGCGCCTGCGGCTGCTTCAGCCTTGGCCGCTGCTTCGGCTTGCATGATGTCGCGAATCACTTTGAAGCTGGCAGCCATTTGCTCCTGGTCAACACGGCTTGGCTTGCCGCCGAACGCGTCGGTCAGGCCAGCCAGGATCGCGTCCAGGCTGACGCCCGGTGGCGGGTTGTCGCGCAGTTGGTCGCCCAACTGACGGCCAATGCCGTAGCTGACGCGGGTTTCGTCGGTGGACAGATTGACTTCGGACATGGAAAGGCTCCGCTGTAGGACAACTGCAAAAATCCGCAAAAACGCGGGGTCTGGCGTGTCATCCAAACTAAAAGGGCGAGCAGACTAGCACACTCGCCCCAGGCTTGATGAGCCCAAAATCCCGGGCCGGCAGGCGCCGGTCATGGATCAATGCTTGGTCAGTTTATCCAGGTAGCCCATGGCAAACGCCGAGATCACGAAGGTCATGTGAATGATCACGTACCACATCAGGTGCTGTGGATCGACATTCTTGGCATCCATGAAGATCCGCAGCAGGTGGATCGAGGAAATTGCCACGATGGACGCCGCCACCTTCATCTTCAGCGACGAAGAGTCCATGGTGCCCAGCCAGTTGAGCTTCTCCTTGTTGTCGTCGATATCCAGTTGCGAGACAAAGTTCTCATAGCCGGAAATCATCACCATCACCAACAAGCCACCCACCAGGGCCATGTCGATCAACGACAGCAGCACCAGGATCAGCTCCGACTCGGCCATCGCAAAGACATTGGGCAGCAAATGGATCACTTCCTGGAAGAATTTCAGCGCCAACGCCAGCAGCCCGAGGGACAAGCCGAAATAGATCGGCGCCAGCAGCCAGCGGGAGGCGTACATTGCATTTTCGATAAAGCGTTCCATGGAATCTCACACAGCTTGGCTAGAAATGGCGGCGAGTATATCAGCCGCGTACATTGCGCCATAACCACCCGGAAACTGACCTGTAGCGCTTCTGTAAGACAATTTTTCTGCTAGTGTCGGCCTCATCAACGTGGCTCGATGCTGCCGGACAGGAATCTCAAATAATGGATGTGCGATCTCCCTTGGCCAGTCTTGGCCTGTGTATGGCTTTACTGGCGGCCAGCGGCTGCTCCCCCAGCGACGAGCACAAGCAAGCCTCTCTGGAAGAAAAAACCACCCAGTTCGAACAATCCCTGGATACGATCCAGGATCCGCGCCTCAAGGAGGCCGTGGGCGAGCTGGGCGGCTCGCTGCTATTGCTGGAGCGGGCGCGCATCAAGCTCGACACCAAGCCAGTGGAGACCGAGTACGGGGAAAACAGCCTGGCCGTGCTTGCGCACTACCCTACCCCGCAAGCGCTGGTGGATACCTACATCAACGGGCTGTTCGTCCTACGCAAGAACTCGCACTCGGACTACCTGACCGATCTGCAACCGGTGTTCCCGTTCAGTTTCAATATGCCGGACCAATTCCCGTTTCCCCATGGCCTGGAATGGCAATCGGTGACCTTGAGCAACAACAAGATCATCCCGTTCCAGCCGGAATGGTCAGAAACCGACCCCGGCATTCAGTTGAGCCCCAGCAGCTCCAACCTGACCAACCCGGACGACCTGACCGTCACCTATCCCTTCATCGAAGGCATCGAGACGGACAACAAGAGCCAGCCCCAACCCGTCACCCTCAAGGGCCGGGTCGAGGTGATTGCACCCAGCAAAGTGCTGACCTTCGACCTGACCCGCAAAGACGTGGGCCACAAGCGCACCGAGGCAAACATCACGCTGACCCTGCTGGCCCTGGAGAACAACTACGCCGAGATCGAACTGACCAACACCAGCCCCCTGGCGCCACAAGTGGCGGATGAGTCGCCCAACCCGCTGCTGGTCCAGGCCCGGGACACCACCGGGCAATTTCTTTCCCGTGCCGGTTCGATCAATGAAAGCGCCGCCCAGGTGGCGTTCTACGAGCAGCAACTGGCGCAGATGCGCAAGCAGACAACCTGGTCCGAGGCCTTTGAAAAGCAGTTGCAAGACGAGCAGAAAGCCTTCGAACAAAAACAGGCCAGCCACTACGCCAAGGTCTACTTCAACGGGGTGATCGATAACCTGCAAGTCAGCGTGCTGGATTTCTCCGACGCTACAGTCACCCGCAAGGACCTGGAACTGCCGATACGGCGCTTTGACAAGAACAGTCTGGAGAAAACCGTGCAGGGCCTGCCCATGCCCGTCACGGTGTATGACGATGAGGCCGCAGGCTGGCTCCAAAGTGCCAGCCTCTCCGAAGACCAGTTGAAAAGCAGCGTCACCATCAGCCAGTCGGTGGACGACGCCAGCGCCGCCCACATCGCCTTTGACCATCCCTTCACCTTCAATGACGACCTGATCGGCTCGACTCGCACCAGCAACGACGCCCCGCTGACGTTCTTCACCGCAAATGATCAAGGCAAGCGCGGCGAGCCCATCGAGCTGCCCACCGAGGCCTTTGAGGTCGACCCATGGCGCGCCACCATCACCTACGACCTTAATTTATTCCCGGAAACCCCGGCATTTGCCGTGGGATCGATCCCGCTGTTCCTGGCCACCATCGAAAAGAACACCGTCAACACCGCCCAACTGCCCAAGGGCCTGTCGATCCAGGACAACGTGCTGATTGTCGACCAGGCGCTCTTCCCTTCCGATAGCTGGCGCTTCTTTGCCAAGGACGCCAGTGGCAAGTACTTGAAGGAAATCCTCGGCGTCAGCCACCGCGCTGCGGAATACGGCACCGCGTTGTTTGATGTGCATTACTTTTATGGCCAGCCGACCGCGCTTGAAACGTACCAGCGCACGGCGTTGAACACCGTGCAATACGGCTTCGAGGTCAAGCTGGACAAGCCCGAGAGCAAATTGTAGGAGCCGGCTCCTACAAAGGTTGCGGTTTACAGGTGCAGGGCCTGGGGCCGTCCGCCATTGAGCTGGCGCAGGTGGGCCTGCAAGTGCAGGCACCAGATCTGCGGGTCGTCGGCCAGTTCGTAGCCGTGCAGGGTCAGGCTTTGCACGATGGATTCAAGAATGTTTTCCGCGACGAACGGGCCATGGAACGGCCCCTGGGACTTGATGGTCGAGGGCTGCTCACCTGTCATTCCGGCGGCAAACAGCAACGTCCACATCCCGGCATCCCCCGCAAGAGGACGAATGGAACATTCAATTCGGGTGACCAGGCCCAGGCACTGGCGGGTGAGGCAAAGGCTGCGCGGCATGGCGGCGACCCTCGGTAGATCCGGTGTTCAGCCTCCAGACACAAGGCCGTCTCTATCCCATGACTCCTGTAGATATCCCTTGAGCTGAGAATAGAAGAAAACCGCTACAAACCAAGATTGTAGGGACCAACGGCCATCAGCTCCCCACAACCCAGCCAAAAATATGGCGCTTTCCCCGCTCGGACCCGACTTGCCGGCGATAGCGATACATAGAGCGCCATCGCCGGCAAGCCGGCTCCAATGGGTGATCCCGCATCAGCTGGGCTTGGCTTCGACCAACGCCTGCTGCGCCAGCTCCTTTTCCGCTTCCTTGAGGTCTTCCTCGCTGATCATCTCGGCAATCGCCCGCAGACGTTCAACCACGCGCGCGTTGACGCTACCCTCGGGGAATTGCCCTTCGGCATCCGGCTCGCCGGCAGGCTCGCCCACCAACAGGCTCAACGCCTCGTCGGCCTGGCGCACGGCATACACGTGGAACTGCCCTTGCCTTACCGCCTGCAAGACCTTCTCGTCGAGCATCAGCGTCGCGACGTTGGCCTGGGGAATGATCGCGCCCTGCTCGCCCGTCAAGCCACGGGCCTCGCACAGGCGGAAGAAGCCTTCGATCTTCTCGTTGACCCCGCCCACCGCCTGCACTTCACCGAACTGGTTGATTGAGCCAGTAATGGCAAAGCACTGCTTGAGCGGGGTCTTCGACAGCGCCGAAATCAACGTACAGGCCTCGCCCAACGAGGCGCTGTCGCCGTCGACATAACCGTAGGATTGCTCCAGGGCAATGCTCGCAGAGATCGCCAGGGGAAATTCCTGGGCATAACGGCTGCCCAGGTAACCGGTGAGGATCATCACGCCCTTGGAGTGGATCGGCTGGCCGAGGTTGACCTCACGCTCGATATCGACAATGCCACTGCCGCCCGGGTACACCGTGGCAGAAATGCGCGCCGGCACACCGAACGCCGAATCACCGACCTCCAGCACCGTCAGCCCGTTGCATTTGCCCACTGCCGCGCCGGCGGTGTCGATCAGGATCACCCCGGCGAGCATGTCGTCGAGGATCCGCGCCGAGACCCGGCCGGTGCGCGTGGCCTTGGCCTTCAACGCGCGCTCGATGTGCCCGGCGTCGGTGCGTTCATCACCCGCCAGGTGGCGGATGAAGTCCGCCTCGCTGACCAGCTGGAACAGGTCGCCGATGCGCGCCGACAAACGTCCCTGGTGCTCCGCCAGCCGTGCGCTATAGGTCGCCAGGCGTGCCACCGCATCCGAGGTCAGCGGCGCCATGCCTTCTTCCGAGGTGCGGGTTTTCAGCAACTGGGCGAACTGCTCCAGGCTTTCATCGACCATCGGGATGTCTTCATCGAAATCCACCAGCACCCGGAACATCTCCTGGAAGTCCGGATCCAGGTCTTGCAGGGTGTAGTACAGCGAGCGGGCGCCGATGATGATGACCTTGACCTGCAACGGGATCACTTGCGGGTTGAGGGTCACGGTGGCCAGGCGGCCCAACTCGCCCAGAGGCGACTCCATCTTCAACTTGCGCGACTGCAGCGCGCGCTTGAGCGCGTCCCAGACAAACGGCTCGCTGAGCATTTTCTCGGCTTCGAGGATCAGGAAACCGCCGTTGGCACGATGCAACGCCCCCGGACGCAGTTGCCGGTAGGTGGTGTAGAGCGCGCCCTGGTCGGTGCTGTACTCGATCCGGCCAAACAGGTTGTCGTAGGTCGGGTGCGGTTCGAACACCACCGGCGCGCCGCCATTGAGCGGATGGCCCACCACCAGGCTCGGGCAGTACTGCTCTTCCAGCAACTTGCGCGCCTGGGCGTCGGTTTTGGCGTCATCCACCAGCAGTTCGACCACGGTCTTGAGCAGATAGACCTGCATCGCCTGCAGGTAGCCGCAGACGCCGGCGTTCTCGGCGTACTTCTCGGACAACGGTGCCAGCAATGGCTGCAAGGCCAGGGTGATGGTCTCTTCGTTGAACTGGCGCATCTGGTTGTTGGACTCGCGCTTCCACTGCGGCAGGCTGGCGAGTTCTTCGTTGAGGCGCTCTTCGAGCTCGGAAATATCCGTGTGGAAACGCTCACGGTCGGCTTCCGGCAGTTGCGAGAACTCGGCCTCGTCCAGGGCCTTGCCATCGAGCATCGGGGTAAAGGCGATATTGCTGCTGTCACGGTACAGCGCCACGTCCTTTTCCAGGGCCAGGCGCTCGATCACATCCAGGGCGCGGTCGTAGCGCTGGTTGAAGGCGCGGTCGATCGCGCTTTTGCGCTGTTGATACGTAGGGTGCTCGAACACTGCCGGGAAGGTGGCGACCAGGTTGTCGATCAGGCCACTGATATCTGCGATGAACGGGGCCGCGCCGCCCGCAGGCAATTCCAGGGCGCGGGGCTCGCGGGGCTCGTCGAAGTTATTGACGTAGACCCAGTCCGCCGGGGTCTGCAGGCGCTTGCCTTCGGCCTTGAGGTAGCGTTTGACGAACGAAAAGCGGCCGGTACCGGGCTCGCCCATGACAAATACGTTGTAACCGGGGCGTGGCATGGCCACACCGAACTGCAACGCTTCAACCGCGCGTTCCTGGCCAAGCACACCGCGAAAGGGCTCCAAGTCATTGGTGGTCGAGAAGCTGAACTGTTCAGCGGAGAAAGGACGGGTCAGCGCTTCGGGCGCTAGACGCAAGCTGGCAGCAACAGGATCAGGCATCGGGCTTCCTTACATCAGGCGGGGCAATGGCGGCATTCTGGCGCCGTGCGTAGCTGGCTGGCAAGGCACGACTGAGGTAAAGCATAGACACGGGATGCGGCCTGCAAAAAAACCAGTCTGCATTGATTGTTTTACAAAAAAGCACGGAACCCTTGGAACATGCCTAAACTCCAAACTGCGCGGGTTGGACTAATAACTGGCCCCTAGGGTGCTTTGCGGCGCCTGAACCCTTGTCCATTGGTTTGCACACTAAGAGAACAAAGCTATGAAACGGATCCTTCTCGGTACTCTCTTCACCGTTGTCTCCCTCAATGCAATGGCCGAAGCGCCAGGTGGCCCTAACTGCGGTTGGGGCAACATGCTGTTCGAAGGCCAGCGCGGCACGCCGGCTCACTTCCTCGCTTCCACCACCAACGGCACCTCCGGTAACGCCACCTTCGGCATGACCTCGGGCACCAACGGTTGCAGCACCAACAGCGCGCTGACTTACGGCGGCAAATCGTGGATTGCCATGAATGGCATGATGAACGAGCTGTCCGAAGACATGGCCAAAGGCAATGGCGAAGCACTGACCACCTATGCCGTGGTCCTGGGCGTTGCTCCAGAAGATCGTGATCACTTCGCCGCTGTGACTCACGAACACTTCCAGCAGATCTTCAGCAAGGCTGACGTGACCGCAGAAGACGTGCACTCCAACACCATCGCTGTTCTCAAGGGCGACGCCCGCCTGGCGAAATACGCCACCCAGGCTTAAGCTCGACCTACCCGCGCCCTTACCCGGCGCGGGTTTTATTTTTTGGACCTGCCCCTTTCCCGGGTCTTTATTTATTCCGACTTAAGTTGCCCCTATGCTCAAACGCCTTGCCTGCCTGGCACTCTTCGCCTGCGCCCCGCTATCTGCGGCGCCGCACCTTGATGATCAACGTTTGCAGCAATTGGCCAATGATCCATTCTGGCTTTCATTGGGGCACTACGAAGCCGGCAAGCTCAAAGGCTGGCGCAGCTATGTCAGCGACCAGAAATTCTTCCTCGCCAAAGACGGCGCCCACCACCCGGACGCCGAACTCAAGGCCACCGTAGACGCACTGTACGCCCCGGCCAGCCTCGGCGAAAAACATGCCCAATGCGTGTACCCGGCCCGCACCCGCTGGCTCAAGGACCAGTTGCACCTGACTGACCTGCCCGCCGTGGACTGCGTCGAGTTCAAGCAATGGTTCAAGGACGTCGCGCCCCACAGCGCGGTGATGATCTTCCCGGCGGCCTATCTCAACAGCCCATCTTCGATGTTCGGCCATACCTTGCTGCGCATCGACCAGGCTGATGTGCAAAGTAACAAGACCGCCTTGCTCAGCTACGCGATCAACTTCGGCGCCTACATTGAAGGCTCGGACAACAGCATCCTCTACGCCTGGAAAGGCCTGATGGGCGGCTATCCCGGCCTGTTCGCCCTGGTGCCCTACCAGGAAAAACTCTCGGAATACCGCAGCCTGGAGAACCGCGACCTGTGGGAATACCGCCTGAACCTGACCCAGGTCGAAACCGAGCGCATGGTCGAGCACGTGTGGGAGCTCAAGCAAATCCAGTTCGACTACTTCTTCTTCGATGAAAACTGCTCGTACCGCCTGCTGGAATTGCTGCAAGTGGCCCGCCCCGGCCTGCGCCTGACCGAACAGTTCCCGCTCACCGCCATTCCCACCGACACCGTAAAAGCGGTGAAGGACGCGGGCCTGGTGGAGAAAATCGATTATCGCCCGTCCCGCGAACGTGAGTTGCTGGAGCGCGCCAAGCCCCTGGACAGTGACGAGCAGCAATGGGTGCTAAAGATCAGCGATGACCAAAAACAATTGCAAGATCCAACGTTCATGGCCCTTGGCAAAGACCGCCAGGCCCTGATCATCGACGCGGCCTACCGCCTGGGCCGCTACCGCGCCAACGGCCTTGAGCGCGACAGCGAACGCTCCCAGCGCAGTTTCGAGTTGCTGCGGGCAATCAACCAGAACCCGGCGCCGGACCTACAGATCGAGCGCCCCGGCCTGCCGGAAAACGGCCATGAATCGCGCACCTGGCAAGCAGGTATCGGCACCCGTGGCGACAAAGCCTTCGGCGAATACGGCCTGCGCATGGCCTACCACGACCTCAACGACAACGCCGAAGGCTTCCCCCTGGGCGCGCAGATCGAAATCCTGCAGATGAAACTGCGCCAGTACGAAGGCAACAACTGGCAACTGCAACAACTGGACCTGGCGACCATCCGCTCCCTGACTCCGCGCAATGAGCTGCTGCAACCGCTGTCCTGGCAAGTCACCGGCGGCCTGGAGCGGGTACCGGGCAAACATGACGACGAAACCCTGGTCAGCCACGTCAACGGCGGCGCCGGCGGCACCTGGCAACTGCACGACGACATGCTCGGCTTTGCCCTGGGCACCGTGCGCGTGGAACACAACAACGACTTCAGCGAATTCATCTCCCCCGCTGCCGGCTTCAACACCGGGCTGCTGTGGAAAAACCCGCTAGGCAACCTGAGCCTGGAGGCCAAGGGCGACTTCTTCACCAATGGCGAGGTACGACGTAGTATCAGCCTGAATCAGCAGTGGGAAGTATCACGCAACCTCGGCGTGCGCCTAAGTGCGCAACGGGAGTTCAGCCACCTGGCGACGCCGGTTAACGAGGTGATGCTTGAGCTGAAGTGGTATCACTACTGACCGGCCCCAACGCCTATTGAAGATCCAGTGTGGGAGCGGGCTTGCCCGCGATAGGGGTGTGTCAGTCGCTGTGGATATGACTGATCCACCGCCATCGCGAGCAAGCCCGCTCCCACATTTGGCCCGCGTTTATCCCACACCCTAAGGAGCTCTTACGACATGGCCGTTACCTGCACCAGCCTTGAACACGTCCGGGAAAACATCGACCGCCTTGACCGCCAGATCGTCGCCCTGCTGGCCGAGCGCGGCAGTTTCGTGTCCCAGGCCGCCCGCTTCAAAAAAGACAGCGATGGGGTCAAGGCACCCCAACGGGTCGAACAAGTGATCCACAAGGTTCGCGATTTAGCGCAAACCCTCGGCGCCAACCCCGACGTCACGGAGCAGGTGTACCGCGCGATGATTGGCGCATTCATCCAGCAAGAACTGGCCGAACACGCTGCGCTCGCGCAACCCACCGCCTAAGCCCCTGTGGCGAGTGAGCCGCCCAAACAAATTGCTCACCCCGTTTTCACATCGCCCCGACGAATCCCCTTCTAGACTTCCCTTATCAGCCGCTCAACGGCCTGGGAGTATGAGATGTGGCGGTTCGCTGTGATGTTGGGTGTAGTGATGGCGCTTTCAGGCTGCCAATCCACCCACGATGAGTTACTGGCCAAGGGTTATCCACCGCCCTTCGCCGACGGTTTTGACGATGGCTGCAGCAGCGGGCGCCAGGCGGCCGGGGTGATTACTGGGGAGTTTCGCAAGAACGTCCCGCGCTATTTGAAAGACCAGGCGTACGCCGAAGGCTGGGAGGACGGCTTTCGCCAGTGCAAGGCCATGCGCGAGAGCGAGGACCAGAATGACTACCGCGACCGCCATTGGGACGAGCGCGAACGCGCCTGGCAGCAGGAGAAGGACCGCGACGCCGCACGGGCTTATCGCAGCCAGTAACACCAGAGCGAATGTGAGAGTTGTCGAGCCCCAGCGAAGCTGTGATTGCGCTGGGCCAGGCAGTAAACCTGTGCTGACCTACCGCTATCGCAGCCGCGCTGGGGCTCGACAGCTCCCACAATTGATCATCGGTGTCGCTCAGCTCGCGGTTTAGACGATGCCCTGCGCCAGCATCGCATCCGCCACTTTCACAAAGCCTGCGATGTTCGCGCCCTTCACGTAGTTGACCCGGCCATTCTCCTCACCGTAGTGCACGCAGGCATGGTGGATCGACTGCATGATGTTGTGCAGTTTGCTGTCCACTTCACCGGCGGTCCACAGCAGGCGCATGGCGTTTTGCGACATTTCCAGGCCACTCACCGCCACGCCGCCAGCATTGGAGGCTTTGCCCGGGGCAAACAGAATGCCCGCTTCGATAAAGATATCCACAGCCTCGAGGGTGGTCGGCATGTTGGCGCCTTCGGCCACGCAGATGCAGCCGTTGCGCAGCAGGGTGCGGGCGGCTTCGGCGTCCAGTTCGTTCTGGGTCGCGCATGGCAGGGCGATGTCGCACGCCAGCTCCCATGGGGTCTTGCCGGCGCAAAACTCCAGGCCAAAACGCGCGGCCAGTTCGCTGATGCGCCCGCGCCGTACGTTTTTCAGCTCCAGCAGCGCCGACCATTGCTCGTCGGTCAAACCGCTTTCGCAGTACAAGGTGCCTTCGGAGTCGGACAGGGAAATCACCTTGCCGCCCAGGTCCATGACCTTGCGCGCTGCGTATTGCGCGACGTTGCCGGAACCGGAAACCGCCACGCGCTTGCCTTCGACGCGCTGGCCCTGGCGCTTGAGCATCTCCTCGGCAAAGTACACGCAACCAAAGCCGGTGGCTTCCGGGCGGATCAGGCTGCCGCCGTAGCTCATGCCCTTGCCGGTAAGCACCGAGGTAAATTGGTTGCTCAGGCGCTTGTACTGGCCAAACAGGAAGCCGATTTCCCGGGCGCCCACGCCGATATCGCCAGCCGGTACGTCCACGTCCGCGCCGATATGGCGGTACAACTCACTCATGAACGACTGGCAGAAACGCATGACTTCAGCGTCGCTCTTGCCCTTGGGATCAAAGTCCGAGCCGCCCTTGCCACCGCCCATGGGCAGCGAGGTCAGGGAGTTCTTGAAGGTCTGCTCGAAGGCGAGGAACTTCAGCACCCCCAGGTTGACCGACGGGTGGAAGCGCAGGCCGCCTTTGTAAGGGCCGATGGCGCTGTTCATCTGGATACGGAAGCCGCGGTTGACCTGGACCTTGCCCTGGTCATCGACCCACGATACCCGGAAGGTAATGGCGCGTTCCGGCTCGCAGATGCGCTCCAGGATGCCCGAGGTCAGGTAGTGGGGATTGGCTTCAAGAAAGGGCCACAGACTGCGTAGGACTTCTTCCACAGCTTGGTGGAATTCCGGCTGGTCCGGGTCGCGTTTTTTGAGGCGGGCAAGGAAGGATTCGACGGATTCGATCATGAAAAGTCTCGGCAGATTTATTGTCGTTAATGGCGATTTGCCCAGGACTTTATCAATTCATGTCGCACCGCGACAGGGCAAAATGTCGCTTTTGTGAATTTAAATGGTGCGATAGATATAAATACACGCGCTTTTTTTTGCCCCAAAACAGGGATTTCAGTTCAAGGGGCGCACCAATAGATAGACCGCGATCGCAGGCAAGCCAGCTCCCACATTAGATCGAGTACCTCTGCTACGACACGGTCAAATGTGGGAGCTGGCTTGCCTGCGATGAAGTCACCTCGGTCCCTCTCAATTGCGCCAAAAAAAACGGAGCCCGAAGGCTCCGTTTTGTTCAAACCAACCCGAATCAGGCGAGTTTTTTGTGCCGTACACGATGCGGCTGGGCAGCCGCTTCGCCCAGGCGCTTCTTGCGATCGGCTTCGTATTCGGTGTAGTTGCCTTCAAAGAACACCGCTTGCGAATCGTCTTCGTACGCCAGGATGTGCGTCGCCACACGGTCAAGGAACCACCGATCGTGAGAGATCACAATCGCGGCGCCCGGGAAGTCCAGCAGGGCTTCTTCCAGGGAACGCAGGGTTTCCACGTCGAGGTCGTTGGACGGTTCGTCGAGCAGCAACACGTTGCCGCCTTCTTTGAGGGTCAGGGCCAGGTGCAAGCGACCGCGCTCACCACCGGACAGGTCCTTGACGAACTTCTGCTGGTCGCCGCCCTTGAAGTTGAAGCGGCCAACGTAGGTGCGCGACGGGATTTCATAGTTGCCGATACGGATCTGGTCGGAACCGTCGGAGATCTGCTGGAACACGGTCTTGCTGCCGTCGAGGTCTTCGCGGCTCTGGTCCACGCAAGCCAACTGCACGGTTTCGCCGACTTCGATGGTGCCCGAATCCGGTTGTTCCTTGCCCATCAGCATACGGAACAGCGTGGATTTACCCGCACCGTTACCGCCGATCACGCCGACGATGGCGCCTTTAGGCATGGAGAAGGACAGGTTGTCGATCAGCACGCGATCGCCATAGCCTTTGCAGACGTTCTTGAATTCGATGACCTTGTCACCCAGGCGCGGGCCGGCCGGGATGTAGATTTCGTTGGTCTCGCTGCGCTTCTGGAATTCCTGGGACTGCATTTCCTCGAAGCGTTGCAGACGGGCCTTGGATTTCGACTGACGGGCCTTGGCGCCTTTGCGCACCCACTCCAGTTCGTCCTTCATGGCCTTTTCATGGGCCGACTGCTGCTTGGATTCAGCGGCCAGACGGTCGGACTTGGCTTCCAGCCAACCGGAGTAGTTGCCCTCGTAAGGGATACCGGCGCCACGGTCGAGCTCCAGGATCCAGCCGGCGACGTTGTCCAGGAAGTACCGGTCGTGCGTGATCGCGACCACGGTGCCCGGGAAGTCATGGAGGAAGTGCTCCAGCCAGGCCACGGAATCGGCGTCCAAGTGGTTGGTCGGTTCGTCGAGCAGTAGCATGTCGGGGGCCGACAGCAGCAGGCGGCACAGGGCCACGCGGCGTTTTTCACCACCAGACAGGTGCTCGACCTTGGCGTCCCAGGCCGGCAGGCGCAGCGCATCGGCGGCGACTTCCAGCTGGCGCTCCAGGTTGTGACCGTCGCCAGCCTGCAGGATGGCTTCGAGCTTGGCCTGTTCGGCAGCCAGTTTGTCGAAGTCGGCATCCGGCTCGGCGTAGGCGGCGTAGACCTCGTCCAGGCGGGCCTGGGCGTCCTTGATCACGCTGACGGCTTCCTCGACCACTTCACGCACGGTCTTGGACGGGTCCAGGATCGGCTCTTGCGGCAGGTAGCCGATGTTCAGTTCAGGCATCGGGCGGGCTTCGCCTTCGAACTCGGTATCGACGCCAGCCATGATTTTCAGCAGCGTGGACTTACCCGAACCGTTGAGGCCGAGTACGCCAATCTTGGCGCCCGGGAAGAAGGACAGCGAAATGTTTTTCAGGATTTCCCGCTTCGGTGGAACAACTTTGCCCAACCGATGCATGGTGAAAACGTATTGAGCCAAAATGTGGACCTCGTAAAAAGATGAGAACAGGGCCTGCGTAGCGTCATGGCGCTGTACGTAGCACATCGAATGATCAAGGTTAACCTAAGTCGGCGGCGGCGGGCAGATTGACAGGCGCTTTTGAGCCGCGCTTTTTCCTGCAGCGGGCCAGATGTAACACAATACCCGGCAACCCCTCCCTAGAAGAAGACACATGGCACATACATGCAGGATCACGCCTTACCCTCGGACAGTCGCGCAAGACAGCTTCCATGCTTAGTGTCATGTCTGCGCTGGGGTTGTTGCTATTGATGCCGGGACCGACCAATACCCTGTTACTGCGCGCAGGCGTGCTCTCGGGTTTCAGGCGGGCCTGGACCCTGAGCCTGTTGGAGTGCCTGGCTTACCTGCTGCAGATTGCTTTTTGGGGCTACGTCCTCAGCCATATGGGGGCCAATGCGCCGTGGTGTTTGAAGGTGATGCAGTTCGTCTCGATCTGTTACCTGGTCAAGACCTCGTACAGCCTGTGGCGCGAGCCCGCCGCCGATCTGCCCCCATTGCCCGGAGAGCGGGTGTCGAGGTGGCATTTCTTTTTACTGACGCTGATCAACCCGAAGGGTTTGCTGGTGGTTTCGTTCATCGTGCCGGTGCAGACCTTTGCCGACATGGCCTTGTACGGGCAGTTCGCCATGCAATTCACGGCGGTGGTGATCCCCGTAGGGTGCGCCTGGGTGCTGTTCGGCGCACGCCTCAAACGCAGCGGACATGCCTGGCTGACCCCGCAGAACATAAACCGCACATCTTCTGTGGTTATCAGTTGCTTTGCACTGGCGATTCTATTCAGACTGGCGGATGCCCTGATCAGTACCGGCCCGGCCTGATAGTCCCGCCAGGCGGGGCTGGCACTTTGCCACAACTCAAGGCATGCTAGCCGCCCTCCGGGCGTCCGGCTTATAGTGCACGTCGCGCGCCAGTACAGCCAAACCGCAGGATCACAGCTTGACCAACGTAACAAAGCCAAGCCCCTTGCGCGCAGCGCATATTGCGCCCGGCGCCCCCCTGCACGGAACCCTCAAGGGCGCGCTGGCGACGCTGGTCCTGTTGCTGCTCGCGTTATTGTTCTGGCAGTTGCTGGACCAATTGCAGCAGAACCAGAAGAACCAGCAGCAATACACCATCGACTACAGCGCCGACCTGGCCGAACAGATCAGCCTGAACATGGCCCTGAGCGCGCAAATCGCCCTCAACCTGCTGCCGATCGTCGAACCTCCACGCAATGAAGAACAGCACCAGGCCCTGATGCGCAGCCTGCAGCGCTCGTTGCCGGAACTGCGCAGCGTCGCCCTGCTCGCCCCCAGCGGCGCGATCATCAGTGATACCGCCGACAACAGCCAGGATAGCGCCTGGCTTGAAGAGCTGGTCAAGCGCAGCCACGCCCAGTCCTATTACCTGAGCAATAACAGCGACGGCTCCATCATCTACCTGCTGCTGCACCAACCCAGCGGCGGCGCCAAAATGTACTGGGCGTTGCGCCTGGCCCCCAATTACCTGGCCAACCTGACGCGCCAGGACGGCCAGGGGCCACGGCCGATGTGGGCGATTGAAAACCAGTTGAACCACCGGGTGGTCAGTCGTGACAGCGGCATGCCCAGCCAGTGGTCGGCCGGGCTGACCCCGGAAGAGCTGAACAAGACCGTGCTGGTCACGCCCTTGAGCAAAAGCGACTGGCAACTGCGCGGGCTGTTTGATCGCGCCGCCGTGCTGGAGCAACTGCTGCCGGCGTTTATCGGCAAGTGCCTGCTGGGCCTGGCCTTTTCGCTGATCCCGGTGCTGGTGCTGCTGAACATGCGGCGCCGCCAGCGCCAGGTCAATGAAGGCCGGCGCCGCTACCAGGATATTTTCGAAGGTACCGGCGTGGCCTTGTGCGTGCTCGACCTGTCGGGCCTGCGCGGTTTCTTCGACAAGGCCCAGTTGCACACCCGCGAACAACTGCAGGACTGGCTGCAAAACAGCCCCGAGCAACGCCAGCAACTGCTCAAGGAGCTGCGCATCACCGAGGTCAACCAGGTCGCGGTGCGCCTACTGAATGTGGCGTCCTGCGAACAGGCGTGGGAACGTTTGATCGACGGTTGCCCACTGGACACCAGCGCCATTGGCTACGCAGTGCTTGAGGCAGTGCTGACCCAGCAGAAACAGCTGGAGTTGGAGATTCAACTCAGCGACATCGAAGGCAACGACCAGTACCTGTGGCTGGTGATGCGCCTGCCGGAAGAACAGCACGACTATAAGGCGGTGATCCTCAGCATCAGCGATATCACCAGCCGCAAACTGGTGGAGCTGTCGCTGGTGGAGCGCGAGGCGTTCTGGTCGGACGTGGTGCGCACCGTGCCGGATCACCTGTATGTGCAGGATGTGATCAGCCAGCGCATGATCTTCAGCAACCACCACCTGGGCCACACCCTGGGCTACAACAAACACGAACTGCAGCAGATGGGCGAGTATTTCTGGGAGATCCTGCTGCACCCCGAAGACGCCGAGCACTACCACGACCTGCGCCAGCAGCAACGCGCCGCCGGGTACCTGGCGCAGTTGCAATGCCAGTTGCGCTTTCGGCACCGCAACAATCAGTGGCGGCGCTTCGAGATCCGCGAACAGGCCCTGGCCCGGGACAAGACCGACCAGGTCACGCGGATCATTGGCGTGGCCAAGGACATTACCGACCAGATCGAAGCCAGCGAATCCCTGCGCGACAGCGAACAGCGCTACCGCATGCTGGCCGAAAGCATCAGCGACGTGATTTTCTCCACCGACAGCAAACTGGCCCTCAACTACGTCAGCCCGTCGGTGAATGCGGTGCTGGGCTATGAAGTCGACTGGATCTTCAAGAACGGCTGGCAATCGACCATCGCCAACCCACAGCAACTGACCGGCATCTACACCCTTGTGGAACGGGTCAGCCGCGCCCTGGACCAGCCCGAAGCCCTGGCCTTGTTGCGCGATGACGTGCAGACCCAACTGTTCCTGTTCGATTGCCTGCGGGCCGATGGGCGCAAGGTGCCGATCGAACTGCGCCTGGTGCTGGTGTGGGACGAGCACGGCGCGTTCGAAGGCATCCTCGGCGTGGGCCGCGATATCAGCCAGCAACGCCGCGCCGAGAAAGACCTGCGCATGGCGGCCACGGTATTCGAACACTCCACCTCGGCGATCCTGATCACCGACCCCGCCGGCTATATCGTGCAGGCCAACGAAGCCTTCAGCCGGGTCAGCGGCTATGCCGCGGCCGATGTGCTCGACCAATTGCCGAACATGCTCACCGTCGACGAACAGCAGGAAGCCCACCTGCGCTATGTGCTCAAGCAGTTGCACCAGCACAGCACCTGGGAAGGTGAAGTGTGGCTCAAGCGCCGCAGCGGCGAGCATTACCCGGCCTGGGTCGGCATTACCGCCGTGCTCGATGACGAGGGCGACCTGGCCAGCTACGTGTGTTTTTTCAGCGACATCAGCGAGCGCAAGGCCAGCGAACAACGCATCCACCGCCTGGCCTACTACGACGCCCTGACCCACCTGCCCAACCGCACGCTGTTCCAGGACCGCCTGCACACCGCGTTGCAATCGGCGGAGCGGCAGAAGTCGTGGGTGGTGCTGATGTTCCTCGACCTCGACCGCTTCAAACCGATCAACGACTCCCTGGGTCATGCCGCGGGCGATCGCATGCTCAAGGAAATGGCGACCCGCCTGCTCGGCTGTGTGGCCGAGGACGATACCGTGGCGCGCATGGGCGGTGACGAGTTCACCTTGCTCCTGCAACCCCGGGTCAGTCGCGAGATGGCGTTGAACCGCGCGATCCACGTGGCCGAGCAGATCCTCGCCAGCCTGGTGAAGCCGTTTGTGCTGGAGGGCCGCGAGTTTTTTGTCACCGCCAGTATCGGCATCGCCCTGAGCCCTCAGGACGGCAACGAACTGAGCCAACTGATGAAAAACGCCGACACCGCGATGTACCACGCCAAGGAGCGCGGCAAGAACAACTTCCAGTTCTACCAGGCCGACATGAACGCCAGCGCCCTGGAGCGCCTGGAGTTGGAGAGCGACCTGCGTCATGCCCTGGACCAGAACGAATTCGTGCTCTATTACCAGCCGCAGTTCAGTGGCGATGGCAAACGTTTGACCGGCGCCGAAGCCCTGCTGCGCTGGCGTCACCCGCGCCGTGGCCTGGTGCCGCCGGGGGATTTCATCCCGGTGCTGGAAGAATTGGGCCTGGTGGTGGACGTGGGCGACTGGGTGATCGACGAGGCATGCCGCCAACTCAAGACCTGGCACCAGAACAAGGTGCGGGTGCCCAAAGTCTCGGTGAACATCTCGGCGCGGCAGTTCTCCGACGGGCAGTTGGGCACGCGGATCGCCACCATCCTCAAGGAAACCGGCCTGCCGCCGGCGTGCCTGGAGCTGGAGCTGACCGAAAGTATCCTGATGCGCGAAGTCAACGAGGCCCTGCAGATCCTTGCCAGCCTGAAAAACCTCGGCCTGAGCATCGCCGTGGACGACTTCGGCACCGGCTACTCATCGCTCAACTACCTCAAGCAATTCCCCATCGACGTGCTGAAGATCGACCGCACGTTCGTCGACGGCCTGCCCTCCGGCGAGCAGGACGCGCAAATCGCCCGGGCAATCATTGCCATGGCCCACAGCCTGAACCTGGCGGTGATCGCCGAGGGCGTGGAAACCCATGAGCAACTGGACTTCCTGCGCGAGCACGGCTGTGACGAGGTGCAGGGTTATCTGTTTGGGCGACCGATGCCGGCCAATCGGTTTGAGGCGCAGTTCTGTAACGACGCCCTGTTCATGTTTGACTGAAAATCATCAGATGATGCTGATGGCCCCTTCGCGAGCAAGCCCGCTCCCACATTCGACCGTATTCCACCTGAAGGAACCCGATTGAATGTGGGAGCGGGCTTGCTCGCGAAGGAGCCCTCAAATACGCCATCCATCTCTGGATGAACGCCACTTGTCCGCGACATGATGTCCTTTCATATGCCATCTAAAACCCATTGGGTTAGAATGCCCCTCTTTTCTGCCCCCGATCCTTGAGGACCGCCATGTTCAGCCGTGATTTGACTATTGCCAAGTACGACGCCGATCTCTTTGCCGCCATGGAGCAAGAAGCTGTGCGCCAGGAAGAGCACATTGAGCTGATCGCTTCGGAAAACTACACCAGCCCTGCGGTGATGGAGGCTCAAGGTTCGGTTCTGACCAACAAGTACGCCGAAGGTTATCCGGGCAAGCGTTACTACGGCGGTTGCGAATTCGTCGATATCGTCGAGCAACTGGCCATCGACCGTGCCAAGGAACTGTTCGGCGCCGATTACGCCAACGTCCAGCCACACGCCGGCTCCCAAGCCAACGCGGCCGTTTACCTGGCCCTGCTGCAAGGCGGCGACACCATCCTGGGCATGAGCCTGGCCCACGGCGGTCACCTGACCCACGGTGCTAGCGTTTCGTCCTCTGGCAAGCTGTACAACGCTGTGCAGTACGGCATCGACGGCAACGGCCTGATCGACTACGACGAAGTCGAGCGCCTGGCGGTCGAGCACAAGCCAAAAATGATCGTGGCCGGTTTCTCTGCCTACTCGCAGATCCTCGACTTCCCACGCTTCCGTGAGATCGCTGACAAGGTTGGCGCCTACCTGTTCGTCGACATGGCCCACGTGGCCGGTCTGGTCGCCGCTGGCGTCTACCCGAACCCGGTGCCTTACGCTGACGTGGTGACCACCACCACCCACAAGACCCTGCGCGGTCCACGTGGCGGCCTGATCCTGGCTCGTGCCAACGCCGATATCGAGAAGAAGCTCAACTCCGCCGTCTTCCCGGGCGCCCAAGGTGGCCCGCTGGAGCACGTGATCGCTGCTAAAGCGATCTGCTTCAAGGAAGCGTTGCAGCCTGAGTTCAAGACTTACCAGCAACAAGTGGTGAAGAATGCCCAGGCCATGGCCAGTGTGTTCATTGAGCGCGGTTTTGACGTGGTGTCCGGCGGTACTGAGAACCACCTGTTCCTGCTGTCGCTGATCAAGCAGGACATCTCCGGTAAAGATGCTGACGCTGCCCTGGGCAAAGCCTTCATCACCGTGAACAAGAACTCGGTACCGAACGATCCACGTTCGCCGTTCGTCACCTCGGGCCTGCGCTTCGGCACCCCGGCCGTGACCACTCGTGGCTTCAAGGAAGCAGAGTGCAAGGAACTGGCTGGCTGGATCTGCGACATCCTGGCTGACCTTTCCAACGAAGCCGTGATTGACGCGGTACGTGAGAAGGTCAAGGCCATCTGCAAGAAGCTGCCGGTATACGGCGCTTGATTGCAGGCGCTTGAATAAAAAGCCCGGCTCTTGAGCCGGGCTTTTTTATGCCTGTTGGAACGCGGTCAACATGTGGGAGCGGGCTTGCCTGCGATAGCGGTGGGTCTGCCAACTCATCATTGACTGATCTACCGCTATCGCAGGCAAGCCAGCTCCTACACTGGTCGCGTTTCAAGTCAGGGTTGGTAGACCCGCTGGAAACCCGCGCGAATCTTCTCTTGCGGTAACTCATCGGCAATAAACACAATCACGCTTTCCCGCGGCTCGCCTTCAGCCCATTCGGTGTCCCAATCGAACCCGTAGAGCTTGAGCACGCCCTGGAACACCATGCGCCGATCTTCACCGGCGATGTTCAGCACGCCCTTGTAGCGCAGCAGTTGTTTGCCGTGCTCTTCCAGCAACTCGTTCATGAACTCGCTGAGGCGGTCGATATCCAGCGGCTGGTCGGTGCGCAGTACCAGGCTGGAAATGCGGTCGATGGACGGCGCCTGGCTGACCGGGCGCAAGGTCATGCCTGCGTTGAGGTTGAAGCCGCGCACATCCAGCAGTTCAGCCAAGTCGATCTTGCCATGTTCCACCACACGGATCGGCGCGCGACGGTTGATTCGGCTCAGGCGCTGGCTGAGGGCCTCGAAGCTGGCGTCGTCGACCAGGTCGCGCTTGCTCACCAGCAGGCGGTCGGCAAAGCCGATCTGCGCCTGGGCGATGGTCTGGGTCAGATGGTGCTCGGCGTGGGCCGCGTCCACCAGGGTGATGATGCCGTCGAGAAGATAGCGCTCGCGCAGTTCTTCATCGATAAAAAAGGTCTGGGCCACCGGCGCCGGGTCGGCCAGGCCGGTGCATTCGATCACCAGGCGGTCGAAGGCGATTTCGCCGCTGTCCAGGCGTTCGAGCAGCAGGTACAGGGCCTTGGTCAGGTCGGTGTGGATGGTGCAGCACACGCAACCGTTGGACAGGGTCATGACTTGGACCGGTTCATCACCCAACAGCTGGGTGTCGATGCCGGCGTCACTGAATTCGTTTTCGATCACGGCGATTTTCAAGCCGTGCTCGGCCTTGAGCAGGTGGCGCAGCAAGGTGGTCTTGCCAGCGCCGAGGAAGCCGCTGAGGACGGTGACGGGGATGGGAGAGGACAAAATATTCTCCTTGAGGAAACACAAAACAAATGTGGGAGCGGGCCTGTGTGGGAGCGGGCTTGCTCGCGATGCAGGCAACTCGGTCTACCTGGTATACCGAGGTGATGCTATCGCGAGCAAGCCAGCTCCCACACAAGCCCGCTCCCACAGGGGATCACATAGGCCCAAGCCTATGGGTTCAACAGCACTTGGGCCCGCCCTTGCCGCCGTAACGGGCTTCCTGGCGTTCCCGGAAGAACGCCTTGTAGTCCATCATCGGCTTGTCCGGGTGCTTGGTTTGCATATGCTCGACGTAGGTGTCGTAGTCGGGCATGCCGACCATCAGGCGGGCTGCCTGACCGAGGTATTTACCGAGGCGACCAATGTCATTGAACATGTTTGCAACCCTCTATCACGCGTCCGGCATGGCTTGGAATGGTGCTTCTTTATCCGTACGTTCCTTGGTACCCCAGGCGGCCACGCCGACTTTGATCGCATAGAACAGGATGCTGAAGACCACGAACAGGAACAATACCGTCAGCGTGGCGTTGGTGTAGGCATTCCAGATCACGTGCTGCATCTGGTCGATGCTCTTCGCCGGGGCCAGGATCTGCCCGTTGGCCAACGCATCGCTGTATTTTTTCGCCAACGACAGGAAGCCGATCGCCGGGTTAGCGTCGAACAGCTTGATCAGGCCGGCGGTCACGGTGCAGATCAGCAGCCAGACAGCCGGCAGCATGGTTACCCAAATGTAGCGCTGGCGTTTCATTTTGATCAGCACAACCGTGGCGAGCATCAGCGCGATACCGGCCAGCATCTGGTTGGAGATGCCGAACAGTGGCCACAAGGTGTTGATGCCACCCAGCGGGTCGATCACGCCCTGGTACAGCAAGTAGCCCCACATCGCCACGCAGCCGGCGGTGGCGATCAGGTTGGCAGTCCACGACTCGGTACGCTTGAGCGCCGGGACGAAGGAGCCGAGCAGATCCTGGAGCATGAAGCGCCCGGCACGGGTCCCGGCGTCAACGGCGGTCAGGATGAACAGCGCTTCGAACAAGATCGCAAAGTGGTACCAGAACGCCATGGTGTTTTCACCCGGCAGCACGCTGTGCAGGATCTGCGCGATGCCGACCGCCAGGGTCGGCGCACCGCCGGCACGGGCCAGGATGGTGGTTTCACCGATGTCATTGGCCACCGCTTGCAGCGCTTCCGGGGTAATCGCAAAGCCCCAACTGCTGACGGTTTGCGCAACAGTCACCACATCGGTGCCGACAATCGCCGCAGGGCTGTTCATGGCGAAGTACACGCCTGGCTCGATCACCGACGCGGCAACCATAGCCATGATGGCGACGAACGACTCCATCAACATGCCGCCATAACCGATGTAGCGCGAGTGGGCTTCATTGGCCAACAGCTTGGGCGTGGTGCCCGAGGAAATCAGTGCGTGGAAACCCGATACCGCGCCACAGGCGATGGTGATGAACAGGAACGGGAACAGGCCGCCCTTCCAGACCGGACCGGTGCCATCGACAAACTGGGTCAGCGCCGGCATTTTCAGGTCGGGCATGGTGACCAGGATGCCGATTGCCAGGGCAATGATGGTGCCGATTTTCAGGAATGTAGACAGGTAGTCACGCGGGGCCAGGATCAGCCACACCGGCAATACCGCAGCCACGAATCCGTAGCCGACCAGCATCCAGGTGATCTGGATCCCGGTAAAGGTGAAGGCCTTGGCCCATACCGGATCAGCAGCAATCTGCCCGCCCAGCCAGATCGAGCCCAGCAGCAACAGCACGCCAATGATCGAGATCTCGCCGATGCGGCCCGGGCGGATGTAACGCATGTAGACGCCCATGAACATCGCGATCGGGATGGTCGCCATCACCGTGAAGATGCCCCACGGGCTTTCGGCCAGGGCCTTGACCACGATCAGCGACAACACCGCGAGGATGATGATCATGATCAAAAAGCAGCCAAACAGCGCGATGGTCCCGGGAATGCGGCCCATCTCTTCGCGGACCATGTCCCCCAGGGAACGGCCGTTGCGACGGGTGGACAGGAACAGGATCATGAAATCCTGCACGGCCCCCGCCAGCACCACGCCGGCAATCAGCCATAGCGTACCCGGCAGGTAACCCATCTGCGCCGCCAATACCGGGCCGACCAGAGGTCCCGCACCCGCGATGGCCGCGAAGTGGTGACCGAACAGAATGTGTTTATTGGTCGGCACATAGTCCAGACCGTCGTTGTTGATCACTGCGGGGGTGGCCCGCCGTGGATCGAGTTGCATCACATTATTTGCGATGAACAGGCTGTAGTAACGATAAGCCACCAGATAAATGGCGACTGCCGCGACTACAATCCACAAGGCGTTGATCGCCTCGCCGCGACGCAAAGCCACTACGCCCAGGGCGCACGCTCCTACGATTGCCAGCAACAGCCAGGGTAGATGGCGTAGCAGGCTATTATTATTTTTCATTTTTATATTCCAGCCAGGTTGGACAGAAAGACAGCCAGTCCGAGTTTAGCGCGCTGTGCCCTAAAGACCAGCCCCCTACGTTGGTCTAGAGCCTTGCCGGGGCGAAAAAAAAGCGAAATAAACGCCCAATAATGGCGCAAGGCTACAATCCCTGTATCTACAGAGGGTTTCACCATGAGCGACCAGCCGTCAGATCGCCGCCGTTTTCGGCGGATTGCCTTCGATGCCAAGACCGAACTCAAGCAGAACGGCCAGCAATGGCCGGTGCAACTGGTGGATTTATCGCTCAAGGGCTTGCTGGTGCAAAAGCCTGCGCCGTGGCTGGGCAAGGGTGACGAGCCCTTTGATGTGGACATTCACCTGGACGCCGACACGGACGTGCGCATGCAAGTGCGGCTGAGCCATGACGACCAGGGGCAACTGGGGTTTGTCTGCGAGCATATCGATCTGGACTCGATCAGCCATTTGCGCAGGTTGATCGAGCTCAATCTGGGGGATGAGGAGGAGCTGCATCGGGAGCTGGGCGAGCTGCTCAACATCTGACGATGTGCACACATCAATGTGGGAGCAGGCTTGCCCGCTCCCACAGGGCGTTGTGGTGTTGCGGGTTATTCGAACAAAGCATCCAGTGCCTGTTCCAGTCGGGTCACACCAATAATCTGCAACCCCGGCGGCGCCTCCTTCGGCGCGTTGCCCTTGGGCACGATGGCGCGCTTGAAGCCATGCTTGGCAGCTTCCTTGAGCCGTTCTTGGCCGCTGGGCACCGGGCGCACTTCGCCCGACAGGCCCACTTCGCCAAATACCAGCAGGTCATGGGGCAACGGTCGATTGCGCAGGCTGGACATCACCGCCGCCATCAATGCCAGGTCCGATGCGGTTTCCAGCACCTTGACGCCGCCCACCACGTTGAGGAACACGTCCTGGTCATGGGTCGGAATCCCGCCATGGCGATGCAACACCGCCAGCAACATCGCCAGGCGGTTCTGATCCAGGCCCAGGGTCACGCGGCGCGGGTTGGCCAGGTGGCTGTCGTCCACCAGGGCCTGGACTTCCACCAGCATCGGCCGGGTGCCTTCCCACGTCGCCATCACCACGCTGCCCGGTACTTCTTCCTGGGCGCGAGTAAGAAAGATCGCCGAAGGGTTGGAGACTTCTTTCAGCCCCCGGTCAGTCATGGCGAACACACCCAGCTCGTTGACCGCGCCGAAACGGTTTTTCACCGCCCGCAACAGGCGCAGGCGTCCATCGGACTCACCCTCGAAATACAGCACCGTATCCACCATATGCTCCAGCACGCGCGGGCCGGCCAACGCGCCTTCCTTGGTGACATGGCCCACCAGGAAAATCGCCGTGCCGCTCTGCTTCGCGTAGCGCACCAGCAACGCCGCGCTTTCCCGCACCTGGGACACCCCACCCGGCGCCGATTGCAGTTGCTCGGTGAAGATTGTCTGGATCGAGTCGATCACCATCACCTTGGGTTTTTCCACGCGGGCGGTGGCGATGATGCTTTCAATGCAGGTTTCGGTCATGACCCGCAGTTGGTCCTGGGGCAAGCCCAGGCGGCGGGCGCGCATGGCCACCTGTTGCTGGGATTCTTCGCCGGTGACGTACAGGGCCGGCATGCGGCTGGCGATGCTGCACAGGGTCTGCAGGAGGATGGTCGATTTGCCGATACCCGGGTCGCCGCCAATCAACACCACCGAGCCGTCCACCAGGCCGCCGCCGAGCACCCGGTCGAGCTCGCCGGACGCGGTGGAGAAACGCGGGATTTCCTCGACGCTGACTTCTGCCAGGGTCTTGATCTGGGCTTGCTGCCCGGTCCAGCCGGAGCGCCCGCTGGGCGCCGCAGCCCCGCCGCTTTCAATCATGGTTTCAGTGAGGGTGTTCCACGCCCCGCATTCGCCACACTGGCCCGCCCATTTGGGAAAGGTCGCGCCGCACTCCGTGCAGCCGTACATGCGCTTGGCCTTTGCCATCTGAGAACCTCCAACCGAAAAACCGCGATGATAGCTCAGCGCGGCGCTGCGGTACGGATTTCACCGTTGGCCAATCGTGTAGCACTGTTGCCCAGCGGGTCTTCGGCATTCAGGTCGGCGCCCTGGGCCTTGAGTGCATCGAGCAGTTCGACGCGCTTGAACAGCCCGGCGTACATCGCCGCCGTCTGTCCGGCGCCGTTGCGTTGGTCGGGGTTGCAGGCGGTACCCAGCAAACGCCGGGCAATGCTCAACTCGCCCTTGAAGATCGCGCCCATCAGCGCTGTATTGCCGCGATTGTCCTGGACACAGGCATCGGCACCGGCCGCCAACAGTTGTTCCACAGCAGGGGCCTGGCCGTGGTAGGCGGCGAGGATCAGTGCGGTGTAGCCCTTGTCATCGACGGTATTGAGGGAATAACCGGATTCGATAAAAGTCTTGAGCATTTCCACGTCGCCACGCCGGGCGGCGTCGAAGTAGTAGTCCTGCAACTGCGCCTTGAGGGCCTGTGGGTCGGCGAATACGCTCAAGGACCAGCAGGCCAGTAGGGCCCCTATAAAGCTACGCATAATCAACATCCTCTGCAGGTCCCTTGTAGGCGCCGGCTTGCCGGCGATGGCCCCGCAAAGATCACCATCGTCTTCAGCGATCTCATCGCCGGCAAGCCAGCTCCTACAGGGAGATGTGCCGTTAGTCCGTCAGCTTTTCAGCCAGCGCCTTGACTCGCGCCAGGTCGCCCTTGGCTACTTTGGCCACGCCCGTGCCGTACTCCGGGTCAGCTTTGTAGAGGAACGACAGGATGATGTGTTTGCTGACGTCATCGGTGGTCGCCAGGGAGCCGCCAAAGTTGTCGATCAAGTCCTGGCGTTCCTTCTTGCTGTAGGACCGATACAAATCGCCCGCCTGCTTGAAGTTCTGCTCACGCTGGATCTTCGCTTGCTGGGTGCTGCCGGCCAGGGGCATCTGGCTGTAACGCGCGCTTTGCGGCTCTTCCCGGGGGACCAGGCGGCTTGGCTGATAGTTCACGCCAGTGCTGGTCTTGCCGACGTTCATCGCGCCATCCTGGTTACCGTTGTTGACGGTGACCCGTGGAGCGTTGATCGGCAGTTGCAGGGCATTGGCGCCCAGGCGATACATCTGCGTATCGGCGTAGGAGAACACCCGACCTTGCAGCAGGCGGTCTTCCGACGGCTCGATACCCGGTACCAGGTTCGCCGGGGCCATGGCCACTTGCTCGGTTTCCTGGAACACGTTGCCGGGGTTGCGGTTCAGCACCATTTGCCCGACTTTGCGCTCGGGAACATCGGGCCAGATCTTGGTGGCGTCCAGTGGGTCGAAATCAAACTTGGCCAGTTCTTCGGGCTTGAGCACTTGCACATACAAGTCCCACTTGGGGAAGTCGCCCTTGTTGATATGAGTAACCAAGTCGTTAGTCATATGGCTGTAATCACGGCCCTGGACCTCGACAACTTGTTTGGGGTCCAGGTTCTTGATGCCCTGCAGGCTCTTCCAGTGAAACTTGACGTAGTGCACTTCACCCTTGGCATTGATCAACTTGTAGGCATGTACGCCATTACCGTCCATCTCCCGATAACTGGCGGGGGTGCCGGAGTCCGAATACAACTCAGTGAGTGTGCGGGTGGACTCGGGAACATGGGAGAAGAAGTCAAAACGCCGGGAGTCATCATCCAGGTTAGTGCGCGGGTCCGGCTTGAAGGCATGGACCATGTCCGGGAACTTGATCGCGTCGCGGATAAAGAAGGTCGGGAAGTTATTGCCGACCAAGTCCCAGTTACCTTCGGCGGTATAGAACTTGGTGGCGAAGCCGCGTGGGTCGCGCAGGGTTTCCGGGGAGTGGTTGCCGTGCACTACAGCAGAGAACCGCACAAATACCGGCGTGGCCTCACCGGCGGCAAACACTTTGGCCTTGGTCAGGTCGCTGAGGTTGTCGGTGACGGTGAAGGTACCGTGGGCGCCGGTGCCACGGGCGTGCACCACACGCTCCGGGATGCGTTCACGGTCAAAGCGCTGCAGCTTCTGGATCAGTTGTACATCTTGCAGCAGGACCGGGCCGTTGGCGCCGGCGGTCTGCGAGTTCTGGTTGTCACCCACGGCCGCGCCATTATCGCGAGTGAGGTTGGCGGCACTGACCGACAACGACAACAAACTGGTACTGGCAATCAATAGCAGATTGCGCGCAGCAATAGACCTGCGGCTAATAAGGTTTTTCATCAAGCAATCCTCTGGTTTTTTTAAATGCACTTTTACGGGTGCTTGCCAGAGGCTAGTGATCCTGGCGCCAGAAGATAAATAGAAAAGCCACACCAACCCGATTAAAAAAATAGTGTGGTAAGACACTGAAATGCCGGGTATTTCGCGCGCGATTGGTGGCACTTTGCAAACTATTTGTGTACTCCAGTGATAGTGACCACTCATTCCAGAGAATGTGAGCCACCTGTGCTGGTGATTCTGAGCCAGGCGAAATCCTGCTTACGGGGTTCACCCAATAGACGGTTAATTTGCAACTTGAGTCATCAGTTTAGTTAGCTAGCTGTAGCTGCTTGTAATCGAAATTAGCCATGTTCTCAATCAATGCTTTTTCTGCTCAGGTTAATTCTGCCTGACGGACTCTTTGCGCTCACATTGTTTGCAACTGACAGCCCATCAAGCGTTCGTTTTGGAGGGGGAGCAATGGAGCCAAAAACCAACATAAGCCCTTCCAGCGTGTGCATTCCGGCGATTGCGAACCAATCGCGAGCTGATAATGCCCTGCTGATCAACCAAATCCTTTGGGAGTGAGTGACTTTGGGAAAGGTCCTATTTACTTCCGATAACCACCGCTCCAGGGTGCCTTGGTCCCACCCCATTGCACAAGCAGGAGTGAAATACAGCATGGCTAACGTGCTATCTCAGGTTTTTAACTTCTTCAGCAGTGACCGTGTGGCCCCGAGTTATGCGTCAAGTGCGCCGGATTTAGTGCCGTCAGAAGCAGATCAGGTCCCGCCTCATGTGCTGACACCAACAAGTACCGCTGCCCTGCAACCACTGAGGAACTGGAGCCATCCTTTCAAGGACGGACGCAATCCGCTGCTTCAGTTAACTAAATTGGCCAAGGCGACGGCGGGTTACTACCCGTTGGGGCGCAATGGCCTCTGGCACGGCGGTGTGCATTTTGACGGTGGCACCGCTGACACCCTGGATCAGTCCAGCGTGCATTGCCTGGGGGACGGCGAAGTGGTGGCTTATCGCATCGATGAGCACTCACCGACCACGACCTACTTCGTCGATGAACTGTGCGTAGCAAAGCCGTTCTCACGTAATTTTGTGCTAGTGCGCCACCACCTCCAGCCGCCTAAAATCGAAGGCAGCCAGGATGCGCCGCCCAGCTTGACCGTCTACAGCCTGTACATGCACCTACAGGGCTGGGCGGATTACCAACGTGACTTGGGCATAGCCCGCCCAGCGTTCTGGCCCGAGGGGCAGAACCGTCGGATCAAGGCAACGGTGACAGACATACTCCCAGGCCATCCAGAGCAACGAGGTCTGAAGGTGTTTAACCAGCCGCAGCAGGGCAAAGTGCTCGCCATCCTACCGCGGGGTGCGGAGGTGACCGTTACCGGAGAGGGGGATTACCGCAAGCTGGAGAACACCAATGGACCGGACGGCCTGAAAAGCGCCGATGGTTCGTTATGCGGCTACCTTTCCATGAATTTTTTGGAACCCATCGCCGGGGACGAGTATCGGGTCAAGGGCAATCCGTCGCTCAACGTCCGGGCTGAAGCGAACGGCAGTAGCACCGTTATTACGACGCTACCACAGGGTACGGAAGTGACGGTCCGTGGTGAGGGCGAATTCCGCAAGTTGGAGCGGGTGAACCAGTACATTCATTTCAATTCGCTGGAGGGTGCGCGTGCGCCGATGGCGGACCGCATCGTGGTCCTCGACCACCCCATAGCCATCAAGGCCGGCGAGCTAATTGGTCACCTTGGGTTGTATCAAGACGGCGGTGCGCAGCACCCGGAAAAGAAACTGCACCTGGAAGTGTTCAGCGCCGATGACGTGGGTCTGTTCATCGAAGCTAGCCGGGCTTGGGCAGATCGACTGCCCGCCACTGGCAAGACCTGGCTGAAACTGGCCAAGGGCACCACGGTGGTGACGCATCAGGCGAGTTTCAACGCCACGCAGCCCCCAACCTTGAACGCCGCCAATACACCCAGCGATGCCGATTTATTGGTCCCTAAAAGCCTTCTCAATAGCCTGCGCGCCACGGATAAAATCGTGATCCCGGCGACGGCTGATCGCAAAGCTTATAACTGGTACCACCTCGATGGGCTGCTGCATGACGCTAACAACGAGTTGCTCGACGGTTGGGTGCGCGAAGAAGTGGGGGTTACTCCTTGGGTTAATCCTTGGTCGTGGGAGGGGTATGGAATCATTCACAACTACGACGCTCCCCGGCAATACCTGGCCTCGTTCTTCCGAGCGGTTAGCCGCTTCAGTGAAGGGGAAGTTGAGCGCCATGGGGCTTTGGCTGATAAGGCGGATAACGGCACGATGATGCGTCGTCTGTACGACATTATCGACCGTAACCATGATGGAAAGATGACCGCTGACGAGCTTCAAGCAGCGATTGGTTTGCCCGCGCAAGCGCAGGCACTTGCGCAATTAATTATCTATTACGTCAGCGAGTGGCAGTACGCCCCCACTAAGTGGGACGCACTGGACGAAGTGCTGGGCCATAGCGGCTCAACCCCACTCCTGAACTGGGTCGCGGAGAAAGAGCGGATCAAGCAAATCAATTGGTGGAATGAGGTAGCGCCCAAGGTTGGGTTGCCAGTGTTGGGGGGTGTGTATCACTTTCATCCGGTGGGGTTGGTGGGGCTATTCGCCTATATTGGTCCTGGGTCGAAGATACTTGCTGGTCAAATCACCTTTAATGCTGAGGGGAATGATATATCAAGCTCAATGTACTATAGCAAAGTCATTCACTGGCCTGGAAATGATCTGTCTGGAGTAACTTTAGGTCGGGGTTATGATATGGGGAGTCGAACACAGAGCGAAATATACGCTCATATGACTCAAGCAGGCATAGAAAATGAGCAAGCCAGAAAAATTTCGTTAGCGCATGGATTAAAAGGATTGGACGCAAGAAACTTTGTAAGAAACAACCAAGCATTGATTGGCGAAATAACAGGCGACCAACAAATACGCCTGTTTAACATTGTTTACCCTGACTACATAGATAGAGCAGTTTTTATTTATAATAAATGGACTGCCTCTGAGGTTGGAAGACTTGAGTGGGTGAGCCTGGATCAGGCCATTCGCGATGTGCTAGTTGATTTTGTGTACCAGGGGTTTACTACTGGGCCTAACCCAATGAAATCAGGCATGCGCAATAGCAGGTCGGAAATGATTTCATACATTGAAAGTACGCCCGCCATTAACCAGTACGAGCAAGGTCGGAAACGAGCCGATTACTTAAGAAAATATTAGTAGAGGATACATTATGACTATAAGATTTGTTTTGACTTTATCATTTTTTGTTTCATACGCTTGTTATGCAGAATCTCCACAGCCAGTTTTTTGCTCTGATATAGGTACAGATAGCCAAGGAATATACGAATGCTCTAAACGTAAAAATACAGATGCAGACATTCAATTAAATAGCACCTACAAAGCGCTAAACAATAAAATAGATACTGAGTATAAAATCGATCCAATGTTAGGTGCTTCACTTAAAGAACACATAAAAAAATCACAGAGAGCCTGGATTATTCTAAGGAATGAAAATTGCGCCATTGAAAGCTTTATGGTTGACCCTGGAACACAAGCATTCGAAACGACAAAAAATTTTTGTATGGCTAGACAAAGTATTGAAAGAATCCACTATTTGAATGATTTAAAGCTATAAATGGTGGGAGCCGGAATCCCCAGATTTTCATTTGCAGGTAGCGTGAGCCCGTCGCGATGAAACGCGAGCCCACGCCGTCGAATGCAAGCTCATTTGCAATTAATGTGAGCCGAAGGCTGGACTGGACTGCCCCCGGCATCGTAGACATCTCCAGCCTATGCTGGACTACCCCCGCTCCCGTAGACATTTTCCAGCCTCAAAGGCCTCAGGACTGATGCCGCCCAGGTGACTGTGACGACGCGTTCGGTTGTAAAACGCCTCAATGTAATCGAATACGTCGGCACGGGCCATGTCCCGGGTTTTGTAGATCCTCTTGCGGATGCGTTCTTTTTTCAGGCTACTGAAAAAAGACTCAGCTACGGCATTGTCCCAGCAGTTTCCTCGGCGGCTCAGTCCAAGCATAGGCTGGAGATGTCTACGATGCTGGGGGCAGTCCATTCTTGGGGGCCGCTGGGTCAGTACTCGACATGCGCCGCGTTGCAACTTGAGTGGCTCACAACCACTGGAAACAAATGTCACAACCACCAGCGCCCATAAACTATTTGCGTTTTAATGTGTCGATTGCAACGAACAGTGTTAACAGTTGTGTCGAGCAAGTCACTGCAGACTGACTTACACTGAGTTCCTCTCCTCTCAACTGTAACAAGGAATAACCTATGGGCGTGATCAGTGAGTTCAAGGCCTTCGCGGTCAAAGGTAATGTGGTCGACATGGCGGTCGGTATTATCATCGGCGCCGCCTTCGGCAAAATTGTTTCGTCCTTCGTAGGCGACGTGGTGATGCCGCCCATCGGCCTGCTGATCGGCGGTGTGGACTTCGGTGACCTGGCGGTAACGCTCAAGGCAGCACAGGGCGATGCACCTGCGGTGGTCCTGGCCTACGGTAAATTCATCCAGAGCGTCATTGACTTTGTGATCGTCGCGTTCGCGATCTTCATGGGTGTCAAGGCCATCAACCGTCTCAAGCGTGAAGAAGCCGTGGCGCCAAGCCTGCCACCGGTCCCCACCAAGGAAGAGGAACTGCTGGGGGAGATCCGCGATCTGCTCAAGGCCCAGAACAACAAGCCCCTGTAGCCGACCCGCAATACCTGTCGGCCACAGAAAAAGGCGCCCCTGACCGGGCGCCTTTTTTCTACCAGTAGTTTTCTACCGCCACCTGCCCTGGCCGACGCGCCAGGCTCAGTTGCATATCACGCTGCTTGAGCAGTTGCCGGGTGTCATCGATCATCTGCGGATTGCCGCAAATCATCACCCGCGAATGCAAAGGCGTCAGCGCTACGCCCGCCGCACGCTCCAGCTCGCCATTTTCGATCAGGGTCGTGATCCGCCCATTCAATGCACCCGGCCGCTGCTCACGGGTCACGATAGGCAGGTAGGTGAGTTTATGGGCGTGTTCGCTCAAGTACTCGCGCTCGCCCAATTCCTTGATCAGGGTCTGGTAGGCCAGCTCCCGAGCTTCCCTGGCGCTGTAGACCAGGATGATCCGCTCGAATTTTTCCCAGGCTTCAAAGTCCTGCAGGATCGACAGAAATGGTGCGATCCCCGTGCCGGTGCCCAGCAGCCAAAGGTCACGACCATCGACAAAACGATTCAGGGTCAAGAAACCGGTGGCCTGGCGCTCCACCAGCAACTCGTCGCCCACCCGCAGGCGACTCAGCTCACTGGTGAACTCACCACCGGGCACCACAATAGAGAAAAACTCCAGGAACTCATCAAAGGGCGACGACACCACCGAATAGGCACGCCACACCAGGCTGCCATCGGGTTTGGTCACGCCCAGGCGAACAAACTGCCCGGCGGTGAAACGGAACCCCGGGTCCCGGGTAGTACGCAGGGTAAACAGGCTGGGGGTCAACGACTGCACATCGATCAGGGTCTGGCGTGTGAATTTTTCCGCACTGGCCGTCATGGGGGGCTCCGGTCTACAGGTAACCCCTAGTGTCCCCCAAAGCGACGCCTGGAAACACCGTTGGTTTGCAGTGACATCCTGCGTGCCTCCACTGACCAATACAGAAAAGATGGCCATCTGCCTTCAATTCAAACCATTTGGCTATTAAGTCCTACTCATAACCCCTACATGAAAATTCATAAACTGTATCGCAACCCTGCCCTAAGCAAATGAATGACAAAGAAATTCACTCACATCATCAGCCCCCCCGCCCGCGCGCCCAGGACCATGGGTATCAATCAGTTCTACTAAAAAACGCAACGCTAAGTGCGAAAATTCCCATCTGGGTTTTACATGCTGTCCTACACTCGATTCGGTAACGCTAAGGGGACCGCGTTGCGAACAATCAGTGTGCGACTCATGGAGATTTACCAATGGTCAACTGGCGCAACACACGTCTACCCAAACTAGAAGGTGAGGATGAGGTGACGACTATGTTCGAGGCTGCTCTGAACATTACCTATGAGCTGGGCTTTGAATATTGCGGTTTTATGATGGGCTCCAATGCGGTTTATCAGCCATTCAAGAACATCCACCTCAATAATTATCCAAGTGAATGGAACACTCTCTACAAAACAGAACATTACTTCGATATGGACCCGCTGGTCAGCCACTGCAAACGCGATGTACTGCCCATCGTCTGGGAAGAAAAAACCTACTCTGCAGTGCCGGACATGTGGGTTCACTTGCAAGCCCAGGGTCTCAATTTTGGCTGGGCGCAGTCGGTGCATGACTTCCGTGGCTTTTTCAGCATGATCAACCTGGGACGACGCCAGGAACCGGTGCAAGCCCAGGAACTGTATGAGAAAGCCGGCCAGGTCTTGTGGATCTGCCATGCCTTGCATACCGTCGCGGCCCAGGCCTATGCCAAGGAGCCGGCCTGCCAGTGCCCCACCAAGCTCACCAGTCGCGAGACCGAAATCCTGCAATGGTCGGCACTGGGCAAGACAGCTGCCGATATCGCGACAATTCTCTGCCTGTCCGAGCGCACTGTCGGTTTTCATATCAGCAGTGCGATGCGCAAGCTGGGGGTGAGCAATAAGATTGCCGCGGTGATCACGGCAGTCAAACACGGCCTTTTTTGAGTACAGCCCGCGCCCCCCCATGTTGAAAACACCGAATGTAATCCGCCGGAAAAAAACGTAACATTTACGGCCAGTTCTGAGTGATGACGCCTCTCGTCAACGCCCGCGTCGCAGTCCACTCAGAAGGTTCCGCGCCAGGCCCGGAACACCCGTCGATTATCCAGAGTTCCCCCCGCCATGCCCCTGCTCGATAGCCCCTTCGCCCAACTCGACCTGATCCGCCAGCCCGAGCAGCAAAACGAACCGCTGCAAGCCTTCGATGCGGCCGACGAGTATCTGCTTGCCTACCTGGCCGAGCAGCAACCGGCCAGCAGCACCCGCGTACTGGTGCTCAATGACAGTTTTGGGGCATTGGCGGCCAGCCTTGAGGGGCATGTGCATGTCACCAGCAGCGGCGATTCATTCCTCGGCGCCCAGGCCCTGCAAAAAAACCTGATGCGCAATGGCAAGGCCTTCGATGCCCTCTCGTTCGTGCCTGCCAGCCAGGTGCCCAGCGGGCCCTTCGATCGGGTACTGATCCGGGTACCAAAAACCCTGGCGCTGCTCGAAGAACAATTGATCCGCCTGCAGGACCAATTGGCGCCAGGTGCCGAAGTGATCGCGGGGGCCATGGTCAAGCACCTGCCCCGCGCCGCCGGTGAACTGCTGGAGCGTTACATCGGGCCGATGCACGCGTCGCTGGCGGTGAAAAAGGCCAGGTTGCTGATCGCCACCCTGGCTGATCGCCCTCGCATCGTATCGCCCTACCCCACGCGTTATCGCCTGGACGCGCCGGCCATCGAGCTACTCAACCACGCCAATGTGTTCTGCCGCGAAGGCCTGGATATCGGCACCCGTGCCTTCCTGCCTCATCTGCCGCACAACCTGGGGAACGCCCGCGTGGCTGACCTGGGTTGCGGCAACGGCGTGCTGGCGATTGCCAGCGCCCTGCACAACCCCGAGGCGCAGTACACCTTGGTGGACGAGTCCTATATGGCCGTACAGTCGGCCGCCGAAAACTGGCGCGCGGCCCTGGGTGAGCGGCCCGTGATGATTCGCCCCGGCGACGGCCTGGCGGACCAGGAGCCGCAATCGTTGGACGTGGTGCTATGCAACCCGCCGTTCCACCAGCAGCAGGTGGTGGGGGATTTCCTTGCATGGCGCATGTTCCAGCAGGCCCGCGAAGCGCTGGTAGTCGGCGGCGCGTTGTACATCGTCGGCAACCGCCACCTGGGTTATCACAGCAAGCTGGCGCGCCTGTTCCGTGGTGTGGAGCAGGTGGCGGCGACACCAAAGTTCGTGATTCTCAAGGCCCGCAAATAACACAGGCAAAAAAAACCCTCCATTAAAGGAGGGTCAAGACTGCATGGGATGTCAGTGAGTGCTCAGGCCCGCGGCGTTCATGAACATGCGCATCAGGCTGGCCACCACGAACAGGGCCAGGACGCTGCCGGTCCAGATCATTGCCAACCAGCCCAGGCGTTGCCACAGCGGCTTTTTCTCGGCCTGTTCGATATCGTCCAGTGAAGGTTTACCGGTCATGGTCCATGCCTCCTAGTGATAGCCGTCTTCATGGGTCACCTTGCCGCGGAACACGTAGTAGCTCCAGAAGGTGTAGCCCAGGATGAACGGGATGATGAACAGCGTACCCACCAGCATGAAGCCCTGGCTTTGCGGCGGCGCGGCGGCATCCCAGATCGACACCGACGGCGGGATGATGTTCGGCCACAGGCTGATGCCCAGGCCGCTGTAGCCGAGGAAGATCAACACCAGCGTCAGCAGGAACGGCGCGTAATGGGCATTGCGGGCCACGGCACGCACCAGCGCATACATGGTCACCAGCACCAGGATCGGCACCGGCAGGAACCAGAACAGGTTCGGCAGGGTGAACCAGCGCGAGGCGATGTCCGGGTGGGCCAGGGGCGTCCAGATGCTGACGATGCCAATCACCGCCAACACGACGAACGCCAGGGGCCGCGCCAGGTTGTGCATCTGCTCTTGCAGCTTGCCTTCGGTCTTCATGATCAGCCAGGTGCAGCCCAGCAGGGCATAGGCCACGATCAAGGCCACGCCGCAAAACAGGGCAAACGGCGAGAACCAGTCCAATGAGCCGCCGGCGAACTGGCGGTCAACCACCGGAATGCCTTCAATGAATGCCCCCAGCGCCACGCCCTGGAAGAAGGTCGCCGCCAGCGAGCCGCCGATAAACGCCTTGTCCCACAAGTGGCGCTTGTCATCCTTGGCCTTGAAGCGGAACTCAAAGGCCACGCCACGGAAGATCAGGCCGATCAGCATCAGGATCAGCGGCAGGTACAGCGCCGAGAGCACCACCGAATAGGCCAATGGGAAGGCGCCAAACAATGCCGCGCCCCCCAGCACCAGCCAGGTTTCGTTGCCGTCCCACACCGGGGCGACGGTATTCATCATCACGTCGCGGTCAGTCTTGCCCGGGATAAACGGGAAGAGAATGCCGATCCCCAGGTCAAAGCCATCCATGACCACGTACATCATGATGCCGAAGATGATGATCACGGCCCAGATCAGCGGAAGATCAATACCCATGACTCAATTCCCCTTGTTCAGAGTGTCGCCGTGATCAGCGTCGCCGCTGTCATCGGCTGCCGACAATGGACGCGCCGGGGTACGTTGCTGCCCGGGGCCGCCGTGGGCCGGTTCGGTGCTGTCGTGGGTGACCGGGCCTTTGCGCACCAGGCGCATCATGTAGCCAAGGCCTGCGCCGAACAGGGCGAAGTACACCACCACAAACAGCGCCAGGGTGATGCTCATCTGCACCACGCTGTGGTTGGAAGAGGCGTCCGCCGTGCGCATCAAGCCGTAGACCACCCAGGGCTGGCGCCCGATTTCGGTGGTGAACCAGCCGGCCAGGATCGCAATCAACCCCGACGGGCCCATCCATAGCGCCAGGTACAGGAACGGTTTGTTGGTGTACAGCCTGTCGCCCTTGCGCAGCCAGAGGCTGAACAGGCCGGTGAAGATCATCAGCATGCCCAGGCCGACCATGACCCGGAACGACCAGAACACGATGGTCGAGTTGGCACGATCCTCAGGTGGGAACTCCTTGAGGGCCGGCACTTGCTTGTCCAGGGAGTGGGTGAGGATCAGGCTGCCCAGGTAGGGGATTTCCACCTTGTACTTGGTGCGCTCTTCCTTCATGTCCGGCCAGCCGAACAGGATCAGCGGGGTCGGCTCATTGCCGATGTTTTCCCAGTGGCCTTCAATCGCCGCAATTTTCGCCGGCTGGTGCTTGAGGGTGTTGAGGCCATGGAAGTCACCGATCACCGCCTGGATCGGCGCGACGATCAGGGCCATCCACATCGCCATCGACAGCATGGTGCGGATCGCCGGGTTGTCCTTGCCCCGCAGCAGATGCCAGGCCGCCGACGATCCGACAAAAAACGCGGTGGCGACAAACGCCGCCGTGGCCATGTGCGCCAGGCGATAGGGGAACGAAGGGTTGAAGATCACGGCCAGCCAATCGGTGGGGATCACCCGGCCGTCGATGATTTCAAAGCCTTGTGGCGTCTGCATCCAGCTGTTGGAGGCGAGGATCCAGAAGGTCGAGATCAGCGTACCGACGGCCACCATCACCGTGGCAAAGAAGTGCAGCTTGCGCCCGACCTTGTTCCAGCCAAACAGCATCACCCCAAGGAAGCCCGCTTCGAGGAAGAACGCGGTGAGCACTTCATAGGTCAGCAACGGCCCCGTGACAGAGCCGGCGAAGTCCGAGAAGCGGCTCCAGTTGGTACCGAACTGATAGGCCATGACCAGGCCCGAGACCACCCCCATGCCGAAGTTGACGGCAAAGATCTTCGACCAGAAATGGTAGAGGTCACGGTAGGTATCGTTGTGGGTCTTGAGCCACAGGCCCTCCAGTACCGCGAGGTAACTGGCCAGGCCAATGGTGATGGCCGGGAACAGGATATGGAACGAGATGGTGAATGCGAATTGAATTCGGGCGAGATCTAGCGCCTCCAAACCGAACATAAGTCTTCCTCTGTCAGGTAATACCGGCTACAGGCAGGGAGGCCTGCACCCACTGCTCCCACGGATATGGAGTGTGGCGAATTGCAATTCGTTCTTTTTTTACCAACCACGTAGGGATTCTGGCTTCTTGACCCCCACACCAACGCTGCAATCGGCATTGATCTGGATCAAGCATCGTTGAAAGAGTAGTCCCATTTTCCAGGTTGGACTGTGTGGTCTTTTGCCGCGTGACAGGTTGACTCAGCCAAATAGATGCCTTGCTAAGGATATTTGCCTGGCAGCAACTATTTGTTACAGCTTGATGCTAACCTCGGCACTTCCCAGGTTCAGTCCAGTCCTTGCCGATGCCCAGTGAAACCCCGCTGCTGTTACGTCATCACCGCCCTTTTATCGCGTTCTGGCTGGCCCGGATTTTTACCGCCAGCGGCTTCCAGATGCTCACCGTGGCCATCGGCTGGAACCTCTACCAACTGACCGGCAACGTGCTGGACCTGGGCTTGGTGGGCCTGGTGGAATTTGTCCCACGGGTGCTGTTCATGCTGCACACCGGGCATGTGGCCGACCGTTACGAACGGCGCAGGGTCGCCGCCATTTGCCAGACGTTGCAGGCGTTGATCGCCCTGGCCCTGGTCATCGGCAGCCTGACGGACAATGTCACCCGCGAGATGATTTTTATCCTCGCCTTCCTGCTGGGCGCAGCCCGCTCCTTCGAACTGCCCACCACCCAGGCGCTGTTGCCGAGCATCGTGCCCAGCGCCCTGTTTCCACGGGCAGTGGCGGCGGCGCAGTCGGCCCAGCAATCGGCAACCATCGTCGCGCCGGCCCTGGGCGGCTTGCTCTATGCCTTCGGCAGCGCCTGGGTGTATGGCCCGACGGTGCTGCTGTACCTGATTGCCTGCATGCTCACCCTCAACCTGCCCGCGCGGCAGACCCCACTGAACAAGGGCAAGGCCACCCTCGACTCGCTGCTCGCGGGGATTCGTTTTATCCGCAGCCGGCCGGACATCCTCGGGGCGATTTCCCTGGACCTGTTCGCCGTGCTGTTGGGCGGCGCCACAGCGTTGCTGCCGGTATTTGCCAAGGACATCCTGCTGACCGGCCCCTGGGGCCTTGGGCTGCTGCGCTCGGCGCCAGCGGTTGGGGCGCTGTTGATGTCATTGTGGCTAGCGCGGTTTGCCGTGGACCGGCACGTGGGCCGCGTGATGTTTACCGCTGTCGGGGTATTTGGCGTAGCGACCATCGCGTTCGGCCTGTCCACCTCGTTCTGGTTTTCGCTGGCGGTGCTGGTGGTGCTGGGGGCGGCAGACATGATCAGCATGGTGATCCGCGCCTCATTCGTGCAACTGGAAACCCCCGATGAAATGCGCGGGCGGGTCAGTGCGGTCAATGGGCTGTTTATCGGGGCGTCCAATCAGTTGGGCGAATTTGAATCCGGCGTCACCGCCCACTGGCTGGGCACAGTGCCAGCCGTGGTATTGGGCGGGGTCGGGACGCTGGTGGTGACGGGGGTATGGATCAAGCTGTTCCCGACGCTGGCCAAGCGGGACCGCATGCATACCCCGGCCGAAACGCCCTGAACCTGTAGGAGCCGGCTTGCCGGCGAAAAACCAGAGAGCAACACAGGCCACCAGGCACCCAGCGTTATCGTTGACGATTTTCGCCGGCAAGCCGGCTCCTACAGGGGGCCATCATTGGATGCGCAGCTGAGTCTTCAGGGTATTGCGCGGCGCATTGATCGATGTGTTGCTGTACTCGAACCAACCGGCGGCGCGGATATCCACGTCAAATACATAGATGTAGCCCATCAATGTGCCAGCGCCATTGCAGGCCTGGCTGACGGAGCCGACCTGGCAGATCGCGGTCTTTTGCCCCGCAAGCCGCGCCCCATCAAAGGTGGCGATGGAATTATTGCCCAGCCCCACTTCCATCACCGAGACCTGTGTCGGCCCACGGTGCTGGCACTGCCGGGTGCTGTCGACGCCCTCGGCGATGGACTCTTTGCACGCCTGGGACTGCACCTGGAATACCCGCACCTCGCTCAAGGCCGGTGCAGGCGCGCCCCACGTCGGTGCCGCCGCCAGCCACAGGCCGATACAGGCGAACGGAGCTAGACTCCACGCGATGGCTTTTTTCATGCTTTGGATGACCCTGGACTGAACGTCGACGGAGTATGCCTCAAGGCCACACTCAACAAAACCGAGGCTGGGCGCCACAGGCCGTCGACCTGCTGGTATGATGCGCCGCTTTTTCCGATCCTCTGTAGAAAACACGCGGCGCTTGGCGCAGTTTGTGCTTTGACTTTGAGGTCAACAAATCACGGCGCCGAGCGCGCCACAGGGAGCAGGCATGCTGGAAAAGCTGTTTCAACTCAAGGCACACAACACCAACGTGCGTACCGAGATTCTCGCCGGTATCACCACATTCCTGGCCATGGCCTACATCCTGTTCGTCAACCCGAGCATTCTCGGCGAGACCGGCATGGACAAGGGCGCGCTGTTTGTCGCCACTTGCCTGGCGGCGGCCATCGGCTCGACGATCATGGGCCTGATCGCCAACTACCCGATTGCCCTGGCACCGGGCATGGGCCTGAACGCCTTCTTTACCTACACCGTGGTCCTGCACCTGGGCCATACCTGGCAAGTGGCGCTGGGTGCGGTGTTTATCTCCGCCGTGCTGTTTTTCCTGCTGTCGATCTTCCGCATCCGCGAATGGATCATCAATGCCATCCCCCTGCCCCTGCGCTCGGCGATTGCCGCCGGTATCGGCCTGTTCCTGGCGCTGATCGCCCTGCACAACGCCGGCATCGTGGTCAGCAACCCGGCGACCATGCTGGGCATGGGCGACCTGGCCAAACCCGCACCCATCCTCGCCACCCTGGGGTTCTTCCTGATCGTGGCCCTGGAAGCCTTGAAAGTGCGCGGCGCGGTGTTGATCGGCATCCTCGCGGTGACCATCGCCGCCATCGCGCTCGGCGTCACCCCATTCGGCGGCGTGGTATCGATGCCTCCGTCCCTGGCCCCGACCTTCCTGCAACTGGACATCGCCGGCGCCCTGGACGTGGGCTTGATCAGCGTGATCTTCGCTTTCCTGTTCGTTGACCTGTTCGACAACTCCGGCACCCTGATCGGCGTCGCCAAGCGCGCCGGCCTGATGGGCAAGGACGGCCACATGCCGAAAATGGGCCGCGCCCTGATTGCCGACAGCACTGCGGCCATGGCCGGTTCGTTGCTGGGTACCTCGACCACCACCAGCTACATCGAGTCGGCGGCTGGCGTGAGTGCGGGTGGCCGCACTGGCCTGACGGCCATCGTGGTCGCGATCATGTTCCTGCTGGCGCTGTTCTTCTCGCCGCTGGCGGCCAGCGTCCCGGCATTTGCCACCGCACCCGCGCTGCTGTTTGTCGCAGTGTTGATGACCTCGGGCCTGGCGGAAATCGACTGGGACGATATTACTGTTGCCGCGCCGGTGGTGATCACCGCCCTGGCGATGCCCTTCACTTACTCCATCGCCAACGGCATCGCCTTCGGCTTCATCGCCTGGACCGGTATCAAGCTGCTGACAGGCCGCTACCGTGAACTCAACCCAGCGCTGGTGATCCTGTCGATCCTGTTCGTGATCAAGCTAGGCTGGTTCCCCGCATGACTTTTGACGCAGCAAGTTACGCCCTGCAACTGCAAGAAAAGGTCACGCGCTTGCGTGACCTGCTCGCGCCGTTCGATGCGCCCGAGCCACAGGTATTCGATTCGCCCCTGCAGAACTTCCGCCTGCGCGCCGAGTTCCGCCTGTGGCGCGAAGGCGGTCAGCGCCACTACGCGATGTTCTCCCAGGACGACAAGCGCACGCCGATCCTGATCGAAGAGTTTCCCATCGCCAGCCTGCGCATCAACCAGCTGATGCCGCAACTCAAGGCCGCCTGGCAAGCCAGCGCCGCCCTGAGCCACAAGCTGTTCCAGGTGGAGTTCCTCACCACCCTGGCCGGCGATGCGATGATCACGCTGTGCTATCACCGCCCGCTGGATGAGCATTGGCACACCGCTGCCAACAAGCTGGCGGCCGACCTGAACGTCAGCATCATCGGCCGTTCCAAGGGCAAGCGCGATGTGATCGGCCACGACTATGTGGTGGAGAAACTCGATGTCGGCGGTCGCACCTTCAGCTATCGCCAGCCCGAAGGCGCCTTCACCCAGCCCAACGGCACGGTGAACCAGAAGATGCTCAACTGGGCCTATGACGCCCTGGGCGATCGCAGTGATGACCTGCTGGAGCTGTATTGCGGCAACGGCAACTTCACCCTGCCCCTGGCTACCCGCGTGCGCAAAGTGCTGGCCACCGAGATCAGCAAGACCTCGGTCAACGCCGCCCTGAGCAACCTCGATGAAAACGCGGTGGATAACGTCACCCTGGTGCGCCTGTCCGCCGAAGAACTGACCCAAGCCCTGAACGAAGTGCGGCCATTCCGACGCCTGCACGGTATCGACCTCAAGAGCTATGAGTTCGCCAGCATCTTCGTCGACCCGCCCCGCGCAGGCATGGACCCAGACACCTGCGAGTTGACCCGACGCTTCGAGAACATCCTGTACATCTCCTGCAACCCGGAAACGCTGGCGGCGAACATTGCGCAACTGCATGACACGCACCGCATCACCCGGTGTGCGATGTTCGACCAGTTCCCGTGGACCCACCATATGGAATCGGGCGTGCTGCTGACCCGGCGCTAAACCCTCGGTCCCGGCAGATCTGGAAAAATGTAGGAGCGGGCTTGCCCGCGATTACGGTGTATCAGTCAAAATCTATCTGGCTGACCCACCGTAATCGCGGGCAAGCCCGCTCCCACATAAGCCCGCTACCCCCGGTTTAACATCATTGCTCCTTGCGGGGCCGGCCGCCCTGCTTGCCATTGGCGCGGGCGGCGGCCGACTTGGCGACTCCTTCTAAGTGCCAGGGCCGGAACGCTGGAACACCTTGCTCAGAACTTGTACTCAAGCATCCCGCTCAACGTACGGCCCCGCGCCAGGCTGAGGTTGTTGGCGTCGCCCATGGCCACGAAATAGGCTTCATCGGTGGCGTTTTCCAGGGCCAGGCCAAGGTTCAAGTGGTCGGTCATCCAGTAACTGGCATACAGGTCGTAGAGGGTGTACTGCGGCCACAGTGCCTGGTCGATAAAGTCATAACCCTGCTGGTTGAGGTTGGCACCGTTGCCCGAGCTGTAGCGCACCCGCACGCCGGTATCCAGGCGTTTTTCCAGGAACCGCGCGCCCAACGTCACCGAGCCGCGATCCGCCGGCATATAGGTGGCGTTGCCCATGATCCGCCCGCAACTTTCCTTGTTGTTGGCAACGTCATCATCCAGCACTTCATAAGTAGTGACCGGCCGGATGCCGGGGCGCCCGTCCGGGCGGATGTAGGACTCGATCCGCGTAGTCCGCGGCCCGCTGGTCTTGGCTCCGCCCATGTAGTAGTTCTTCGAGCAGAAGTCGTTACTGCCGATCATATGGGTGTAGCTCAAGTTGGCGTAGGCCCGGCCCATGTCGTAGTTGAGCTGGTACTCCATACCGCGAAAGCGCGTCGGGCCGGTGTTGTTGACGTAGGCCATGGTTCCGAGAAAACCGCCGACACTGGTATCTGGCAAGCTGACGCTGTGGTTGAGGAACGAGAAGTTGTCGATCTTGGTATCGAAGTAGGCGACCTTCATGCCCAGGCGGTCGTCGTTGAAAAACAGCCCTTCCTTGAACACGTTGACGCCCATTTCCCAATCCCGCGACTCTTCAGCCTTAAGGTACGGGTTGGGGAACACCCGCTCTGCCGAGCTGCCACCATGGGGGCGACCGGTCATGAAGGTTTCCGTGACCGCCGGCGGGCGCCAGCCCTTGCCCCAGCGCGCATAGAGTTGCATCCACTCAAGCCCCGGCTTGACGCCGATGCCGAAGGTGGGCGAGAAGTGCCCCTCTTCATTATCGATATCAAACACCTCGGCCACACGCTTGGCGCCCACCAGGCTGTTGTAGAAGCGGTCGCGCTTGTACAGGGTCATCCCGGTTTTGCCTTCAAGCCGGTAGCGGTCGTAACGCAGGCCGGCATCCAGGGTCAGCCAGTTGCCATATTCGTATTGCAGGTTGTTGAACAAGCTGGCGATGGTGCGTTTACCGCCCGGGGTGTCGCCTTCGACATACGGCAGCAGCCCCTGGAGGTTGACCGCCTCGACCTTGTTGGTGCGCGGCTTGAATTGGTCCTGGTACATCTCCAGGCCGTAGTTCCATTTGACCCGGCCCAGTGCCTCGAAATCGAAGCGCGAGGTGTTGTCCGCTTGCAGGCCCCAGGTATCGGTCTGGAAGTGATCGGTGTAGCCGCCGACCTCGTTGCCCGTACCAGGTGACGACAGGTTTGGCGCATTGGTGCGTTCCAACTGGGTGCTGACGTAATACGCCTTGGCCTTGAAATCGATCAGCGGGTTGTCTGGCGTGTAGCTATAGTCCAGCGCGACGTTCTTGGCCGCAAGGTTGTTCTTGCTCACGCGCCGGTAGTAAACGCTTTGTGCATCGTCGGCGGTATAGGCCCAGGCGTCGTTGCTGTCACTGTCGCTTTGCAGGTAGCTCAGTTGCACACGCTGGTCATTGGGCAGGTTCAGGCCCAGTTTGACGATCTGCGAGCGAGTCACGCTGCCCATATCGCCGACCTCGCTGTTCAACCAATCGTCAAACGCCTCGGGCTGATACTTGCGCGCGCGCAGGTTGGTGCCCAGCTTCTGGTCGTTGTGGGTGCCGGCGTGGTAATCGCCGAAATGCCGCTCGCTGTAACCCAGCAGCACATCGCCACGCTCATCGCCAAAGGCAAATACACCGCTGCCATTGAAGTGGGTGCCATTGCCCAGTTTGCCGATGCCATTACCCGCGCGCAGACGCCCGCCGTACTCCTTGCCATCGGCCAGGAACTCGCTGGCGTCCAGGGTCTTGAATGACGCAATGCCACCGAGCACCGCCGCACCGCCCATGCCCGACTGGCTGCCTTTGTCGATCTCGATGCTGGAGATAAATTCAGGGTCGATCACCATCGTGCCGTTGCGCTGCTGGTGGCCGTTGACGTTGAAGTTCTGGCGCATGCCGTCAATGTTCATATTGACCCGGCCATAGTCCTGCACCCCACGGATATTCACCGACAAGCCAGGGTCACGCTGGTTGACGGCGGTGTAGACACCGGCGGTTTCCTCGAGCATGTCGGCGGCGTGCCGGGGTGGGCGCTTGTCGATCTGCTCGCGGGTGATCACCGCCACCGAGCGCGGGGTTTCATACACCCAGTCACTGGGCTTGCCGTTGGTGTTGGCGTTGATGGTGGTGGTGCCAACGGTCAACGCGTTGTCCTGTTCGACATTGACGCGATTGAGGGTGACCTGGCGCTCGCCGGTGAAGCGATACTCCACCGGCGCACTGCCCAGCAAACGCCCCAGGCCTTCCTGGACACTGTATTGGCCCTTCAGCGCGGTGCTGCTGAGGCCTTGCAGGCGGGGGCTATCGAACAGCACCTGCAAACCAGCCTGGTCGGCAAACGCCAGGACCGCGCCGCCCAGGGGTTGGGCGGGAATATCGAACATCAGCGTCGCAGGCTGCGAAGCGCCGGCCACCGGGGCGGCGGCGTAGGCCTGCCCGGCGCTGGCAAACAGACCCAAGTGAATGGCCAGGGCCAACCGGCTGCCGGTGACGCGCCCTTTGGTGATTGCAGACATCGTTGTGATCCCTTCGCTGAGCGTTTTTTGTTTATGCGAATACTTCTCGATTAGCAAGACGCGTCAGGGATAGAGACTCAGTAAGTGTTTCTGAAAATTGTTTGAAGATCAGCCAGGAATGCGGGCTTGTGTAGGAGCTGGCTTGCCGGCGATGCAGGCAACTCGGTCTACCAGGTAGACCGAGGTGATGCTATCGCAGGCTAGCCAGCGCCCACACAAAAGCGCCCGTTCACAGGGAGGTTTGCGGTATGTCAGTAGATCAGGCTGACACCCGCCAGATCAAAACGGTGCACCTGCAGCTCTTCGGTCAAGGTGCCCAGCGCCATGTCCAGCATGTCGAGGCGCACCACCGCACTGACTTCACGCTTGTCCAGCTCGGCATTGCGCAGCACCACCCGCCCGGGGCGGTAGCGATTGAGTTCTTCAACCACCTTGGCCAGCGGCTGGCGGTCGAACACCAGCACCCCGCGCCGCCAACTGGTGGCCCGCGCCAGGTCGAAGCCGGGCAGGCCTTTCACACCGCCCTGCGCACTGTAGCGGGCGGCCTGCCCCTCCTCGAGGACCGTGGTTTGCGGCCGGTCTTGCTGGGTCACGGCCACGCTGTGTTGCAGCACACCCACCCACGCCTGGTCGTCTGCCTCGCGGCCGACCACAAAACGCGTGCCCAGGGCCCGGGTTTGCCCGCCGGCACTTTGCACCACGAACGGCCGGGTTTCCTGCCCGACCATGGGCGCCACGTCAAAAATCGCCGAGCCGGCCAGCAGGCTGATCCGCCGCTGCTCGCCGTCGAAATCCAGGCGGATGGCGCTGGAGGAATCCAGCTCCACGGTACTGCCGTCCGCCAGGCGCACCATGCGCACTTCGCCCTTGGCGGTCAGGTAGTCGGCCTGCATCTGCAACAAGGCTTGCGGCGCCTGCAACCAGCCAATTCCGGCGACCACCAGCAACAGCGCGACACTTGCAGCCACGCGCCATGGCCGCCGACGCTGGGCGCGGCGCAGTGGCATGCCTGCCGACGGCGGGCGCTGGCGATGCACGGGCGTATCTGTTGGCAAATCACCCAGCGCCGCCCAGGTCTGCCGGGCAAAATCCAGTTCCGCGGCGTGGCGGCTGTCGCTGGCAATCCAGCGTTGCAGTTCGGCGTGTTCCTGCACACCCAGCCCGCCCGCATGCAGGCGCACCGCCCAATCGGCGGCGACCTCGGTAATGCTGGGCTGTTGCGACTCCTGGCTATTCACGTGTGAGTCTCGAATTCTCGTTGTATGAAACAGTGACGTTTGAGCAGCGTTTTTTCAGTAAATCATTCGTCGGACGGCGTCACATCGCCCTCCCGCAAACGCTGCATGACATGCGCCAGTGCCTTGGCCAGATGCTTTTGCACTGAACTGTCGGAAATTTCAAGATGCCGCGCAACCTGGGCGTGGGTCATGCCCTCGACGCGGTTGAGGCGGAAAATCTGCTGGGTGCGCTCCGGCAGTTCCGCCAACGCCTGCTTCAATGCCTGTCGCTGTTGCTGCGCCATTGCCTGAGCCTCCAACCCGGCCACTTCATCTTCAATCTCGGCCAACGCCTCATGGGGCACGGAGTCGGTCTTGCGCCGGGCCTCCTGGCGGATATGGTCGATCAAAAGATTGCTCGCCGTGCGGTAGAGATAACCCTGGGAGTTGTCGATCCGCTCGCTGGACGGCTTTTGCGCCAGGCGCAGGAAGCTCTCCTGCACCAGGTCCGCAGCCAACTGAGGGTCCCGTACCTTGCGCAGCAAATACCGGCGCAGGGTATCGGCATGCTTGAGAAACAGGCCCTTGAGATCCACGTCCGACAAACCGACTCCCTGGGGATGTAAAGGAAACAGGCGGGCATCTTAAGCGTTGTCGAGAATGATTTTCAATTGATATCAACTCTTGGGCAGTACCGGCAGGCCGTATTCAGCGTTCGATAATCGAACGGTTATCCACGGCATGACGCCTGGCCAATTGACCAAATTAACCATTCAGTACATTTTGTCTCCATCAATAAAAACAACAGTGGAGACATCCCCATGCCGCCTATCGTACTGGTCCTCAACGGCCCCAACCTGAACCTGCTCGGCACCCGCGAACCGGCCACCTATGGCCACGAGACCCTGGCTGACGTCGCCGCGCTATGTGGGCGCAGTGCCGAACAGTTCGGGCTGAAACTGGAATTTCGCCAGACCAACCACGAAGGCGAGTTGCTGGACTGGATTCATGGCGCCCGTGCCCGGTGCGCCGGGATTGTGATCAACCCGGCGGCCTGGACCCACACCTCGGTGGCCATCCGCGACGCCCTGGTGGCCAGTGAACTGCCAGTGATCGAAGTGCATCTGTCCAACGTGCATGCCCGTGAATCCTTCCGCCATCACTCCTTTGTTTCCCCTATCGCCAAGGCCGTGCTCGCCGGGTTTGGCAGCCACGGTTATCACCTGGCCCTCGAACATTTCAGTCGGGAGCTCAAATGAAACCGCGCATTCTTGCCGGCCTGATCGGCGCCGGCATCCAGGCGTCCCGCACGCCGGCCCTGCATGAGCAGGAAGGCGATGCCCAGGGTCTGCGCTACTTGTATCGCCTGATCGACCTGGACCCGCTCCAACTGGACAGCAGCGCCCTGCCCGAGCTGCTCAAGGCCGCCGAGCAGATGAACTTCACCGGGTTGAACATCACCTACCCGTGCAAGCAGGTGATCCTGCCGCTGCTCGATGAGCTGTCGCCCGAAGCCCAGGGCATCGGCGCGGTCAACACCGTGGTCTGGCGCGATGGCAAGCGCATCGGTCACAACACCGACTGCCTGGGTTTCGCCGAAGGGTTTCGCCGTGGCCTGCATGAGGCTGCGCGCCAGCGCGTGGTGCAGATGGGCGCTGGTGGCGCGGGCGCGGCAGTGGCCCATGCGCTGCTGGCCGAAGGTGTCGGGCAGTTGAGTATTTTCGATGTGGACCATGGGCGCGCGCAAAGCCTGGCGGATAACCTCAACCAGCATTTCGGCCCCGGCCGCGCGCATGCCGCCAGTGATCTGGACAGCGCGATGGCGGCGGCTGACGGGCTGGTCAATACCACGCCCATGGGCATGGCCAAGCTGCCGGGCATGCCAGTGCCAGCCGTGTTGCTACGCGCAGATTTGTGGGTCGCGGAAATCGTCTACTTCCCGCTGGAAACCGAGCTGCTGCGCAGCGCCCGGGCCTTGGGCTGCCGCACGCTGGATGGAGGGAATATGGCGGTGTTCCAGGCGGTGAAGGCCTTTGAGTTGTTCAGTGGTGAGAAAGCAGATGCACAAAGGATGCTCGATCATTTCCAACACATGAATACCTCACTGTAGAAACCGGATCCTAATGTGGGAGCTGGCTTGCCAGCTCCCACACAAGCCCGCACGACATTGAATCGGCGGTGGATCAGGCCTGCAGGTAACGCAGCACCGACTCGCAGATCATCGCGCGATGCCGTTGCTTGATCGCTTCATCCGACAATTCGATCTGAAAAATCTCACTGAAGGTATGGCGGTTGGAGACCCGGTAAAAGCTGAACGAGTTGATCAGCAAATGCACATCCAACGGCTCCAGCCCCGCGCGAAATACCCCCAGCTCCGCGCCCCGGCGCAAGGTCGCGCCCAACGCCTCCAGGATATTGCTGTTCATCGCCTTGATCGCATCCGACTGTTTCACATACTCGGCGTTGTGAATGTTCTCGATGCTGACAATCCGCACAAAATCCACGTTCTGGTCATGGTGGTCGAAGGTGAACTCCACCAGGCGCCGGATCGCTTCCCGGGGTTCCAGCTCGGTGAGGTTCATCCTTGTTTCGGTGTTGCGGATATCACCGTAGAGCTTTTCCAGGACCTCGACGTACAGCTGCTCCTTGCTGCCGAAGTAGTAATAGATCATGCGCTTGGAGGTGTGGATGCGCTCAGCGATGGCGTCCACCCGCGCCCCGGAAAGCCCCTGCTGCACGAACTCGACAATGGCCTCTTGCAGAATGTTCTCGCGGGTCTTTTCCGGGTTGTTCTTGCGACTCTTGCGCGGCGCCAGGGGGGCGTCGGGCAGTTCGGACGTCGGGGTCATGGTGCGCTCACGGCCATTTATGCAGGCCGTGATTATGGGCCGCCGCGTCTCACGAAGGAAGCGCCAACGCCCTACAACTTGGCCTGGCGCACCGCGCCGCTGCGCGACTTCGCCATGGCTGCCAGGCGTACCGCCACATTGGCCGCGCCATAGCCGGCGTAGCCGTTCTTGCGCTGGATGATCTCGAAGAAAAACCGCCCTTCGAACGGTTCGGTGTACACATGAAACAGCTCACCGCCCTGGGCGTCACGGTCGTACAGCACGTTGTAGTACGCCAGTTCGCTGAGGAACTGATCGTCGAAATCAAAACGCGCTGCCAGGTCATCGTAGTAGTTGAGCGGGATATCCAGCAGTGGCACGCCCGCCTCCTTGGCCCGGCTGACTTCGGCGAAAATATCCGCGCAATCGAAGGCAATGTGGTGCACGCCGGAGCCACGGTAGCTCGATAGCGCGTGGGAAATTGCCGTATTGCGGTTCTCGGAAATATTCAGCGGCAGGCGGATCGAACTGCAGCGGCTGCGCAGCGCCCGACTCTTGACCAGGCCATAAGGGTCCGGCAGCACCACTTCATCGTCGGCCTCGAAATCCAGCAGGCTCTTGTAGAACAGTACCCAACTGTCGAGGCTGTCGGCCGGCAAAGCCATGGCCATATGGTCGATGCGCAGCAAGCCGCCGCCGCTGGTGCTGGACGCTTGCAGGTGGAAATCGGTGTCGTAGATCCCGCCGGCATGCTGGTCCACCAGGTAGATCAGGCTGCCATCCGGCGCACGCACCGCCGCCAGCTCCAACTCGTTGGGCCCGACCAGGCCGCGATAAGGCTGGCCCTTGTAGGCCACCGCCCGCTCCAGGGCCTTGGCGCTGTCCTTGACGCGAATCGCCGTGGCGCACAACGACGGGCCATGGGCCTCGAAAAAGTTGTGGGCAAAGGAGTACGGCTCGCAGTTGAGGATCAGGTTGATATCACCCTGGCGCAGCAGGCTCACACTCTTGGAACGGTGCTGCCCGGCCTTGACGAAGCCCAGGCGTTGCAGCCATTGGGTCAGCCGGGCGCCGAGGTTTTCATCCACTGCAAACTCCAGGAACTCGATACCGTCGTACTCGCTGGCGGCCGGGGTCTCAAACAGGATATCCAACGGCGTGGCCTGCTGCTCCAGGCGTTGGCGGGTCTTCTCTTCCAGGTACAGCAGCGAGCGCAAACCATCCGCCGCGTTGGCCCGAGTGGGCGCGGCGCGAAAGCCGTCGTTGAAAATCTCCAGGGACAGCGGCCCGGTGTAGCCACTCTGGATGATCGGCGCGAGAAAACCCGGCAGGTCGAACTCGCCCTGGCCAGGGAAGCAGCGAAAGTGCCGGCTCCACTCCAGCACGTCCATGGCCAGGATCGGCGCGTCAGCCATTTGCACGAAGAAGATTTTGTCACCAGGGATCTGGGCGATAGCCGCCGGATCGCCCTTGAGCGACAAGGTATGAAAACTGTCCAGCAGCACCCCGAGGCTCGGGTGATCGATCTCGCGTACCAGTTGCCACACCTGTTGCCAGGTATTGACGTGCCGGCCCCAGGCCAGGGCTTCATAGCCAATGCGCAAGCCACGGCGCCCGGCGTGTTCGGCCAGCAGGCTGAGGTCATCACGCAGGATCGAATGCTCGCCCGTGGAATCCGCCGAGGCATTGCTGCACACCAGCACCAGGTCAGTGCCCAGCTCCTGCATCAGGTCGAACTTGCGCTCGGCCCGCTCCAGGTTGCGCGCCAGGCGTTCACGGCGGCATCCTTCAAAGTCGCGAAACGGCTGGAACAAGGTGATGGCAATGCCCAGGTCGGCACACATCTGCCGCACTTCACGGGGGCTGCCGTCGTAATACAGCAAGTCGTTCTCGAAGATTTCCACCCCATCAAACCCGGCCGCAGCAATGGCTTCGAGCTTTTCCGGCAGGGTGCCGCTCAAGGAAACAGTGGCGATGGAACGTTGCATGGGGTGACTCCCGGCAATGAAGGCTGGTCTTGTTTGCGGCAAATTATTGGCCGCGCGCGATAAAGCAGCAATTTAAAATGTACCAACCGGTTAGTTTTATGGGCGATTATCGAACACAATGGCGATTGGCGAATTGACGATTTTTTAGCCACTGCGCACCATCGATTGCGCATCCAGGGCCGTTTTCTCAAGGCGCCTACCTGTGATCAAGACCCAGAACACACCATAAAAATTTCAAAAAACGGGTACCTCTCATGCCTTCGCAAAATTCCGCCGTGGCCCCGCGCCCCGGCAACCCGCAAGCGGCCATTGGCGACAAGATTCGCGGCGCCCTCGCCGTTGGCAAAACCCGCTGGGGCATGCTGGCCCTGGTGTTTTTCGCCACCACCCTGAACTACATCGACCGCGCCGCCCTGGGCGTGATGCAACCGATCCTGGCCAAGGAGATGAACTGGACGGCGATGGACTACGCCAACATCAACTTCTGGTTCCAGGTCGGCTACGCCATTGGTTTCGTGTTGCAAGGCCGGTTGATCGACCGGGTCGGCGTCAAGCGCGTGTTCTTCTGCGCAGTGCTGTTGTGGAGCATCGCCACCGGCGCCCACGGCCTGGCGACCTCGGCGGTAGGCTTTATGGTCTGCCGCTTTATCCTCGGCCTGACCGAAGCGGCCAACTACCCCGCTTGCGTCAAGACCACCCGCCTGTGGTTCCCCGCCGGCGAGCGAGCAGTGGCTACCGGGATCTTCAACGCCGGCACCAACGTCGGCGCCATGCTCACGCCAATGCTGCTGCCGCTGGTGCTGCATGTGTGGGGCTGGCAGGCCGCCTTTTTGTGCATGGCGGCACTGGGTGGGATCTGGCTGGTGTTCTGGGGCCTGAAGTACTACAACCCGGAAGACCATCCGAGCGTAAAACAGTCAGAACTGGACTACGTGCAACAGGAAATCGAGCCGGAACAGCCCCGCGTGCCTTTCAGCCGCATCCTGCGCATGCGCGGTACCTGGGCCTTCGCCATTGCCTATGCCCTGACCGCCCCGGTGTTCTGGTTCTACCTGTACTGGCTGCCGCCGTTCCTCAACCAGCAATACAACCTGGGGATCAACGTGACGCAGATGGGTATCCCGCTGATCATCATTTACCTGACGGCAGACTTCGGCAGCGTGGGCGGCGGGATTCTGTCCTCGTTCCTGATCGGGCGCGGCATGCAGCCGATCAAGGCGCGCTTGCTGTCGATGCTGCTGTTTGCCTGCTGCATCGTCGGCGTGATCATGGCCGCAGGTTCCAGCCAGCTGTGGGTCGCGGTGTTTGCCATCTCCCTGGCCATCGGCGCGCACCAGGCCTGGACTGCCAACATCTGGAGCCTGGTGATGGACTACACGCCCAAGCACATGATGAGCACGGTGTTTGGCTTTGGCGGGATGTGCGCAGCCATCGGCGGGATGTTCATGACGCAGATCGTCGGCCATATCCTGACCGTGACCCATAACAACTACACCGTGCTGTTCACCCTGATCCCGGCGATGTACTTCATCGCCCTGACCTGGATGTACTTCATGGCGCCGCGCAAGATCCCCACCGTCGCGGTGTGACTCAACGCCGCCGCTGCTGCCAGGCAGCGGCCAAGCCACTCAGGCAGATCACCCCGATCCCGACCACCGTTGTCAGGTCCGGGGTGTGATTGAACACCAGCCAGCCCAACAACCCCGCAAACACGATCTGGCAATAGCCAAACGGTGCCAGCAAGGCCGGCGCGGCAAAGCGGAAGGCCTGGGTCAGCATCAAGTGCGCGGTCATCCCGCAGGTGCCCAGCGCCAGCATCAACAGGCCGTGGCCCAGGCTCGGCACCTCCCAGAAAAACGGCACCAGCGCGCTCATCACCAGGGTGTTGCACAGGCCGGCGAAGAAGTTGCTGGTGGTCGGGCTGTCGTACTGGCTGAGGATACGGGTCAGCAGTTGGTAGAAGCAGAAGAACAACGCCGAGACCAACGGCAACAACACCGCCGGGGTGAACAACTCACCGCCCGGGTGCACGATGATGATCACCCCGACAAACCCGCAGATCACCGCCAGCCACTGGCCACGCGTTACATGCTCGCCCAGCAGCGGAACCGACAGGGCCGTCACCAGGATCGGCGCGAGGAAGTTCACCGCCGTGGCCTCCGCCAGCGGGATGTAATGCAGGGCTGCGGTGAAAAACAGGCTGGTACCCAACAGGCACAAGGCCCTGGCCACCTGCAACAATGGGCGCTTGCTGCGCAGCACACGCAGGCCCGATTGCGGCAGGAAAATCCCCGCCATCAGCAGCGTATGCACCATGTAGCGGGCCCACACCACCATCACGATCGGATAGAAGCCGGCGAGGTATTTGGACAAGGCGTCGTGGCTGGAAAACAAAAACGTCGCCAGCACAATCAGCACGATGCCCTTGAAGGGATGGTTGACGCCGGAAAGAGGGGTGCTGAGGGTCATTGAATTCTCGTGCGTGACAGGCTGAAATGACCGCCGCAAGCAGTGGCACTCAACGCGCTAATCTAGAGCGGGTGGTGCATCGGTCTCAAGAGCATAACCAAACAGCGGGCGATCAGCGCACTAATTCGCCCAAACCCAGTCCAACGCTGCACGCCAGCCTGCCATTGCAGGCTTTTTAACCAAGGCCAATCCCCGATGAAAAAAACCCTGTTGCTCCTTTCGACCCTCGCCCTGCTCAGCGCCTGCGATAAAGCCCCCGAGGCCCCGAAGCCCGCACCGCCATCGGTCCAGGCGACCCTGGTGCCGCAAACCCCGCCCACCGACAAATGGGTCGGCAAGTGGATCGGCGTCGAAGGCCTGCACCTGACCGTCAGCAAGGACGACAGCATCGGCCGCGGGCATTACCTGCTGAGCATGCAATACGGCCTGGATGCCGACGCCTCCGGCACGTTTAAAGGTGAGGCCAGCGAAGACGGCATCACCTTCAACCGCCCGGACGGCCCGCAGATGCTGCGTGCCGGCGACGGCGCAGCCACTGGCTTGAAATGGCTGGCAGATAAAAAAGATTGCCTGGTGGTCAATACGGGCGAAGGGTATTGCCGCGAATAACGGCCATACTCAATCACAACCCCCACTGTAGGAGCCGGCTTGCCGGCGATAGCAGCCGATTTAGCGCGCGGGGCGTCAGGTAGCCAACATCATCGTTGACGACCATCGCCGGCAAGCCGGCTCCTACAAAAACGCGGTGCAAACAGGTACATCAAGAGGATTGCCCCATGCTATGGAAAAAGGGTCGACGCAGCGACAACGTGGTCGACGCGCGCAATGACGGCGGCGGTGGCGGCGGCATGCGCTTTGGCGGCGGTAAGGGCCTGAGCCTGACCGCCATCGTACTGATCGTCGGCATCGGCCTGCTCACCGGCCAGGACCCGATGCAGATCCTCGGGCAACTGAGCGGCCAGATGACCGAGCAGGCCCCTTCGGTCAGCCCGCAAACACGCCAGGCACCGCCCGCCAATGACGAGCAGGCAGACTTCGTACGCGCCGTACTGGGCGACACCGAAGACACCTGGGGCCAGGTATTCCAGGAAAACGGCCTGGCCTACAAGAACCCCAAGTTGATCCTGTTCCGTGGCCGGGTGAATTCCGCCTGCGGTGGCGCGACCTCCGCCAGCGGCCCGTTCTACTGCCCGGCCGACCAGCAGGTCTACCTGGACCTGGATTTCTTCCGGGAAATGTCCCAACGCTTCCAGGCGGCTGGCGACTTTGCCCAGGCCTATGTGATTGCCCACGAAGTCGGCCACCACGTGCAGACCCTGCTGGGGATTTCGTCGAAGATCCAGGTCGCGCGCCAGCAAGGCCGGCAGATGCAAGGCGATGGCGGCCTGCTGGTGCGCCAGGAACTACAGGCCGACTGCTTCGCCGGAGTCTGGGCCAACCGGGCGCAAAAGCGCCTGAACTGGCTGGAACCGGGCGACATCGAAGAAGCACTGAACGCCGCCAACGCCATCGGCGATGACCGCCTGCAGCAACAGGGCCAGGGCCGCGTGGTACCCGACTCGTTCACCCATGGCACCTCGCAGCAGCGGGTCCGCTGGTTCAAGACTGGCTTTGCCCAGGGCCAGATCAGCCAATGCGACACGTTTTCGGCCAAGAGTCTTTAAATGAACAGACGATCCGCATGGCTGCTGGGCTTGATGGTCACCTGCTCTGCCACCACCTTCGCCGCCGGGCAGACGGTCAAGGTGGTCAGCCCCGAACGTTTCACCCTGCAAGCCGGCGACCTGAGCCTGGGCCTGAGCCAGGACTGGCGCCAGCCGCTGCCGCAAGTAACCCGCGCGCTGATCATCGTGCATGGCCGGCTGCGCAACGCCCAGACCTACCTCAAAAGCGCCGAAGACGCAGCGGCCCATGCCGGGCAAAGTGCCAATACCCTGGTAATCGCGCCACAGTTTCTCAACGCGGCCGATATCCAGCGCCATCACCTGGGCGATAGCGTGCTGCGCTGGCATGGCAATGGGTGGATGGCTGGCGAGGCGTCAATCGGCCATGGCCAGATCAGTTCCTACGGCGCCCTGGACCAGATCATCAAGCACTTGGGCAACCGCAAGCTGTTCCCGGCCCTCAAGGAAATAGTGGTCGCCGGGCATTCCGGTGGCGGCCAGGTGGTGCAGCGCTTTGCCCTGACCGGCCATGACCACCCGGCGCTGCAAGCGGCGGGGATCAGCCTGCGCTATGTGATCGCCAACCCGTCGTCCTACGCCTACTTCAGCCCGCAACGCCCGGTGCAGTTTGCCCCGGCCAGTTGCCCGGATTTCAATGACTGGAAGTACGGCATGCAAAAGCTGCCGGCCTACGCCAATGGCCAAAGCCCCCAGCAACTGGAAAAAGCCTACGTCGCGCGCGATATCACTTACCTGCTGGGCCAGCAGGATACCGACCCCAACCACCCGGCCCTGGACAAGAGCTGCGCAGCAGAGACCCAGGGGGCTTATCGGCTGATTCGTGGGCACAACTATTTTGACTACCTCAAGCTGCGGCATCCGCAATTGAGCCAGAGGTTGGTTGAAGTGCCAGGGGTTGGGCATGACGGCGACAAGATGTTCACCTCGCCCGAGGGGCAGAAGGCCGTGTTCCACTGATCCCCCTAATCAAAAATGTAAGAGCTGGCTTGCCTGCGATAGCGACGGATCAGTCAACATCTGTATTGGCTGACCCACCGTTATCGCTGGCAAGCCAGCTCCTACCGGTGATTTGTGGGGGGTTGGCTAGATCATCTGGCGCAATGCCGCGCAGTCCTTGGCATGCCAATCGGCCAATTCCGGCCATGGGTTTTCGGGAACGTTGACCAACACCGTCTGCGCCCCCGCCGCCCGCCCGCAATCCAGGTCAAAGCGATAGTCCCCCACCATCACCATCTCGGCGGGCGCCACCTCCCAGGCCTGGGCCAGCTTCAACAGGCCACCGGGATCCGGCTTGGGCGGTGCGTCGTCGCGGCCCAACACATCTTCCACGGCAAAACAGTCCGCCAGGCCGATGGCTTTCAAGGTGATGTGCGCCAGTTCCTGGGCGTTGCGCGTCAGGATCCCCAGGCGACAGCCCCGTGCCGCCAGGTCGCGCACCAACTCCACCGCGCCTGTGGCCGCTACCGAGCCCAGCGCCAGTTCGCGCTCATGCTCCAGCAACCAGGCATGTTTGGCCGCCGCCTCAGCCGCCGGCAATGCTGCCAGGTGGGTGAGGATGTCATCGGCAGGCGCAATATCCAGGGCCACGCGGATCGCCGCAAAGTCATGCACGGCCACGGTCAGGGTGCCGTCCATATCAAATACCCAGTGCTTAACGTGCGCCAGGCTCATGCCCAATCCTTGCGATGGCGGATCAAGCCCTCCTGGGTCACCGAGGCCACCAGCTGGCCGGCGCGGTTGTACACGCTGCCACGGGAGAACCCACGGGAATTGCCGGCCCACGGGCTGTCCATGGCGTACAGCAACCAGTCATCGGCCCGCAGGTCGGCGTGGAACCACAAGGCGTGGTCAAGGCTGGCCACTTGCATGTCCTTCTGCCACACGGTCTTGCCATGGGGCAGCAGCGAGGTGGTCAGCAGGCCGAAGTCCGAGGCGTAGGCCAGCAGGTATTTATGCAGCGCGGGCGCATCGGCCAGGGCGCCATCGGCGCGGAACCACACATACTTGACCGGATCGGACGGCTGCGGGTTGTACGGGTCTTTTTCGGTCACCGGACGCACTTCGATCGGCTTGGGGCACAGCAGTTTTTCGCGCATGGCCTCGGGGATCAGGTGCGCCCGCTGCTGGGTCAGCTCCAGCTCCGATGGCAGGTTCTCGGGGCCCACCACCACCGGCATGGTGGTCTGGTGCTCAAAGCCTTCTTCGTCGTACTGGAACGAGGCGCTACAGGTGAAGATCGGGTTGCCCTTCTGGATCGCCGTCACCCGGCGCGTGCTGAAGCTGCCACCGTCGCGTACCCGGTCCACTTGATAGACCACCGGCAGCCCGGCATCCCCAGGGCGCAGGAAATAGCCGTGCAACGAATGCACATGCCGCGCTTCTTCGACGGTCTGGCTGGCTGCCGACAGCGACTGGCCCAATACCTGGCCGCCGAACAGTTGGCGAAAGCCCAAGTCCTGGCTGCGGCCGCGAAAGAGGTTTTCTTCAATCGGTTCCAGGGTCAGCAAGTCGACCAGATCTTCCAACACTTGGCTCATTCAAATTCTCCTCACACAGGGCAAAACCGCGCAGTCTTGGCTGCGGCGGGTAATAACATCGGGCGGCCTGCCTATCCGTGCAGCGTATCCAACCATTGGGCGCGGGTGATGCGGTACAGCACATGATGGCGCAGCGGATCATCCGCCGCGAGCCTTGGGTGCTGAAAATCTGCCGCCGGATCGTAATGCATGCCGATGGCCTGCATGACTTTCTGCGACGCCAGGTTGGCCTCGGTGGTGAACGCCACGATCTCCTCCAACTGCAAACGGTCAAACCCACAACGCAGTGCAGTCCAGGCCGCCTCACTGGCAAAACCCAGGCCCCAGTGCTCACGGGCCAGGCGCCAGCCAATCTCGACCGCCGGGGTAAAACCGGCTTCAAAGCCGACATTCATCAAGCCCGTCAGGCCGATAAACTCGCCGCTGTCCTTGCGCTCCAGGGCCCACAGGCCAAACCCATACTCGGCAAAATGACCACGTATTCGCCCGATCAATGCCGCGCTTTCCAGGCGGTCCAGGGGGGCCGGGAAATAGCGCATCACCTGCGGGTCGGCGCACATCCGGGCAAACGCCGGCAAATCGCTGTCGCGCCATTGGCGCAGCACCAGGCGCGCGCTTTCCAACTCCAGTATCGGCTCCATCGTTCCCCTCCCTTGCCATGTGCGTGAGTGTACAGCGCTGTTAAGATCCTTCGCTGGTTCCTGTCAGAAATTGCCATGCCTTTGCCACTGATCTACCACGACGACTACAGCCCCGAGTTCCCGGCGGATCATCGCTTCCCCATGGACAAATTCCGACTGCTGCGCGATCACCTGGTCGACAGCGGCCTGACCCAGGACAGCCAACTGCTGCGCCCCCAGTTGTGCCCGGCCGAAGTGCTCGCCCTGGCCCATGACCCCGGCTATATCGAACGCTATATGAGCGGTGAGTTGTCCCGCGAAGACCAACGGCGCCTGGGCCTGCCCTGGAGCGAAGCCCTGGCCCGGCGCACCGTGCGCGCGGTCGGCGGTTCGCTACTGGCGGCCGAACAGGCCCTGGAACACGGCTTGGCCTGCCACTTGGCAGGGGGCACCCACCACGCCCATTACGATTACCCGGCGGGCTTTTGTATCTTCAATGACCTGGCCGTGATCAGCCATTTCCTACTGGCCAGCGGCCGAGTCAACCGGGTACTGATCTTCGACTGCGACGTGCATCAGGGTGATGGCACCGCGCGCATCCTCCACGACACGCCGGATGCCATTACCGTGTCCCTGCACTGCGAAAAGAACTTCCCGGCGCGCAAGGCCACCAGCGACTGGGACATCCCACTGCCCATGGGCATGGGCGACGCTGACTACCTCACGGTGGTGGACGATGCCCTCAACTACCTGCTGCCTTTGTATCAGCCCGACCTGGTGCTGTATGACGCGGGCGTGGATGTGCACAAGGACGACGCCCTCGGCTACCTCAAGCTGACAGACGCCGGCGTCGCCGCCCGTGACGAAAGCGTGATGCGCCATTGCCTGGGCCGCGACATCCCGGTGGTGGGCGTGATCGGTGGCGGCTACAGCAAGGACCGCCACGCCCTGGCCCGCCGCCACGGCATCCTGCACCACAGTGCCCAGCGGGTGTGGACGTCATCAGGTTGTCATTGAAACGTGGGCGTTACCCACAATGCCTGTGGAACGGCCTGTGGATAACTTGAGCGTAACCGCCTGTAAGCCAGGCGTCGCATAGCTTGTAGGAAGGTGTACGTTTTTTGATCAGGCAGTTTGACGGTCCTCGGGTAGAATGCTCGCCCTACTTCGCCGAACCGCAGTCACCCCCATGCCCCAGATCCCAGCCCAGCCTTTTCACGTCACGATCATCGGCGGCGGCCCCGCCGGGCTGATGGCCGCCGAAGTCCTGAGCCAGGCCGGGGTTGGGGTGCAGCTGTATGACGGCATGCCATCGGTGGGGCGCAAGTTCCTGCTGGCAGGCGTGGGTGGCATGAACATCACCCACTCTGAAGCCTACCCGGCATTTCTCTCACGCTACGCTGAACGTGCGTCGGACATTGCCCCCTTGCTGCGCCAATTCGGTGCCGAGGCGTTGTGCGAATGGATCCATGGCTTGGGCATTGAAACCTTTGTCGGCAGCTCTGGCCGGGTATTCCCTACCGATATGAAAGCCGCACCGCTGCTACGGGCCTGGCTCAAGCGCCTGCGCGACCAGGGGGTAGTTATCCACACCCGCCATCGCTGGCTGGGCTGGAGTGCCGACGGCGGCTTAATTATCCACAGCCCGGAGGGCGAAAAAACTGTCCACAGCGATGCCGTGCTACTGGCCCTCGGCGGCGGCAGCTGGTCGCGTCTGGGTTCGGACGGTGCCTGGCTCAAGTTGCTGGAAGACCAAGGCGTGCACTACGCCCCGCTGCAGCCGAGTAATTGTGGCTTCGAGGTGTCAGCCTGGAGCGAATTGATGGTGAGCAAATTCGCCGGCGCGCCGTTGAAAAACGTCGCCATTGGCCTCGCGGATGACAAGCCTCGCTTGGGTGAATGCGTGATCACCGCCGCGGGTATCGAAGGCAGTTTGATCTACGCCCTGTCGGCACCGATTCGCGAAGGGATCAACCGCGAAGGCTCAGCCACCGTGCATATCGACCTGCTGCCGGGCAAGCCGCTGGATAAGGTGCAGGCGGCACTGGCCAAGCCTCGCGGCTCACGTTCGATGAGCAAGCATTTGCACAGCCAGTTGGGCCTGGATGGGGTAAAGGCCGCGCTGTTGCGCGAGTTGGCGCCCGCCGAACACTTCAACGACCCGCAGCAATTGGCCGGCGATATCAAGGCTCTGCCGTTGACCCTGGTGAAAACCCGGCCAATGGACGAAGCCATCAGCACCGCAGGCGGCGTGCCGTTTGAAGCTTTGGATGAGCGTTTGATGCTCAAGCAATTGCCGGGGGTGTTTTGTGCCGGCGAGATGCTGGACTGGGAGGCGCCGACGGGCGGATATCTGCTGACGGGGTGTTTTGCCAGCGGGCGGGCGGCGGGGCGGGGCATGCTGGAGTGGCTCCAGCGCCGATAGTTGCGGTGAGTTCCAGTCCGCCATCGCAGGCAAGCCAGCGCCCACATTTGAACGTACTCACAGATCAAAATGTAGGAGCTGGCTTGCCTGCGATGAGGCCCTGACAGGCGCCAAAGAAGTTACTTCTTCTTACGCGGTCCGGTATTAAACACAGGCACCTTGCGCACCGGCTTGATCGATGGCTCTGCCGCAACGTCACCGCTCTCCACCCACTTGCCCAGGTTGCGCTTGCCGCCACCACCGGAGGTCTTGGGCTTCTTCGGTTTTTTCGGCTTCTTCACCACCTGGCCGCTGGCGTCGGTGTCCGGCACTCGGTGTTCCGGTTCGAAGTCCTGCTCCATTTTGCGGGTCAGGGTCTGGCGGGTCAGCATCTCGATGGCCGAGAGCATGTTCACTTCATCGGCACATACCAGGGAAATCGCCTCGCCGGTGTTGCCGGCCCGGCCAGTGCGGCCGATACGGTGGATGTAATCCTCGGCAACGATCGGCAGGTCAAAGTTGACCACCATCGGCAAATCTTCGATATCCAGGCCACGGGCTGCCACATCGGTGGCCACCAGGATCTGCACATCGCTGGCCTTGAAGCGATCCAGCGCACGTTGGCGCGTGGCTTGTGGCTTGTCGCCGTGAATGCCGTCGGCATTGATCCCCAAGCCTTGTAGCTTATCTACCAGCGCATCCACGCCATTGCGGGTCTTGGCAAACACCAGCACCTGCTTCCACTTGCCTTTGCGCATCAGGTGCACAAACAACTCGGCCTTGCGCTTCTTGTCCACCGGCACCACCCACTGCTTGACAGTGTTGGCGGCGACGTTGCGCGGGCTGACCTCGATGCTCAACGGGTCATTGAGCATCTGCCCGGCCAGCAGGCGGATATCATCGGAGAAGGTCGCGGAAAACAGCAGGGTCTGACGCTTTTTCGGCAGCATGCGGTAAATATTCGCCAGCTCTTCGGAGAAGCCCAGGTCGAGCATGCGGTCGGCTTCATCCAGCACCAGGGTTTGCAGCTGATTGAGTTTCAGCGCGTTCTGGCGGAACAGGTCGATCAGCCGGCCAGGGGTGGCCACCAGCACGTCGACCCCCTTGCGCAGCTTCATCATCTGCGGGTTGATGCTGACACCGCCATACACCGCGTAAGTGGTCAGGGGCAGGTGTTCAGCGTATTGGGCAACACTGGCGTGAACCTGCTCGGCCAGCTCGCGGGTTGGGCACAGGATCAGCGCGCGCACCGAGTTGGCGGTGACTTTTGGCCCTTCCAGGGTCAGCAGTTGCAGGAGCGGCACGGCGAAACCGGCGGTCTTGCCGGTGCCGGTCTGGGCCGCAGCCATCAGGTCGCGACCGGCCAGCACCGCCGGAATGGCTTGCGCCTGCACCGGCGTCGGGGTCTGGTAGCCAAGCGCCTCGAGGGCGCGCAGCAAGGGTTCGATCAGGCCAAGTGTGGCGAAAGTCATGTGTTTACCGTAGGAAAAATTCAGCGCAAGGGCGTAATGCGCGGCAGTTTACCTTATTTCCGGCTTCGGCTTGCGCCACTGGGGTAGGCTGATCAGCAACACGGCGCTGATAATCACCAGCATCGCCAGGGCTTCTTCCAGGCCGATGGTCTCGCCCACGAACACAATCCCCAGCAACACCGCCACTGCCGGGTTGACGTAGGCATAGCTGGTGGCCGCTGCCGGACGCACGTGCTTGAGCAAGTACATATAAGCGTTGAAGGCGATGATCGAGCCAAATACGGTCAGGTAAGCCAGGGCCAGCCAGCCTTCCACCGAGGGCATCGCGTCAAGGTGCTCACCCTTGAGCGCGCTGCCGATCAACAGCACCACGCCCGCGATCAGCATTTCTGCGGCGCTGGCCATGGCGCCCTGCGGCAACGGCAAGTGCCGGCTCCATACCGAACCAAAAGCCCAGGAAGCGGCGGCGAACAACAGCAAACCAGCGCCCAGCGGGCTCGATTGCAGGTTGGAGCCCATATTGAGCATGGCGATGCCGATCATCCCCAGAATCACCCCGGCCCACTCCAGACGGGTATTACGCGCGCCCCAGAAATATCCACAGAGCAAGGTAAACAACGGCACCGTCGCCACCGCCAGCGCGGCGACACCGGAGGTCACGCCGGTGTGTTCAGCCACACTCACCGCGCCGTTACCGAAGGTCAGCAGCAAGATGCCGATCATGCCCGCGGCTTTCCACTGCGCCCAGGTCGGCGCCGGCACCCCGCGCCAGCGCAAGTAGCCATACATCAGCGCCCCCGCCGTACAAAAGCGAATCCCCGCCAGCATCAGCGGCGGCCAGTACTCCACGCCAATGCGGATCACCAGGTAGGTGGAACCCCAGATCACGTACAACGCAAAAAAAGCGGCGATCAACGGTAAGGGAAAACGACGTGGGCCAGGCATGGGCAGCTCTGAGGCAGGACAAGGGATCGCTATTTTAGGAATCCACGCCCGTAAACATAAGTTACAAAACCTGTTTAAAGCGCCCATACACTTTTCAAATCATGGTTATCAGGGCTATAAGCCTTGTATTCGAAAGCCCCCTATTGCCAGAGCCTTATCATGGACAAATACGACCGCATGCTCCTCAGCGCCCTGCTGGAGGATGGCCGCGCCACCTACGCGCAATTGGCCCGCACCGTAAACCTCTCCGCCCCCGCCGTGGCCGAGCGCGTGGCCAAGCTGGAAGCCAGCGGCGTGATCACCGGCTACCAGGCCAAAGTGGACCTGTCCAAGATCGGCTTGCCGATCCAGTGCACGATCGAACTGCGCTTGACCAACAACGGCAGCCAGAAGGTGTACGACGCACTGGCAGAAATCCCCGAGCTGACCGAATGCCACCGAGTCACCGGGGACCCATGCGTGATCATGCAGGCGGCGGTGGGCTCGATGCCGGAACTGGAAAACCTGATCAACCGGGTGGCGAAGTTCGGCTTCAGCAAGACCTCGATCATCTTGTCGAGCGCCATAGCGCGGCGGGTGCCGCTGGGGCATTTGGAGGGGAAGAATGGCGGTGCCTGAGCGGGCGCCATCGCGGGCAAGCCCGGCTCCCACAGTTTGGTCCTGGTTGTTCTCAGGATTGGGATCAGAACCCGCGATGTTTCTTCAGATGATCAGTGATCTTCGCCGCCGGTACTTTCTGCAAGCTGCACAGCAGATCATGGGACAGCTCGCGCAAGCCGTGGGTGCGGCGTAGTTCCTGGGCCAGGTGGGCGGTGAGGTTGGCCGCCATTTCCGCATCCGCCATCGCCCGGTGAGCCTTGCCGGTGTGGGGCAGTTGCGCGTAGGACGTCAGGGTGCCGAGTTTGTGGTTGGGCGCCGTGGGCATCAGCCGGCGGGCCAGGAGCAACGAGCAGGCGAATTTTTGCAGGCGGGTGCGGCGGATCAGGCCCAGCTCGAAGTCCCAGAACTTCTGGTCGAACGCGGCGTTGTGCGCCAGCAGCGGTGTAGTGCCGACGAATTCATTGACCTCGTTCATCACCCGCTCGGCCGGCGGTGCGCTGCGCAGCATGGCGTTGCTGATGCCGGTCAGTTGCTCGATAAACCCCGGCACGCGTACGCCGGCGTTCATCAGGCTTTGGTAGCGGTCCACGATCTGGCCCTGCTCCAGGATGACCACGGCGATTTCCGTGGCCCGGCAACTGCTGCTCGGCGAGATGCCGGTGGTTTCAAAGTCGATGACCGCTATACGTTCCAAACCTGTTCCAACCCCATCTGAAAATCTATTTGAGCAACAACGCGCCTTCGATAGGCACGTAGCGGCTGGCCGCGCGAATCAACGAGTTGGCCGTCAGCCCCGGCACGCCGTAGGCCACGGCTTCGACGCCATGCTTGTGGATGATGCGATCGAGCAACATGTCGAAGTCGCCATCCCCCGAGGCCAGCACCACTTCGTCGACATGGGCGGCGGCGTCCATGATGTCGATGGTGATGCCCACGTCCCAGTCGCCCTTGGCCGAGCCGTCGCTGCGCTGGATGTACGGCTTGAGCTTCACGGTAAAGCCCAGGTTGCGCAGGATCTGCTGGAATTGCTGCTGCTTGCTGTCGCCACGGTCGATGGCATAGGCATACGCTTCGACGATCTGCCCGCGCTGGCTGATATCAGCCCACAGGGCGGCGTAGTTGAAGTGGCAGCCGTAGGCCTGGCGCACGGTGTAGTAGAGGTTCTGGACATCGGCGAACACTGCTATTTTTTTCACCGCATATCCTCATGGCACGGGGACGTGATGGCCCGCAAAGGCCGTCAGTATGCCAGTCAAGAGGAGGTTTCCGAGAAAAATCAGACCGGGGCGACAGCGCGCCCCGGTTCAGTGTGTGTCAGACGAAGGAGTCGTCGTCGCCAAGGAAGGAGGAATCGTCGGCATAACCACTGTCGGCGTAGGTGTCCGCGCTGTCATTGCCCCAGCCGCTGTTGTCACTGGCAGGCGCCGGCTCTTCGCGGATGATCTCTTCCACTACCTGCGGTTGCTGGTTGTGGCTGAACAGGCTGCTGATGCCTTGGGCCAGCATCACGCCACCGGCCACGCCGGCTGCGGTTTTCAGGGCGCCGCCAAGAAAGCCACCACCTGCGGGGGCCGCCTGCTGGGGTTGCTGATAGTTCTGTTGCGGCGCAGGCGCGCTGTTGAAACCCGGCCGGGTCGGCTCGCGCCAACCACCCGCGTTCGATGCCGGCGCGCTGGTCGCAGGTTGCGGCTCGCGGGAGCTGGCGCCAAAGATGCTCGACAGGAACCCACCACCGCTGGTGGCCGGCTGCGTTGTCCTGGCCCGTTGTAGTTCATCCTGCAATTGCTGGATCTGCTGCGCCTGCTGCTTGTTCTGCGCATCCAGGCTCTTGATCGCGGCTTCCTGCACCAGAATCGCCTGGGTCATGAAATACCCGGCGGCCGGTTGGCGAGTGATGTGCTCCTTGATCCGCGCTTCTGCCTGGGCGTCGCGGGGGGCTGAGTCCGTTTCGGCTTGCTGCAACCGTGAAAACAGTCCATCGATCAGGGTTTGCTCTTCGCTGTTCATGGCGACCTCGTTAGATTGCCGGTAAAAATCTGCGTCCCGCCCGCATTGGGCAAGGTACGCCACCAGTAATGGGGCTGGCCTGCGGCGTTTCAATGATCTTTACCCAAGGTTTACGTTTGTCGGTGATCGGTTAAAGTGTCCGCTGCTTTTTTGGCCTGTGATGACTTTGATGAATCCGTTGACCGTTCTGCGCGACTCTTTCTACTTTTTCCAGCGCAACCTGGGCGCCATCGTACAGTTGTGCCTGCCTTTGGTGATCCTGGAAGCCGTGTTGCAACAAGTGCTCGATCGCACCCTGGGCCCGCACGCGTTTACCGGCTACAGCATGATCGTCGGCCTGCTGGTGTACCCGCTGTACACCGCCGCCCTGATCCTGTTCCTCGACGCCCGCAGCCGTGGCGAGTCGCCGCGCACCGCCGACGTGCTGGCCATGGCGCTGACCCTGTGGCCCCGCTATGCGCTGCTGACCGCCATGAGCACCCTGCTGATCCTGCTCGGGCTGTCGCTGTATTTCCTGCCGGGGCTGTGGCTGATGGTCACCCTGGCCTTCGCCGAATACCTGCTGGTACTGCGTGGTATGACGGCGCTGGCGGCGATGAAGGAAAGTTTTCGCCTGACCCGAGGGCATTTCCTGCGCATCCTGGTCTGCCTGTTGTGCGTGATGACCCCGCTGTGGCTGCTCAAGGGCGCCAGCGTCGCGGCCTGGCCCGACCCGCAGAACCCGTTGCTGGCGGTGCTGATCGACAGTGCCCACAGCTTCCTGCAGCTGTTTACCAGCGTGGTGCTGTTCCGCCTGTTCATGCTGATCGCCGGTGATGCCGACGCCCGCTAACATGGTCCTTGGGCTCCCGGCCACCGGTCGGGTATGCTCGGGGCCTGTCCAGCAGCGCCATAAGGCGAGCCGATGACCCGTTTACTGCGTACCACCCTGGTAGGCCTGCTGATCCTCGCAGGCTTGCTGACCGCCCTGGTCTACAGCCTGACCTGGCGCCCCGCCGAAAAAGAGACCTTGCCCGTAAGCTGTGTCGCCCCGCGTGCGCCGACGCTGCTGCCCGGCCAGGCGCTCAAGGTGATGACCTGGAACGTGCAATACCTGGCCGGCAAAAACTACGTGTTCTGGTACGACACCCCCGACGGCAGCGGCCCGGACGAGCGCCCCACTATCGAAGACATGGCCTCCAGCCTGGACGAAGTGGCGCGGGTGATCCGCGACGAACAGCCAGACGTGCTGTTGCTGCAGGAACTGGACGAAGGCGCCAAGCCGTCCCATTACCAGGATCAACTGGCGCTGCTCCAGGAGCGCCTGGTGGACCTCTATCCGTGCAGCGTCCAGGCCTTCGACTGGAAAGCCGACTTTGTGCCCGACTGGCATATATTCGGCAGTGTTGGCCGCAAGCTGGTGACCCTCAGCCGCTACCAGATCGAACATGCCGAGCGCCTGCAACTGCCGGTGGCCCCGGCCAACCTGATCAGCCGTCAGTTCCAGCCCAAGCCTGCGTTGCTGCTCAGCTACCTGCCGTTGAGCGACGGCGGCCAACTGGCGGTGCTCAACACTCGCCTGGACAACGCCGCACCCGGCCACAGCGCGGTGCGCGAGCAGGTGCAGGCGACCATCAAGCTGCTGGATAAATTCGAAAGCCGGGGCACGCCGTGGCTGATTGGCGGGGATTTCAACCTGCTGCCGCTGGGGCAATTCCTACGCCTGGACGCCGGCAGACGCGGGCAGTATTCGCCGGACAGTGAACTGCATCTGCTGTGGGACAAATATCCGATGGTCCCCAGCAACAGCCAATCCAGCGGGATTGACCGGGCGCAGTGGCTGACCCACTTCCCCAACGACCCGGGCCTCGATGGGCCGGATCGCACGGTGGATTACCTGTTCTATAGCCCTAGGCTGAAGAAGGTTGAAGCGCGGGTGAGGCAGGACGATACGTTGCGTATTTCCAATCACCTGCCGGTGATTGCGCGGTTCCTGCTGCCCGCTGCGCAATAGCCCACAGCACACAACCGGATGTGGAATAGGGTTTGTGTAGGAGCTGGCTTGCCTGCGATAGCGGTCTGTCAGCCAGAACCTGACCAACTGACCCACCGCTATCGCAGGCAAGCCAGCTCCTACATTTGGATATTAAGCATGATTATTTGCGCGGCTTGATCCGCGCAGTCGCCTCCGCCACCAGCGGGTCATCCGGCCAGTAATGCTTGGGGTACCGCCCTTTTAGATCCTTCCTTACCTCGGCGTAGGTACTGCGCCAGAAGTTCGCCAGATCCTGGGTCACCTGCACCGGCCGCCGCGCTGGCGACAGCAGGTGCAACTTCACCACCTGCCGCCCACCGGCAATGCGCGGAGTGTCGGCCAGGCCGAACAGCTCCTGCAGGCGCACCGCGAGAATCGGCGGCTGCTCACTGTAATCCAGGCGTACCAATGAGCCCGACGGCACTTTCAAATGCTGGGGCGCCAATTCGTCCAGGCGCTGGGGCAGCGGCCAGGGCAACAGGTTGTGCAGGAAGCTGGAGATGTCCAGGTTGGCGAAATGGCTCAAGCGCGAGACCTTGCCCAGGTACGGCATCAACCAGCGCTCCAGGCTGGCGAGCAAGGCGCTGTCACTGACGTCGGGCCATTCGCTGGGTTTGCCGGCGTCCAGTTGGCGCAACAACGTGACACGGGCCTGCCACTGGCGCAGTTCCGGGGTCCAGGGCAGCAGTTCTAGGCCTTTGCGTCGCACCAGGTTAACCAGCGCCTGACTGCGGGCGGACTCGTCCAGGCCAGTCAGTGGCTCGCGGCTGAGCACCAATTCACCGACCTTGCGCTGGCGCTCGGCACGCAATACACCTTCGCGTTCGTCCCAATCCAGCTGATCGAAGCTGCGCACTTGCTCGGCCAATACCGAATCGAACAATGCCGGATCGAAGTCGGCGGCCAGGTAGATCCGCTCCTCACGCTGCCCCTGGCGGCTGCCCAGGTCGGCGATGACCAGCCACGGCTGTTTCATCAGGCTGTCGGCTTCGGCAAACAGCGCCGCGCGGCCATTGGCCAGGCGATACTCAGCGCCGCCGGCGCGGCGTTGCTGGGCCACCCGGTCCGGGTAGGCCAACGCCAGCAAGGCACCCAGCCAGCGCGGATGATCGGGATCGGCCACCGGTTGCTCGGCCTTGCCTCTGAGGTAGCCGCGATATTGCCGCGCCAACTGCCTGGCCCGCTGCACGCCACCTTGAGTGCCACGGGCCCGCTCCTCGCCGGACAGCAATGCCAGGCGACTGTGCAAATCCGCGCCCGCGCCGCGCAGGATGTCGCGCTCGCCCAGTAACGCGGCGACATCACAGGCCATATTCGCCAACCCCAGGTCCTGACCGCGCAACAACAAATGCGCGATACGTGGGTGCGCCGGCAGGCTGGCCATTTTCTGCCCGTGGGTGGTCAAGCTCGCGTCCTTCAACGCGCCCAGACGCTCAAGCAGATCCTGGGCCTGGGCATAGGCGGCGGTGGGCGGCACATCGAGCCACACCAGTTGCGTCGGCGTCACGCCCCAACGCGTCAGTTGCAGGGCCAGGCCGGCCAGGTCCGCCGAGAGGATCTCTGCGCTGCCATAGGCCGCCAGCCCTTCATGCTGGTCCTCGGACCACAGGCGGTAACATACGCCAGGCTCCAATCGCCCGGCCCGGCCGGCGCGCTGAGTGGCACTGGCACGGGAGATGCGCTGGGTGTCGAGGCGGGTCATGCCACTGCCTGGGTCGAAACGCGGGACCCGTGCCAACCCGGCGTCTATCACCACCCGCACGCCATTGATGGTCAGGCTGGTCTCGGCAATGTTGGTGGCCAGCACCACTTTGCGTTTGCCCGCCGGCGCCGGGTCGATGGCTGCCCGCTGGGCTGTCAGGTCGAGTTCGCCGTGCAGCGGGCACAGCAGCACGTCGCTGCGCTCACCGAGGGCGTCCGCCAACTGCTGATTGACCCGGCGAATCTCCGCCTGCCCTGGCAGGAACACCAGCACGCTGCCGGTTTCGTCGTGCAGGGCTTCAAGGATGGTCTGCACCAGCCGCGGCTCGATAAATTCACCGGGCTGGAATGGCCGGCCCCAGCGCATCTGCACCGGGTACATGCGCCCTTCACTGCGCAGGATCGGCGCGTCGCCCAGCAGACCCGACAGGCGTTCGCCTTCGAGGGTGGCGGACATCAGGAGGATTTTCAGCGGCTGCTCGTCACGAAACAGCTCGCGGCCGTTCAGGCTCAGGGCCAGCGCCAGGTCGGCGTCGAGGCTGCGTTCGTGGAATTCGTCGAAGATCAGCAGACCCACGCCGTCCAGCGCAGGATCATCCTGCAGGCGGCGGGTGAGGATGCCTTCGGTGACCACCTCGATCCGCGTGTTGGGGCCGACCTTGCTGTCCAGGCGGATGCGGTAGCCGACGGTTTCGCCGACCTTCTCCCCCAACTCACTGGCCAGGCGTTCGGCGGCGGCGCGAGCGGCGAGCCGACGCGGTTCAAGCATCAGGATGGTTTGCCCGGCCAGCCAGGTTTCCTGCAACAACGCCAACGGCACCCGTGTGGTTTTACCGGCGCCGGGCGGTGCTTCAAGCACCGCTTCATGGCGCGTCGCCAAGGCTTCACGCAAGGCGGGTAAAACATCATCGATTGGCAACGAATTCATACTGGCTCCAAGGCAGAACGGCGAGTATAACGGCGAACGGCTGGATATCGATGGTCTCTCAGGTGCTCAAATACGGCCACATGTGGGAGTTGGCTTGCCTGCGATAGCGCTGGGCCAGTAGCGGATTTGTTCATTGACCCACCGCTATCGCAGGCAAGCCAGCTCCCACATTTGAGCGATGGCACCAGGCAGATCTGCTTTATAGTCACACCCTACAAGTGTTCAGGAGAGTCCCATGCGTATTGCTTCCCGTGTCATCGGCGGTGTTCTGGCCGTCACCCTGTTGAGCCAGCTGACGGCCTGCGGTTCGATTTTCTATCCTGATCGCCGTGGCCAGATCGACGGCAAGATCGACCCGGCAATTGCCGTGCTCGATGCGGTCGGCTTGCTGTTTTATGTGATCCCCGGCCTGATCGCCTTTGGCGTGGACTTCGCCACCGGCGCGATTTACTTCGAGCCCGGCAAAACCGCACAAGTGGCCCCCGAAAAACTGCAAGAAGCCATCGGCGCCGACGGCAAGGTGGATAACACCAAGCTGCAAACCATCATCGAGCACGAAACCGGCCGCAGCCTGCCGCTGGACGACCCGCGCCTGATCCAGTTCAAGGGCAGCGTGCAACAACTCGCCGCCCTGGGCCTGCAACCTGCGGCATAAGGATTTGAGCGCCCCATGAGCACCAGCACCGAACACGCCCGGCTCTTGCGCCTGGCTACCCGCGCCTCGGTCGGCGTGGCCTGTGTCTTGATTGTCGGCAAAGCCATCGCCTGGTGGCTCAGTGGTTCGGTGAGCATGCTCGCCGGGTTGACCGACTCGCTGCTCGATGGCGTGACCTCGCTGGTCAACCTGCTGGCGGTGCACTACGCGCTGCGCCCGGCGGATGACGATCACCGTTATGGGCATGGCAAGGCGGAATCCCTGGCGGGCATGGCCCAGGCGCTGTTTATCGCCGGCAGTGCGGTGTTGATCGCCTTCCAGGCGTACCAGCGTTTGCAGCACCCGGAACCGGTGGGTGCGCCCTGGCTGAGTATTGCGGTGATTGTGCTGTCGCTGGCGCTGACCGTGGCGCTGCTGATCCTGCAACACCGGGTCATCCGCGAAACCGGCTCGAACGCGGTGCGCGCCGACTCGCTGCACTACCGTTCGGATCTGCTGCTCAACGGCAGCATTCTATTGGCGCTGGTGCTGGCCGCCTTCGGCTTGCATCAAGTCGATGCCTGGTTTGGCCTGGGGATCGCCGTCTACATCATCTGGAGCGCGATCCAGATCGCCCGGGAAAGCTTTGCGGTGCTGATGGATGAAGAGCTACCGGCCGAAGTCAGCCAGCACATGCTCGAACTGGCCCAGGGCGTGCCTGGCGTGCTGGGCGCCCACGATTTGCGCACGCGGATCTCCGGCAACCACTGGTTTGTGCAGTTGCACCTGGAGTTACCGGGAGAGTTGAGCCTGTCGGTGGCCCATGGCATCAGCGACCAGGCCGCCGATGCCATCCACCAGGCCTATCCACGGGCCGAAGTGCTGGTGCACGCCGACCCGCAGGAAGTGGTCACCGGGAACAAGGCCTAGTAGGTCACCTGATACCCGCGGCTGCTCAGGCAGTTGCCCTGGGCCTGGCGGTAGGTTTGCACCACCGCCGGCGCAGGCGCGTAGGTGACTGCCTGCGGATCGAAGCCACTCTGCTGCACCGCCCAGCGATAGCAATCGTAACCGTCCTGCTGCACCTGGGCGGGCGATTGGCCGTTGGCGGGATAGGCCACCACGTCATAGCCGTTGCCTTGGGGCGCCGGCTGCGGCGGCAGGCTGGCGACCGGCGGTTGCACCACCACGTACTGCTGGGTGCTGCTCTCGTAGCTGTAATAGGCGCCAGCGGCGAGGAAAAACAGCGCGCTGCCGACCCACACTTCCCGCGCATAGTCCGGCAGGTAATGCACACGAATCCCATAGGGCGGCGTAACCACTACATAGCGCGGGCCTTGGGGGCGATACCAATAGCCACCCGAGAAGAAATAGTCCTGGCCGCGATAGGGCACGCGGTAATTGCGGTCAGGGAAGCGATCCACCGTGTAGCCGGGCCGATACTGCGGGCCCGGGCCCCAGCCATTGCCGTGCCCGTCGGGGCGGCCTGGCCAGCGGTTGTCATTGGGGTGGCCGTCGTAGCCAGGACGCGAGCCGGGGCCGCCAGCTTGCCAATGTGGGTTGCCATCATTGCGCCGGGGAATGTCACGGTAGTTGCCCTGGCGCGGCTCCTGGGTCTGGCCGACAGAATCGGGCCGGGCCTGGATCGGCAGATTGCTTCCCGCCTGGGGTGCCGGGTGCGGGGCTTGATTGCCTTGCGGACGAGCCTGCCACTGGCCATTCTGGCCGCCGCGCTCGCCCTGCTGGTTTTGCGGGCGGGGCTGGTTGTGTTCCGGGCGCGGCTGGTTGTTCCCCGGCCCTCGCTCATGCTGCCCACCACCCTGCGGGCCTTGGCCCTGGCGGGGTGCATTGTCTCGTTCGTCGGCCATCACCTGAAAACCCATGGTGACCATCAACACACCTACACCTGCCAAACGCCAGATGGGCTTCATGCTATTCCTCACTGCGGATTAGGGCCTATGCATGAGACTGGAAAAGCCGGGCCCGGTTCTGCAACAGGTTATCAGTCACCCGCACAATTTTCGCCGGCAAAAGAAAAGGGCGACCCGTCGGTCGCCCCTTGAGAACTTCGTCCTGGCTCAACGCTTATGACGTTGGCTCACCTCACGCCGTCTTGTGGACAGTGTGCAGCCCGGGGGCCGGCGCAACCCGGTGGGGTTGGCGGGCCGCAGCCGGCCTGATTGGGCGGGCTGCAGTGGACTCTATGTCCGGGCAGTGATTCTGTTGGTAATCATAGGCGTGAGGCGCTGGTAGATGATTGCGAAGATTGCGTCAATAAACAGTGCTTGCGCAATTTTTAACCCTGGATAGATAATTCGCAGCAATAGTTACGACAAAGGCCAGCCCCATGAGCAAACTTGACCGATACGACCTGAGTATTTTGGCGGAATTACAGCGCGACGCGAGGATCTCCAACCAGGAGCTGGCCGAGCGGATTGGCCTGTCGCCGTCACCCTGCTCGCGCCGGGTCAAGCAATTGGAGGACGACGGCTACATCTCACGCCAGGTCGCCCTGCTCGACCGCAAGATGCTCGGCCTGAGCCTGACGGCCTACGTATTGATCGGCATGGACCGACACACACCCGAGCGTTTCGAGAACTTTGAAGCGGCGATCCGCACCTTGCCGCAGGTGCTGGAGTGCAGCCTGGTCACCGGGATGGATGCCGACTATCAGCTGAAGGTGGTGGTGCCGGACATGGATCACTATCAAAAACTGCTGCTGGGCCACCTGACCCGGATCGAAGGCGTGACCAGCGTGCGCTCCAGCTTTGTGCTGAACCAGGTGCTCAACAGCACCGAGTTGCCGTTGACTCACCTGCGCACCTGAAACTCACCACTAACCCCCTGTAGGAGCTGGCTTGCCTGCGATAGCGAAATTTCAGTCGCTGATATGCCAGCTGACAGTCCGCTACCGCAGGCAAGCCAGCTCCCACATTTTGAGCGCGCTCAGGCAGTGACACCTGGGTGCGACGCACCGACGCAGGTCAACGTTGCACCTGCCGCCTTGCCTTATACTTCGCGCCTGCCTTTGTCGGAAACTGCCCAATGAATTCGATTGACCCCGTGCTGTTTGAAGAGTGGATGATGACCGGCCTGGTCACCCTCCTGATCATTTTCATGGGCTTTATCGTCTGGGACCTGGCGAAGAAGTCCAAGGCCGGGCGCTTTGGCTCGCTGATTCTGTTCTTCGTGCTGGGCCTGGGCGTGGCCGCGTTTATCATCAAGAGCGTGGTCATCGGCCTGATCGAGTCCGGGGCTTTATAAGCGCGCCGGCACTTCGCGGTACTGGCCTTGGCCCAGGCCTTCAATCGACCAGTCGCCGATTTTCACCCGCACCAGGCGCAGCGTCGGCAAACCCACGGCGGCGGTCATGCGCCGCACCTGACGGTTGCGCCCCTCGCGGATCACCAGTTCCAGCCAATAGGTCGGCAGGTTTTTACGAAAGCGTACCGGCGGGTTGCGTGGCCATAGCGCCGGCTCGTCCAGTCGACGGGCTTCAGCCGGCAAGGTCATGCCGTCATTCAACTCCACCCCCGCGCGCAAGCGTTGCAGATGCTCCTCGGTGGGCTCGCCCTCTACTTGCACCCAATAAGTTTTCGCCAGTTTGTGCTTGGGATCGGCAATCCGCGCCTGCAACTGGCCATCATTGGTCAGCAGCAACAGGCCTTCGCTGTCCCGATCCAGGCGCCCGGCCGGATAGATGCCCGGGATATCGATGAAGTCCTTGAGGGTCGCGCGCCCGCCTTCGTCACTGAACTGGGTCAGCACGTCGAAAGGTTTGTTGAACAGGATCAACTTCGGCTCGGCCGGCGGCGCCTTGGCGACACGGCGAGCAGCGACATGGGGAGGTTTCACGCCAGGGCGGCGCGAGTCGGGACGGGGCGGACGGGACATGGCAACGGAATATCTAACGGTCAGGACCGACCATGCTAGTGGCCTGACCGTTAAATAACCACCCCGCTACTTAGCGGAACGGCGGCTCGTCAAAGCTGCGCAGCTTGCGCGAATGCAACGAGTTGAGCTCGGTGCGCAACAAGTCCACCGCCTCGATGCCGATCTTCAGGTGCTGGCTCACGGCCCGCTCATAGAACGCGTTGGCCGAACCAGGCAACTTGATTTCACTGTGCAAAGGCTTGTCCGACACACACAGCAACGTGCCGTAAGGCACCCGCAAGCGGTAGCCTTGCGCGGCGATGGTGCCGCTTTCCATATCCACGGCCACCGCGCGGGACAGGTTGATCAGCGGCCGCTCCTGAGCCCAGCGCAGTTCCCAGTTGCGGTCGTCGTAGGTCAATACGGTGCCGGTGCGCAGGCGTTTTTTCAGCTCTTCGCCCTTCTCGCCAGTGACGTTGGCCGCCGCTTGTTGCAACGCCATCTGCACTTCGGCCAGGGCCGGGATCGGGATGTTCGGCGGCACCACGCGGTCGAGAATGCCATCACGCCGCATATAAGCGTGGGCCAGCACATAGTCGCCGATGGTCTGGGATTGGCGCAGGCCGCCACAGTGGCCAATCATCAACCAGCAATGGGGACGCAGCACCGCCAGGTGGTCGGTGATGTTCTTGGCATTGGACGGACCGACACCGATGTTGACCAGGGTCACGCCGTGGCCATCGCTGGCCTGCAAGTGGTAGGCCGGCATCTGATAACGGTGCCAGACCACGCCTGCGGCAATGGCAGACGCTTCGCCATGGTCCATGCCTTTTTCGATGATCACGTTGCCCGGCAGCACCATGCGGATAAAGCGTGGGTCGCTGCGCAACTGCTCCAGGCCATGGACGATGAACTGGTCGACATAGCGGTGGTAGTTGGTCAGCAGAATCCACGGCTGCACATGGCGCCAATCGCTGCCGGTGTAGTGCACCAGGCGGCGCAGGGAGAAATCCACGCGGGCCGCATCGAACAGCGCCAGGGGCAGTGGGTCGGTGTTTTCCCAGTCATACAGGCCATCGGCGATGCCATCGGTGGCGGCGGACAGGTCAGTGCTGGGGAATACCCGCGCCAGGGTCGCGGCGGTCACCCCGGAGCCAGCCAGTTCGTCGCCCTGCTCCACCACGTATGGATAAGGGATGTTCTGCTGGCTGACGCCCACTTCCACCGTCACGGTGAAGTCGTGCATCAGCGGCACCAGTTGTTCCAGCAAGTATTTACGGAACGCCGCCGGATGGGTGACGGTGACGCTGTAGGTACCCGGCAACTGCACCTTGGCGTAAGCGCGAGTGGTCTGTGGGACTTCGCCGTGGCAGTGATAGGTCAGGCGCAGTTCCGGGTAACGAAACAGCGCACGTTGTGCGGCGTCGGGCTCGACGCGATCCTTGAGGTATTGCTTGAGAGCCTGGTTGAGCGCGCCGGTGGCACGCTCATGCAGAGCCGCCAGCCGGTCCACGGCCTCTTCGGCGGTTTGAACGACAACAAAAGCTTCGGTCACGGTAGGCTTCCTGTTTTCTTACATGCAGGAGGTCATCTTGCCTGCATCGCCGCCAGACGCAAACTCTGAATTGGCACGCCCACTCAAGATCAATGCAATCTCTGTGGGAGCTGGCTCGCCTGCGATGGCGGCGGGTCAGCCAATACATAGGTAATTGACCCAGCGCTATCGCAGGCAAGCCAGCTCCCACATTTTTTACCGGGTTTATTCAGAGAGACGGGGTTGAGCGGGCGACGATGGCCTGCACATCCACACCCCGTGGCAAGGTGCCGTATACCCGCCCCGACGACTCACCCAGGCGGCTGGCTATAAATCCATCGCTGACACTGGCATTGCCCGCCTCCAGCAACAACTTGGCCTGCAACGCCACGGCAATGTCCTCGGTCAGCTGTCGCGCCCGGTACTGGATGTCCTGGGTGTCCATAAACGCCGATTTCAACTGCTCGATATGCCGAGCCAGGCGTTTATCGCCATGCCCGTCGCCCAACTCGACAAACAATGTTTCCAGCACGCCCGGCTCTTTCGACAAGGCCCGCAGCACGTCCAGGCATTGCACGTTGCCAGAACCTTCCCACGTCGAATTGACCGGCGCCTCACGGTACAGGCGCGGCAGGATGCTGTCCTCGACATACCCGGCGCCGCCCATGCATTCGGCGGCTTCGTTGATCATCGCCGGGGCACGTTTGCAGATCCAATACTTGCCCACCGCCGTCACCAGCCGCGCGAACTTGGCCTCCTGCTCATCATCCAGATGATCCAGCGCCCGCCCCATGCGCAGGCTCAAGGCCAGGGCCGCTTCGCTTTCCAGGGCCAGGTCGGCCAGCACGTTTTGCATCAACGGTTGCTCACTGAGCACCCGGCCACCGACCAACCGATGAGCGCAATGATGGCTGGCCTGGGTCAGCGCCTGGCGCATCAAGGAGCTGGAACCGACCATGCAATCGAACCGGGTCATGGCCACCATCTCGATAATGGTCGGCACCCCACGGCCTTCTTCGCCGACCATCCACGCCAGGGCCCCGCGGAATTCGACTTCGCTGGAGGCGTTGGAGCAATTGCCGAGCTTGTTTTTCAGGCGCTGGATATAGAACTGATTGCGCGTGTCATCCGGACGCTGTCTTGGCAGTAGGAAGCAGGTCAGGCCCTTGTCAGTCTGGGCCAGGGTGAGAAAGGCATCGCACATCGGTGCCGAGCAGAACCACTTGTGGCCTACCAGCTCATAGGGCTGGCCAGGGCCGCCGGCGCCCACGGGATAAGCGCGGGTGGTGTTGGCGCGCACATCGGTGCCGCCCTGCTTCTCGGTCATGGCCATGCCGATGGTTGCGCCGGCCTTGTGGGCGATGCCGACATTGCGCGGGTCATATTCGGTGTTGAGGATTTTTGGCAGCCAGCTATCAGCCAGGTCTGGCTGCAGGCGCAGGGCCGGTACGCAGGCGAAGGTCATGGTCAGCGGGCAACCGGTGCCGGCTTCGGCCTGGCTGTGCAGGTAGGTCATGGCCGCACGGGCAACATGCGCGCCAGGCTGCGGATGGGCCCAGGGCAACGACGGCAGGCCATGTTCAACGGCGGTGCGCATCAGCTCGTGATAGGCCGGATGAAACTCCACCAGGTCAATGCGGTGACCATAGCGATCATGGCTGCTGAACACTGGCTTGTTCTGATTCGCCAGGAACCCCGCCTCCATCAGCGGCCCGCCTGCCAAGGCGCCGTAGGTATCGATACGCGCTTCGGCCCAGCCCGCCCCGAAGCGCCGCGACCACTCTTGCAAGGGCAGGTCGAGGCGATACAGATTGGCGCCGTCCAGGGACGGCGGCTGGTTGGTAACGTCGTGGGTTTCGGCGAACTGGTGCAGATTCATGACGGGCCTCCTGATAAAAGGCCACGTTCATTGGGGCCTTGAATTCAGTTAAGCATCGTCACCCCCCTTAAAAAAGTGGCATATGCGCCTAACTGCCGGCGCTTTCACCCTCTAGCGGGCACAGCAGGCGCCGCTGCAAGACCGCCTGCAACAGCTCGAAACGCACCGGCTTGAGTAACTGCTCCGTCAAGCCGATGCCATGACAATGCTGGCGCGCGCTGCCCTGCAGAGAGTCGCTCAAGGCGATCACCGGCAGCTCAGCGCAGCCTGGCAAGGCGCGGACCTGGCAGCACAGGGAAAAGCCGTCCTCGGGCACATCCAGCAGCACCGCATCAAACGCCCCTTCCTGCAGCATCGCCAGGGCTACGGGGCCGCTGTCGGCCACTTTTACCCGGTAGCCCAACTTGAGCAACATGCCGCGCAAGACCAATTGCGAGACGCTGTTGTCGTCCACCAGCAGTACCGTGCAGTCCTGTGGCGCGCGGTGCAGGTCCACGGCCCGGGACGGCTCCGGCGGCACCGCGATAACCGCCACCTCCAGCTGGAAACGGCTGCCTTTGCGCGGTTCGGAATGATGGGTCAGGCGCCCACCGAGCAATTCGATCAACTGCCGGCAGATTGCCAGGCCAATACCCAGGCCGCCGTATTCGCGGGTGGTCGAGCCATCCACCTGGAAGAAACGCTGATACAGGGTCGCCTCATCCAACTGCGCAAAGCCAATCCCGGAGTCAGTGACGATAAAGGTCAGATGCAAATGGCCATCAGCCCGGGGCACCCCCACCACACGTACGCGCACGGCGCCTTCGTGGGTGAACTTGAACGCGTTATCCAGCAGGCATTCCAGGCACTGCATCAGTTTGCCAGCATCGCCCTCCAGGCGATCCGGCAACTCGCCCGCCACATCAATGGAAAACTCCAGGCCCTTGCCCTGGGCATTACCCAGGAACTGCTGGCGCAAGGTATCGAGCACCCCGCGCAGGCTGAACACCTGCGGCTGCGCGCTAAGGCGGCCGGCCTGCAGTTCGGTGAGGGTGAGGATGCCGTTGACCATGCGCATCATGTCCCGCGCCGAGCCGGCGGCGGTTTGCTGGTACTGCGCGAGGTCGCCGGCCAGGGGCTCGGTCTGCATCAGTTCCAGTGAACCAATCACCCCGTTCATCGGCGTGCGCAGTTCATGGGTCAGGGTCGCGAGGAATTCGTCTTTCAACTGGTTGCTGTGGGCCAGTTGCTGGTTGAGCACTTCCAGTTTCTGGCTGGCATCAAACAGGATTTGCGCCTGCTGTTCGCGCATCGCGTTGATCCGGTCGGCCAGGGCCAGGGACAACAGGGCGACTTCGATGGCCGAGCCGATCTGGCTGGAGTACATGGTGAGAAACACATTGGGCAGGTAGCCCAACACCATCATCGTGTTGACCACCCCGCCGATCAGGAACGCCGACCAGGCGATGATGAAATACCGCGCCACGCGCTGGCCACAGCACCAGGCCCTGATCCCGGCGACAAAGATGGTCACGGTGAAAATCAGCGCCAGCGCGGTCGCCAGGCGCAGGGCCAGGGCATAGCTGGTCATCAGCGACAACACCATCACCACCGCCCCCGTGCCCACCAGCAACAGCAGCAGCCGGTCCACCCAGCGACTATAGAGGGCGGTGTGCAGGAAGCTGCGGGCAAACAGGCTGCCGAACAATGCCGACGCGCCGATCAGGAACGGCGTCGCCGCATTCGCCCACCAGGGGTTGTCCGGCCAGAAATACTCCACCGCCGCGCCATTCACCGAAAGCTGGTACATGCCGAACGAGGCGATATAAAGGATGTAATAGAGGTAGCTGGTATCGCGCACGCTGAGGTAGATGAACAGGTTGTATACCAGCATCCCCAGCAGCACACCGTAGATCAGGCCCAGCACATACAGGCGCAGCGGCTGGTCTTCCAGGTAGGCGGTGCTCGACCATAGGGTCAACGGGGCCTGGATCGAGCCTTCGCTTTGCAGGCGCAGATAGAGGGTCTTCTCCTCGCCCGCCTTGAAATCGACATTGAACAGGTAGTTGTTCTGGCGGATTTCCCGGCTGGCAAACGGCAATGCATCCCCGGTGCGCCCGGCCAGGCGGTAGCCACCGGCGCCATCGGGCACGTACAACTCAAGATGATCCAGGGGCGGATAGGCCAGTTCCAGCAGCCAGGTGCGCTGGGCGTGGGGATCCTTGGGCAGGTAATGCAGGTCGACCTTGATCCAGAACGCCGAGCGTGAATAGCCGGCATTGAGGGTGTCTTTATCATGGCGGGTGTAGCGGTTGGCCAGTGCCGCGGAACGGGCATCGGCGATAGTGACGCTGCCACTGGGATCTTCGAGGACTTGCATGATCCGGCCGAGGGGAAGGCTGCGGGTGGTTTCATTGAACTCGACGGCGCCGGCCAGCATCGGCAGCCCGCACAAGAGAAACATCAGCAAATAGCGCATAGAGCCCCAGCGTGGCCTGTCCGGTTATGTCAAAAGCCCCCCATTCCTTTTGAGATGACGTACACCGGCGATACATTTAAGTTGTTTGGATCCACTCTAGCATAGCCGGTAAAGGCCAAAAGACACCATTGAAATAATTTTTTGAAAGGCTCTAGGACGGGGCTTTCAGCGTTCAATCGCCCACAAATGAATGATGGCTTATAGCCATTTTTGCGCATGCTCCGGCGTAAAATACAAGCACTGCCCGACAGCCACGCAAAAAGCGTTTGGTGGTAAGCTCGCGCACCATGAATATCTACAGCTCCCGCCCCGTTGTCCTCTGTCTCTCCGGCCATGATCCCAGTGGTGGCGCCGGCTTGCAGGCAGATATCGAAGCCCTGCTCGCCCAAGGCTGTCATGCGGCCCCGGCCGTGACCGCGCTGACCGTGCAGAACACCGTCAATGTCAGTGATTTTCGCGTGCTCGACCGCGAGTGGGTATTGGCCCAGGCCAATGCCGTGCTCGGCGACTCGCAAGTGGCGGCGGTCAAGCTGGGCATGCTCGGCTCCACCGTGATGGTCGATACCGTGGTCGAACTGCTCCAGCAGCAGCCGCACCTGCCGGTGGTTTGCGACCCGGTGCTGCGCGCCGGTGGCGGCGGCAGCCTGGGCAAGGATGAGGTCGGTTATGCGATGCGCGAGCGGCTGTTGCCGTTGTCGCTGATCGCCACGCCCAACCTGCCTGAAGCACGCATCCTCGCCGAACTGCCCGAAGGCACGGCAGACGAATGCGCCGAAAAGCTGCTGCCGTTTATCAAGCACCTGTTGATCACCGGCGGTCATGGCGACGAGCATGAGGTGCACAATCGCCTGTACAGCCGCGACGGCACGCGCCGCACCTTCACCTGCCAGCGCCTGCCCGGTAGCTATCATGGCTCCGGCTGCACCCTGGCAAGCGCCCTGGCCGGCCGCCTGGCCCAGGGCGAAGGCCTGGCCAGCGCCGTGGAGTCGGCACTCAACTACACCTGGCGCACCCTGCGGGACGCCGAACAACTGGGCCAAGGGCAATTTGTGCCGCGGCGCCTGCCACTGGATTTCTGTTCGTAACACCAAGGGGCCTGCTCGATGAAATTACGTGGCCTGTATGCCATTACCGACAGCCAACTATTGGCCGGTAAGTTCCTGTCCTACGTCGAGGCCGCGCTGGAAGGCGGCGTGACCTTGCTGCAATACCGCGACAAGAGCAGCGACGAGGCCCGTCGCCTGCGCGAAGCCCAGGCGCTGCGTGAACTGTGCGCGCGCTACAAGACCCAGTTGATCATCAATGATGATGCCGAACTGGCCGCGCGCCTTGGCGTCGGCGTCCACCTGGGCCAGACCGACGGCCCGCTGACCCCGGCCCGGGCGCTGCTCGGGCGCAATGCCATCATCGGTTCCACCTGCCACAGCCAGATCGAACTGGCCGAACAAGCCGCGCGCGAAGGCGCCAGCTATGTTGCCTTTGGCCGTTTCTTCAACTCCACGACCAAGCCCGGCGCGCCCGCGGCCACCGTTGAAATGCTCGCCCAGGCCCGCGCCCGCTTGCAGCTGCCGATCTGCGTGATCGGCGGCATCACCCTGGAAAACGCCGCGCCCCTGGTGGAGCACGGCGCCGATCTGCTGGCGGTGGTCCACGGCCTGTTCGGTGCCGACAGCACCCAGGAAGTGACGCGCCGCGCCCGCGCCTTCAACGAACTCCTCAAATCCTGAATTCAGAGAGCCTGCCCATGTCTCGTTCCGAAACGTTGTTTGCCAATGCCCAGAAACACATCCCCGGTGGTGTGAACTCCCCCGTGCGTGCGTTCAAGAGCGTCGGCGGCACGCCCCTGTTCTTCAAGCACGCCGAAGGCGCCTACGTCACCGACGAAGATGACAAGCGCTACGTGGACTACGTCGGTTCATGGGGCCCGATGATCCTCGGCCACAGCCATCCCGACGTGCTGGACGCGGTGCGCAAGCAGTTGGAGCATGGTTTGTCGTATGGCGCACCCACCGCCATGGAAACCGAGATGGCGGACCTGGTGTGTTCGATCGTGCCGTCGATGGAGATGGTGCGCATGGTCAGCTCCGGTACTGAAGCGACCATGAGCGCGATTCGCCTGGCCCGTGGGTTCACCGGCCGCGACAGCATCATCAAGTTCGAAGGCTGCTACCACGGCCACTCCGACAGCCTGCTGGTCAAGGCCGGTTCCGGCCTGCTGACCCAGGGCGTACCGAGTTCGGCGGGCGTGCCAGCAGCGTTTGCCAAGCACACCCTGACCCTGCCGTTCAATGACATCGGCGCCGTCGAGCAGATGCTCAGCGAAGTCGGTCAGGAGGTGGCGTGCATCATCGTCGAGCCGGTGGCCGGCAACATGAACTGCGTGCCACCGGCCCCGGGATTCCTCGAAGGTCTGCGTGAGCAGTGCGACAAGCACGGCGTGGTGTTGATCTTCGACGAAGTGATGACCGGTTTTCGCGTCGCCCTCGGCGGTGCCCAGGCTCACTACGGCGTAACGCCGGACCTGAGCACCTTCGGCAAAATCATCGGCGGCGGCATGCCGGTAGGCTGCTTCGGCGGCAAGCGCGAGATCATGCAGCACATCGCGCCACTGGGCCCGGTCTACCAGGCTGGCACCCTGTCCGGTAACCCGCTGGCCATGGCCGCCGGCCTGACCACCCTGCGCCTGATCAGCCGCCCGGGCTTCCATGCCGAACTGAGCGACTACACCACCCGCCTGTTGGACGGCCTGCAACAACGCGCCGATGCGGCGGGCATCCCGTTCGTCACCACCCAGGCCGGCGGCATGTTCGGCCTGTATTTCAGCGGCGCCGACGATATCGTCACCTTTGACGATGTGATGGGCAGCGATGCCAACCTGTTCAAGCGCTTCTTCCACCTGATGCTCGAAGGCGGTGTGTACCTGGCACCGAGTGCCTTCGAGGCCGGTTTCACCTCCATCGCCCATGGCGAAGCCGAGCTGAAACTGACCCTGGATGCTGCCGAGCGTGCCTTCGCCGCTTTGAAGTAAGACAGCCACAACCTGACGCCGCCCCTGGTGGCGTCAGATTTGCTACCTTGCTTACAGAAATTTCCTCGTTTTTTCGAGAAATCACCTGCAATCCGGCAGATAACTTGCCCACGCAGCAGAAAAACGAGTAAAGACTTTGTAAGCAGAGGCCTGCTTATTTCATAATGCGCGCTTATTGGATCCCCACGTGGCTCCACGCGCCCCGTCAGAGGTAAGTCGATTCCCATGAAACGCACCGGCCGCACCCTGGTTCTGGGCTGCCTGTTGCTCCTTCAACCGCTGCTTGCACATGCACAAGCGGGCGGCAACTCGTTGTTGATCCCAGCGATGGGTCGTTGCACCCTCAATACTCAGCCCGACAGCCAGGCCGAGGCGCTGAACGCCTGCCAGGCCCTGGCCGATAGCGGGGATGCGCAGGCGCAATACGAGTTGGGTGAATTCTTCTACGACGACAAAAACCCTGCCCGCGACCTGAACAAAGCCCTGAGCTTCTTCGAGAAAGCCTCGTTGCAGGGCCATGCCCAGGCGCAGTTCAAGCTGGGCAGCATGTTCTTCCACGGCGAAGGCGTGCCGGCCAATAACGTGCAGGCGTATATCGTGCTGAAGATGGCGGCGGTCAACGGCGCCGAAGATGCCCTCGACACCGCTGACGAAGTGGCCGAGCACATGCAGCGTGATGAGCTGGAAGTGGCGACCCAGGTACTGGGGCAGATTTTCCGCAATTACTTGCAGGAATTGCAGAGTGCGGATGGGCGTTCACCCTTTTCGCCGCTGCCTTGAGGTTGTCTAAACCCTTCTGACGTCATCGCAGGCAAGCCAGCTCCCACATTTGAATGCGTTCACAAATCAAAATGTGCGAGCTGGCTTGCCTGCGATAGGCGCAACGCGGTCTAAAAGCCTACTTCTCAGGCATCGGCATCGGAAACGGCATGACATTGCTCATGCCCCGCGCTTCGCTGATCTTCGGCGTACCCAAGCGTTCGACTTCATCGATACGCACAATCGAATGCATCGGCACAAAACTGCGCACCACGCCTTCGAACTGGGCCTTGAGCTTTTCCTCGCCCGGATCGACGACCAGTTGCGTGCGCTCGCCAAAGACGAACTCTTCCACTTCCAGGAAGCCCCACAGATCACTTTGATAGATCTGCTTGGCGTACATTTCGAACACCTGGCCCTGGTTAAGGAAAATCACCTTGTAGATTGGAGCTTCACGTTTGGTCATGGGGGGCGGGCAGCACATCGGCGGATATAAATGAGGGCGCGAACTATAGCATGGCACCTGATGCACAGTGCTAGGAACCAATGGGCATGCCCCCTATAATGCGCGGTTCTTTACCACCAGTTGACGATTCCCATGGCCAAGAAGCTTTACATCGAAACCCACGGTTGCCAGATGAACGAGTACGACAGCTCGCGCATGGTCGATCTGCTGGGTGAACATCAGGCCCTGGAAGTCACGGCTCGCGCCGAAGATGCCGACGTGATCCTGCTCAATACCTGCTCGATCCGCGAACGGGCCCAGGACCGGGTCTACTCGCAGCTGGGCCGCTGGCGCGAACTGAAACTGGCCAACCCGGACATGGTAATCGCCGTCGGCGGTTGCGTGGCCAGCCAGGAAGGCGCCGCCATTCGTGACCGCGCGCCCTACGTCGACGTGGTCTTCGGCCCGCAGACCCTGCACCGCCTGCCGGAAATGATCGACGCTGCGCGTATCACCAAGCTGCCGCAGGTGGACGTCTCGTTCCCGGAAATCGAAAAATTCGACCATTTGCCCGAACCACGCATCGACGGCCCCAGCGCCTATGTGTCGGTGATGGAAGGTTGCAGCAAGTACTGCACCTTCTGCGTGGTGCCTTATACCCGTGGCGAAGAAGTCAGCCGGCCGTTCGACGATGTGCTTGCAGAAATCATCCACCTGGCCGAAAACGGCGTGCGTGAAGTGACCCTGCTGGGGCAGAACGTCAACGGCTACCGCGGCCAGACCCACGATGGGCGCCTGGCGGACCTGGCCGAGCTGATTCGCGTGGTTGCGGCGGTAGATGGCATCGAGCGGATTCGCTACACCACCTCGCACCCGCTGGAGTTCTCCGACAGCCTGATCCAGGCCCACGCCGAAGTGCCGGAGCTGGTCAAGCACCTGCACTTGCCGGTGCAATCGGGTTCGGACCGTATCCTTTCGGCGATGAAGCGCAACCACACGGCGCTGGAGTACAAGTCCAAGTTGCGCAAACTGCGCGCCGCCGTGCCGGGCATCTGCATCAGCTCGGACTTTATCGTTGGGTTCCCCGGCGAGACCGAGAAAGACTTCCAGCAGACCATGAAGCTGATTGAAGACGTCGGTTTCGACTTCTCCTACTCCTTCGTCTACAGCCAGCGCCCCGGCACTCCGGCTGCCGACCTGGTCGACGAAACCCCGGAGGAGCTGAAAAAGGAGCGCCTGAACGCGCTGCAGCATCGCCTCAACCAGCAAGGCTTCGAGATCAGCCGACAGATGGTCGGTTCGACCCAGCGTATCCTGGTCACCGATTACTCGAAGAAAGACCCGGGCGAGTTGCAGGGGCGCACCGAGAACAACCGGATCGTCAACTTCCGCTGTGATAACCCGACGCTGATCGGCCAGTTCGCCGACGTGCACATCGACGCGGCGCAACCGCACTCGCTGCGCGGCTCGTTGATCCAGTAACCCATCAATACTCCTGACTGGTGGAGATCTAAATGTGGGAGCGGGCTTGCTCGCGATGGCAGTGGATCAGTGACAGATGCATTGACTGACACACCGCCTTCGCGAGCAAGCCCGCTCCCACATGGGAACCGCGCAGCATTCCGATTACTTAAGTGCTTTCGCACACCGGCAGCTGGCGTTATCCTCTATTTCACCTAAACAGCCAAAGGGCGGCTAAAAGCAACCTTGAACGCACCCATAGCAGAACCCCATCGTTTCCTCCTCGAGCCGTTTGAGGCTCGTCGTTTCGCCAATCTGTGCGGACAGTTCGACGAGCACCTGCGCTTGATCGAACAACGCCTGAGCATCGAGATCCGCAACCGCGGCAACCAGTTCGAGCTTATTGGTGAACCCCAGCACACCACGTCTGCAGAAAACCTGCTGCGTCGCCTCTACCGCGAGACCAAGGGTAGCGAGCTGTCGCCGGAAACGGTGCACCTGTACCTGCAGGAATCGGCCGTGGAAGACCTGGCCAACAACCCGGTGGCCGAAGCCAGCGTGGCGCTGCGTACCAAAAAAGGCATGATTCGCCCACGGGGCTTGAATCAGCAGAAGTACGTCAAGGAAATCCTCGGCAACGACATCAACTTCGGCATCGGCCCGGCCGGTACCGGCAAGACCTACCTGGCCGTGGCCTGTGCGGTAGACGCCCTGGAGCGCGAACAGGTGCGACGCATCCTGTTGGTGCGCCCGGCGGTGGAAGCGGGCGAGAAACTGGGCTTTCTGCCCGGCGACCTGGCCCAGAAGATCGACCCGTACCTGCGCCCGCTGTACGACGCACTGTATGAAATGCTCGGCTTCGAATACGTGGCCAAGCTGATCGAGCGCCAGGTGATCGAGATCGCCCCGCTGGCCTATATGCGCGGCCGCACGTTGAACAACAGCTTCATCATCCTCGACGAAAGCCAGAACACCACGGTCGAACAGATGAAGATGTTCCTGACGCGCATCGGTTTCGGCTCCACGGCCGTGATCACCGGCGATATCACCCAGGTCGACCTGCCCAAGGGCACCAAGTCGGGCCTGGGCCAGGTAATCGAGGTGCTCAAGGACGTGCCGGGAATCAGCTTTACCCACTTCATGCCCAAGGACGTGGTGCGTCATCCGTTGGTACAGCGCATTGTCGAGGCCTACGAGCGTTTCGAACACCGCGACGACGGCCTGTCGAAGGACAACCGCCGCGATGCTTGAGCTTGACCTGCAACTGGCCACCGAAGCGCCAGCCCCCAGCGAAGCGCAGTTCCGCCAATGGTGCGCACTGGCCCTGCGCCAGCGCAGCGCTGACTCGGAACTGACCATCCGTCTGGTGGACGAACCTGAAGGCCGCGAGCTGAATCACACCTGGCGCCAGAAAGACTACGCAACCAATGTGCTGTCGTTCCCCGCCGATGTACCGGACGAACTGCTGGATATCCCGCTGCTGGGTGACCTGGTGATCTGCGTCGCCGTGGTGGAGCGCGAGGCGCAAGAACAAGGCAAGGCCCTTGAGGCCCACTGGGCCCATTTGGTCATGCACGGCTGCTTGCATCTGTTGGGCTACGACCATATAGATGATGAAGAAGCCGAAGAAATGGAAGCACTGGAACGAACGTTGCTTGCAGAGTTGGGTCATCCTGACCCCTATGCAGACGACGAACACTAATCGACACTCAACTGAAACAATCAAGGATTTAGAGTAATCGCTATGAGCGAAGACCGATCGAGCAACGGGCAAAAGTCATGGCTGGGTAAACTGACCCAGGCTTTTGCCCACGAGCCGAAAAACCGCCAGGAGCTGCTGGAGCTGCTGCGCGAGGCCCATCAGAACAAGTTGCTGGACAGCGAAGCGCTGGCCATCGTCGAAGGCGCCATCCAGGTGGCTGACCTGCAAGTTAGGGACATCATGGTCCCGCGTTCGCAGATGATCAGCATCAAGGCGACCCAGACCCCACGGGAATTCCTCCCGGCCGTGATCGACTCGGCGCACTCGCGCTACCCGGTGATCGGCGAAAGCCATGACGACGTCATGGGTGTCCTGCTGGCCAAGGACCTGCTGCCGTTGATCCTCAAGGAGAACGGCGACAGCTTCAACATCAAGGACCTGCTGCGTCCTGCGACCTTCGTGCCTGAATCCAAGCGCCTGAATGTGCTGCTGCGCGAGTTTCGCGCCAACCACAATCACATGGCCATCGTCATTGACGAATACGGCGGCGTCGCGGGCCTGGTGACCATCGAAGACGTGCTGGAACAGATCGTCGGCGATATCGAAGACGAACACGACGTCGAAGAAGACAGCTACATCAAGCCGCTGCCCAGCGGTGATTTCCTGGTCAAGGCGCTGACGCCGATCGAGAACTTCAACGAGTTCTTCGACAGCGGATTCTCCGACGATGAATTCGACACCGTCGGCGGCCTGGTGATGAGTGCGTTTGGCCATCTGCCCAAGCGTAACGAAACCACCGAGATCGGCGCCTATCGCTTCCGCATCCTCAATGCCGATAGCCGTCGCATCCACCTGATCCGCCTGACACCTATTGCCCGCTAAGGACTGATATGCGCCGTCTCACCGCACCCGGCTGGCCCGGTAACCTGCTGGCCGTGGTGGCCGGTGCTATCACCACCCTGGCGCTGGCGCCGTTCGATATCTGGCCGCTGGCACTGGTGGCGGTCGGGGTGTTCTATGCCGGAATGCGCCAACTGACACCACGCCAGGCCTTCGGGCGTGGCTGGTGTTTCGGTTTTGGCCTGTTTGGCGCGGGAACCAGCTGGATTTATTACAGCATCCACCACTTTGGTGGCGCTTCGGTGTTGCTGGCCGGGCTGTTGATGCTCGCCTTTACCGCCGCGATCGCCCTGTTCTTTGCCCTGCCTGCCTGGCTCTGGGCCCGCTGGCTGCGCCGTAACGAAGCGCCGCTGGCCGATGCCCTGGCGTTTGCCGCGCTGTGGGTGGGCCAGGAAGCATTTCGCGGCTGGTTCCTCACCGGCTTTCCCTGGCTGTACTCCGGTTATAGCCAGCTCGACGGCCCGCTGGCCGGGCTCGCGCCGCTGGGCGGGGTGTGGCTGATTTCGTTTGCCCTGGCCTTGAGCGCGGCGCTGATCGTCAACCTGCCGCGTTTGCTGGCGGCCAGGCGCAACGCGTTCATCGCCACGGGCCTGGTGCTGCTGGTTGCACCCTGGGCGATTGGCCTGGCGCTCAAGCACCACGCCTGGACCAGCCCTGCCGGTGAACCGCTGACCGTCGCGGCGATCCAGGGTAATGTCGAGCAGAGCATGAAGTGGGATCCGGCGCAGCTCAATGAGCAACTGGCGCTGTACCGCGACATGAGTTTTGCCTCCAAGCGCGTGGACCTGCTGATCTGGCCGGAAACCGCCGTGCCGGTGCTCAAGGAGTCCGTCGAGGGCTACCTGGCAATGATGGGCAAGTTCGCCGCCGACCGGGATGCGGCGATGATCACCGGCGTGCCAATCCGCCAGGAAGTACGCCACGAAAAGCGCTACTTCAATGGCATCACCGTGGTTGGCCAGGGTGATGGCACCTATTTGAAGCAGAAACTGGTGCCCTTTGGCGAGTACGTGCCGCTGCAGGATGTGCTGCGCGGCCTGATTGCGTTCTTCGACCTGCCGATGTCGGACTTTGCCCGCGGGCCTGAGGACCAGGCCATGCTGCAAGCCAAGGGTTATCAGATCGCGCCGTATATCTGCTACGAAGTGGTCTACCCGGAGTTTGCCGCCGGCCTCGCCGCCCGCAGCGACTTGTTGCTGACCATCAGCAATGACACCTGGTTCGGCACCTCCATCGGCCCCTTGCAACACCTGCAAATGGCCCAGATGCGCGCCCTGGAAGCCGGCCGCTGGATGATTCGCGCGACCAACAACGGCGTGACCGGCCTGATCAACCCATTCGGGCAGATCACCGAGCAGATCCCGCAGTTCGAACGCGGCATTCTCTACGGCGAGGTCGTACCGATGCACAACCTGACGCCGTACCTGCAATGGCGTTCGTGGCCGCTGATCATCCTGTGCCTGGGGCTGTTTGGCTGGGCGCTGCTGGCCGGGCGCATGGCCAAGACCGTCTGACAGACATACAAGACCCAATGTGGGAGCGGGCTTGCCCGCGATGGCGGTATATCAGTCAGCATTTTTAGCGACCGACCCACCTCCATCGCGGGCAAGCCCGCTCCCACACAAGCCCCACATTTTGATTTGCGCCATCAACGATAGAACAGGCGGTAACCTACCTGCCCCACCGCCTCATTGATTAACTGCCCGCTCTGCCAGATCGACTTGAACTCCGGCATCCAGCCGCCCAGCGGCCGGGCATTGTCCACTCCCAGGAAGCCGACCGGCGCCGGCACCACGGTAAAGCCGGCCTTCTCGAAGCTCCACACTGAGCGCGGCATATGCCAGGCCTGGGTCACGACTACCACGCGCTTGACGCCCTGGGGCAAGAGGATCTCGGCGCTCATCTGCGCATTTTCCCAGGTGGTGCGGCTGCGCTCTTCCTTCCAGCGTACGGCCACACCAAAGTCTTGCTGCATCGACACCGCCATCAACTCTGCCTCGCTGGGCGGCGTGCCATAGTGCAGGCCGCCGGTGGTCAGCACCGGCAAGCCCGAGGCCTTGGCCAATCGCGCCGCGTAGCGCTGACGCTCCAGGCCCACACCAGTCGGCTGATCAGCGCCCCAGGCCGGGTCACCGCGCTCGCGGCCCGAGCCCAGCACCACAATGGCATCGGCCCGTTGTGCCAGGCTGGCCCAGTCGTCCAGGGCCAATGGCGGCTCGGTTTCCAGGGCACGCGCGCCCCACTCCACCATCACCGGCAGGCTGATCAGCCACATCCCGCCAAACCCCAGGGCAAAGCACACGCCAGCCAAGCGTGGGCGAGTGCGGCGAAACCACCAGGCAAGGGCCAGCAGCAGCAAGAGAATGCCGGGCGGCAGCAATAATTGTTTGATGAAATAACGAATAGGCATCGAGCATCTCCAAAGATGCCCGAAGCCTAAGGTGTAACGGGGTTTAGCGACAATCTTTACCAGCGGCGGATAACGCTGAGCAGGTTACTTGAATCGTACAGACCGCAGCTTTTCCGGGCCGCGGCCGGCCGACAAGTCCTTGAGCCATACCACCTTGGACGATCGCACCGCCTCCCTGGCTGGCACAGGAGCCACCCATTGCGGGATTGGGCGCGCGTTCAAGTCCAGGTAGGCCTTGATCACTTCAAACTCTGCAGGGCTCAAGCCTCGCAGTTCCAGCTCATCGGGCCGTTCGTCACGCAATCGGCCCGCGGTTCTTGCTGCGTCCAGTGCTCGACCCAAGCGGTCGATCAGTCCTTCATACACTTCCGGTTTCGTTCTCATTCGCTGCGAATCAACCATCCCCTCACCTCATTAAAGATAAGTCTCACTCCCCAATAAACAGCGTAGCTGCGCTGACGCAACCAACCGCACGCCGCGACCAACGGCCTGCGCTGCGCAATCAGGGTTTCCCTCGATAGAGTGGGGTCATGTATGCTACGGCGCTTCCTGTAACTCCACTTCCCGCAGGGTTTGGGCACGGACGCGCCGCTTTTTGGTGTCGATCAACCCGGACAATGCACCGAAGAGGATTAGGCCACCCCTATTCAGTTCAAAAGTAGCCATGCACGAACAATATCAGCCCCGTGAAATAGAAAATGCCGCCCAAACTTTCTGGGATGAGCAAAAGTCCTTTGAAGTCAGTGAACAGCCAGGCAAGGAGACTTACTACTGCCTATCGATGTTCCCTTACCCCAGCGGCAAACTACACATGGGGCACGTGCGTAACTACACCATCGGCGACGTGATTTCCCGCTACCAGCGCATGCTCGGCAAAAACGTCCTGCAACCTATGGGTTGGGACGCCTTCGGCATGCCTGCGGAAAACGCCGCGATGAAAAACAACGTGGCGCCCGCCAAGTGGACCTACGAAAACATCGCCTACATGAAGACCCAGCTGCGCAGCCTGGGCCTGGCCGTGGACTGGTCGCGCGAAGTGACCACCTGCAAGCCGGACTACTACCGCTGGGAACAATGGCTGTTCACTCGCCTGTTCGAAAAAGGCGTGATCTACAAAAAAAGCGGCACCGTGAACTGGGATCCGGTCGACCAGACCGTCTTGGCCAACGAGCAGGTGATCGACGGTCGCGGCTGGCGTTCCGGCGCGCTGATCGAGAAGCGCGAAATCCCGATGTACTACTTCAAGATCACCGCCTATGCCGATGAGCTCTTGTCGAGCCTCGACGACCTGCCGGGCTGGCCTGAACAGGTCAAGACCATGCAGCGCAACTGGATCGGCAAGTCCAAGGGCATGGAAGTGCAGTTCCCGTACAACGTGGATTCCATAGGCGTTGCTGGCGCACTGAAAGTCTTCACCACCCGTCCAGACACCCTGATGGGCGCGACCTACGTCGCCGTGGCCGCCGAACACCCGCTGGCCACCCTGGCCGCAAAAAACAACCCTGAGTTGCAGGCCTTTATCGCCGAATGCAAAGGCGGCAGCGTGGCCGAAGCCGACGTCGCCACCCAGGAGAAAAAGGGCCTGCCGACCTCGCTGTTTGTCGAGCACCCACTGACCGGCGAAAAACTGCCGGTATGGGTCGCCAACTATGTGCTGATGCACTACGGCGATGGCGCAGTAATGGCAGTGCCCGCCCACGACGAGCGCGATTTCGAATTCGCCACCAAGTACAACCTGCCGATCAAGTCCGTGGTGCGCACCAGCTCCGGTGAAACCAACCCGGCCCCGTGGCAGGACGCTTATAACGAACACGGCACCCTGATCAACTCCGGCGAGTTCGACGGCCTGGACTTCGCAGGCGCCTTCGACGCCATGGAAGTCGCCCTGATCAAGAAAAACCTCGGTGCCTCGCGCACCCAGTTCCGCCTGCGCGACTGGGGCATCAGCCGCCAGCGCTACTGGGGCTGCCCGATCCCGATCATCCACTGCGAAAGCTGTGGCGACGTACCGGTACCGGAAGACCAATTGCCGGTGGTGCTGCCCGAAGACGTGGTGCCGGACGGCGCCGGTTCGCCATTGGCGCGCATGCCCGAGTTCTACGAGTGCAGTTGCCCGAAATGCGGCCAGCCTGCCAAGCGTGAAACCGACACCATGGACACCTTCGTCGAGTCCTCGTGGTACTACGCCCGCTACGCCTCGCCGCACTATGAAGGCGGCCTGGTGGAAAAATCCGCGGCCGACCACTGGTTGCCGGTGGACCAGTACATCGGTGGCATCGAACACGCGATCCTGCACCTGCTGTACGCGCGCTTCTTCCACAAGCTGATGCGTGACGAAGGCCTGGTCAGCTCCGACGAGCCGTTCAAGAACCTGCTGACCCAGGGCATGGTGATCGCCGAGACTTACTATCGCCGCGAAGCCAATGGCGCCTACACCTGGTTCAACCCGGCGGACGTGGAGCTTGAGCGTGACAGCAAGGCCAAGGTGATCAGTGCCAAGTTGAAATCCGACGGCCTGCCGGTGGAAATCGGCGGCACCGAGAAGATGGCCAAGTCGAAGAACAACGGCGTCGACCCACAGTCGATGATCGACCAGTTCGGCGCCGACACCTGCCGCCTGTTCATGATGTTCGCCTCGCCGCCTGACATGAGCGCCGAATGGTCGGACTCCGGTGTCGAAGGTTCGCACCGTTTCCTCAAGCGCGTCTGGCGCCTGGCGCATGCCCATATCAGCCAGGGCTTGCCGGGCAAGCTGGACGTGGCGTCGTTGAGCGACGAGCAGAAACTCATTCGCCGTAGCACCCACCTGGCCATCAAGCAAGCCAGCCAGGACGTGGGCCAGCACCACAAGTTCAACACCGCCATCGCCCAGGTGATGACGCTGATGAACGTGCTGGAAAAAGCGCCACAGGCTACCGAACAGGACCGCGCACTGGTACAGGAAGGCCTGGAAACTGTCGTGTTGCTGCTGGCACCGATTACTCCGCACATCAGCCACGACCTGTGGAGCCAGTTGGGCCACAGCGGCGCGGTGATCGATGCTGCATGGCCGGTCGCGGATGACAGCGCCCTGGTCCAGGACACGCTTCAACTGGTGATTCAGGTCAACGGCAAGCTGCGCGGCCAGATCGACATGCCTGCCAGCGCCAGCCGCGAAGAAGTCGAAGCCGCCGCGCGTAGCAACGAGAACGTGCTGCGCTTCACCGAAGGCCTGACGATCCGCAAAGTGATCGTGGTGCCCGGCAAACTGGTCAATATCGTCGCTAGCTAATCGGATCGGGCGCCAGGGCAAGAGCCCCGGCGCCGAACAAAACCTCCAGGGCCTCGATAAGGCCCACATGGTTTCAAGGGGAGCAACAAAATGATCAAACGCAACCTGCTGGTTATGGGCCTTGCCGTACTGCTGAGCGCTTGCGGCTTCCAGCTGCGCGGCACTGGCACCACGGAACTGGCGATCAAGGAACTGGATGTCAGCGCGCGCAACGCCTATGGCGAAACCGTGACCCAGCTGCGCCAAACCCTGGAAAACAGCGGCGTCAAAGTCTATAACGGTGCGGCTTACAAGCTGGTACTGATCGACGAGAAAGAGACCCAGCGTAACCTCAGCTACGCCAGTGCCGGCCGGTCTTCGGACATCGAGTTGAGCAGCGTGCTCATGTTCCAGATCCAGGGCCACGACCAGTTGCCGCTGATCAGCGACAAGCTGCAAGTGCAGAAAGTCGTGACGCATGACGGCAACAACCTGGTGGGCTCCGACACGGAGGTCAATCAGGTGCGCAATGAAATGCGCCGTGACCTGGTCCAGCGTATGGTCCTGCGCCTGCAAATGATCAGCCCGGCCCAGCTCGACGCTCTGCAACAGACTGCCGACGCCAAGGCCAAGGCAGATGCCGAGGCGCTGAAAGCCGCGCAGGACTACGAAAACAGCATTCCCAAGCAATCGCCTGTTGAAGTTCCTGCCGAGTAAACCAGGCGGGGCGCGTCATGCGCCCCGTCCATCCAGCCTATGAAACTCGCCCCCGCCCAACTCGCCAAACACCTGCAAGGCAACCTCGCGCCTGTGTACATCGTCAGTGGCGATGATCCGCTGTTGTGCCAGGAAGCTGCCGACACCATCCGCCAGGCTGCGCGCCAGCAAGGCTTTGATGAACGCCAGGTGTTCAGCGCCGATGCCAGCTTCGACTGGGGCACCCTGCTCCAGGCCGGGGCGAGCATGTCGCTGTTTGCCGAAAAACGCCTGCTGGAGCTGCGCCTGCCCTCGGGCAAGCCCGGCGACAAAGGCGCGGCGGCCCTGATGGAATATTGCGCCCGCCCCGCCGAGGACACGCTGTTGCTGATCAGCCTGCCCAAGCTCGATGGCAGTGCGCAGAAGACCAAATGGGGTAAGGCCCTGGTGGAAGGGGCGCAAACCCAGTTCATCCAGATCTGGCCAGTCGACAGCAATCAGTTGCCACAATGGATTCGCCAACGCCTGTCCCAAGCCGGGTTGTCTGCCAGCCAGGACGCGGTCGAGTTGATCGCCGCCCGGGTTGAAGGCAACTTGCTGGCCGCCGCCCAGGAAATCGAAAAGCTCAAGCTGATGGCCGAAGGTGGCCAGATCACCGTCGAGACAGTGCAAGGCGCGGTGGCCGACAGCGCGCGTTTTGACGTGTTCGGGCTGGTGGATGCGATCCTCAATGGCGACGCGGCCCATGCCTTGCGCATGCTCGAAGGGCTGCGCGGTGAAGGGGTCGAGCCGCCGGTGATTCTCTGGGCCCTGGCGCGGGAGTTGCGCTTGCTGGCCAATATCGCCCTGCAATACAGCCAGGGTACGCCGCTGGACAAGGCTTTCAGCCAAGCCCGCCCGCCGGTATGGGACAAGCGCAAGCCCCTGATGAGCAAGGCCCTGCAACGGCACTCGGCGCAACGCTGGGCGCAACTGTTGCTCGAAGCCCAGCGCATCGATGCGCAGATCAAGGGCCAGGCGGCGGGGTCGCCGTGGATGAGCTTGAGCCGTTTGTCGCTGCTGATGTCCGGCCAGCGCCTGGCACTGCCCGCCGAATAGCACGCTCGCCCAAACACCACAAATCCAATGTAGGAGCTGGCTTGCCAGCGATGGCATCACCACGGTGTGACTGACATACCGAGGTGCTTGCATCGCTGGCAAGCCAGCTCCTACAGGTTTGATCGTCGCCGTATTCAGGTCTTTGATATTTCCTACATCGCGCCGGGCTGGACAGCAGCCAAACTTCGGCAGATGATTCGCACCGCATCACCCACCCCATCGGAGAGTCCCGATCATGAGCAAAAAGCCATCCAAGCATGGCCCCAACAAGGCCAAATCCATCATCGCCCAGCCGTTGTTCCGCAGTCGCCAGGAACCCGCCGGCAAAGGCAAAGGCAGCTACCGCCGCGAAGCCTTCCAGTCTAATAGCTGGGAGGCTTCTTACTTTCTGGCTGCCTGAAGGCAAGCGCCCCTCTGGCATGATAAGGTCTGCACCTGATTCGTATTTCCTGGACCTGTGCATGCCCTCTAGTCTTTCCCGTCGTTGGCACCTTCGCCAATTGATTGCTGCCTCCAGCCTGATCCTGTTAGTCGCCTGCGCCGAAAAACCCACCGCCGCCGACGCTCAGCCCCTGCCCACGCTCCAGACCGCACCGGTTGCCGCACCCGCCGTAGTTGCGCCCCTGGCCGTGAGCAATCTCGATATCCAGCCGACCCAGACCTTTGCCCAATGGCAGGCAGGTTTTCGCGTCGAAGCGCTGAAAGCCGGTATCACCCCTGCAGTATTCGACACGGCCTTCGCCAACGTCACCCCTGACATGGCGGTCATCCGTGCCGACCGCAGCCAGCCGGAGTTTTCCCGCCCGGTGTGGGAATACCTCAACGGCGCCCTGTCGCCGCTGCGTGTGCGCAACGGCCAGGCCCTGCTGGTCAAGCACGCCGATATCCTGCAAAGCATTGAGCAGCGCTACGGTGTCGATCGCCAGGTACTGGTCTCGGTGTGGGGCATGGAAAGCAACTTCGGTTCGTTCCAGGGCAATAACTCGGTGATCCGCTCCCTGGCGACCCTGGCCTACGAAGGCCGTCGCCCGGCATTCGCCCAGGCGCAGTTGCTGGCTGCGCTGCAAATCATCCAGCACGGTGATATCCCGGCCGAACAGATGCGCGGTTCCTGGGCCGGCGCCATGGGCCAGACCCAGTTCATACCGACCACCTACAACACCCACGCGGTGGACTTCGATGGCGACGGTCGCCGCGACATCTGGAACAGCTCGGCCGACGCCCTCGCCTCCACCGCGCACTACCTGCAAAGCTCGGGCTGGCAGAAAGGCCAACCGTGGGGCTTTGAGGTGCGGCAATTGCCGGCGAACTTCGACTATGCCCTGGCGGATGGTGCAGTGCGCAAGCCGGTCGGCGAGTGGATGAAACTCGGCCTGCAGGTGCCGGCCGGGGCCAGCGTGCCACCCAACGTAGAAACGCTATCGGCCGCCCTGCTGCTGCCGGCCGGCCATCGTGGCCCGGCGTTCCTGGTGCTGGACAACTTCCGCGCAATCCTCAAGTACAACAACTCGTCGTCCTACGCCCTGGCGGTCGGCCTGTTGTCCGAGCGCTTTGGCGGTGGTGGGGTGATTCGCGGGGATTGGCCAACGGACGAACTGCCGCTGACCCGCTCCCAGCGTATCGAATTGCAGACGGTGTTGAGTGCCAAGGGCTATGAGGCTGGCAACCCGGACGGGATTATCGGCGCCAATACGCGCAAGGCGATTCGGGCGGCGCAGCAGTCGTTGGGCTGGCCGGCGGATGGGTATCCGACAGTGAAGTTGTTGGAGTCGTTGCGTAGCCGCTAGATCGGCGTAGGGCGACTGCCGCTCCCACATTTGGAATGCAATTCCCTGTGGGAGCCAGCTTGCTCGCGATAGCGTGCTGACAGGCGGCAAAACACTCAGAGCCTACACACCACATCCTGCTCCAGCACCAGCCGCTGTTCCCCCGCATCCAGGCGCACCACCGCACCAATCGGCAAGGTCAGGTTCGGGTCGCAATGACCACTGCGCCAGCCGGACAGGACCGGGATGCACAACGGCTCGAAGGTCTGCTTCAACAACCGCTCCAGCGCCACACTATCCACCCCCGCCACATCCCCCACCAGCACACCGCGCACCTGCGCCAGCTTGCCCGCCAGGCGCAAGTGCGTCAGCAGGCGGTCGATGCGGTAGATCGGCTCGTTGACGTCCTCGATAAACAGAATGATGCCGTCGGCATCAAGCTCAAAGGGCGTGCCCATCACGGCCGCGATCATCGACAGGTTGCCCCCCAACAGGCGCCCACAGGCGATGCCAGGCTCAACGGTGGTCAACGGGTACGCCACTGGGTGCGCCAGCACACTGCCAGCGCCCAGCCGCCCACGCAGCAGGCTGAACAGTGATGATTCGGTGGGTTGTTGCTTGTCACCGAGCAGGTCGGCATTCAGCATCGGGCCGTGGAAAGTCACGAAGCCGGCGTAGCGACTGATCGCCAAGTGCAGCGCGGTGATATCGCTGTAGCCGACGAAGGGCTTGGGATTGGCCGCCAGCAGCGCGAAATCCACGCTGTCGAGCAAGCGTGGGGTGCCGTAGCCGCCGCGCAGGCAGAAGATGGCGTCGATCTCGGGGTCGGCAAAAGCCGCATGCAGGTCACGCAGGCGGACTTTATCGCTGCCGGCCAGGTAGCCATCGCGCTCATACACCCCCGAGAAGATCCGCAGCTCGTAGCCACGAGCGCGCATCCATTGCCCGGCCTTTTCAACATCCAGCGCGGCAGGGCCGGCGGGAGCGATGAGGCCGATCACGCCTTCGGCGCGCAGGGCGGGTACGGCGGTGGCAAGCGGGTCGGTCATCCTTGGTTCTCCCTATTCTGTACAGCGCAACGAACTGTGGGAGCGGGCTTGCCCGCGATGCAGACGCCTCGGTGTATCAGTTGCACCGAGGCGATGCTATCGCGGGCAAGCCCGCTCCCACACAAGCCAGCTCCATACACACCCATCCAGACAGATGGGCGCCAAGGCTCAGGAAACCAGGCTAGCCTTGACCAGCTTGGCCTGCTCGTCGGCGTGGTACGACGAACGCACCAGCGGGCCCGACGCGACGTTCTTGAAGCCCATCTTGTAACCTTCTTCGGCAAACCAGGCAAAGGTGTCCGGGTGCACGAAACGCTGCACCGGCAAGTGGCTGCGCGACGGTTGCAGGTACTGACCGAGGGTCAGCATGTCGATGTCGTGTTCGCGCATGCGCTTCATGACTTCGATGACTTCTTCGTCGGTTTCGCCCAGGCCCAGCATCAGGCCGGACTTGGTGGGGATGTGCGGCATCATCTGCTTGAATTTCTGCAGCAGGGTCAGCGACCACTGGTAGTCCGAACCCGGGCGCGCGGCCTTGTACAGGCGTGGCACGGTTTCCAGGTTGTGGTTGAACACATCTGGCGGCTCGGCGGCGGTGATTTCCAGGGCGACGTCCATGCGGCCACGGTAGTCCGGGACCAGGGTCTCGAGCATCACATTCGGCGACAATTTGCGGATTTCACGGATGCAGTCGGCAAAGTGCTGGGCACCGCCGTCGCGCAGGTCATCGCGGTCTACCGAGGTGATCACCACGTACTTGAGTTTCAGGTCGGCAATGGCGATGGCCAGGCTTTCTGGCTCGTTGACGTCCAGTGGCTTGGGCCGGCCGTGGCCAACGTCGCAGAACGGGCAGCGACGGGTGCAGATGTCACCCATGATCATGAAGGTCGCGGTGCCGCCAGAGAAGCACTCGCCCAGGTTCGGGCAGGAGGCTTCTTCGCACACGCTGTGCAGCTTGTGTTTGCGCAGCAGCGCCTTGATACGGTCGACTTCCGGCGAGACCGGGATGCGCACGCGAATCCAGTCGGGCTTTTTCGGCAGTTCGGTGGTCGGAATGATCTTCACCGGGATGCGTGCAACCTTCTCGGCGCCGCGCAGCTTGACGCCGGCTTCCACCTTGGCACGCGGAACCGGGGCCGGACGGTCGGTAATGTCCAGCGTCGGGATCATGGTTTGCACAACATCAGTAGTCATATCAGTCGATTCCGCCCGTCAGGGTCGTCTGCTCAGCATAGTCGAGGTGTTTGACGAGCTGCGCGCGCAGCCGGGCACTTACCTCGGCAAATTCTATGGGTGTTGCGTGATCGCTCAACTGGGTCATGGCCAAACCGGCGTAACCACAGGGATTGATCCGGAGAAACGGCGCCAGGTCCATGTCCACGTTCAGGGCCAGGCCATGAAAGGAACAGCCATGACGAATACGCAGGCCCAGGGAGGCGATTTTCGCGCCGTTGACATACACACCTGGAGCATCGGGCTTGGCCGCGGCAGTCACACCGTAACTGGCCAGCAGCTCGATCAGGCAGTTCTCCATGCGACTGACCAGCTCACGCACGCCATAACCCAGCTTGCGCACATCCAGCAGCAAGTAAGCCACCAGTTGTCCGGGCCCATGGTAAGTCACTTGACCACCCCGGTCGACCTGCACCACCGCAATATCACCCGGAAGTAGTAGATGCTCGGCCTTGCCAGCCTGGCCCTGGGTGAATACCGGCGGGTGCTCCACCAGCCAGATTTCGTCGGGAGCCGAGCTGCCGCGCTCATTGGTAAAGCGCTGCATGGCGTGCCAGACAGGCTCGTACGCCATCTGGCCGAGCTCGCGAAAGCCCAGGACCTGTGACATCACAACACCATATGTACGAAACCGGTGGCTCGCAGTTCGCTGTTGATGTCGTAAAGCTGGTCTTGACCGGTCGCAACGATGTGCAACTGGATCGTGGTGTACTTACCGTTGGTGCTCAAGCGCTCATCCACACGGTTGTCGTTGATCGTTGCGTGTTTACGCATGATCTCGAGGATCTTGTCTTTGTTGCCCACACCGGTATCGCTGATCACCTTGACGGGATAGTCCGTCACCGGGAATTCGATCTTTGGCGCCTTTACTTCTTTATCGGTCATGGCGTAACGGCCTCGTAAGCGGTAAGCCGTGGCGACGAGCAAAGCCCCGCGTCGGATCAACGCAGGGCTTTGCGGGTGCACACAATCAGTTGAACAAGCCGTAGAAGAATAGACGGATGCTATCCCACACGCGGCGGAAGATACCACCTTCCTCAACGGCGTCGAGTGCGATCAGATCGGCGCTGTGTACGACTTTGTCGTCCAGCTTCACTTCGACTTTACCGATCACATCGCCCTTGGCGATTGGCGCGGTCAGTTGTGGGTTCATGGTCATGCTGGCAGCCAGTTTCTTCAGCTGGCCTTTAGGCATGGTCAAGGTCAGGTCGTCAGCCAGGCCGGCCTTGACTTGACGCTCGGTGCCTTTCCACACAGGAGCCTGGGCCAGCTCAGCGCCCTTCTGGTAGAAGGTCTGGGTTTCGAAGAAGCGGAAACCGTAGGTCAGCAGCTTCTGGGTTTCAGCCGCACGGGCCTGCTCGCTGTTGGTGCCGAACACCACGGCGATCAAGCGTTGGCCATCACGCACAGCCGAAGACACCATGCAGTAGCCGGCCTCGTCGGTGTGGCCGGTTTTCAGGCCATCGACGGTCTTGTCGCGCCACAGCAACAGGTTGCGGTTAGGCTGCTTGATGTTGTTCCAGAAGAATTCTTTCTGGGAGTAGATGGCGTAGTGCACCGGGTCGACACGAATGATCGCGCGGGCCAGGATCGCCATGTCATGGGCCGACGAGTAGTGGTCTGGGTTTGGCAGGCCGGTCGGGTTCATGAAGTGGCTGTTGGTCATGCCCAGGTCAGTCACGGTTTTGTTCATCATGTCGGCGAATGCATCTTCGCTGCCGGCAATATGCTCGGCCAGGGCGACGCTGGCGTCGTTACCGGACTGGATGATGATGCCGTGCAGCAGGTCGCTGACAGTCACCTGGGAGCCGACCTTGATGAACATCCGCGAACCGCCGGTACGCCAGGCGTTTTCGCTGACGGTCACCGGATCGTTTTCACCGATCTGGCCGCGACGGATTTCCAGGGTCGCGATGTAGGCGGTCATCAGCTTGGTCAGGCTGGCCGGCGGCAGGCGCTGGTCACCGTTGTTTTCGACCAGCACGTTGCCGCTTGCGGCATCCATGAGCACGTAGGACTTGGCAGCCAGTTGCGGTGGCGCTGGCATCATTTCGACGGCCCAGGCAGCGGGCGCGATGATCAGCGGGACAAGCAGGCACAGGCGTTTGGCTAAGGTGGTGATGTTCATCCGTCTCTCGAAATTGCTTATGGAAACTTGCCCTCGCGGGCAAAACTATTCAGACAGCCCGTTGCCAGGCTGTCGCGTATTCAGTTGCCAGCTCAACCCTTGCCTTCGGGTTTTTATTATTCGACGAGCCTGCAACCAGGGCCCCGGCACGCAAACGCGCCAGCACCCCAGATCCGCTACTGCTTATTCGGCGCTGACCACGCTGGGCTGACCCAGGTTGGCCAGTCGCACGCTGTTCTGCACCTGGGCAATCTCGCCCGCCGAGCCGATGGGGCCCAGGCGTACCCGGTGCAGGGTCTGCTGGTTACGCACGATGGAGCTGATAAACACTGGCGCGCTGACCATCCCGCTGAGCTTGGACCTTAACAGTTCTGCCGCATCCGGGTTGGCGAAAGCGCCGACTTGCAGGTACTGCCCGCCCGCTGCATTGCCCGGCGCCGCCTGTGGCACGGCCACGACTGGCGCGGCGTGCTGCTGGGGCGGCGGCGTCCACTGCTCGACCTTGCCCGCCGAAGCGGTGATCTGCGGTTGTGCGCTTTGTGGCTCGTTGAGCATCAACGGCGCCGGCTTGCCGCGCTGGGCCCAGTACTGGGCCGGGTCGATGCCTTCGACCTTGACCCGCGCCGTGCCGGTTTCGGCATAGCCGAGTTTTTTCGCGGCAGCGTAGGACAAGTCGATAATTCGGTCGGAGTAGAACGGCCCACGGTCGTTGACCCGCAGGATTACCACGCGGTTGTTGTCCAGGTTGGTCACCCGTACGTAGGCCGGCAGCGGCAGGGTCTTGTGCGCCGCGCTCATGCCATACAGGTCATACACTTCGCCGTTGGCGGTGTTCTGGCCGTGGAACTTGGTGCCGTACCAGGATGCGGTGCCCGACTGCACGTAGTTCTTGGACTCTTGCAGCGGGAAGTAGGTCTTGCCCAGCACCGTGTAGGGGTTGGCTTTATAGTTGCCGGTATGCAGGGTCGGCGTGGCATCCGGGATGCGCGAGACATCGACGTCCCACCACGGCGCGCCGTCCTTGTGGGCCCGGTTGATATCCAGCCCCGGCTGCGCGCGGACTACCGGGCCACTGGCCTTCTGCGCCGGCGCGCGGCTGGTGGAGCAACTGACAACCAGCAAGGACAATGCGGCCAGCGCCACCAGCTTGAGCGGTTTATTGATCGGCGATACCCGCATTACTTGACGCCCCGTGCTTGAACCAGCATGTCTGACAGCTGATGCACGGCCATGGCGTACATCACACTGCGGTTATAACGCGTGATTGCGTAAAAATTCTTCAGGCCCATCCAGTACTCCGGGCCGTCTGCACCTTCCAGGCGGAAGGCAGTAACCGGCATATCATCGCGCAGCGCATCATGACTTGACCAGCCCAGCGCCCGCAACTCCCCGACGGTTTTCACCGGCTCGATCCCCTGGGTCAGGCCTTCATCGGCGCGATCGCCCGTGACATCGGCGCGGATCACCACCGGCTCGCCAGCCACCCAGCCATGACGCTTGAAGTAGCTGGCAACGCTGCCGATGGCATCATCGGGGTTGCTCCAGATGTTGATATGGCCATCACCGTCAAAATCCACGGCGTAGGCACGAAAGCTGCTAGGCATGAACTGCGGCAGGCCCATGGCCCCGGCGTAGGAGCCTTTGAGGGTCAGCGGGTCGACCTGCTCTTCACGGGCCAGCAGCAGGAACTCACGCAGTTCCTTGCGGAAGAATTCGGCGCGGGGCGGGTAATCGAAGCCCAGGGTCGACAAGGCGTCGATCACCCGGTAACTGCCGGTATTGCGCCCGTAAAAGGTTTCAACGCCGATGATCGAGACGATCACCTGGGCCGGCACGCCATATTCCTGCTCGGCACGGGCCAGCACGGCCTCGTGCTGCCGCCAGAAATCCACACCCCGCGCCACGCGGGCGTCGGTGAGGAACATCGGGCGATAGTCCTTCCACTGCTTGACGCGTTCGGCGGGGCGGGAAATGGCGTCGAGTATCGCCTGCTTGCGCTGCGCCTCGCGGAACACGCCCATCAGTTGTTCGCCGGCGAAACCATAGTCACGCGTCATCTCACCGACAAATTCGGCGACCTGGGGCGAGCCGTCGTAATCGCCGGCCAGGGCTGGCTGTGCAGCGCCAAAGGCGCCCAACAAGCCCAGGCAGGACGCATATCGAGCAGCCCAGCCGCGCATTGCTTGCATTGACATCTTCACCTTATTCAAACCTGTGCGATCCACTTGCGATGGGTATGGATCGACATCAAAACCCCAAACGCTGACAGTAATGTCACCAGCGAAGTTCCGCCGTAGCTAATGAACGGCAACGGCACCCCAACCACCGGCAGCAGGCCACTGACCATACCGATGTTGACGAAAACGTAAACAAAAAAAGTCATTGTCAGCGCACCGGCGAGCAATTTGCCGAACAACGTCTGCGCTTGCGCGGTAATCACCAGGCCACGCCCGATCAACAGCAAGTAGATCAGCAGCAGTGCGCAAATGCCCACCAGGCCGAACTCCTCGCCCATCACCGCGATGATAAAGTCAGTGTGGCTTTCCGGCAGGAAGTCCAGGTGCGACTGGGTGCCCAGCAACCAGCCCTTGCCAAACACGCCGCCGGAACCGATGGCCGCCTTGGACTGGATGATGTTCCAACCGGTGCCCAACGGATCGCTCTCGGGATCGAGGAAGGTCAAGACCCGCTGCTTCTGATAATCGTGCATGAAGAAGAACCACATGGCGACGGCCACCGGCACGGCTGCCACCAGCACGCTGATGATCCAGCGCCAGCGCAGGCCGCCCATGAACAGCACGAACGCACCGCCGGCGAGAATCAGCAGGCCGGTGCCGAGGTCGGGCTGGCGCACGATCAGGATGAACGGAATGCCGATCAGGATCAGGCTGATGCCTACGTGCTTGAGCTGGGGCGGCAAGGTGCGCTTGGCCAGGTACCAGGCGATGGTCGCCGGCATCAGGATCTTCATGAATTCCGACGGCTGGAAGCGAATCACCCCCGGGATATTGATCCAGCGGGTGGCGCCCATGGCGTTATGCCCCATGACGTCCACCACCACCAGCAGCAGCACGCCTGCGACGTATCCCAGCGGCACCCAGCGCGCCATGAAACGCGGCTCCAGCTGGGCAATGACCACCATCGACAACAGGCCCAGGCCGAACGACGACGCTTGCTTGATCAGCAGGTCCCAGTTCTTGCCACTGGCCGAATACAGTACGAACAGGCTGCCGGCCGCCAGGGTCAGCAGCAGGATCAGCAACGGGCCATCAATGTGCATGCGCTGCAACAAGGTGGCGCGGCGACGCATCACATCCTCACTGGAGAGAATGCGGTCGAAATTACTCTTCACGGGCCGTAGCCTCCGCGCTTGAAGGGTTGGCAAACTCAGGCCTGAGCTTGCCGTCCTGGTCCAGCAACCAGGCGTCCATGATCTGGCGCACCACCGGGGCGGCCACGCCGGAACCGGACTCGCCGTTCTCGACCATCACCGCCACGGTGATTTTCGGGTTGTCGGCCGGGGCAAAACCGACAAACAAGGCGTGGTCGCGATGGCGCTCCTGAACCTTGGAGCGGTCGTATTTCTCGCCCTGCTTGATCGCCACTACCTGGGCGGTACCGCTCTTGCCGGCGATCCGGTATTGCGCGCCAGCAGCGGCCTTGCGCGCAGTACCGCGCGCGCCGTGCATCACTTGCTGCATACCATGGTTGACCTTGGTCCAGTCGGAAGAATCACGCAGGACGATGTCCGGGATCGGGTTTTCATCCACCGGTTTCTCACCCTCGATGGTCTTGGCCAGGTGCGGGCGGATCCACTTGCCCTTGCTGGCGACCAGCGCCGTAGCCTGGGCCAGTTGCAAGGGCGTGGCCTGCATATAGCCCTGGCCGATCCCCAGGATCAGGGTTTCCCCCGGGAACCAGGCCTGGCGCCGGGTAGCGCGCTTCCACTCGCGGGAAGGCATCAAGCCTGGGGATTCTTCAAACATGTCCAGGGACACTTTCTGACCGAGGCCGAACTTGCCCATGTAGGTCGATAAACGATCGATCCCCAGCTTGTGGGCCAGGTCATAGAAGTAGGTGTCATTGGATCGCATGATCGCCGTATCCAGGTCCACATAGCCGTCACCGGTGCGGTTCCAGTTACGGTACTTGTGATCGTAGTTGGGCAACATGTAGTAACCCGGGTCGAAAACCCGGCTGGAAGCAGTGACAACCCCCGCATCCAGGCCGGCAATCGCCACCGCCGGCTTGATGGTCGAGCCTGGCGGATACAGGCCGCGCAGCACCCGGTTGAACAACGGCCGGTCGATGGAATCGCGCAGCTCGGCATAGGCCTTGAAGCTGATCCCGGTGACAAACAGGTTGGGGTCGAAACTCGGCTGGCTGACCATCGCCAGCACCTCGCCGGTGTTCGGATCCAGCGCCACCACCGCGCCACGACGGCCACCGAGGGCCATTTCCGCGGCCTCCTGCAGCTTGATATCCAGGCTCAGGACAATGTCTTTGCCGGGAATCGGGTCGGTGCGCTTGAGCACCCGCAGCACACGGCCACGGGCGTTGGTCTCGACCTCCTCGTAACCCACCTGGCCGTGCAGTTCCGGCTCGTAGAAACGCTCGATGCCGGTCTTGCCGATATGGTGGGTGCCGCTGTAATTGACCGGATCGAGGGTTTTCAGCTCTTTTTCGTTGATCCGCCCCATATAACCGACCGAGTGGGCAAAGTGCGCCCCTTGCGGGTAATGGCGCACCAACTGCGCCACCACTTCCACCCCCGGCAGACGGAACTGGTTCACCGCGATCCTGGCGATCTGCTCTTCGGTCAGCTCAAACAGGATCGGCACCGGTTCAAACGGGCGCCGCCCCTGCTTCATGCGCTTCTCGAAGATCACCCGGTCTTCCGGCGTCAGTTGCAGCACCTCGACAATCACATCGAGGACCTGCTGCCAGTCACCGGAACGTTCGCGGGTCATGCTCAGGCTGAAACTGGGCCGGTTATCGGCGATCACCACGCCATTGCGGTCGAAAATCAGGCCACGGGTCGGCGGAATCGGCTGCACATGCACCCGGTTGTTTTCCGACAACGTGGAGTGATACTCGTACTGGATCACCTGTAGGTAATACAGGCGGGCGATCAACACACACATCAACGCCACCACCGCGATCGCGCCAAAGATCACGCGCGCGCGTACAAGACGTGCGTCTTTCTCGTGGTCCTTGATGCGGATCGGCTGGGTCATCAGGCAGGGCGCAGACTATTTGTGGTAAGGGTGCCCGGACAGGACTGTCCAGGCGCGATACAGCTGTTCACCAATCAGAATCCGCACCAGCGGATGGGGCAACGTCAGGGGCGACAGCGACCAGCGCTGATCGGCCCGCGCGCAGACTTCCGGCGCCAGCCCCTCGGGGCCGCCGACCATGAAGTTGACCGTGCGCGAATCCAGGCGCCAGCGATCCAGTTCCACCGCCAACTGCTCGGTGCTCCAGGGTTTGCCGTGCACCTCAAGGGTGACGATGCGCTCGTTGGCACCGACCTTGGCCAGCATCGCCTCGCCTTCCTGACGGATAAAGCGCGCCACATCGGCGTTCTTGCCCCGGGTGTTGAGGGGTATTTCCACCAGCTCCAGCGCCAATTCGGATGGCAGACGCTTGGCATATTCATGCCAGCCTTCTTCCACCCACTTGGGCATGCGTGAACCGACAGCAATCAGACGCAGGCGCACAGCCGTTCCTTATTCCTGGTCTTTGTTGAGCTTGTCGAAGTGCGCGTGACCGACTTCAGGGCTGTGGTGCTTGCCATCGGCGGCACGGCTCTGCTCGGCGCCTTTCCACAGGCGCTCCAGGTCGTAGAACTGGCGAGCGTTGCTGGTCATCATGTGGACGATCACGGTGTCCAGGTCAGCCAGCACCCAGTCGCTGTCGCCCTTGCCTTCTTCACCCAGTGGCTTGACGCCCTGGGCTTTGACGGCTTCGCGCACCTTGTCCAGCATCGCGCCGATCTGGCGGTTGGAGGTACCGGTGGCGATGATCATGAAGTCGGTGATGCTTTGCTTGTCGCGCACGTCCAGGACCTGGATGTCCTGGGCCTTCACGTCTTCCAGGGCGGCTACAGCCAGCGCTACCAGCGCTTCACCTTCAGGAGCCGGGACCAGCAGGGCTTCTACCGGCAACGGTGCGCTCTTGAACGTGCCTTTGCGCTTAACTTTGCTTACGTCTTTGTTCGTCATATAAAACTCGTTTTGCTCATTAGTTCGGGCGCTTCAATACACGACTATTCGTGCCTTCAAGCGCGCCTTTTCAGTTCGACGCACGGTAAAGCCCGTGCGCATCGATGTAGGCCAGGACCGCGTCAGGCACCAGGAAACGTACCGACTTACCGCTGGCCAGCAGTTGACGGATCTGGGTGGCGGACACCGCAAGCGGGGTCTGCCAGACGAATGCAATATTCCCGCTCGGCCCGGTCAGGGCCTGTGGGTCACTTACCGACCGCGCTGCCAGCAGGTTGCGCAAGGCATCCGGCGGTTCGCTGTCGGCATCCGGGCGTTGCAAAACCAGGATGTGGCAATGCTGGAGCAACTCTTCCCAGCGATGCCAAGTGGGCAGTGCGCAAAATGCGTCCCAGCCCAAAAGCAGAAACAACTGGTCATCGGCGGCCAACTCGGCCCGCGTCTGTTCCAGGGTGTCGATAGTGTAGGACGGTTTATCGCGCTTGAGCTCGCGGTCGTCCACCACCAGCGGGGCAATCCCGGCCACCGCGCACTGCACCATCGCCAGGCGCTCCTGCGCGCTGACCTGCGGCGTGTCCCGGTGCGGCGGCCGGGCATTGGGGATCAGCCGCAGCTCTTGCAGCCCGAGGGTATCCGCCACTTCCAGGGCACTGCGCAGATGGCCGATGTGCACGGGGTCGAAGGTACCGCCGAGCAGCCCGATGCGTTTACCCATCAAGTGCGCACATGACCGTCGCCAAAGACCACGTACTTCTCACTCGTCAGACCTTCCAGGCCAACCGGGCCACGGGCATGCAGCTTATCAGTGGAAATCCCGATCTCCGCCCCCAGGCCGTACTCGAAGCCGTCGGCAAAACGCGTCGAGGCGTTGATCATCACCGAAGCGGAGTCCACTTCGGTGAGAAAACGCCGGGCATCGCTGAAATGCTCGGAAACAATGGCATCAGTATGCTTGGAGCCGTAGGTATTGATGTGCTCGATGGCCTGGTCCAGGTCATCGACGATACGAATCGACAGGATCGGCGCCGTGTATTCGGTGTACCAGTCCTGCTCGGTGGCTTCGATCACGTCGCTGCCCAGCAATGCCCGGGTACGCTCGCAACCCCGCAGTTCCACGCCCTTGTCACGGTAGATTGCAGCCAGCGGCGGCAACACGCGCTCGGCAATGCCGGCGTGGACCAACAGGGTTTCCATGGTGTTGCACGGCGCGTAGCGGTGGGTCTTGGCGTTATCGGCAATGCGGATCGCCTTGTCGAGATCGGCCGCCACGTCGATAAATACATGGCAGACGCCATCCAGGTGCTTGATAACTGGCACCTTGGCATCACGGCTGACACGTTCGATCAGGCTCTTGCCGCCGCGCGGCACGATCACGTCGACATATTCCGGCATGGTGATCAGCGCCCCGACGGCGGCGCGGTCGGTGGTTTCCACCACTTGCACCACTTCAGCCGGCAACTCGGCCACGGCCAGGCCTTGCTGGATGCAGGCGGCGATGGCGCGGTTGGAATGGATGGCCTCGGAGCCGCCACGCAGGATGGTGGCGTTGCCGGACTTCAGGCACAGGCTCGCGGCGTCGATGGTCACGTTGGGACGCGACTCATAGATGATGCCGATCACGCCCAGGGGCACGCGCATCTTGCCGACCTGGATACCTGAGGGCAGGTAGCGCATATCGCGGATTTCACCGATGGGGTCAGGCAGCTTGGCTACCTGGCGCAGGCCTTCGATCATGTCGTCGATACGTGCCGGCGTCAGCGCCAGGCGATCCAGCAATGCCGGCTCCAGACCATTGGCCCGGCCGTTGGCCAGGTCCAGCTCGTTGGCGGCGGTCAGCTCGGAGCGCGCGGCATCCAGAGCGTCGGCGGCGGCCAGCAGGGCACGGTTCTTCTGCGCGGTGCTCGCACGGGCGATCAACCGCGAGGCCTGACGGGCAGCGCGACCCAGGCGGGTCATGTAGTCAAGAACGGACTCAGTCATGGTCTGGTGGGGTCTTGGCAAAGAGGAAAGCGGCAGATTATAGCTGTCGCGCCGTCCTACGGACAGCGGTGAGGGGCGGATGGTCGAAATGAACTGTAAAAACTCGACGTTCAGCGGTGATTAAGGCTGAAGTTGATATCATCCTGTCACATTTGGCCTGTGCAACCGTCCATCGTCATGTCCAATTCCCCCCCCAAGATCCCCGCCAACCCCCTGCCTGATGGCTTTTTCGACCGCGATGCACAAACGCTCGCGAAAGATTTGCTGGGCAAAGTCATCCGCCATCGGGTCGGCGATTTGTGGCTTTCGGCGCGAGTTATTGAAACCGAAGCCTATTACCTGGCCGAAAAAGGCAGTCATGCGTCCTTAGGCTACACAGAAAAGCGTAAGGCTTTGTTTCTGGATGGCGGCCACATCTATATGTACTACGCCCGCGGCGGCGACTCCCTGAACTTCAGCGCGCAGGGGCCGGGCAACGCTGTGCTGATCAAGTCGGCTTACCCCTGGGTAGATGACGTTTCGGGACCTGCCAGCCTGGCGCAAATGCTCCTCAACAACCCCGACGCCAACGGCCGCCCGCGCCCGGCCCACAAGCTCTGCGCCGGACAAACCCTGCTGTGCAAGGCCCTGGATTTGAAGGTGCCGATGTGGGACGCCAAGCGCTTCGACCAGGAGCAGCTGTACGTCGAAGATGTGGGCGTGGCGCCCGCGCAAATTATCCAGACCACCCGCCTGGGCATTCCCGGTGGGCGGGATGAACACTTGATGTATCGCTTCGTCGATGCTGGCTTCGCGCCCTATTGCACACGGAACCCGTTGCGACGCGGTCAGGTCGAAGGCCGCGATTACGTTTTGATTTGAAATATGCCCTGCAGGAATGGGCTTATGTGGGAGCGGGCTTGCTCGCGATAGCATCACCTCGGTCTGTCAGTCATACCGAGTCGCCTGCATCGCGAGCAAGCCCGCTCCCACACAAGCTCGCTCCTACAGAGGGACATCACCACTGATGGAGAAGATTGTATGGGCCCATGGCTCGATGGCATTACTGGCTGGCTGACCCTTAACCCGCAATGGCTGGCCGCGGCGGTGTTTATCGTCGCCTTTGTGGAATGCCTGGCCATCGCCGGGATTATCGTGCCAGGCACGGTGTTGCTGTTCGCCATTGCCGCACTGGCCGGCAGCGGCGCGCTGTCCCTGGGTGAAACCCTGCTGCTGGGCTTGCTCGGCGGGCTGCTGGGCGATGGTATTTCCTACTACCTGGGCCGGCATTTCCACCAGAATATCCGGCGCCTGCCCGGCCTGCGCCATCATCCCGAGTGGATGGACGGGGCCGAGGCTTACTTTCAGAAGTACGGCATCGTCAGCTTGCTGGTAGGACGTTTCATTGGGCCATTGCGGCCGATGCTGCCCATGGTCGCCGGGATGTGCGACATGCCCTTCCCGCGCTTTGCCGCCGTCAGCGTGCTGGCCGCCACCGGTTGGTCAATAGCCTATCTGCTGCCTGGCTGGGCCGCCGGTGCGGCGTTTCGGTTGCCGCTGCCCGAAGGGTTCTGGCCCGAAGCCGGGGTGGTCGCCGCCTGCCTGGCCGTATTGTTCGGCATCGCCCTCAACAGCACCCTGCGCGGCCACCGCCGGGCCACGCTGTGGATGGGCTGCGCCAGCCTGGCGTTGTTGATCGCGATGTTTATCGGCTACCCGTACCTGAACCATTTTGACCAAGGCTTGATGGCCCTGGTCCAGGAACACCGCAGCCCGGCCATGGACCGGGCCATGGTGATGATCACCCAGTTGGGTGAGTTCAAGAAGATGTTCGTCGCCAGCGCGGTGCTGACCGGCCTGCTGTTGCTGGCACGCCAATGGCGCCAGGGGATTTTCGTCGGTGCCACCCTGCTCGGGGCCGCACTGATCAATACCGGGAGCAAGCTGTTCTTTGCCCGCGGCCGGCCAGAAATCCTCGTCGACCCGCTGACCAGCTTCAGCATGCCCAGCGGCCACGCCTCCGGCTCGTTTGCGTTCTTCCTCGCGTTGGCAGTGCTGGCCGGTCGCGGCCAACCGACCCGCATGCGCCTGGCCTGGCTGCTGCTGGGCGCCATTCCGGCCGCTGCCATTGCCCTGTCGCGGGTGTACCTGGGGGCCCACTGGCCGAGCGATATTCTCGCCGGCACCTTGCTGGCCATGACGGTCTGCGCCTTCAGCCTGACCTTGAGCCAGCGCCACAGCCTGCTACCGGCCATGGCGCCAAAGGTGTGGTGGTTGATCGTGCCGGGGTGCGTGGCGGTCCTGGGGTTCTTTGCCCTGACGGGCACCTCCCACGCCTTGCTGCGCTACGCTTATTGAGCTACGCCGGGCTCATCCAATCCACGGGAGCGTAACGCCGCTCGGCGCAGCGCTCCCGGCGCTCCAGCAACATTTCATCGACAATTTGCGCAGCGCGCTCGGCAATGTACTCCGGGCCACGCTCGCCTGCCTGCTGAATCACTTGTGCGGTCACACTGACGAAAAAAGCGTCCCAGACCAATTGCTCCGATGGCGACAATCGAATCATGTTCATTCCCTGATAGTGGTGGCTGAGGCTCCACTATTTCAGGCGATGGGCACGCGGCACCGCTGAAAAATCCCAAGCTGGCGCGGATAAATCCGAGCCTGCCAGGCTCACGGGAACAGCTCGCCCTGCAACTCGTCCAGCAGCAATTGAATGGCGTCCAGGCGCTGCTGGGGGTCGTCGAGTTGCAGCAACTCGATCTTGTCGGGGTCGGTAAACGGCAACAGGTAGGCCAGGCGGTGGCTCAACTCCTGCTGCCCTTGCGCATCGGCGCCCATGTCCAGCGAAGCGACCATCGGGTGTTGCGCCAGGGCCTCAAGCAGGGCCAACAGATCGGCGTCTTCTTCGTCCAGCGCTCGTTCGGGCTGCTCTTGCAGCCACTCGACATCGGCCACCAACAACTGATCGCGCTGCACCTGGGCCTCGCGCACGCGAAACCTGCGTCCACCCTCGACCCGAATCCCCAGCAAGCCGTTGTCCTGCTGCTTGAAATCACGAATCAGGGCTTCGCAGCCAATCACCGCATAGCCGTCCGGGGCCAGGCCGACTTCCTGGCCATCGAGGATGCACACCACGCCAAAGCCTTCGCCCTTTTTCATGCAGCGGCTGATCATGTCCAGGTAGCGCGCCTCGAACAGCTGCAGGTCGAGGGTGCAGCCCGGGAACAGCACGGTATTGAGAGGGAACAGTGCCAGACTCATAAAGCGTTCCTTAAACCCGACTTAGATCACTAAAGACACGGCCAATGGCAGGAACACCGCCGTGGCCACGCCCATCAGACTCATCGCCAATGCCGCAAAGGCACCGCACTCCTCGCTCTCCTGCAACGCCACCGAAGTGCCGACCGCGTGGGCGGTCATGCCCAGGGCCATGCCCCGTGCCTCCGGGCTATGCACCCCCAGGCGCGACAAAAAGGCCGGGCCGATCATCGCACCGATCACCCCGGTGATCAGCACGAACACCGCTGCCAGTGCCGCGACGCCGCCGATCTGCTCGGCCACCAGCATGGCGATCGGCGAGGTCACCGACTTGGGCGCCATGGTCATCAGCACCATGTGTTCGGCACCAAACCACCAACCCAGCCATACACACAGGCCAGTGGCAAACACGCCCCCCACCACCAGCGTAGTAAAAATCGGCCAGAACAACTGGCGAATCCGTCGCAGGTTCAGATACAACGGCACCGCCAGCGCCACGGTGGCCGGGCCCAGCAGGATGCTCATGATTTCGGTGCTTTTGCGGTACTCGACATAGGTCAGGCCACACCCCAGCAGCACACCGATCACCAGCAACATCGAGACCAGCACCGGTTGCAGGAAAATCCAGCGGGTTTTCTCGAACCCCGCCAGCACCAGTTGATAGGCGCCCAGGGTGATGCCGATGCCAAATAACGGATGGTGGATGACCGCCGCCCACGCGCCCTGCCAATCGAAGGTCATTGCCCCTCCTCCCGCTGTGCCTGGCGCTTGACCAGTTTTTGCATGAGCACGCCGACAAACGCCATGGCGATCACCAGCGACAACACCAGCGCACCGACGATGGCCCAGAAGTCGGCAGCAATGTCCTTGGCATACACCATCACCCCCACCGCCGGCGGCACCAGCAGCAATGGCAGGTAACGCAACAGGCTGCCGGCCGCGAGGCTCAGCGGTTCACCGACCTCGCCGCGCCACACCAGGTACGCCAGCAGCAACAGCAAGCCGACAATCGGTCCCGGCAAGACCGGCAGGAACAAGTGATTGATCGCCGTGCCGAGCAATTGAAACAACACCAACCATGTAAGACCGCGTAACAACATCCGCCTTCTCCCCAAAAGCCCCCGGGCATTATAAGCATGCCGCCCCTATGAACTGGCATTCGCCAAAAGCATGGTGGGTTGACCGGGCCATTTGCCCATGATGATCTACATTGGTTCTCTGCAATCTACCTAAAACAACAACACCCCTGCCGGTACACGCGTGCCCGCGCCGCCAGGGAGAGATCGATGAACCAAGGAGAGTCGCAATGCCCTTCGTACCTGTAGCGCAGCTCAATGATTATGTCGGCAAGGAACTGGGACGTTCCGCATGGCTCACCATCGACCAGGAGCGTATCAACCTGTTCGCGGAGGCGACCGGCGATTTTCAGTTCATCCACGTCGACCCGGTAAAAGCCGCCCAGACCCCGTTCGGCAGCACCATCGCCCATGGTTTCCTGTCGCTGTCGCTGATCCCCAAATTGATCGAAGACATCCTGATCATGCCCGAGGGCTTGAAGATGGCGGTCAACTACGGCCTGGACAGCGTGCGCTTTATCCAGCCGGTCAAGGTCAACTCCAAGGTCCGCCTGGCGGTGACCCTCACCGACGCCACCGAGAAAAAGCCCGGCCAGTGGCTGCTCAAGGCCACCTGCACCCTGGAAATCGACGGCCAGGAAAAACCGGCCTATATCGCCGAGTCGTTGTCACTGTGCTTCGTCTGATACACCCGTAGGAGCCGGCTTGCCGGCGATAGCGCCAGCAGGCGCGCCATCGCCGACAAGTCTTAATTCACACATAGACCACTAGGTATAGCTTCGCCCGCTGCGGCATACTCGGCGCTCAATTATCCGGATCCCGCTATGCGCCCAATCGTCCCCCTTGCTCTCGCCTTGTTGCTCACCGCTTGCGGCGACGGCGAATCCCTGTTGCCGCCCGATGCCCGGCTGCCGGACGGCGGGCGTTATCGCGGGGATGTGGTCGATGGGCTGCTGCAAGGCCAGGGCCGGGTGGATTACCCCAATGGCAGTTGGTACGCCGGGCAATTCGACAAGGGCCAGTGGCACGGCCAGGGCGAATGGCATGGCAGCAATGGCGAGGTCTATAAAGGCCAGTTCCAGCAAGGCCTGTTCGATGGCCAAGGCACCTTGACCACAGCGGCCAACACCTACGTCGGCGGTTTCAAGCAAGGCCGGCGCAACGGCGAAGGCACCCTCAAAGAGGGGCAGATGACCTATCGCGGCGAATTCAAGGACGACCAGTATTCCGGCCTCGGCCGCCTGGAGCTGGCAGACGGCAGCCAATACCAGGGCCTGTTCGCCCACGGCAAACCCAACGGCGAAGGCCAGCGCAACGACGACAGCGGCAACCAGTTCAGCGGGCGCTTCGTCGACGGCCAGCTGGAAGGCAACGGCACCTTCAACAGCGCCGAAGGCGACATGTACATCGGCCACTTCAAACAGAACCAGCTCAACGGCAAGGGGCGCTACGAAAACGCCGACGGCGACGTGTGGACCGGCGAATTCCGCGAAGGCGCCCTGAGTGGCAAAGGCGAACTGACCGGCGTGGATGGCAGCCATTACATCGGGCACTTCAGTGACTGGCGCTTTACCGGTCAAGGGCGCTTGAACCTCAGTGATGGCAGCTTCTATATCGGTGGTTTTGACAACGACAGCTATCACGGCCAGGGCACCCTGGTACTCACCGATGGCACGGTGCAGGCCGGGACCTGGGCCAACGGCCTGCGCGTACGCGATGCCGACGGCAAGCTGTTGCCCGACGCCCTGGAAGTCGGAGTCCTGGCCCAGGGCCACTTGCTCGACGACGCCCTCGCGGCCGTGCCAGCGTCCACCCCGGCCGTCGAGCTCTACAGCCTGGTGGTGGCCGGTGACGGCAAACAAAGCGTATTCCTGCGTGAGGCCGATTATGTCAGTAACCTGCTGGCCAGCCGCTTCGGCGCGCGCGGGCAGATCCGCCTGGTCAACCACCGCGACCATATCGCCGACCGCCCGATGGCGACCCGCGAAAGCCTGCGCCGCGCCGTGCAGACCCTGGCCGAGCGCACCGGCCCCGAAGACCTGGTGTTTATCTACCTGACCAGCCACGGCACCCATGAACACCAACTGGTGCTCGACCAACCCCGCATGGAGCTGGCCGACCTGCCAAGCGACGAACTGGCTGCGGTGATGGCACCACTGAAAAACCGCGACAAGGTCATCGTGATTTCCGCGTGTTACTCCGGTGGTTTCATCCCGGCGCTCAAGGATGAGCACACCCTGATCATGACCGCCTCCCGCGCCGATCGCGTGTCGTTCGGTTGCTCCGAAGAGGCCAATTTCACCTACTTCGGCGACGCCTTGTTTGCCCAGGCCCTGACCCAGACCGACGACTTGCAGCACGCCTTCAAGCTGGCGCAACGGCATGTGACCGAGCGCGAAATGGCTGACAACTTCGAAGCCTCCGAACCACAGATCTGGGCGCCCAAGGGCGTGATCGCGCGTTGGCAATTATTGCGTAAACAGCAGGCACGAAAGGCGCTGGAAAGCGTCTCTATCAATAGCAAGGAAGCAAAGAGCAACTAAGCTGAAACTGTATCAAGGGGGGAAACACCATGTACTTGACGCCTCAGCATATATTGCTTGCCGGAGCCTCGGGCTTGACCGGGGAACATCTGCTGGACCGCCTGCTCAACGAGCCCACCGTCACCCGCGTACTGGCGCCCAGCCGCCGCCCGCTGGCAGAACACCCGCACCTGGAAAACCCGGTCGGCGACCCCAGCGTATTGCTGCCACAACTGAGCGGCCGGGTCGACCTGGCCTTCTGCTGCCTGGGCACCACCCTCAAGCAGGCTGGCTCCGAACAGGCCTTTCGCGCGGTTGACCTGGATCTGGTCGTGGCATTCGGCAAGCGCGCCCGGGACATGGGCGCACGGCACCTGATCGTAATCAGCGCCATAGGCGCCGACCCCAAATCCTCGGTGCTCTATAACCGGGTCAAGGGCGAGATGGAGCAGGCCCTGCAGGCCCAGGGCTGGCCGCAACTGACCATCGTGAGGCCTTCGCTGCTACTGGGCGAACGCCTGGAGACACGCCTGGCGGAGAAACTTGCGGGGCCGTTGTCGCGGCTGATTCCCGGCAAGTATCGCGGCATCGAAGTGTGTGAACTGGCCCGGGCCATGTGGCGCCTGGCGCTGGAAGAGCAGGATGGGGTGCGGATTGTCGAGTCGGATGAGTTGCGTAAGCTCGGCAAGTGAATCTGCGCTGACCGGGCGGGCCTCATCGCGGGCAAGCCCGGCTCCTGCACTCGAATGTATTCACCGATCACCTGTAGGAGCTGGCTTGCCTGCGATGGGGCCCGCCCACACAACATCCACCGCTACAGGCTACAACCCACCCGTCGCATTAAACCCAACCCCCAATACTGTCAACGCCGACAGCGGCAACAGCAGCGTGTCGAGCAGCGCGCTCGCCGGCAGGTCGAGGCCCGGATAGCTCGGCGCTTCGGCACCGAAGCGGTCCATGGCACAACAGCCGCCCTGCATCGCATAGAGATCCAGGCGCGTGCCCGCATACACCACCGGCGCACCGGGTTTCGCCGCATCCAGGGTGCGTGCGGTGGCGCAGCCCGTCAGGTGCAGCGCCAGCACGATCAGCAGGGTTTTATTCATCGCTGCTCAAATGATGCTCGCCCCAGCGCGGCAGCATGTCCTGAGGGATGTTCAGCAGGTTGAGAATCCGCGCCACCACAAAATCCACCAGGTCATCAATGGTCTGCGGCTGGTGATAAAAGCCTGGCGACGCCGGCAAGATGGTCACGCCCATGTTCGACAGCTTGAGCATGTGCTCCAGATGAATGCTCGAGTACGGCGCCTCGCGCGGCACCAGAATCAACTGGCGGCGCTCCTTCAAGGTCACATCCGCCGCGCGCTCGATCAGGTTGTTGCACGCCCCGGTGGCAATCGCCGACAAGGTGCCCGTGGAACATGGCACCACTACCATCGCCGCTGGCGCACCGGAACCGGATGCGACCGGTGACATCCAGTCTTCCTTGCCATAGACCTTGATCTGCCCCGCCGCCGCACCGGTGTATTCAGTGAGGAAGGCTTGCATCATCTGCACCTTGGGCGGCAGCGAGACATCAGTCTCGGTGGCCATCACCAATTGCGCCGCCTTGGAAATCAGGAAATGCACTTCGCGGTCTTCGCGCACCAGGCAATCGAGCAAGCGCAGCCCATAAGGTGCGCCGGACGCGCCGGTCATCGCCAGGGTGATGCGCTCCGGCCCGTTCATCGCAGCGCCTCGGCGAGTTTGCCGTGCAGGCCGCCAAAGCCGCCGTTGCTCATGATCACCACGTGGGTACCGGGCTTGGCCTGGCTCTTGACCCGTTCGATGATGCCTTCCAGGGAGTCGCTGACAATCGAGGGCACGGTGCAAAGCCTGGCCACGGCTGCCAGGTCCCAACCCAGGTTGGCCGGCGCGTACCACACCACCTGGTCGGCATCGCTGACGCTTTCCGGCAGGCCATCACGGTGCGCGCCCAGTTTCATGGAATTGGAGCGTGGCTCGATAATCGCGATCACCGGCGCATCGCCGACACGCTTGCGCAGGCCGTCGAGGGTGGTGGCAATCGCCGTGGGGTGGTGGGCAAAGTCGTCGTAGATGGTAATCCCATTCACTTCAGCGACCTTTTCCATACGCCGCTTGACGCTCTTGAACGCGCTCAGCGCGGCAATGCCCATGGCCGGCACCACGCCGACATGCCGGGCTGCCGCCAGAGTCACCAAGGCGTTGGCAACGTTGTGCTGGCCGGTCATGTCCCAATCGACAATGCCCTGGCCCTCGCCCTCAAACAGCACTTCGAATTTGGAGCCATCCTCGCTCAACAGCTTGACCTGCCATTGCCCGCCCACGCCGGTGGTTTGCACCGGGGTCCAGCAGCCCATCTCGATCACGCGCTGCAGGGCCGGCTCGGTGGTGGGATGAATCACCAGGCCTTCGCTGGGAATGGTGCGCACCAGGTGGTGGAATTGCCGCTCGATGGCCGGCAGATCGGGGAAGATATCCGCATGATCGAACTCCAGGTTGTTCAGGATCGCCGTGCGCGGGCGGTAGTGAACGAATTTGGAGCGTTTGTCGAAGAACGCACTGTCGTATTCATCGGCTTCGATAACAAAAAACGGGGTATCGCCCAGGCGCGCCGACACCGAGAAGTTCTGCGGTACGCCGCCAATCAGGAAGCCGGGGCTCATGCCCGCGTGTTCCAGCACCCAGGCCAGCATGCTGCTGGTGGTGGTCTTGCCATGGGTACCGGCCACCGCCAACACCCAACGGCCTTGCAGCACATGGTCAGCCAGCCATTGCGGTCCGGAAACATAAGGCAGGCCTTTGTTCAGCACGTATTCCACGGCGGGGTTGCCACGGGACATCGCGTTGCCGATCACCACCAGGTCCGGTACCGGATCAAACTGCGCCGGGTCGTAACCTTGGGTCAGCTCAATGCCCTGGGCCTGCAATTGCGTGCTCATGGGCGGATAGACGTTGGCATCGGAGCCGGTGACATGATGACCCAGCTCTTTGGCCAGGACCGCCATCGAACCCATGAAGGTGCCGCAAATACCGAGAATATGAATGTGCATAGTCGACCTCGTAAAACATCGAGGCAGGTTAGCGTAGGGTGGGAAAAATCGCACTCTTTTAGCGATTGACGTGCGATCTTTTCATTCATTGATCGTGGCTAGCCGGGACCCAGCGCCATTGGGTGTTTATAAGCTGAAATCAGGCCCGGAGTTCGGGACTTCCCTACAACACCGGGGCCTGGAAAGCGACTCAAGGAAATATACAATCACACTCAAACTAACGAAGCGAAAACAAGAAAGCCTTACTTAAAAACCCTCATTCTTTGCGCTGCGTCTCCAACTCTCGAATGGCCACTAACCTGCCAATCCCTTTATTGATCGCTTCATTCCTTTTATCAAGCGCGTCTAATCGTCCAGCAGCATCTTGGGTCCCGGGCGTCGCTTCTGCTTTGTAGGGCCTGAAAACAAAATCGTTTTGCGTGGCGACCGCCTCCAGGTTTTTCTCTGCTGCACCGTACAGTTTCTCGAGAGTGTCAAGGCGAGCATCGGTCTCGGTTGGCCAGTTCGGGCTTTTTCCAAGAGCCGCGGCTTCGCCACCTTCAGCTAACGTCTGGATCGTATTAGCCGCATACAAATATTTTATCTCGGCGTTTTCCAGGCGCAAACTCACCATTGAGGCGTCTTGCGACCCAGTACTACCTGCTGCCGCCACGCCATTAGGGAGTTTACTCGGGGCTGGCAGGTGAGCAGGAGGTAGTAATGGGGTAGAAGCGGTAAAACTGCCCTTGATACTTTCACCACTCCAGACAGACCCCGCGTAAGTGCCAACACTCAACGGCGTGCTGACAAGCCCATTTATAGAAGCATTCACAAAAGCATCACGGGTAACAGTCTTCAGGGAAGTATCGGTCTTAAACACACCCGCCTTGACTAGACGATCTGCCGCAATCAGGTTGGCTGCCACATCACCAAATGTCTTGGGTTGTGCGACCACGGGCTTTGCCGGCCCAGAGAGCGACGAGCCAGGGTGCTGCGTCTTGAACGCAATCTCCCTGAAGTCACTGATTGCCTTGCTGTTGCGAGGGCCGACAGGCACACGGGGGCCCAAACTTGATGTAGGTACAAACTTGCCTTCGAGCCCAATAGTTGGGATTTTGGGCGAATTAAGACTGACCGAGGTCATTCCCCTGGGAAAACCACGGACTTTAAACCCTCTTTTAACACGCACAGAACCATCACCCGAATGCTCACCCGTGCTATTGGCCGCGCTGGAGCCCTGGGCCTGTAACTCATCCGCTACTTCATTTAAATTCGGAGCACCTTGGGTACTGGCTGACGCCTGTTGATTGGAAATACCAGGCATTAAATCTTTCACTTGCAACGGAACCGAAACAGGCAAACCTGTAACATTCATATCATCACCTCAATAGTAAAAATACGTTCATGACGCCTGAACAAAACTTGCCTACGCCTAGAGCCAATCGCTCTAAAATAATGAACCGTCCTTTCACCTTGAGTACGAATAAACTAGCGTTCAGTTCCACTGAGCAGGGAAATTAAAGCAGTCATTACAACTCGCAACACTCCACATTAGCGGCAATAGATTCAAGCTTAAAAAAGCAGAACGCCCGCATTAAATAATTACTTCACATTCACTTCCAACAAAAAACCTCACGCCGCCAAGTTAAAACACACTTATCTAAAAGCCGGTTGACTACAGATTTAACCCGTACGGCGCCGACGCGCGAGTGAATGCGCCAAGAAAGGCGCAAGAGGGCTGGCGCTGCCCTCGTCTCGATTCAGCCCGCTGAGCGCAGAGCGATGCCATGCTTGCGTAGCTTGCGATACAACGTATTGCGGCTAACGCCCAACTGCTCCGCGACCTGGGTCATATGCCAGCGCTGCTGCTCCAGCGTGGTCAGCAATGCCAAGCGTTCGGCGTCCTCCAAAGGTTGCTTGCCCCGTTGTACGGTGATGTGTGCCTGAGAAGGAACCTGGCGGATGACCGCCGGCAAGTCGTCCAGCCCAATGCGCCCACCGTCACACAGGGCGGCCAGTGTGCGCAGCACCGTACGCAGTTGGCGCACGTTTCCCGGCCAGGAATAATCCAGCAGCGCCTGACGAGCCTCGACAGCCAGTGCTATCGCCTGTCCGTCTGCTTCTTGCGCCAGTAGAAAGTCCAGTAGCTGGGACTTGTCACTGCGTTCGCGCAGCGGCGGCAACGCCACTTCCAGGCCGTTGAGGCGATAGTACAAGTCTTCACGGAAGGTGCCGTTGGCGACCCGCGCCAGCAAGTCCCGGTGGGTGGCGCTGATGATGCGCACGTTCACCGCTTGCGGCTCGCCACCAATGGGCACCACCAACCGGTCTTCCAGCACCCTTAATAGCCGGGTCTGCAAAGCCAGGGGCATGTCGCCGATCTCGTCGAGGAACAGCGTGCCACCATCCGCCTGTTGCAGCTTGCCGCGCATGCCTTCCTTGCGGGCGCCGGTGAAGCTGCCGCCGCGGTAGCCAAATAGCTCGCTCTCAATCAGGCTTTCCGGGATGGCCGCGCAGTTCAGGGCCACGAAGGCTTTGTCGGCGCGTTGGCTGGCGTGGTGTACAGCTTTGGCGAAGGCCTCCTTGCCGGAGCCGGTTTCGCCATTGATCAGCAGTGGCACGTCGCGCTCAAAAACCCGCAGGGCCTTGCGAAAGTCATTCTGCAGCGCCTCATCGCCCAGGCAGATGCCCGGCAAGTGCGGCCGCTCGACCTTGGGCGGCGGCGCTACTACCGGGCTGGGGGCGCGCCGGGCCTCGCCACGCAGCACCGCAAACAGGCCGCGCCCATCACGGGTACGCAAGGGCCAACTGGCGCTGGCGTTGGAACTGGCGCGCCCAAGCAAGTCATCCAGGGTGCAGTCGAAAAACATCTCCACCGGCAGGCCCAACAGGCGTCCGCGTGGCTGGCCGAGCAGGTTCTGCGCGCTTTGGTTGAGCGCACAGATCCGCCCTTCACCGTCGAACGCCAACAGCCCTTCGCTGAACAGGCCCACGGATTCGGCCTGCAGGTGGAAACGCAGCAGCCAGTGGTTTTCAAAGTGGCGCAGGAAATAGCAGCTCTCGATCATCTTCGCCGAAAGATTGACCAGCGCCATGGTGTGGAACTGGCTCTGGCGCGACACCGCTTCGCGGGCCGAGGACACGTCGAGCACCGCCAGCAGGTCGCCATGGGGGTCGAACACCGGGCTGGCCGAGCAGGTCAGTCCGGTATGGCGCCCGCGAAAGTGTTCGTCGCGATGAATGGTCAGAGCCTGGCGCTCCACCAGGCAGGTGCCAATGCCGTTGGTGCCTTCGCAGGCCTCGCTCCAGTCGGCGCCGAGCCACAGGCCGGCATGCTCGAACACCTTGCGTTCGCTGGGCGCGGTGACGCAATTGAGGATCACCCCTCGCGCATCGGTCAGCAGCACTGCGTGCCCGGCGCCGGAAAGCTGTTGATGCAAATTGTTCATTTCAGTGCCGGCGATGTGCAGCACCTGTTGCAGGCGCTCGCGGCTTTCCAGCAGGCGATCATGCTCCAGCACCGTGGGAGCGACGGTCAGGGCCGGGTCAAGGTGGTAATCCTCCAGGCAGCGCAGCCAGGAGCGGGCAATCGAGGGGTCGCTGCCGGGACCGTGCAGCGGGTCTTGCCCACGGGTGACCGTCAGGACTTGCCGGGCATGGCGGCTGAAATGATCGTTGTGCATATTCTTATTGTTCTCCTGTTGCGTGGGACACACCGCGGACCGGGACGCCCAGCATCCTCCAGGCCTTGGCGCATTGCAATCCCGGGGCGACCCATGGGTCACAGGCCGTACCTTGCATGGCACAAAGTGTCACACAGGCTGTACCAGACCTGTCACAACAACGCCTTGCAATAAACCCAGAACCCTTGACTTACGGGGCCTGCAAGGCACTGGCCCGACCTTTGCTCTACGCTTTATCAAGCGCAGCCACGCTGCACTCCAATAAACATAAGAAGTCAGGAGATACCCACCATGCGTTACGCACACCCCGGTACTGAAGGCGCTATCGTTTCGTTCAAGGCCAAGTACGGCAACTACATCGGTGGCGAATTTGTGGCCCCGGTCGATGGCAACTACTTCACCAACACTTCGCCGGTTAACGGCAAGCCCATCGCCGAATTCCCACGCTCCACAGCCAAGGACATCGACAAGGCACTGGACGCCGCCCACGCCGCCGCTGACGCCTGGGGCAAGACCTCGGCCCAGGACCGCTCGCTGGTGCTGCTCAAAATTGCCGACCGCATCGAACAGAACCTCGAACTGCTGGCCGTCACCGAAACCTGGGACAACGGCAAGGCAGTGCGTGAAACCCTCAACGCCGATATCCCCCTGGCGGCTGACCACTTCCGTTACTTCGCCGGCTGCATCCGCGCCCAGGAAGGCAGCAGCGCCGAGATCAATGAACACACCGCCGCCTATCACTTCCACGAACCCCTGGGCGTGGTCGGGCAGATCATCCCGTGGAACTTCCCGCTGCTGATGGCCGCCTGGAAACTCGCGCCGGCCTTGGCCGCCGGTAACTGCGTGGTACTCAAGCCTGCCGAGCAGACCCCGCTGGGTATCAACGTGCTGATGGAAGTGATCGGCGACCTGCTGCCACCGGGCGTACTGAACGTGGTACACGGTTTCGGCAAGGAAGCAGGCGAAGCCCTGGCGACCAGCAAGCGTATCGCCAAGATCGCCTTCACCGGCTCCACCCCGGTGGGCTCGCACATCATGCATTGCGCGGCCGAGAACATTATTCCGTCCACCGTTGAGCTGGGCGGCAAGTCGCCGAACATCTTCTTCGCCGACATCATGAAAGCCGAACCGCAATTTATCGAAAAGGCCGCCGAAGGCCTGGTGCTGGCGTTCTTCAACCAGGGCGAAGTGTGCACCTGCCCATCCCGCGCGCTGGTGGAAGAGTCGATCTACGACGACTTCATGAAAGTGGTGATGAAGAAGGTCGAATCGATCAAACGTGGCGACCCGCTGGACACCGACACCATGGTGGGCGCCCAGGCGTCCGAGCAGCAGTTCGACAAGATCCTGTCGTACCTGGAAATCGCCAAAGGCGAAGGCGCCGAGCTGCTGACCGGCGGCAAAGTGGAGAAACTGACCGGCGACCTGGCAACCGGCTATTACATCCAACCGACCCTGCTCAAGGGCACCAACAAGATGCGCGTGTTCCAGGAAGAAATCTTTGGCCCGGTGGTAAGCATCACCACCTTCAAGGATGAAGCCGAAGCCCTGGCGATTGCCAACGACACCGAGTTTGGCCTGGGTGCCGGCTTGTGGACCCGCGACATCAACCGCGCGTACCGCATGGGCCGGGCGATCAAGGCCGGGCGTGTGTGGACCAACTGCTATCACCTGTACCCCGCGCATGCGGCGTTTGGTGGCTACAAGAAATCCGGTGTGGGCCGTGAGACGCACAAGATGATGTTGGATCACTATCAGCAGACCAAGAACCTGCTGGTGAGCTACGACATCAACCCACTGGGCTTCTTCTAAGCCTCTAAATGGTACGCCGCTCCTACATTTGAAATGCAACCAACTGTAGGAGCTGGCTTGCCAGCGATAGCAATTCCACATTCAGCAAAGATGCTGACTTGACCGGCCCCATCGCTGGCAAGCCAGCTCCTAAAATGAACGTCGCCAAGTGCTTGCTTCCTCATCCGGCACAAAGATGTCGAGCTAAAACAATAACAATGAAAGGTACTTCCCCATGCCTAGCGAACCGACAGGATCCTCCGTCGACTTCGAAAAAGTCGGCTCCGAATACTTCCAGCAACGAGAACTGAAAAAAGGCGCCGCCGGCTGGGTGCTCCTGGTCGGCCTCGGCGTGGCCTACGTGATTTCCGGCGACTACGCCGGTTGGAACTTCGGCCTCGCCCAGGGCGGCTGGGGCGGGATGTTTCTCGCCACATTGCTGATGGCCACCATGTACTTGTGCATGTGTTTCTCCCTGGCCGAACTGTCCTCCATGATTCCTACGGCGGGCGGCGGCTATGGTTTTGCCCGCAGCGCCTTCGGCCCTTGGGGCGGGTTCCTTACCGGCACGGCGATCCTGATCGAATACGCCATCGCCCCCGCCGCGATCGCGGTGTTTATCGGCGCCTATTGCGAGTCGCTGTTCGGCATTGGCGGCTGGATGATCTACCTGGCGTTCTACATCATCTTTATCGGCATCCATATCTTTGGCGTCGGTGAAGCGCTGAAGCTGATGTTCGTGATCACCGCCGTCGCCGCCATTGCCCTGGGCGTGTTCCTGGTATCGATGGTGCCGCACTTCAACGTCGCCAACCTGCTGGACATTCCCGTGACCGAGGCCAAGGGCGCCAGCAGTTTCCTGCCGTTCGGCTACGTGGGCGTGTGGGCCGCGATCCCTTATGCGATCTGGTTTTTCCTCGCCGTCGAAGGCGTGCCCCTGGCCGCCGAAGAAACCAAGAACCCCAAGCGCGACCTGCCCCGTGGCCTGATCGGCGCGATTGTGGTGCTCACCAGTTTCGCCCTGCTGATCCTGGTGATCGCTCCGGGCGGCGCCGGCACCCTGGCATTGGTCAAGTCCGGCAACCCGCTGGTGGAATCCCTGGCCCTGGCCTATGGCGGCTCGACCTGGATGGGCAGCTTCGTCAACCTGGTGGGCCTGGCCGGGCTGATCGCGAGTTTCTTCTCGATCATCTACGCCTACTCCCGGCAGATTTTCGCCCTGTCCCGCGCGGGCTACCTGCCGCGCAAACTGTCGCAAACCAATAAAAGCAAGGCGCCGGTGCTGGCCCTGGTCATTCCAGGGATTATCGGTTTTGGCCTGTCGCTGACCGGCCAGGGCGACCTGCTGATCCTGGTGGCGGTATTTGGCGCGACCATTTCCTACGTGCTGATGATGGCCGCGCATATCACCCTGCGCATCCGTCGCCCCAAAATGGAGCGGCCATACCGCACACCGGGCGGCATCTTCACCTCGGGCCTGGCGTTGGTACTGGCCTGCATCGCTGTAGTGGCGGGCTTCCTGGTGGATCCGCGCGTGGTGATTGGCGCCGCGATCATCTATGGAGTATTAATTGCTTACTTTGCTTTCTACAGTCGGCATCACTTGGTAGCAGGCACGCCGGAAGAGGAATTCGCGGCGATCCAGGCCGCAGAGGCCGCCTTGCACTAAACGCCGTAAACCACGGTGCGGGCCAACGCCCGCGCCGTCATGGAGAGTCTGTATGGCAAGTTTTTCCCACTCGGTCGGTGCATTGACCTACCGTTTCGATAGCCTCAAGGACGTGATGGCCAAGGCCAGTCCCGCCCGCTCCGGGGACTTTCTGGCCGGCGTCGCCGCGCAGAACGACGGCGAACGGGTGGCGGCGCAGATGGCCCTGGCCAATATCCCGTTGAAGCACTTCCTTGAGGAGGCGCTGATCCCGTACGAAAGCGATGAAGTCACCCGCCTGATCATCGACACCCACGACCAGCAGGCCTTTGCCGTGGTCAGCCACCTGACCGTCGGCGGCCTGCGGGACTGGCTGCTCAGCGACGCGGCCGACGAACACAGCCTGCGCGCCCTGGCGCCAGGGCTGACCCCGGAAATGGCCGCCGCCGTGTCGAAGATCATGCGCGTGCAGGACCTGGTGCTGGTGGCGCAGAAGATCCGCGTCGTCACCCAGTTTCGCGGCACCCTGGGCCTGCGCGGGCGATTGTCGACGCGCCTGCAACCCAATCACCCGACCGATGAGCCGGCGGGCATCGCCGCGAGCATCCTCGACGGCCTGCTGTACGGCAACGGCGACGCCATGATCGGCATCAACCCGGCCACCGACAGCATCGCCTCGATCTGCGCCATGCTGGAAATGCTCGATGCGATCATCCAGCGCTACGAAATCCCGACCCAGGCCTGTGTGCTGACCCACGTCACCACCTCCATCGAAGCCATCAACCGTGGCGTGCCGCTGGACCTGGTGTTCCAGTCGATTGCCGGCACCGAGGCGGCCAACGCCAGTTTCGGGATCAGCCTGAGTGTGCTGCAGGAGGGCTACGACGCGGGCTTGAGCCTGAATCGCGGGACCCTGGGGCAAAACCTGATGTATTTCGAGACCGGCCAGGGCAGCGCTCTGTCGGCCAACGCCCACTTTGGGATTGACCAACAAACCTGCGAAACCCGCGCCTATGCGGTAGCGCGGCACTTCAAGCCGTTTTTGGTCAACACCGTGGTCGGTTTTATCGGCCCCGAGTACCTGTACAACGGCAAGCAGATCATCCGCGCCGGCCTCGAGGACCATTTCTGCGGCAAGCTGCTGGGCGTGCCCATGGGCTGCGACATCTGCTACACCAACCATGCCGAAGCCGACCAGGACGATATGGACACCCTGCTGACCCTGCTGGGCGTAGCCGGGATCAACTTCATCATGGGCATCCCGGGCTCCGACGACATCATGCTCAATTACCAGACCACTTCCTTCCACGACGCGCTCTATGCCAGGCAAACCCTGGGCTTAAAGCCCGCGCCGGAATTTGAACAGTGGCTGGCGAAAATGGGCATCTTCACCCAAGCCGATGGCAAGGTGCGGTTTGGCAACAATCTGCCACCGGCCTTCCGCCACGCCTTGGCGCAATTGGGATGAAGGAACCTCCAGTGCAAATCGACACACCTGAAAGCGATAATCCATGGCTGGAACTGCGGCGCCTGACCCCGGCGCGGATCGCCCTGGGCCGTACCGGCACCAGCATTCCCACGGGCGCGCAACTGGACTTCCAGTTCGCCCACGCCCAGGCCCGCGACGCGGTACACCTACCGTTTGACCATGCCGGCCTGAGCAACCAAATGGCCGAGCGCGGCCGCGACAGCCTGTTGCTGCACAGCGCCGCGCCCGATCGCCACAGCTACCTGCAACGCCCGGACCTGGGGCGGCGCCTGAGCGATGAGTCGGCACAGATACTGCGCGACTACGCCCTGGCCAACCCGGGCGGGGTGGACCTGGCGGTGGTGGTGGCCGATGGTTTATCGGCGCTGGCGGTGCATAAACATACCGCGCCGTTTCTGACACGCATGGAAGAACAGACCCACGCCGAAGGCTGGTCATTGTCGCCGGTGATCCTGGTGGAACAAGGCCGGGTGGCGGTCGCCGACGAGATCGGCCAGTTACTTGGGGCCAAAATGGTGGTGATCCTGATCGGCGAACGGCCGGGGCTCAGCTCGCCGGACAGCCTGGGGCTGTATTTCACCTACAACCCCAAGGTTGGCCTGACCGATGCCTACCGCAACTGTATTTCCAATGTGCGCCTGGAGGGCCTGAGTTACGGGATGGCCGCGCACCGCCTGCTGTACTTGATGCGCGAGGCCTGTCGGCGGCAGTTGTCGGGAGTCAACCTCAAGGATGAGGCCCAGGTTCAGACCCTGGAGTCGGACGATCCTGACCTGATGAAAGGTAACTTCCTGCTCAGCCCACCCAAGGAGTGATGCCGGCACGATTGCGATTTTTCGCCGCTTTAGGCAGCATCAAGCAGCGGGCGCCCGAGTAATGGACCGTTTGCCGTCGTATTCCTATAGAAGTTGAGGCCTAGCATGCGGATTACTCAAGCGACTCTGGAACACCTGGACCTGTTGACCCCATTATTCGTCAAATACCGCGAATTCTATGGCGCGCTGCCCTTTCCTGACTCATCCCGGGCCTTTCTGGAAAAGCGCCTGCGGCGCAAGGAATCGGTGATTTACCTGGCCCTGGCGGATGACGACGACAACAAACTGCTGGGCTTTTGCCAGCTGTATCCGAGCTTTTCTTCGCTGTCGTTGAAACGGGTGTGGATCCTCAATGACATCTACGTCGCCGAAGATGCCCGCCGCCAACTGGTGGCCGACAACCTGATGCGCACCGCAAAAAAAATGGCCAAGGAAACCAATGCCGTGCGTTTGCGCGTGTCGACCAGCAGTGATAACGCCGTGGCGCAGAAGACCTATGAGTCCATGGGCTTTCGTGAAGACACCGAGTTCAAGAACTACACATTGCCGATCAGCGAAGACTAAAAGCCATTCACCCAAACACCAAAAAAAATGTGGGAGCGGGCTTGCCCGCGATAGCGCTGGGTCAATCGAGGTATTTCTCACTGACACACCACTATCGCGGGCAAGCCCGCTCCCACATTTGGATCAGTGCTAGTCAGAATAGCTGCGACATCCCCCGCTACAAAACCAACACGCTTTTCATCATTCAATCCGTATAATGCCGACCTTTTAGGGTTGTAAGAAAAACGGCATACACGCGTAGCCTTATTACCCGCTGCCTCCGCACAGGCCCGCTGAGTCGGGCCATTCACACAGGTGCCATCCATGGATTTCAACCCGCTCGACCTTATCCTGCATCTCGACGTTTACCTCGACTTGCTGGTAACCAATTACGGTCCGTGGATCTACGCCATTCTGTTCCTGGTGATTTTTTGCGAAACCGGCCTGGTGGTCATGCCATTTTTGCCCGGCGATTCCCTGCTGTTTATTGCCGGCGCGGTAGCTGCGGGTGGCGGCATGGACCCGGTCCTGCTGGGCGGCCTGCTGATGCTCGCGGCGATCCTTGGTGACAGCACCAACTACGTGATCGGCCGCACCGCTGGGGAACGCTTGTTCAGCAACCCCAACTCGAAAATCTTCCGCCGCGACTACCTGCAAAAAACCCACGACTTCTACGACAAGCACGGCGGCAAGACCGTGACCCTGGCGCGCTTCCTGCCGATCCTGCGCACCTTCGCGCCATTCGTCGCCGGTGTCGCCAAAATGCCGTATCCGCGTTTCTTCGGCTTCAGCGTGCTGGGCACCATCCTGTGGGTCGGTGGCCTAGTCACCCTCGGTTACTTCTTCGGTAACGTACCGTTCATCAAGAAAAACCTGTCGCTGCTGGTGGTGTTCATCATCCTGCTGTCGCTGGTGCCGATGATCATTGGCGTGGTCCGTAGCCGTTTTGGCCGCACCTCCTCCGAAGCCAAGCCGCACTGATCGGCCATGTGGTCCCTCAGCGCCTGGCGTCGCCGGCGCGTCCTGGCCAAGCACCCGGTTGCCGATGAAACCTGGCAACGGGTGCGCCATCACCTGACCTTCCTCGACGGCATCAACGCCGAACAGGACCAATGGTTACGTGAGGCCAGCGTGCTGTTCCTCGCCGAAAAACACCTGACTGCCCTGCCCGGGGTCGAACTTCATCAGGAACAACGCCTGCTGCTCGCCGCCCAGGCGCAACTGCCGCTGATGAACCTGGGCGACCTGGAGTGGTACCAGGGCTTCCATGAAATCATTCTTTACCCCGATGACTTTCGCAGCCCCCAGCGCCATCGCGACGCCAGCGGCGTGGAACATGAATGGGATGGCGAACACAGCGGCGAAGCCTGGCAGCAAGGCCCGGTGATCCTCGCCTGGCCGGGCGTACTGGCCAGCGGCAATTGGGAAGGCTACAACCTGGTGATCCACGAGTTGGCGCACAAGCTCGACATGCTCAATGGCGACGCCAACGGCCTGCCGCCGCTGCACCACGACATGCGCGTACAAGAGTGGGCCAGCGTGATGCAGAGCGCGTTTGATGACCTCAACCGCCAGCTCGACCACAACCCCGACGCCGAAACCGCCATCGATCCGTATGCTGCGGAAAACCCCGCGGAATTTTTTGCGGTCACCAGCGAATATTTTTTCAGTGCGCCGGATTTGCTCGCCGACAGTTATCCACAGGTCTACGAGCAACTGAGCCACTTTTACCGCCAGGATCCACTGGCCCGCCTCAAACATCTGCAAGCCAGCGACCCACGCTATCAGACTGAAGGCTAAGTACCGTACGACGTCTGGCGCGTGGCATCGGCGCAGGAATATGCCTATAATCGCCGCCACTTTTAGGCCAATCCGGCCAATTTACTTGGCCAACTACGGGGGCAACGCCCAATGAGCTACAGCAAGATTCCGGCTGGCAAAGACCTGCCGAACGACATCTACGTCGCCATCGAGATTCCGGCCAACCACGCGCCGATCAAATACGAAATCGACAAAGACAGCGACTGCCTGTTCGTTGACCGTTTCATGGCCACCCCGATGTTCTACCCGGCCAACTACGGTTTTATCCCCAACACCCTGGCTGACGACGGCGACCCCCTCGACGTGCTGGTCGTGACCCCTTACCCGGTCACCCCAGGCTCGGTCATCCGCGCCCGCCCGGTAGGCATCCTGAACATGACCGACGACGGCGGCGGCGATGCCAAAGTTATCGCAGTGCCACACGACAAGCTGTCCCAGCTGTATGTCGACGTGAAGGAATACACCGACCTGCCGCCACTGCTGCTGGAACAGATCAAGCACTTCTTCGAGAACTACAAAGACCTCGAAAAAGGCAAATGGGTGAAGATCGACGGTTGGGGCAACGCAGACGCCGCCCGTGCCGAGATCATGAAGTCGGTAGCCGCCTACAAAGGCTGATACCACGACTCATTGCCCAGGCAGTCAAAAAAGCCCCGATTATTCGGGGCTTTTTTTGTGGGAAAATTTAAACGACAAGTTCAATTAGATAAACAAAAACACAACTACCGTTTAACTTGATCAAGTTGGAGTGCGACTTTACTTCCAATAAGGAAATACCTACATACACCAACTCAACACATAGTTTATTTGATCTTATTTTCCGGCCAGTAAACTCTGCGTTTATGAATACATCAGGTGATCGCTTAAGAACGTTACTTCGGGAAGTTCATCTTTCCGCATCCGACTTCGCCAAGAATCGCGACGTCACGCCCCAGCACGTGAACAACTGGTTCAAGCGCGGCGTGCCCATGGCCCGGCTCGACGAAATAGCAGAACTGCTGTCTGTCACCAGCCGCTGGCTGCGCACCGGCGAAGGCCCCAAATACCCGCCGACCAACCTCCAACTGGAAGGCCCCAACCACGCAAACAGCGCCACCGCCCGCGAAGACTGCGGCCACTACCGCTGCGGCCCCAGCAGCGGCCCGGAAAAAATCGACGTGGAAATCCCCCTCCACGCCTCCTTCAACACCCAGGAAAGCCTACGCCTCTCCCTGCGCACCCTGGAACAACTCAACGTCACCGCCGACCGCGCCTTGGGGGCCTACATGGTCGGCAACAGCATGATCGACATCATCCAGGACGGCGCCACCCTGGCCATTGACCGCGGCCGCACCCAAATCATCGACGGCGAAATATACGCCCTCGAACACGACGGCATGCTCCGTATCAAATACCTCTACAACCGCCCCGGCGGCGGCCTGCGCATGCGCAGCCACAACAGCAACGAACACCCCGACGAACTCCTGACCTACGACCAACGCTTCGAGCAAAACCTACAGATCCTGGGCTGGGTCTTCTGGTGGTCCACCCTCAACAACCGCCGCCCACCGGTCCCGCTGGACGAGCACTTGATCGGCTACGACAGCTCTAAATCAGACCAGACGCTGGAAAACTGAGAGGAGTGTCAGTATCATGCGCGGCACATTTGGCAGGGGTTGGCGTAGCGTCGACACACCCTGCCCGGCAATGCGGAGGAGTTCCCGCTGATGCCCCCTTTATCACTTGGGCGAGCGCTTGAGTGAACGATTGAAGGCTGGTGAGGTTTACCAAAAATAGACTTAACCAGTCCCCGAGAAGCCGGCCACAAGCCGGCTTTTTAATTACCCCAAACAATCTAATCCCATCTAAAAGCCCCCCATCAGCCCAACTACTCACGCAAGGCTTGCGACCAAAAGCCAAGAGCCGCACCCTAACGTGCAGCTCTCGCAAACTAAGCAGCAACAACCCTACCGAGTACCCCGCAACCGCAACGCCGACGGCATAAAGTACGAATCCTCAGGAATCGCCTGGCCAAAATCCACCGTCTGCGGTTCTTCGTTATCCAGGTTCTGCACGTAGTACCGCCGCGCCTGCAGGTCGTGGAATACATCCAATGCACTCCAGGTAGTCGGCAAGTCGTAGAAGTTCTTCAAGTAAGCCATCGACACCCGCCACAGTTCGCCACGGCCGTCGTACTGATCAACCACTGCTGCGCCCCAGCTGTCTTCGTCGAGGTACAGCACGCGTTTGGAGTACAGGTGACGCGCCGTCGGTTTCAGGGTGCCTTCGACGACCCACACGCGGTGCAGTTCGTAGCGGGTGTATTGCGGGTTGAGGTGGCCGACCTTGAGCAGGTCGGCGTATTTCACGTCGGCGCTGGCGACTTTGTAGTTGTTGTAGGGGATGTAGATTTCCTTCTTGCCCAGCAGTTTCCAGTCGTAGCGATCCGGCGAGCCGTTGAACATGTCGGTGTCGTCCGCCGTGCGCAAGCCATCGGAGGATGAGATCGGTGTGTCGTAGGCCAGGTTCGGCGCGCGGCGTACGCGGCGTTGGCCGGCGTCGTAGATCCAGGCTTGGCGTGCGTCTTTGATCTGGTCGAGGGTCTCGTGTACCAGGGTCGCGCCACCGGCCAGGCGGGCCGGGCTTTTTACGAAGGTCAGGTAGTAGAACAGGATGTTCTTCAGGTCGGCGTACTGCCCGCCCTGGCGGTAGTAGTTGAACAGCCCTTCCTGCTGCGCCGTCACCAGGGCAAAGCTGCCATTGCGTTGCACGGGCGCTTCCGAGGCGCGGCGGACCACGTAGGTGCCACGGTAGCGGGTGATGTGGTTCCACAATGCCTCGACACCGCTTTGTGGAATGGGGAACGGCACGCCGCCAAAGGCGTCGGCAAAGCCGGTGCCACCGTCCAGCAGCTTGGCGCTGGTGGCGTTTTTGAAGGTGTTGTCATACACCCACTGGGGTGCCGAGCCGGAACGCCGGCTTGGGTAGATGGGCATCTGGAAGGTGTCGGGGTAGCTGTTGAACAAGGCGATCTCGCCCGCCGTCAGGTTGGCCTTGTACTGTTCCAGGTTGGCCTTGGTGATGGTGAACAGCGGCTTGTCGCCGGCAAAGGGATCGACATGGTGCTTGCCCTTTTCATAGCCCTTGGGTGCCTGGGTGATCCCGCCTTCCCAGGTCGGGATGGTGCCGGCGGCATTGCCCGCGCGCTCGGCGCCGAACGGGGTGAGCTGGGTCTTGAGCTGTTGTGCGTCTTGAGGCGAGAGCGCAGCAAGCGCGTTGCCAGCGGCCAGGCCGAGGGCCAGGGCCAGGCTGGCGGTGAGCATTCGAGGTGTGTGGAACATGGCAAATCTCCAAAAAAACGAGGGCGGGCAGCCGCCCTCGCGCCGCAGCACGGCAGCGGCTTACAGGAAGTACTTGAGGTTGAAACCGATGTTGTCGCGGTCGCGGATCACGTTGTTCTGGCCGCCACCAAAGAACTCGGTGTATTGCAGCTCGGCTTCCAGCTTGTTCTGGTAGTTGGCCTTGAGCCCCAGGGTGTAGGCCTTGCGTCCCTCGATGTAGTTGCCGGCCTGATAGGAGTTGCCCTTGAAGTCGTCCTTGTAGACCACGTAGGGCGACAGGTTGACCCCGGCGTACACGTCGTTCCAGGTACCGTTGAACATCACCGTATAGCTGTAGGAATCACGGCTGACCTGGTCATCGCGCTCACCACCAGACACATAGGAGGTGTTGCCGCTGCCCGCGTAGTAGCGGGTGCTGCCATCGTAGGCCTGGTACTTCAGGCTGCTGCCACGCAGGTGCTCGGAGGCCAGTTCGAACACGCCAAACAGCGAGTCGAAGCTCAGGCCCGGACCGAAGTTGTAGATGCTACCCAAGGAGGTGTTGAAGGCCTCGACGCGTTCGGAGTTGTCGATCTGGCTGTTGAGGTTGACCATCTGCCCGCCGACATTGATGTACTGCCCGCCCGCCGCCGCGCCGGCGCCATTGGCCAGGTCGCCGATCAGGTCGTTGGTGGCGGCGACGCCGATGGGCAGGTTCGGCCGGTAGGCCAGCTCACCAAACACCGAGGCCTTGCCCAGGGTGGTGTTGAAGCTGAAGCCATACATGCGGATGTCTTCGGCATAACGCCGGTGCGCCTGGATATTGCCCATCACGTCCACCGTCGCCAGGCCATTGGCCAAGGCCGCCGCCTGGCTGCCGGCCACCGACGACAGCATGCTGGTCAGCGCTGCCATGTCGATGCCTTTGTAGCCCGCCAGGTCAGCGGCAATGGTCGGCTCCTTGGCGTGGTAGTTGACCAGGTACAGCCCGAACTCGGTGCTGTTGAGTTCCTCGGCGATGTAGCGGAAGGCAAAGCCGTACTGGCCATCGTTGCGCGCGTTGTAGTCCTTGCCGATGGACGCCACCTTGAGGGTGTTGCCGTAGGCCGGGGTCATGCCGTTGGCATACAGCCCGGTACTGCGCAGCATGCCGCCGAGCATCGGGTTGTTGCCCAGGGCGTCGTATAACCCGATGACGTTGCCGCCGATGGGCGTCGGGGTGTCGAGGGCGCTGCCGGTGAAGTTGTTGTAGCCCGTGCGGCCGCCATCGGCGAACAGGTCGCTCTGGGAATAGAAGGTGCCGACCGGATCGATGCGGGTCTCCTTCCAGTTCCACTGGTAGAAACTCTCCATCGACAGGTTGTCGCTCAAGCCGATATTGAAGCTGATGGCTTCCACCGGCATCAGCACTTCCTTGACCTCGGCGCCCGGCAGGCGGTACTTGGCCGCGTCCACCGGGTTGGTGGTGTTGACCCCGCCGCGATAGAAAATGCCCTCGCCCCAGTTGAACACCTGGCGCCCCAGACGCGCGGTCAGGGGCATCTGGCCCACGCCCCAGTTGCCATAGATGTAGGAGTCGAGGATCTCCACGCGGCTACCGGCGATGTCGCGGGTCTGGTCGGTGAAGTGGTCATCCTGGGGATGGCTCTGGCTGGGTTGCGACGGGTTGTTGTTGCGGTAGTAGTCGTTGCGCTTGTCCATGATCTGGGTGTCATAGAACCCCGTGCCACGCACGAACAGCCCGTAGTTCTGATAGTTGGCCTCCAGCTCCGAAGTGATCTTGTACACCTCGGAAACCAGCCCGGTATCGAAGTTGCGATTGCCGTCGTTGGTGTTGACGTCATCGTTGCCCTTGTCACGCCCCTGGACCCGCCACAGGCGCCCATACGACAGGGTGCTGTCGAACGAGCCGGTGACCTGGTTGTCCAGCACACTGAACTCCATGGCCTGCACGTCCCCGCCGCTGCACAGTTGCAGCAGGCCCACCAGGCCGACGCCCGCCCCCGTGGATTTAATGGACCATTTACCCTCGGATCCCGAGCCTTGCGCGCGCACTGTGGTGCTCATTGCCGTCTCTCCCCTGCAACTTTTTTGTTGTTATTGCACTGCGATGTCTGTTGTCACGGCGCCGGGCGGTCGAGGCCGGCCCTGACGTAGTTGCGACTGTGGGCGCCAAAGTGGCGCAGCAACTGCACCAACTGTTCGTTGAGCTGGGCATGGTCGTAGCGTTCGGCGGGCAATTGGTTGCCCGCACTGAAGCTCTGGGTCGCCCCGGGCGTCGCCAACCACTGGCCGATGGCCTCGTCGAACGCCACCGCCTGGGCATCCGCCTCGGCGCTGACTACCTGGCGCAGGTAATCGGTCGAATAAGCCGGGTAATCGGCGTCCCGGGAGGCGTCGGCATAGGCCGTCAGCATCGGGTTGCTCGCCCCCGTCAGCAGCAGGTGGCGCAGCCAGGCGAACTGGTAGCGCTCCACCTCGTTGTGGCGCGTGGCGACACGCTCGATCGCCGCCCGCTTGTCACTGTCATAGCCAGCCAGGGCCTTGCCCTCCATCAGCAGCATGCTGGTCAGGTCATCGCCCGGCAGGGTCGTGGCGTGATACGGCTGGGTCAGGTCCTGCAGGTAGTGCATGCCCCAGCCCAGGAAGCGATAGCCCCAGTAGGGATGGCCATTGGCAAAGGCAAAACGCGCCAGGCCGAAGTACTGGTAGGCCCGCCAGTCCGGCCAGTTGCGCAGCAGGAAGGGCGCCGCGACGTAGACCACCGCGCTCTCGTGGAAGAAGCCCATATGGAACGGCGCCTGGGAGCTGTATTGGAAACGCGCGTCGCCAAACGACTGCACGCCGAAGCCATACAACGCGCCGACGGCCCCCGGGTTATCGCTGAACAGATTGATATCGTGACCGTAGTCCGGCTCGTCCGCAGCGGTCGCCAGCACGGCCAGTGGCGCGACCTGCTGCCCCGGCTGCAGCTGAATGAAGCGCTGGCGATTCCACGGCGAAAGCGTTTGCTCGACCATCACGTCGGCGGCCTTGAGCTGCGGGCGTCCCGCCAGGTCCTCGCCGGGCATGGGCTGGATCACCTGGGCCAGGTGGATCTGCGGGTTGACCCGCAGGGCCATGAGCAAGTCCCGGCGCAGATCGGCCCCAGGTTGCGGCGCCAGGCGCAGGTTGTCGGGGCGCGGCGGATAGTCGGGGAAGTGGCTGCGGGCGAAGTTCTCCTGCTCGTCCAGCAAAGCCACCAGGCCTGGATACTGCTCGGACACAAACTGCTCGAGGGACTCGACCGCCACCTCGGGCGCCTCGCGCAAGGCGGGCAAATCCCGCAGGGCCAGGTAGCTGCCCACGCTGTGATTAGACCATGCACCGGCCAAGGGCGACAGACTGCACAGCCCCAGGCACAGCAGCAACGACGGCAACTTCATGGCTTTACGCTCTTGTTGTAGATGCGTTCAGCCTAACAATCCGGGTACCCCCCGACACTGTCCGATCTTGCCAAAAAGACTCTCCAATAGCGCCATACAGCTTGGGTCTACGCCGGGTAGCCGGTAATCTCGCGAATACTCTGGTACAGCGGCTTGAGCTGGCGATACATGTGCAGGTAGACCTCACGGTACAAGCGGTCGTACATCTGTTGCGCCTCGGGCTGGGGCATGAACACCTCGGCAGTGCGGGTCATGGCCGCGATGGCGGTATCGAAGTCCGCGTACAACCCAAGCCCCACCGCACAGGCAATCGCCGCCCCCAGTCCAGAGGCCTCGTAGACATGCGGGCGCTCGGCGGGCAGGCCGAAGATATCGGCGGTCAGTTGCATCGCCGCATCGCTCTGGGAACCGCCCCCGGCCACGCGCAAGCGCTTGATCGACAGTTTCGAACGGCGCTCGATACGCTCCTTGCCCTGGCGCAGGGCATAGGCCAGGCCCTCGAGGATCGCCCGGTAGATATGGGCCCGGGTGTGCACGTCGCCAAAGCCGATCATCGCCCCCTTGGCCTCTACACCCGGCTCGCGGATGCCCGGCGACCAGTAGGGTTGCAGGGTCAGGCCCATGGAGCCGGGCGGCACCGCGTTGACCAGCGCATCGAACAACTGCTCCGGCTCCAGGCCCTGCTCCCGGGCCTGCTGCATTTCCCGCAGGCCGAACTCGTTCTTGAACCAACTGACCATCCAGTAGCCGCGATAGATCATCACCTCGCAGTTGTAGTGATCGGGGATTGCCGCCGGATACGGCGGGATCAGCGGGACTATCTCCAGGTAGCGCGAGCGCGTGGTGGTGATGGTCGCCGTGGTGCCGTAGGACAGGCACGCAGTCGTCGCCTCCACCACGCCGGAGCCGAGCACCTCGCAGGCCTTGTCGGAGCCGGCAGCGATCAGTGGCAGGCCCTCGGGGATCCCGGTGTGGCGGCTGGCCTCGGCGGTGATGCGGCCCAACTCCTCTCCCGGCTTGTACAAACGCGGCAGTTGCTGCGCACGCACCGCCAGGGCCTGCCATTTCCAGTCCCGGGGCGCGGCCCAGCGCAGGTGCTTGAAGTCGAAGGGCAAGTAGCCCACGCAGCACCCCACCGAGTCGACAAAACGCCCGGTCAGGCGATGGCTGAGAAAGCCCGAGAGCAGCAGGAACTTGTCCGTGGCGGCCCAGATATCCGGCTGATGCTGGGCGATCCAGTTGGCCTCGGCCTGGGCGCGAAAATAGTCCACCGTGGCCTCGGCGCCGATCAACTTGAACAGCCAGCCCCAGGGCCCCTTGATCCCGCCCTCCGGCTCGCACTGGCGCTGGTCGAGCCAAAGGATGGCCGGGCGCAAGGCCTGGCCCTGGGCATCGACATTGATCAAGGTGCCGCGCTGGGTGGTCAGGGACACGCCACGGATCAGGCTGCGGTCGATGCCGGTCTGCGCCCACAATTGCTGGCAGGCTTCGCCCAGTTTGCGCCAGTAGTAATCCGGATCCTGCTCGGCCCAGCCAGGCTGCGTGGAGTAGTAGGCCTGCAACTCGACCTTGCCTTTGCCCAGCAGGTTGCCCTGCAGGTCGAACAACAGCGCGCGGACACTCTGGGTGCCGTTGTCGATCGCCAGTACATAGTGTTTGTCGGGGGAATTGTTATCCACGAAGCTCTCTTTATTCATGACGCGCTCTTCAGATCGAGGCGGACGGGACGCTGTGATGGCGTTGCCAGAGTTGCAGGTAGCGCTGCTGTTCCTGTTCCCAGCGCGCGTCGTCCCAGCCCAGGCGCGGCTGACATAGCCGACGGATGTCTGGCAGGTAGTGGGCGGCGCCGCCGGGCAGGAGCAGGCCGAGACGGGTGCGCCGCAACAACAGGTCGTCCAGGTGCAGGACCATCTCGGCCTCGGCGGCAAAGGCCAGCTCTGCCCACAGGGTATCGCTGGCGCCGACACACTCGCTGCCCAGACTATGTATCAGGCTGGCCAGGCGGGGCAGGTCGCGGCCATGGCGCCCGGCCAGGCGCCGCCTGCCGGCATCGCTCAGCCCGGGGATCGCCTGCCGCGACACAGCCTGGAACACTGGCGCGCCGTCATCCTCCAGGGGCTTCCCGAGCATCCCGGCACAGGCCCGCAGCACCTCGATGGCCTGGGGCCTGAAGGTGGTCAGCTTGCCCCCCGCCAGGGTCACGCAGCCCGGTTCCTGCCACAGCACATGTTCGCGGGTTTCATTGGAGGGTTTGGCCTGGGAATCGGCGGCGCCCACCACCGGGCGCACCCCGGACCAGGTGCACAGCACGTCCGCCGCCGTCACCTCGGCCTGGGGAAATGGCTGGGCGCAAGCCTCCAACAGGTAGTCGAGTTCTTCACGGGTAATGCTCGCCTCGAGGTCCAGGTCCTCGCGATGATCCAGGTCGGTGGTGCCCACCACGGTGGCCCCTTCCCAGGGAAACACGAACACCGGGCGACCGTCGCGCCGATGCATAAAACTGAAGGCATGGGCCACCGGCAAGCGCCAGCCAGGCAACAACAAATGACTGCCACGCAAGGGCCGCAACTGCCGCTGCCCGCCGCCCGGTTGCAAGCGTTCAGCCCAGGCGCCGGTGGCGACCGCCAGCACCGCGCAACGCACTCGCATAACGGCGCCGCCTTGCGCGTCTTCGACCTCGACCCCACACACCCGCCCGTCCTCGCGCAGCAACTGGCGCACCCGCAGGCCATTGAGCGCCCAGGCGCCATCGGCGCGGGCCTCGGCCAACACGCGCATGACCAGGCGGGCATCGTCGGTCAGCGCATCGCGAAACTGCGACGCCCCCAGCAGCCCCGGCTCCATCAGCCCCGGCGCCAAGTAGCGCAGTTGTGCAGGCCGGTGGAACTGCCGGCTGCGGCAACCGGCCAGGGCGTCATACACCCGCAGCAAGCCGCCGAACACCCGCGGCCCGGGAAACCCGCCACGATAGTGCGGCATCAAAAAACTCAGGGGTTCCACCAACCCCGGTGCTTCGCCCATCAGGCGCTGGCGCTCGCGTACCGAATCGCGCGCCAGGCGCCACTGGCCCTTGGCGATGTAGCGCAGGCCGCCATGGACCATTTTTGAAGAACGGCTGGAGGTGCCCCAGGCAAAATCCCGTTGCTCCAGCAGCAGGCAGCGCCAGCCGCGCCGGGCCGCCTCGCGCAGGATCCCGGCGCCGCTGATGCCGCCGCCAATCACAATCAAGTCCCAGGGTTCACGCGCCAGTTGCGGCAACACGGCCTCGCGCCATTGGGCATTCCAGTCATCGCTCATGGGCCTAGTCTTCCAGCAGGGTGCCGGGGTTCATACGCCCGGCCGGATCGAAATGCCGGCTCAGGCTGTGCAACGCCGCCATCGCCAATTCGCCCTTCTCCCTCGGCAGGTAAGGCGCGTGGTCCTTGCCCACACCATGCTGATGGCTGATGGTGCCGTGGTTTTCGACGATGGTGCGGCTGGCCACCTGCTTGAGGGCTTTCCAGCGCTCCAGGGTGGCCGGGTAGTCCGCCGCCGGGCGGAACACATAGCTGGTGTAGATGCTCGAACCTTCGCCATAGACATGGGACAGGTGGGTGAACACATGGACGCGCTCGCCCTCGGCCGCCAGGCAGTCGCGCAGGCTGGCCTCGATCGCGTGCAGCAGGGCGTCGACATGGCACCAGTCGGTCGCGGTCTCCAGGGTGTCTACCACGTAGCCGGCATGCCAGAGGTTCTCCCGCAGGTAGGGGAAGCGAAAGCGGTTCTGTTGCCACTTTTTGCCCAGCAGGGTGCCGGTAAACACCCCGCCAAAAGCCTTGAGGTGCTGGCGCGCCTGGCGCAACGACAAGGCATTCTGCCGACGATTGCCGGTGACGCCGAAAGTCAGCAGGCATTTGCCCTCGCCAGCCCCGCGCAGTGCCAGGTAGCGTTCCAGCCAGGCGATTTGATTGGGATGGCCGGCCAGCGCCAGTTGGGTCTGGGTTTCCATGGCATTGGACAGGCGCAGCATCGACAGCGGCACCCGGGCCTGCACCAGTTGGCGGATCGCCTGCAGGGCCTTGGGCCAGTCTGGCAGGAATACGCCGTAGAAGCGCTCGTCCTCGGGCAACGCGCTGACCCGGACCTTGACCTTGGAGATGATGCCGAACCGCCCTTCACTGCCCAGCACCACTTCCCGCAGGTCGGGGCCCGCGGCCGAGGCCGGGAAGCTCGGGATTTCCAGGGGCCCGGCGAAAGTCTCCAGGGTGCCGCCGGCAAACAGTTGCTCGATCCGCCCATAGCGCAGCGATTGCTGGCCACTCGAGCGGCTGGCCACCCAGCCGCCCAGGGTCGACAGCTCCCAGGACTGCGGGAAGTGCCCCAGGGTGTAGCCTTTCGCACGCAGCTGGCTCTCCACCTGGGGCCCACTGGCACCGGGGCCAAAGGTAGCGATCAGGCTTTGTTCGTCGAGGTCGAGCAGGCGGTTCATGTGGGCCAGGGACACCGTCAGCACCGGGCGCGTGGATGCCGGCGGGTTGATATGCCCGGCCACCGAGGTGCCGCCGCCGTAGGGAATCAGGCACAGGTCGGCACTGTCGGCCAGGGCCAGCAGCTGGCGGATCTGCTCGACAGTTTCCGGCAGGGCCACGGCGTCCGGGTACCGGCCCAGCGCACCTTCACGCAGGGCCAGCCAGTCCGGCAGGCTCTGGCCGCGGGCATGCATCAGACGATCCCGGGGCTCGATACTGTAAAGCGGATGGGGCGCCAGGCGCGACGCGGGCACCGCGGCCAGGGCGCGGTCCAGGCTGGCGTCCGGCAGGGTGTGCCCGTCGCCCAATCGCTCGCGCAGAAACGCTGCCCCATGGGCGGGCATCTCCATCTGCGTAGTTTCTTCGCCCCAGCCGTTCCAGCGTCGCATGCCTGTTTCTCCCAGCAGATCTTATGATTTTCAGTGTCCCCATACTAAACAGCCGGTGCGCGCTGTCACGGTCGCATCGGGACAGATGGAGTAGCCAATTGGGTCAATCGCTGTATTACCGGATGTATCCACGGGAGCATTTACTTTAGTCACGATTTCAAATTACCTTGCCTGCCATCGACGCGCGCAAGGCACTGCCGCCGGCAACACCCCGCAAGGAACCCGATCATGCAGACACTCGGCTCTACCTCCGTCCCCCCTCTGCTGAAGTACCTGCGCCATGCCGAACAGCTCGGCGTGGCAACCGCCCCCGCACTGGAGGCGGCCGGGATCACTGTCGGCCAACTGGACGACAACAGCCTGCGCCTGCCCGTGGAAGCCCACGAGCGCCTGCTGGGGTACTTCTGCGAACATTCCGGGGACTTGCTGTTCGGGCTCAATTCGGCGCGCTTCGTGTTGCCCAACTCGTGGAGCGTGCTCGGCTACATCACCATGAACTGCGCGACCCTGGGCGAGGCGATGAACCGCATCATGCCGTTCGAAAAACTGGTGGGCGACATGGGCACCAGCCGCGCGGAAATGGTCCATGACCAGGTGCGACTGATCTGGAACTGCCGCCACCAGCAGCCGCAGATCCGCCGGCACATGGTGGAAAACGTCCTGGCATCCTGGCTGGTGTATGCCCGCTGGATCGCCGACACCGAGCTGTCGCCAAGCCAGGTGTTGCTCGAACATCCGCTGCCGGACGGCGCACAACTAAGCCAGTACGAGGACTTCTTCGGCTGCCCGGTGTTGTTCGAACAGCCCTGCTCGGCCCTGGTGGCGCCCTTGAGCTACCTGCAAACGCCCCTGCGCCAGGCCGATGCGCAATTGCTGCGCACCCTGGAAGAACATGCCCTGGCCCTGATGGCCTCACTGGACGATTCAACCCTGGCGCTGCGGGTGAAAAACGCCCTGCGCCAGTTGCTCAAGGAAGGCCTGCCGCGCAAGGAACAGGTGGCCGAGCAGTTCGCCATGTCGGTGCGCACCCTGCAACGCCAGTTGCAGCAGGCCGGCACGTCCTACCAGCAGATCCTCGACGACCTGCGCCAGGAACTGGCCGAGCACTACCTGCTGCACAGCGACCTGCCGATCCAGGACATCGCCCAATACCTGGGCTTCACCGAACCGCGCTCGTTCCACCGCACCTTCAAGAGCCGCACCGGTGTGCCACCGGGCGAGTATCGGCAGACCCATCGGGGCAGTTGAGGCCGAACATCACAGGCGCTCCAGCCCCAACCCCTCGATCAAATCCTCCCCTGCTTCATCCGCCCGCCAGCGCCGACTGGAGATGCGCATGGTGTAGCGCCGCCGATACTCCGAAGGCGTCAGCCCCGTACTGCGCAAAAACAGGCGCCGAAATGCACTGGCATCTTGATAACCGCAGTACTCCATGACTTCCGTCAGGTCGATCAGGGTCACTTCCAGTAACTGCTTGGCGCGCTCAACCCGCAGGCGATGCAGGTAATCCAGGGGGGTCATGCCCTCCACCTCTTTGAAGTGACGCAGCAAGGTCCGCGGGCTGGCGGTCGCGGCCTGGGCGACCTCGTCCAGGCTGTAGGGCGTCTGAATATGCTGTTGCAGCCACTGCTTGGCGCGGAACACCACACTGTCGCGGGTTTTTACCGAGATGCCGGGGAAATTCAGGCTTGAGTGTTCAAAGCGCATCGGGTGATAAAGCAGGCCATTGGTCGCGACCTGGGCCATTTCTTCGCCGGCGAAGTGCCGGATCAACTCCACCATCAAATCGCAGACCGCCGCCGGGGCTCCAGCGGTGAACACCGGGCCGTCGACCACCACCGGGCCTTCCATCGCCAATTGCACCTTCGTAAAGGCGCACGCGAACCAATTGGCAATCATCCAGGTGACCGTCGCGCGCCGGCCATCCAGGACACCTGCACGCGCGAGCATCACCGCGCCATTGAAGCTGGCAGCAATCACGCGCCCTTGGGCGTGGTAACGCGCGATGCAGTTCAGCTCGGCGGTGCATTGATCGAGAACATGGTTCAGGTCCGGCACGCTTTTCATCTGCACGCCGGGAACAAACAGGGCTGTCTGCGAGGGCCGCAGGGTTTTGCGGCCGGCGTTGGGCGGGCGCATTTGCGCCAGCCAGTCGGGAAGCGGCAGCTCATTGCCCGCCGCATCGATCAGGCGCCAGTGAAAAAACGCGCCGCGCTTATCCGGGTTGCGCAACTGCCAGAGGCTGTTAAAGGTGCGCAGCATGTCGATCACGCTAAACAGCGTGCCAGTGAGACTGTGCGGGCCATGCAATAAATCGACGCGGACATTCATGGGCTTACCTGGCGATATTAGATTTATTGTTGGCGATATTAGCCCTGCCTTTTCACGCTGTCTCCCGACCGCTCGCCCGGCCTGCGTGATGCTCCTTTAAAAACAGGGTCGAACCGCCTTTTCACCTGGCTTTTAACAGTCAATTGCCCGGGATTTTTACTGGCGATATTGGCTTTATCGCTGTCGGTACTCGCCTTATTACCGAGACCGCTTCGACGATAGACTGAAAAACACCTGAGCTGCGCAAAGAAAAAAACAAGGGTATCAGTCAGTGAAAACAACAATAAGAAACACCGGCAAGCCTGTGATGGCAGGGTTGGCCACGGCCTTGCTCAGTGCTGGCATCGGCACTCCAGTCACCGCAGGAGAACTGGTGTTCAGTGACCTCAAGTCAGGGCTGGGGAATGGCATGCAATGGCAACATGAAGACACCCGTCTGCAGGTAAAAGGCGCCTTGGCCCTGGGCACAGTGCGACGCATGGACGACCCGAGCCACCGCCTGACCAGTGCCGAATACGGTATGAACCTGTTCAACGACGGCAACCTCAACTACAAGCGCGGCGATGCGGTTTCCACGTCGGCCGAAGCCTACCTGCAAGCGGACCTCAGCCACCGTAACCTCGGGGTTTTCGTCAGCGCAAAGGGTTGGTACGACTACACCCAGAAACACCAGGACGTCGGGCATGGCAGCGTCCCCAACGGCTATCGCTCGGGAGAACCACTCAGTGATTCGGGGTTCGATTCCCTGGCGCGCTTCTCCAATGCGGTGTTCAACGACGCCTATGTCTACGGCAATTTCCAGCCCGCCGGGCATGATCTGCTGGTGCGCCTGGGCGACCAGGCGATCCCTTGGGTCACGCCCACCACCATCAGCGGTGGCTTGCAGGCAGTGAACGCGTTTGACTGGGCCGCCGCACGCCGCGCCACCTCGATTGCCGAAGCCCGCACCGTGCCGATGCCGACCCTGTACGCCAAGCTGGCCCTGACCGAGAACCTGTCGGTGGATGCGTTCAATCAGTTTGAATTGCGCCCCAGTGCCTACTCTGGCTGTGGCACATTTCTGTCGACCAGCGACTACGCCCAACCCGGCTGCAACCAATTTATCCTTAACGGCAGCGTGATGAGCGCGATAGCAGGCCGACCGATCTCGACCACCGACGGCCAGGCCCTCAACAACCCCTTGGATCACGTGGCCCGCGGCCCGGACCATCGCCCAGGCAATAATCAATACGGCGCCAGCCTGCAGTATTTATGGAAGGACGTCGGGTTGTTCGGCTTGTATTTCGCCGACTACAGCAGCCGGGAAGCGCTGACACAAGTCATGCGTACCGGCCCCGGCGTACTGACACCACCGGCCGCGAACGTGGGGCAGGCAACACCCACTGGAGTGGCGGCCTATTATCAACGCGCCTACCCAACCCGCATTCGCCTGTACGCCCTCAACTTCAAGACACGGCTACCGGGTGGCACCGGGATTTATGCCGAATACAGTTACCGCCCCAATCAACCGATCGCCTGGAACGGCGCTGACTTTATTGCCGGGCTGCTCGCCGGCAGCGGGCCGATGGGCTACCTGTCCAAAACCCCGACGGGCTACCTGGCAAGCGGCTACGACCGCTTCCACGTCAGCCAATTGAATCTCGGCGCCAGCCACCCTTTTGGCCAAGTGCTGGGCGGTGCGATGAAGCTATCGGCAGAAGCCGGGTTGAAATATGTACATGACCTGCCCGACACCGACCAGATCCGTTACGGACGCCCCGGTTTTGGCAGCGCGCCCTACGGCAAAGCGGCGAAGTGCACAGGCCCGGCGGCCAGATGTGCGGATGACGGATTTATCACGCCGTTTGCCTGGGGTACCCGTATCAAAGGGGAAATCAACTACAGGAATGTGTTGCCCGGGCTGGACCTGACGCCTTCGCTGACACTCGTCTATGACATCGAGGGGCACGCCTATGACGGGGTATTTTCCGAAGGCCGCTACGCGCAAATACTCGGTGTGAACGGTGATTACAAAAGCACTTACACCTTCGATCTCAGCTACCTGAACACCGGTGGCGGCGATTACAACCTGGTGGCAGATCGCAGCCTGTTAGAGGCCAGTGTCGGTATTCGCTTCTAGCAGCCCCCCTTAAAACAAGGCCATAACCATGAGTTCATTTACCGATAGCCGACGCCCGCTCGTCGTTGCCCTGCTGATGACAGTGGTGATCATCAGCGTGCTGGACAAGACCATTTTTGCCTTCGCCGGCCCGCAGATCATTGATGAGTTAAAGCTCACGCCAGCACAGTTCGGTTTTATCAGCAGCGCGTTCTTTTTTCTTTATTCGATCTCTGGGGTACTGGTGGGTTTTCTCGCCAACCGTATGCCGAGTCGCTGGATTCTCTCCGGCATGGCCCTGGTATGGATGACCGCCCAATTGCTCGCGGCCCTGTCCACCAGTTTCTTCACCCTGCTGGCCAGCCGCATCCTGCTCGGTGCCGGTTGCGGCCCGGGCACGGCGGTGACCCAGCACGCCTGCTTCAAGTGGTACACCAGCCGAGAGCGGGTGCTGCCAGCAGCGCTGATCCAGGTCGCAATCATGCTCGGCGCGATTGCCGGAGCGGTCGCCCTGCCCAAGCTGATCGAGCAGTACGGCTGGCGCACGGGCTATGTGCTGCTGGCCGGTGTCGGCCTGGTGTGGCTGCTGCTGTGGCAACGTTATGGCCGTGAAGGCCAGCATGACGATACACGGGACACCCAGGGCGACCTGCTGCCCACGCTGCCCTACAAGCGCCTGTTGCTCAACCGCACGTTTGTCTGCATTACCCTGGTCGCGTTCTGCAGCTACCTGCCCAATGCCTTGCTCTACAGCTGGCTGCCCACCTACCTGCAAAGGGGCCTGGGCATGACCCCGATGCAATCGGGGTACCTGGTGCTGGCCACCACCCTGGGGGTGATCTTTATCAACTTGCTGGTTTCCAGCCTGGCGCAACGCGCGATGAAACGCGGCGCCAGCCTGCGCAAGGCGATGGTTGTGCCGCCGCTGCTGGCGTGCCTGGTCGCCGCCGTCACCTACATCCTGATGGGTTTTACCAGCACCAGCCTGACGGTGACCCTGGGGTTTTTCCTGCTCGGCAGCATCCTCCTCAACCTGCTGTCGGCCTTCGGTTTCAGCATCGTTGCCCACATCGCCCCGGCCCGCCAGCGCGGGAGCATGCTGGCGATCCATATTGCGCTGCTGACCACTGCCGGCATGCTCGCGCCAGTGCTGGTCGGCCAGGCCATTGGCTGGCAGAACGGCGACCTGGTGACCGGCTTCGAGCTGGCGATCGGCCTGTTCGGCATTGCCCTGCTGGTGTTCAGCCTGCTGGGCCTGGTACTGATCGACCCGGAGCGCAGTCGTCGTGAGCTCCTTGCCAGCACTCCCAGCGCAGCTTTTGAGGCCACCAGCCCGGCCTAAACCGCGCAGTGATTGCCCACCACCTTGAGCGCTGCGCGCGGCGCCCAGCACGACTGCCAATAGGGAACACCCGATGGACTTATCCTGCTTTTCACAAAGCTACGCCGAAGCTCGGCAAAAATTCCTCCAGGCCTGTGCCAATGCGGGTCTGGAGGCTCAATCTCATCCTCACCCACTACCGGGTATCGATGGCGAGGAACTGGCCCTGGATGTGGTATTTGCCGGCTCACCAAAGGCCACCAACCTGCTGGTCCTGAGCAGCGGCGTACATGGTGTGGAAGGCTTCTGCGGCTCGGCCGTACAGGTTGATCACCTGCGCAACCGCGAGTGGGGGGAGCACTGCCAGCGCCAGGACCTGGCGGTGCTGTACCTGCATGCGATCAACCCCTACGGCTTCTCCTGGCTGCGCCGGGTCAACGAAGACAATATCGACCTCAATCGTAACTTCATTGACTTCAACCAACCGCTGCCCGACAACCCAGACTACCGCGCCCTCGCCCCGCTGCTGCTTCCCCGCCGGCAGCCACCCACCCTGCTCAGCACGTTGGGCCTGGCCGGATATGCGCTGCGACATGGCACCAAAGCCCTGCAGTCAGCCATTACCCGGGGCCAACACAGCCACCCTGAAGGCCTGTTTTACGCAGGCGCGGCCCCCGCCTGGAGCAACCTGCAACTACGCCAGATTATCCGTCGCCTGGGCAACCACTGCCGGCGCATCGGCTGGATCGATGTGCACACCGGGCTAGGCCCGTGTGGCGTGGGTGAGCGGATCTATAAAGGGCTCAACCACCCCAACGATATTGCGCGGGCACGAAGCTGGTGGGGCGCACAGGTCACGGCCAGCGCAGACGGAACCTCCTCGTCGGCCATGCTCAATGGCACCCTGGATCTGGCCGTGATGGAGGAATGCCCGCACGCGCAATACAACGGCTTGACCCTGGAATACGGCACCCAGCCAGGGCCACGGGTACTTGAAGCGCTACGTGCCGATCACTGGCTGCACGCCCATCCGGATACGGCACAAGCCCGACGGGTGCAGATCAAGCGCCAGTTGCGCGATGCCTTCTACATCGACACCGAACTCTGGAAGCGCCGGGTCCTGGAACAAGCCCGAGAAGTGACTGCGCTGACCCTGCGCGGTCTTGCCACGCGCCTTGAATGACAAAAATGCCCACTATCGGTGGGGTACCCACTCAAACCACAGAGGATGTTCATGATGAGTGCATATTTGGTGCAAGCGTTAAAAGAGGTCATGCAAAAGGTCCAGACCCGTCTCGACCAGCATCAGGATGAGGTCGTCACCACACTCAGCCGCGTAGCCACGGGCGAGCTGAAGATGACCGAGACGCTCAGCCCCGATGAGCAGGAGTGCGCCCGACTGCTGTTCGGCTGGGTGGCGCAGGAGGGCCCGCAAAAGGTGTTTGCCGCGATCCAGCCCGTGCTGGCCGATCCTGCCAAGTTGAGCGCCGGCATCACCCTCGATGAAATCATCGAAGGCCCGCCGTTCGGGATCATCCCGCCGGCTCTCAAGCACATTGACCTGCGCGCCCTGACCCGACTCGCGGTACTTCTGGCCAGCTACATCTTTTATGAGCAATTCCACTACCCACAGCCAGAAACCGGGGTGTACGACATCTCGGGCAAGCCTTTCCAAAAACTCAAATGGCTTTACCGCTACTGGTTCAATCAACTTGAAGTGGCCGAGAAAGGCTCCGGGCTGGAGGAGCTGTTTGAGTCCCAGGCGTTCAACTTCTTCAACCTGAATCAATCGCCGATAGACCCAGGCTTCGGCAACCCGCCTTTGCGTTCGGTCTCGGTTTCATGTGCCGGAGACCTGCTGGCGGTCGATGTCCTGACCCCGGAAAACACCCCGCACCTGTTCGACGACATCACGGATTTCTACAGCAGCGCAGACATCGTCAGCGCCAACCTGGAATCGACCGTTGACTGCCACAGAAAACCGGGACGCCATCAGGCCAAAGGGCAACCGGCCCAGATGAATACATCCGAGGCGATGTTCCGCAAGTTCCGTGACGAGGCGAAAATCAACTTCTTCAGTACCGCGACCAACCACGCCATGGACTGGGATGAACAAGGCGTACTCGCCACCCTCGATGTACTGAAAAAATCCGGCGCCTACTATGCCGGCACTGCCGCCAGCCAGGCCGAGCAGGATGACGTGGTGGTGGTGGAAAAAAACGGCATCAAGGTTGCCTTGCTGGCCTACACCTTTGACCTCAATGGCCGCGACCCATCGCCTGACAAGGCGTACCTGGCCAACGTGGTGCGCTTCAACGATGTAAACCCGGCGCCCGACTACTCACTGATCGAAAAACAGGTCGCCCGCGCCAAAGCCAAGGGGGCGGACTGGATCATCGCCTACTGCCACTGGGGCTGGGAGTTCGAGATGTACCCCCACCTCAATATCGTGGAAGCCGCACGCAAGGTGATTGCCTGCGGTGTAGACACGATCCTTGGCAACCATGCGCATGTCAGCCAGCCCGCAGAACTTATCCCGCGCCCTGGCAAGCAGGATGCGCTGGTGATCTACGCGTTCGGCGACTTCGTCAGTTATCACCCCGAAAGCCGTAACTCAAAACTGGCCTACACCCTCAAATTCAGCATCGGGAAATTCCTGGGTGTTACTCGCCTGTTCAACGTCAAGGCACTGCCTATCTACATCGTTAACGAAAGATTGGATGACACGCGTTTCAACTGCCGCATCGTCAAATTCTTCGATGTGCTGGAGAACCCGGATGGCTACGGGCTGACCGAGTTGGAGAAGAGCCAACTGCCCCATCTGCGGGACAAGGTGTGGAGCGATATTCTGTCGCCACTTTCCAGCCTCCCGGACTGATGTGAGCAACAGCGCCAAGCCTGCCTTACACGGCAGGCTTTTTTGTAGGGCCCTTGACTCTCCCCTATACGGCAGACCCTACGCTGAAGATCATTTCCCCAAGGGCTTTCCCGTGGTTCAGCGCATCCTGGTCATCCTCGGCCACTCCTCCAGCACCAGCTTCTGCTCGGCCCTCGCCGAGACCTACCTGCAATCGGCCAGAAACGCCGGGCATGAGGTACGTCTCCTGCGCCTGGGCGAGCTGACGTTCGACCCGATCCTGCACCATGCCTATCACCAGGCCCAACCCCTGGAGCCCGACTTGCTCGGCGCCCAATCCGACATCCTCTGGGCTACTCATCTGACGTTCGTGTTCCCCATCTGGTGGGGCGGTGTTCCGGCGTTGTTGAAGGGGTTTATCGATCGGATCTTCCTTGCCGGCTTCGCCTTCAAATACCGCAAGGGCAAGGCGTTCCCCGACAAGCTCTTGAAGGGCCGCACCGCCCACCTGCTGGTGACCATGGATACGCCACCGTGGTATTACCGCTGGTTCTACCGCATGCCCGGCCTGCACCAAATGCGCAAGACCACCCTTGAGTTTTGTGGCATCAAGCCGATCAAGACGTTGATGTTCGGCCCACTGCTGGGCTCTACTGCAGCGCAGCGCGACAAGTGGCTGAAGAAGGCCCGCACACTCTTTTAGGAAAGGACCTGCATGTACATCGGTAAAGCCGCGCAGTTGTCAGGCACGACGATCAAGGCGATTCGTCACTACGAGGACATCGGCTTGCTACCGCAGCCGCAACGCGAGGGGCGGTATCGGGTGTATTCGGCGCAGAGCGTTGAGCTGCTGACGTTTATCAAGTGCGCGCAGCAGTTGGGCTTCAAGCTCAAGGAGTTGCAGGGGATTCTTCACGGGTACCGTGGCAATGAACTGCCTTGGCAGCGCGCCAACCAGGCGATAGCACAAAAGAAACTCGAGTTGATGACGCAGATCCAAGCCCTGCAGCAAGTGCATGCAGGGCTGGTGGCGTTTGAGGGCAGCCTGGAACAGGCCCAGGGTCAGTGCCAGTTTGCACGTCTGGTGGAAACCGGCACGGCGCGCATCGGCTAGTTCAGCAGGTCGCCCCATTTGTTTTGCAGGACGCGCTCTTCTGCCAGGATTTCCCGCGTCATGCTGCCAACCCATTGCTGGGCAAAACCATTAGCTTCACGCAGCAGTACGATGTCATCGAGCTCGAAGTCGCCGGGTTGGGCCACGTCCTGATGCTCATCCAGCATCTTCCTGACCATTTCATTGAGCTGCTTAGGAGCTGAAGCCTTGGCTGTATGACTGAAAAACCCCGGCGTGCCCAAGCGCCCCTCATTTGCCCCTCCACCCCCTATCTGCTAGTGTCGCGCCCGTTTACCGTCAACCGGAATAGCCGCCATGGCCCGCAAAAAAGTTGCACTCGATTTCGAACAATCCCTCGCCGACCTGCAAACCCTGGTCGAGCGTCTGGAGAACGGCGAGTTGTCGCTGGAAGACTCGTTGACGGCGTTCGAGCAAGGTATCGGCCTGACCCGCGACTGCCAGAGCGCCCTGGCGCAGGCGGAGCAGAAGGTCCAGGTATTGCTGGAACGGGATGGGGAGTTGGCCGAAGAACCTTTCGACGCGGAACAAGCGCAATGATCGACGTTTATCAGGCCAGCAGTCAGGCTCGGGTCAATGCTGCGCTCGAACCGCTGTTTGTGGCACCCAGCCCGGAGCTGGCCAGGCTGTATGAGGCCATGCGCTACAGCGTGATGAACGGCGGCAAGCGCGTACGGCCATTGCTCGCCTATGCGGCCTGCGAGGCGCTGGGCGTGGACGCCGCGCAAGCCAATGGCGCGGCGTGTGCGGTGGAGTTGATTCATGCCTATTCATTGGTGCATGACGATTTGCCGGCGATGGACGATGACGATCTGCGTCGCGGCCAGCCCACTACCCATAAAGCCTTTGACGAAGCCTGTGCGATCCTCGCCGGTGACGGCCTGCAAAGTCTGGCGTTCAGCGCCTTGCTTGATCCGCGCCTGAGCGGCGTGAATGCCGAGATTCGCCTGCGTATGGTCACCGCGTTGGCCAGCGCTGCGGGCCCGGCCGGTATGGTCGGGGGCCAGGCGATTGACCTGGGGTCGGTGGGCCTCAAGCTGGACCAGCAAGCCCTGGAATATATGCACCGGCACAAGACCGGTGCGCTGATCGAGGCTGCCGTGCACCTCGGCGCCCTGGCCAGTGGCCGCGCCGAAGCGGCGCAGTTGGCCGCCTTGCAGACCTATGCCCGGGCCATCGGCCTGGCGTTCCAGGTGCAGGACGATATTCTCGACGTAGAAAGCGATACCGCGACCCTCGGCAAGCGCCAGGGCGCCGATATTGCCCGTGACAAGCCGACCTATCCGTCACTGCTGGGGCTCGAAGCCGCCAAGGCCTATGCCCTGGAGCTGTGCGACCAGGCCCTGGCCGCCCTGCGACCATTCGACGCGGCAGCCGAGCCGCTGCGTGACCTGGCGCGGTATATCGTCGAACGCCGCCACTGATTACAGCGGCCTTTACCGCCGCATATCGGCCAAGTTCGGTGCTCTGCGTGGGCAGTTTGCGATGCTTGAGGTAAACTGCCGCCTCTTCTATACCTATAACGATTCGCCTGATGCCCACGACGTTTCAAGAGATTCCCCGCAAGCGCCCGACCACGCCTCTGCTGGACCGTGCTAACACGCCGGCCGGCCTGCGCCGCCTGGGTGAAGCCGAGCTGGAAACCCTGGCCGATGAGTTGCGCCTGGAATTGCTCTACACGGTCGGCCAGACCGGTGGGCATTTTGGTGCTGGCCTTGGCGTCATCGAGCTGACCATCGCGTTGCATTACGTATTCGACACCCCGGACGACCGGCTGGTGTGGGACGTGGGCCACCAGGCGTATCCGCACAAAATCCTCACCGGACGCCGCGAGCGCATGGCCACCTTGCGCCAGAAGGACGGCATCGCCGCCTTCCCGCGCCGCGCCGAGAGCGAATACGACACCTTTGGCGTCGGCCACTCCAGCACCTCGATCAGCGCAGCCCTGGGCATGGCGATTGCCGCCCGTCTGCAAAACAGCGATCGCAAGGCGATTGCCGTGATCGGTGATGGCGCACTGACAGCCGGCATGGCGTTTGAAGCGCTGAACCATGCGCCGGAAGTGGACGCCAACATGCTGGTGATCCTCAACGACAACGACATGTCGATCTCGCGCAATGTCGGTGGTTTGTCCAATTACCTGGCGAAGATCCTGTCCAGCCGCACCTACGCCAGCATGCGCGAGGGCAGCAAAAAAGTGCTGTCCCGCCTGCCCGGCGCCTGGGAAATTGCCCGCCGTACCGAAGAATACGCCAAGGGCATGCTGGTCCCCGGCACCCTGTTCGAAGAGCTGGGCTGGAACTATATCGGCCCCATCGACGGCCACGACCTGCCGACCCTGATCGCTACCCTGCGCAATATGCGCGACCTCAAGGGCCCGCAGTTCCTGCATATCGTCACCAAGAAAGGCAAAGGCTTCGCCCCGGCGGAAGTCGACCCGATTGGCTACCACGCCATCACCAAGCTCGAACCGCTGGACGCGCCCGTGGCGGCGCCGAAAAAGGCCAGTGGGCCGAAGTACTCCGGTGTGTTTGGCGAATGGCTGTGCGACATGGCCGCCGCCGATCCGCGCCTGGTGGGCATTACCCCGGCGATGAAGGAAGGCTCCGACCTGGTGGCGTTCAGCGAGCGTTTCCCGCTGCGCTACTTCGACGTGGCGATTGCCGAGCAACACGCGGTGACCTTTGCCGCTGGCATGGCCTGCGAAGGCGCCAAGCCAGTGGTGGCGATCTACTCCACGTTCCTGCAACGCGGTTATGACCAGCTTGTCCACGATGTGGCGGTGCAGAACCTCGACGTGCTGTTCGCCATCGACCGCGCCGGCTTGGTGGGCGAAGACGGCCCGACCCACGCCGGCAGCTTTGATCTGTCGTACTTGCGCTGCATCCCCGGCATGCTGGTGATGACCCCAAGCGACGAGAACGAGCTGCGCAAGATGCTCAGCACCGGCCACCTGTACAACGGCCCCGCAGCGGTACGCTACCCCCGTGGCAACGGCCCGAATGCGCTGATCGAGAAAGACCTGGAGCCGATCGAGATCGGCAAGGGCATCGTGCGGCGCCAGGGCAGCCAGACTGCGTTCCTGGTCTTCGGCGTGCAACTGGCCGAAGCCCTGAAAGTGGCGGAAAAAATCGACGCCACCGTGATCGACATGCGCTTCGTCAAACCCCTGGATGAAGCCCTGGTGCGCGAGATCGCCGGCAGCCATCAATTGCTGGTAACGGTTGAAGAAAACGCCATCATGGGCGGCGCCGGTGCGGCAGTCAGTGAGTTCCTGGCACGGGAGAATATCCTCAAGTCGGTGCTGCACCTGGGTTTGCCGGACATTTATGTGGAGCACGCCAAGCCGGCGCAGATGCTGGCTGAGTGCGGGCTGGATGAAGCGGGGATCGAGGCTGCGGTTCGCCAGCGCATGGCCTTGCTCGGCCTGTAAACCGGATCAAATTGTGGGAGCTGGCTTGCCTGCGATAGCATCACCCCGGTCTGTCTGAAAGACCGAGGTGTCTGCACCGCAGGCAAGCCAGCTCCCACATTTGTTTTGTATTGCCTTGGAACCCATGGACGGCCCATGAAACACCTTCGACTTGCCCTGCCACTCCTGCTCCTACCCACTCCAGAGCTGCTCGCCGACACCCGCGACGCCGCCCTGAAGCTCCCCGATGTGGTCATCAGCGCCAACCGCCAGGTGCAGGCGCGCAATGACAGCAGCGCCGCCAACACCGTATTCACTCGCGACGATATCGACCGCCTGCAACCCTCCAGCGTGACCGACCTGCTCAGCCGCGTGCCCGGTGTACAAGTGGCGCGGACCGGTGGCCGGGGCAGCTTGCCGGGGATCTTCATACGCGGCACAAAGTCGGCGCAAAGCCTGGTGCTGGTGGATGGCCAGCGGATCGCCAATGCCACCTCTGGCGACAGTGGCCTGCAATACTTGAATGTCGACCAGATTGAACGGGTGGAAGTGCTGCGCGGATCGCGCTCGGTGATTTACGGCAGTGACGCGATTGGCGGGGTGATCCAGATATTTACCCGACGCAATGCCGGACCAGGCCTGCAACCGCGCCTGAAGTTGGGCTTTGGCAGCAACAACACCTGGGAGCGCAGCCTGGGCCTGTCGGGCGGTGATCAACGCACGCGCTTCAACCTGGGCGCGAGCCTGGATGACACGGCCGGTATCGACTGGAGCCACGCCTCCTTCCCCAGCGACCGCGACCATGATGCCTATCGCAATAAGTCGCTGAGCTTGAACCTCAGCCATGAGTTCAGCGATGAGCTGGAGGTGGGTTTTAACCTGCTGGATAGCCGGGGCAAGTCGGAATATGACAACAGCTTTGGACGCTATGATTTCGCCACGGGGCAAAGTGTCGGCCAAAAGCCCTATACCGACTACACCGTCAGCAGCGCCAGCGCTTACATCGACGCCCAACTCAACGAGGCCTGGCAGACCCGTGTAGAGCTGGGCCACAGCGAAAACCGCGACACCAAGCGCGACAAGCTCAGCACTGACTTCAGTGTGTTCAACACCTATCGCGACTCGATCAACTGGCAGAACGACCTGACGCTCGACCAGCAGAACAGCCTGATTCTGGGCGGTGATTGGTATGAGGACCGCTTTCACGGCAGCACCACGTTCAGCGAAAACAGCCGCTGGAACCGTGCCGCATTTATCCAGCATCGTTTCAAGGGCGAGTGGTTTTCCACCGAACTGGGGCTGCGCCGCGACCAGAACCAGCAATTTGGAGGGCAGAACAGCTGGAGCGGCACCCTGACCTTGCCAGTCAACAGCGATAACGACGTATTGCTGAGTTACAGCGAAGGGTTTCGCGCACCGACTTTCAATGACCTGTACTACCCCGACACCCAGTACAGCAATCCGAACCTGCAGCCAGAGACATCGAAAAGCTATGAACTGCAATGGCGCAGCCAGCTCAGTGACAGCACACGCCTGGAAGCCTCGCTGTACCGCACCGACCTGAAAGACGCGATCATCCTCGACGCCAGCAGCAAGCCACAAAATGTCGCCACCGCCCGCATCAACGGCTTCGAAGCCGCCCTCAAGCAGGAGTTCTTCGGCTGGCAAGGCAACCTCGGCCTGTCGATCATCGACCCGCGCGACCGCAACAGCGGCCACACCCTGGCCCGTCGTGCCCGGCGCACCCTGAACCTGGACCTGGATCGGCAGTTCGACCAATTGAGCCTGGGCGCCAGCTGGCAGGCCATCAGCAGCAGCTACGACGACGAGTACAATAAAAACCGGCTAGCAGGCTATTACCTGCTGGGATTGCGCAGCGGTTGGGCGCTGAACCGGGAAGTGGCGCTTTCGCTCAAGGTCGATAACCTGCTGGATCGCCGCTATACACGGGCGTGGTACAGCTATGACGATCCGAACTTCGCGAACAACCAGCCGTACCGCGAAGAAGGCCGGACGTGGATGCTTGGGGTGACGTGGACGCCGCAGCTCTGAGGTTGTCCGGGCCGACGCCATTGCAGGCAAGCCAGCTCCCACATTTGTTCTGTGGTGTGGCCAAAATATTCTGCACTGCCGAGCTCCCACCTTTTGATGTGTGAATACAGTCAAATGTGGGAGCTCGCTTGCCTGCGATAGCGGTCTTAGCGGTTCGGCGCAATCACCTGACACAACCTCGCCACCGCCTCCACCATCTGCCCACTGGGCCGCTCCAGCCCTTTATCCGGCACGATCAGCAAGCGCCCCTGGACCACCGCCGCCACCTGGGGCCAGGCCTTCCAGTCGTCCAGTTGCGCTTGATCCGCCGCCAGGATCACCTGGGGATCACGCTGCAACACCGACTCGATATTGACCTGCGGGGCTGGCAACTTGAGGTCGTCAAACACATTGCGCGCGCCACATACGCTAAGCGCATCGCTGATGATCTGCCCACCGCCCACGGTGTACAGCGGTTGGTTCCAGACCTGGTAGAACACGCGCAACGGCTCGCTACGCTGATAACGCTGGCGCAACTCGGCCAAGCGTTGACGCAAGCGGTCGGCCAGTTGGCGACCGGCTTCGGCGCGGCCCAACTGTTGGGCGATGGCTTCGACCTGGCTGCTCAGTTGTTCAAGGCTATGGGGTTCGGCGACGTAGATCGGGATGTTCAAGCGCTTGAGCTGCTCGCGCTGGGCGGGGCCGACGCTGCCGGGCCAGAGCAGCAACAAGTCAGGCTGCAGGCTGAGCAGCCGCTCCAGATCCAACTGCCCATAACGGCCCACCGAGGGCACATTGCGCAGCGCGTCAGGCCGTTCGCCGCCGTCGAGCACGCCCACCAGCAGATCGCTCGCACCCAGCTCAACGACGATTTCAGATAGGGACGGTGCGAGGCTGACCACCCGCTCGACCGCCGCCGCCGACGCGCTGGCGGCCAGCAGCAGAACCGCCAGCCACAAGCGCATCAACCGAGCTGACGCGGGATGCGATAGAGGTAGAACAGCACCAGGGTCGACAAGGCCAGGAGAAACAGCGGCACTGCCTCCAGGCCGACGAACACGGCCAGCGCACCGATCCAGGCCGGGAACGCCGCGACCAGCAGCGCCGTGCGTCGACGAGCCGCGAGGGTGATCCAGGCGGCGGGCTCTTCAGGTGTATCCAGGGCCTTGGAGGTGGCAATCAGCGCATGTTTATAGCCATGGAAGTAACGCAGGCTGGCAAACATCGAGGCAACGCCGGCGATAAAGAACGGCATCGCCAACACTGGCAACAGCGGCTCGCCCTGACCAAACACCAGGTTGATCACGAACAACGGCAGCAACGCCAGCGCCAGGTACTGCCACCAACTGAAGGACAGCCGCCGCTTGACCTGGCCGCGCGTCACGCCCGGTCGACCTCGCCCTGATGCTCGTTGCCCATCATATGGTCGAGCTTGCTGGCTTTGGTCGCCAGGTAGAGTTTGTTGTGCGGGTTATGCCCGGTGTGCAGCGGCACGCGCTCGGCAACGGTGATGCCCATCTCGGTCAAGGCGTTGACCTTGCGCGGGTTGTTGGTCATCAGGCGCAGGGACTGGATGCCCAGGTGTTCGAGCATCGGCAGGCAGATGCCGTAGTCGCGCTGATCGGCGGCAAAGCCCAGGCGCTCATTGGCTTCTACGGTGTCGGCGCCGCCGTCTTGCAGTTCGTAGGCGCGGATCTTGTTCAGCAAACCAATGCCCCGGCCTTCCTGACGCAGATACAGCAGCACGCCACGGCCTTCACGGGCGATGGCTTGCAAGGCGGCTTCCAGTTGCGAACCGCAGTCGCAGCGCTGGCTGAACAGTGCGTCACCGGTCAGGCACTCGGAGTGCACGCGGCCCAGGACCGGGGCGCCATCGGCCACATCGCCCAGGCTGAGCACGACATGCTCGCGCCCGGAGGCTTTTTCAAGAAAGCCATGCATGGTAAACGTGGCAAAAGGGGTAGGCAGCTTGGAAGCAGCGACGAAAACGACGGGCACCGTGTGCTCCTGATTTCAGATTTCACAGAGGCAGGCATTGTAACAGCACGTTCCTACAGACGCTTAAGCTGAATTATCGCTGATAAAGATCAATCGGTTCGATTGGCCTTTGCCTTGGTTCTATGGGCGTCAAAACGGATACGGCTGATTCCAGCGCTGGAAAATCGGTTTCAACTCGCCACTTTTCACCAGCGCCTCCATGCGCTGGTCAAACAACGCCATCAGCGCCCGCCCCCGCTCATTGTCGGTAAACCCCAGGAACAACGGCAGTTCGGCAATGTGCGTGAGCTTGAACGCGGACGGGTCGTCGGCTTGGCCCAGGATGTATTTCAATTCGGCCAGGGCATCGATGTAGAAGTCGGCCCGCCCGTGCTGGAGCATCGGCAAAATCCCGCCACGACGCTCGATCTGGTTGAAACGATGAATATTGGGCAGGTACTCCTCGTACTTGTAGCCGCGCACCCAGGCCAGGCGGTAAGTACCCAGGGTCACCAGGGTCGGTACGGGGCTGCCCGCCAGGCCCAGGGCGTAGATGTGGTCGGCGTCATAGTTCCAGCGGGCGTACAGCACGCCTTCGGTTTCATCATGATAGGAGCCGACCCAGGCATCCACTTCGCCCCGCCGTGCCAGGCCGACTGAGCGGGTGTAGGGCACGCTGCGAATCTTGACCTTGACCCCGGCCGGCTCGAAGATTTCCCTCAACACATCCCAGGCCAGGCCGCTGCCGTCGGCGTTGGTGTAGTCATTCCAGGTTTCACTGGCCAGACGGATCTGGCTGGGCACTTCAGAGCTGTCATCGGCCCATACGCCAGGCGCGACAACACACAGCAGGATCAGCAACCAGCGACGTAGCCCCATGATGACGTCCTCCTGGGAAAAGCGATCTGTTCTACAACGCTGTAAAGGGTAGCGCAGCCCGCCGTGTCACGGCGCCTGGCGAAAATGCTGATAGCCGCGCACGGCCGGGGTGATGTCGTGGCCGCGGGCATCCAGCAGCCTGACGCCCGCCCCCGCTTCCACACGCCCGACAACCTGCACCGGCCAACCGTCGGCCAGCAACGGCGCCAGCTCAGCGGGCGGCAGGGTGAACGCGAGGACATAATCGTCGCCACCGCTCAAGGCGGCAGCCCGCGCACCGTCATCGCCGAGAAAGGCCAGCAGCGCCGCCGACAGCGGCAGCCGTTGCCGCTCGATCACCAGGCTTACGCCTGACGCCTTGGCGATATGCCCGCAATCGGCTAGAAGGCCGTCGGAAATATCCAACGCAGACGTCGCCTTGCCACGCAACGCTATGCCCAGGGCCAACTGCGGTTGCGGCGACCAGTAATGGCCCAGCAACGGTTCGGCGACATCCGCCGCGGCACTACGCTGGCCCAACACCAACGGCAAGGCTGCGGCGGCATTGCCCAGGTCACCGCCGACACACAGCAGGTCGCCCGGCTGCGCCCCACTGCGGGTCAACGCCAGGCCCGCCGGGACACGGCCAAACACAGTGACGGTCAGGCTCAGCGGCCCACGAGTGGTATCGCCGCCCACCAGGCCCACGCCGCAGCGCTGGGCCATGGCGTTCAAACCCTGGGCATAGCGCTGCAACCAATCGGCCGCGACCGTCGGTAGGGTGAGTGCAAGGGTAAAGGCCAGGGGATTGGCGCCCATGGCCGCCAGATCGCTGACTGCCACCGCCAGCGAGCGCTGGCCGAGCAGGAACGGGTCGCAGGGGTCGGCAAAGTGCACGCCGGCCACCAGGGTATCGGTGGAGATTGCCAACTGTTCCCCGGGGGGAACCGCCAGCAAGGCGCAGTCGTCGCCGATCCCCAGGGCAATGCCCTCGCCGCCTTGCGCACAGGGCGCGGCGGCGAAGTAGGTACGGATCAGCTCGAACTCGCCCATCAGGGAGCCAAGCGCAGGTTAGCGCTTGTACGCCTTCACTTCGGCTTCACGCAGGCGCGGGGCCAGCTTGTCGAGCACGCCGTTGACGAACTTGTGACCGTCGGTCGAACCGTAGACTTTCGCCAGTTCGATACCTTCGTTGATCACTACGCGGTAAGGCACGTCAACGCGCTTGAGCAGCTCCCAGGTGGACAGGCGCATCACGCACAGTTCAACCGGGTCCAGCTCTTCGAGGGTCAGGTCCAGGCAGGGTGCCAGGGCTGTGTCGATCTCGCTCAGATTGGCATGCACACCGTGCAGGATGTCGTGGAAGTACGGCAGGTCGGCGAAGGTAAAATCGTTGTCGACGCGAAACTGCGCTTCGATTTCGTTCAGCGAAGTACCCGCCATCTGACGCTGATACAGCGCCTGGGTCGCCAACTGACGGGCAGCCCGGCGCTTTTCGTTCTTCGATGGTTTGCCGGCGTCCGCAGGACGTGGCTCGCGCGGGTTGAAACGATCGCTCTCGTCGGAAATCACTTGGCCTCCAACTGCGACAGCAGGCTGACCATTTCCAGCGCGGACAGGGCAGCTTCAGCGCCTTTGTTACCGGCCTTGGTGCCGGAACGCTCGATGGCTTGCTCGATGGAATCAACAGTCAGGACGCCGAAGGCCACTGGCACGCCGAACTCCATGGACACCTGGGCCAGGCCCTTGGTGCACTCGCCAGCCACGTATTCGAAATGCGGGGTGCCGCCACGAATGACCGCGCCCAGGGCGATGATTGCTGCGTATTCGCCTTGTTGCGCGACTTTCTGCGCAACCAGTGGAATTTCGAAGGCGCCAGGGGCACGGATAATCGTGATATCGCTTTCGCTCACACCGTGGCGAACCAGGGCGTCCACGGCACCGCTTACCAGGCTTTCAACCACGAAGCTGTTGAAGCGGCCAACCACCAGGGCGTAGCGGCCTTTGGGGGCGATGAAGGTACCTTCGATGGTCTTCAGGGTCATTCGACAAATCTCTTAAAGAGCCGGGACGCGTATCTGACGCGCCCCTTAGTGATATTTGAACCGCGAACAAGGTGCGACAATCGCCGGCCTTTATTCGGAGGGCACGTATTCTACTACTTCCAGGTCGAAACCGGATATCGCATTAAATTTCATTGGCGCACTCATCAAGCGCATTTTGCGCACGCCCAGGTCACGCAGGATCTGCGAACCGGCGCCGACGATGCTGTAGGTGGTCGGTTTTTTCACCGGCACCTGGTCAGCGCTTTCGCGGATATGGGCCAGCAGCACGTCGCCATCCACCGGGTTACCCAACAGCAGCACGACCCCGCTGCCCGCCTCGGAAACCGCAGCCATGGCGGCTCGCAGGCTCCAACGGCCCGGCTGCTTGACCATCAACAGGTCGCGCAGCGGGTCCATGTTGTGCACGCGCACCAGGGTCGGCTCTTCGGCGCAGATGTTGCCCAGGGTCAGCGCCATGTGCACGTCGCCTTCCACCGAATCACGGTAGGTCACCAGGTTGAAATGCCCCAGTTCGCTGTCCAGCGGCTGCTCGGCAATCCGCTGAACGGTACGTTCGTGGATCATCCGGTAGTGAATCAGGTCGGCGATGGTGCCGATCTTGATGTTGTGCTCGGCGGCAAAGGCTTCCAGCTCCGGGCGACGGGCCATGGTGCCGTCGTCATTCATCACTTCGCAGATCACCCCGCTCGGCTCGAAACCGGCCATGCGCGCCAGGTCGCAGGCAGCTTCGGTATGGCCGGCACGGGCCAGGGTGCCACCGGGCTGGGCCATCAGCGGGAAAATGTGGCCAGGGCTGACAATGTCTTCGGCCTTGGCGTCTTTGGCAGCCGCGGCTTGCACGGTGCGGGCGCGGTCAGCGGCAGAGATGCCGGTGGTCACGCCGGTGGTCGCTTCAATCGAGACGGTGAACTTGGTGCCAAACCCAGAACCATTGCGCGGTGCCATCAGCGGCAGCTTGAGCAGTTCGCAGCGCTCGCGGCTCATGGGCATGCAGATCAGGCCACGGGCGTGCTTGGCCATGAAGTTGATGTGTTCAGGCTGGCACAACTCGGCGGCCATGATCAGGTCGCCTTCGTTCTCGCGGTCTTCGTCATCCATCAGGATGACCATCTTGCCTTGGCGGATATCTTCAACCAGTTCTTCGATGCTATTGAGCGCCACGCGGCACCCCCTTGGTCAGGATTTCAGGTAGCCGTTAGCGGCCAGAAAACTTTCGGTGATGTTACTCGGCCCTTGAGAAAGGCTTGGCTCTGCGGCCTTATCGCCAAGCAGAAGGCGCTCCAGGTAACGGGCAAGCAAGTCGACTTCCAGGTTCACCCGGCGACCTGGCTGGTAAGACGCCATGATGGTTTCGCTGAGGGTGTGGGGAATGATGGTCAGTTCGAATTCGGCGCCATTCACGGCGTTCACGGTCAGGCTGGTGCCGTCGACGGTGATCGAGCCTTTGTGGGCGATGTACTTGGCCAATTCTTTCGGCGCACGGATGCGAAATTCCACGGCCCGCGCGTTTTCGCTGCGTGCCACTACTTCGCCGACGCCGTCGACATGGCCGCTGACCAGGTGGCCGCCCAGGCGGGTGGTCGGGGTCAGGGCTTTTTCCAGGTTGACCGGGCTGCCGGCCTTGAGGTCATTCATCGCGGTGCAGTCCAGGGTTTCCCGGCTGACGTCGGCGGCAAAGCCATTGCCCGGCAGTTCGATGACGGTCAGGCACACGCCGCTGACGGCGATGCTGTCGCCCAGCTTGACGTCGCCAAGGTCCAGCTTGCCGGTTTCAACCAGCAGGCGCACGTCGCCGCCTTTGGGGGTCATGGCGCGGATGCTGCCGATGGATTCGATAATGCCGGTGAACATGGCCTTCTCCTGGAAAACGGTACGGGCGCCTGGGCGCCCGGTCGGAATTATACGCTCGCTGCTGGCACAGGTATGGCAGTGACTCGCCAGTCGTCGCCTACAGCGCGCATTTCAGTGATCTTGAGTTGGGGGGCGTCGGCCAGTTTCTCAAGCGGCCAGTCGAGCAAAGGCCGGGCGGCGGAGCCCAGGAACTTGCCGGCGATGAAAATCACATACTCGTCCACCAGGCCCTGCTGGGCAAACGCGCCTGCCAGGCTTGGGCCGGCTTCCACCAGCACCTCGTTGACACCACGGGCCGCCAGCGCCACCAGCGCCGAGCGCAGGTCGACCTGGCCGTCGACACCCGGCACCACCAGGCATTCCGGGCCACGGGGGAACTGGTTCTCCGGGGTCACGCAGGTGATGACCAGGGCCGGCCCGGCCTTGAAGAACGGCGCATTGAGCGGCACCCGCAGGCGACCGTCGATCAGCACGCGCAGCGGTGGACGCGACATGGCCAGGGCCGTGGTTTCGGCATCCAGGCCCAGTTCGGCGGCACGCACGGTCAGGCGCGCACCATCGGCCAGCACGGTATCGGCACCGGTCAGCACCACACTGGCCTGGGCACGCAGGCGCTGCACGGCGGCGCGGCCGGCGGGGCCGGTGATCCATTGGCTCTCGCCACTGGCCATCGCGGTGCGGCCGTCCAGGCTCATCGCCAGCTTGACCCGCACAAACGGCAGGCCATGTTCCATGCGTTTGAGGAACCCTGGGTTCAGGGCACGCGCCTGGCTTTCCAGCACGCCGCTGAGCACCTCGATGCCGGCCTGGGCCAGGCGCTGCATGCCACGCCCGGCCACTTCCGGGTTCGGGTCCTGCATACCCGCGACCACCCGTGCCACGCCAGCGCTCACCAGCGCATCGGCGCAGGGCGGCGTATGACCATAATGGCTGCACGGTTCAAGCGTCACGTACACCGTGGCACCGCGGGCTTTGTCGCCAGCGGCGCGCAAGGCGTTGGGCTCGGCATGGGGCTCGCCGGTGCGCTCGTGCCAGCCTTCGCCGACAATCTGCCCATCGCGCACAATCACGCAGCCGACCCGAGGGTTGGGATGGGTGGTGTACAGGCCCTTGCGCGCCAATTCGAGGGCGCGAGCCATGTAATGGGCGTCGAGCACAGCCTGTTCTACAGAAGGAGGGTTCATTCTTTGACCGGCTCACGGGCCAGGCGGTCGATCTCTTCGCGGAACTCGTTGAGGTCCTGGAAGCGTCGATACACCGAGGCGAAACGAATGTAGGCAACTTCGTCGAGCTTTTGCAGCTCGCCCATCACCAGTTCTCCCACCACCAGGCTCTTGACCTCGCGCTCGCCAGTCGCGCGCAGCTTGTGCTTGATATGCGCCAGCGCCGCCTCCAGCCGCTCGACACTCACCGGGCGTTTTTCCAGGGCGCGCTGCATACCGGCGCGCAATTTGTCTTCGTCAAAGGGCTGGCGGCTGCCGTCGGACTTGATCAGGCGTGGCAGTACCAGTTCGGCGGTTTCGAAGGTGGTGAAACGTTCACCGCAGGCCAGGCATTCGCGCCGGCGACGTACTTGATCGCCCTCGGCGACCAGACGCGAGTCAATGACCTTGGTGTCGTTGGCACCGCAGAAGGGACAGTGCATGGTGGCAGGCAACAAAAAAAGGGAGGGCCATGGTAGCGCATCCCCGTGGCAAGACAAGCCATAGCCTTTACGGTATATAGGCTGACTATTATGTTTCTTATGTTTAGTTCACGGATTTTTGCCCTTTTTGGAGCCGTACATGCCGTTACGACCGCTGGTTTTACTCACAATGTTCAGTTTCCTGGTCGCGTGCAGCAGCGAAGCGCCAAAACCAGCGGCCCCGCAACCCACGCCGCAACAAGAGAAAAAAATCCCCGGCCAGGAACCGCTCGGGCCATTGCCGGCCTACCAGCGTGAAGTGAGCGGCACCCTCAACGGCGTACCGGCCGGCGCCGAAGTGGAACTGGCACTGCTGGTGATCGACGACCGCAGCCGCCCGCAACAACTGCTGGCCAGCAGCGTGCTGATCGGCAACAACAAACCGCTGGCTTTTCGCCTGCGCTTCAACCCGCAAGCGTTCCCCGCCGGTGCCCGCGTTGAGCTGCGAGGGCGTGCCAGCCAGTCCGGGCAGTTGATCCTGCACCTGCCGGCGGTGCGCATCCAACAGCCGATCACCCAGACCACCGGGCCGCTGCAACTCGTTCGCGCACCATGACGCCACCGCTGCACCTGCAACGGGCCTTGAGCGAACTGATCGGCGACGCGCAACTGGTGCCCTGCCCGTTACCGGGCACCGACCTGTCGTTGTGGCTGCTGGACGCCGACAACATGGACCGCGCCTTCAGCCCCGAAGAAACCCGGCGCATCCTGCATGAGCCGCCCTACTGGAGCTTCTGCTGGGCCAGTGGCCTGGCACTGGCCCGCTACCTGGCCGCCAACCCCGAGTGGGTGGCGGGCAAGCGCGTCCTGGATTTTGGCGCCGGCTCCGGGGTGGCAGGGATTGCCGCCGTGAAAGCCGGCGCCCTGGAAGTGGTGGCTTGCGACCTCGACCCACTGGCACTGGGCGCCTGCCGTGCGAATGCGCAACTCAATGGCGTAACGCTGGGTTATTCGGCGGATTTTTTTGCCGAAGCCGATCGTTTCGACCTGATCCTGGTGGCCGACGTGCTGTACGACCGGGCGAACCTGCCGCTGCTGGATCAATTTCTCACACGCGGACGGCAAGCATTGGTCGCCGATTCCCGGGTACGCGATTTCCAACATCCCGATTACCAACGGCTGGGGATCCTCGAGGCGCTGACGCTGCCGGACCTGGCGGAACCTTGGGAGTTTCGTAAAGTGAGTCTGTACCATTCGCGCAGGCCTTGAGGCCATCGCCGGCAAGCCGGCGCCTACAAAGCCTGTTTGACCTGCCCACGCTTTCAGCCAACCCCACCAAGCCTTATAGTTGCCCCATTCCCGCTTTCTTCGAGATATCCCATGAGTGAGCCCACGCCCTACATTTTCGATGTCACCACCGCCACCTTCGACCAGGCTGTCATCGAAAACTCGTTCCACAAACCCGTGCTGGTGGATTTCTGGGCCGAATGGTGTGCGCCGTGCAAGGCGTTGATGCCGTTGCTGGCGCAGATTGCCGAGAGTTATCAGGGCGAGTTGCTGCTGGCCAAGGTCGATTGCGAAGCCGAGCAGGATATTGTCGCGCGTTTTGGTATCCGCAGCCTGCCGACCGTGGTGCTGTTCAAGGACGGCCAGCCGGTGGATGGGTTTGCCGGGGCCAAGCCTGAGTCTGAGATTCGCGCGCTGCTGGAGCCCCATGTGCAGATGCCGCCACCGGCTGAGGCGGATCCGCTGGAACAGGCCCAGGCGCTGTTTGCCGAAGGCCGGATCAGTGAGGCCGAGGCGGTGCTGGTGGCTTTGCTCGGTGAAGACAACACCAACGCCGCCGCGTTGATCCTTTACGCCCGCTGCCTGGCCGAGCGTGGCGAACTGGGCGAAGCGCAGGCCGTGCTCGATGCGGTCAAGAGCGACGCGCACAAGGCGGCCCTCGCCGGCGCCAAGGCGCAGATCACTTTCCTGCGCCAGGCGGCCGACCTGCCGGACACCGCTGACCTCAAGGCGCGCCTGGCGCAGAACCCGCAAGACGATGAAGCGGCGTATCAACTGGCCGTGCAGCAATTGGCCCGCCAGCAATACGACGCGGCGCTGGAAGGCTTGCTGAAGTTGTTTATCCGCAACCGCAGCTACAACGAAGGCCTGCCGCACAAGACGCTGCTGCAAGTGTTCGAGTTGCTGGGCAACGACCACCCGCTGGTCACGGTGTATCGCCGCAAGTTGTTCGCCGCGCTGTACTAATCCGCGATCCAACTGTACTGCGGCGTATCCCCGCCGCTGGACACCTTCACCTTGGCGCTATGGCGCAAGCGCACTAGCAGGCGCTTGCCGGCCTGGGCGCTGCCGGCCAGCGCTTCGAGGCGATCCGACAACTCCAACCCGCTGAGTTGCCCGGCCTCGCGCAGCAGGTCCTGGGCGGCCTGCCACAGGTTTTCATCCTGATTGACCGGCGCAGCGGCGGGCACTGCCTCCGGCGCCGGCGTGGCCGTCTGCAGGTGCACGCCCAACCGCGCCCAATCGCTGTCGTCCAGCTCCAGGGTCAAGTCCACGGGCAGCTCGCCGATGGTTCCACGAATTCGCATCATTGCTCGTCCTCCAGCACTTTTCTGACGAGCATGCTCCCACGCGTCTTGCGCAACGCCAAGCAGAGGGTCAAACTCTCGGCACTTTTGTTATAAGATCACATAACAAAATCTTCATTCACGCCCTGGAGTCTCCCTATGCGCCGCCTGTTGCTCGCTTTGCCGTTTGCCCTGTTGCCACTGGCCGCCCAGGCCGCCGACGAACATAACCACGATCATGACCATGAACATGGCAGCCTGGACGCCCACGAACACGGCGTTGGCCGCCTGAATGCGGTGCTGGACGGCAAGGCGCTGGAACTGGAGCTGGAAAGCCCGGCGATGAACCTGGTGGGTTTCGAACACCTGGCCACCACCGACGCCGACAAAGCCAAGGTCGCCGCCGCCCGCAAGCAGTTGGAACAACCGCTGGTGCTGTTCAGCCTGCCCAAGGCTGCCGGTTGCGTGGTCAGCACCCAGGAGCTGGAAAGCCCGCTGTTTGGCGACAAGCCAGACGATGATCATGACCACGCCACCGATGGCAAAGGCGCGGCCGCCCATGACCACGATCACAGTGAAATCCACGCTCACTACCAGTTCACCTGCGCCAACCCCACTGCGCTGAAAAATCTCGACCTGGCGAACATCTTCAAGACCTTCCCCGCCACCCAGAAAATTCAGGTACAACTGATCGGCCCAAGCGGCCAGCAGGGTGTTGAAGCAACGGCGGCTGCCGCGACCCTGAAATTCTGACCCCACACGGTTGATGTAGGAGCTGGCTTGCCTGCGATGGCATCGACGCGGTGTCACTGATACACCGCGTCGTCTGCATCGCAGGCAAGCCAGCGCCCACAGGTGACCGCGCTCTGCAGGTGATATTGAGTTCCCATGACCCAAGCACTGATCGAACTGTCCGACCTGGGCTTTAACTGGCCCGGTCACCCGCAGTTGCTGGACATCCCGGCGTTTCGCCTGGAGCCGGGGGAAACCCTGTTCCTCAAGGGCCCCAGCGGCAGCGGCAAAACCACCTTGCTCGGCCTGCTGGGCGGGGTGCAGACACCCAGCCGTGGCAGCATCCGCCTGCTGGGCCAGGAGTTGACCGACTTGTCGGCCGGCGCCCGTGATCGGTTTCGGGTCGACCACACCGGCTATATCTTCCAGCAGTTCAACCTGCTGCCGTTTCTCTCGGTCCGCGAGAACGTCGAACTGCCTTGCCACTTCTCCAAGCTGCGCGCGCAGCGGGCGATCCAGCGCCATGGCAGTGTCGACCAGGCCGCCGCGACCCTGCTCGCGCACCTGGGTCTCAAGGACCCGGACTTGCTCGGGCGCCGCGCCGATGCGCTGTCGATCGGCCAGCAACAACGGGTGGCCGCCGCCCGGGCATTGATCGGCCAGCCGGAACTGGTGATCGCCGACGAACCGACCTCGGCCCTGGACCACGACGCCCGGGAAGCCTTCCTTCAACTGTTGTTCGCCGAATGCCGCGAGGCGGGCGCCAGCCTGTTGTTCGTCAGCCATGACCAGAGCCTGGCTTCGCTGTTCGACCGCAACCTGTCGCTGGCCGAGCTCAATCGCGCCGCCACGCCGCTCGAGGTTTGAGATGTATTTGTTCCGTCTAGCCATGGCCAGCCTGGCAAACCGCCGCTTTACCGCGATCCTCACCGCCTTCGCCATCGCCCTGTCGGTGTGCCTGTTGTTGGCGGTAGAGCGCGTGCGTACCGAGGCCCGCGCCAGCTTTGCCAGCACCATCAGCGGCACCGACCTGATCGTCGGCGCCCGTTCCGGCTCGGTCAACCTGCTGTTGTACTCGGTATTTCGCATTGGCAACGCCACCAACAACATCCGCTGGGACAGCTTCGAGCACTTTGCCGCCAGCCCGCAGGTGAAATGGGCGATCCCCATGTCCCTCGGCGACTCCCATCGCGGCTACCGGGTGATGGGCACCACTCAGGCCTACTTCGAGCATTACCAGTACGGCCGCAAGCAAAACCTGCAATTGGCCAGTGGCCGCGCGTTTGATACCGACCCGTTTGAAGTGGTGCTCGGCGCCGAAGTGGCCGACGCCCTGCACTACAAGCTCGGAGACAAGCTGGTGCTGGCCCACGGCGTGGCGGTGGTCAGCCTGGTCAAGCACGATGACAAGCCGTTCACCGTGGTCGGTATCCTGCAACGCACCGGCACCCCGGTGGACCGCACGCTGCACATCAGCCTCGGCGGCATGGAGGCGATCCACATCGACTGGCACAACGGCGTGCCGGCCCAGGGCAAGGGCCGGATCAGTGCCGACCAGGCGCGTAACATGGACCTCACGCCGCAAGCCATCACCGCGTTTATGCTGGGGCTGAACAACAAGATTTCGACCTTTGCCCTGCAACGGCAGATCAACGAATTCCGTGGCGAACCGATGCTGGCGATCCTCCCCGGCGTGGCCCTGCAAGAGCTGTGGAGCATGATGGGCACCGCCGAAAAAGCGCTGTTCGTGATCTCGCTGTTTGTCGTGCTGACCGGGTTGATCGGCATGCTCACCGCAATCCTCACCAGCCTCAACGAGCGCCGCCGGGAAATGGCGATCCTGCGCTCGGTTGGCGCACGGCCGTGGCACATTGCGAGCCTGCTGGTTTTCGAGGCGTTCGCCCTGGCACTGGCCGGAGTGGTCGCGGGGGTCGGCCTGCTGTATGTGTGCATCGCCGCGGCCCGTGGCTATTTGCAGGCCAATTACGGCCTGGACCTGCCGCTGGCGCTGCCCAGCCCGTATGAATGGACGCTGCTCGCCGGTATCCTGGCCGCTGCCCTGCTGATGGGCAGCGTGCCGGCCTGGCGCGCCTATCGCCAATCGTTGGCCGATGGTCTGTCGATCCGTTTATGAGGAAGGCTTTGATGCGCCGTGCCCTGCTTGCGCTGTTATTGATGGCGGCCCTGCCCGCCTGGGCCGAGGCGCCCCGGGACTTGTCGTGGCAAGAAATGATTCCGCCGGATGCGCCGGTGGAAGTGCCGAATATGACGCCGCTGCACGACCTGTCGAACATGGCCGACGCCCTGTCGGCGGAAGCCGCGCCAGCGGCCAGGCAGGACTTGCCCAACGCGCCGGTGGTGGCGACCCTCAACGGCCAGCATATCCGCCTGCCGGGTTATATCGTGCCGCTGGAAGTCAGCGAGGCAGGCCGCACCACCGAGTTCCTGCTGGTGCCGTACTTCGGCGCCTGCATCCATGTGCCGCCACCGCCGTCGAACCAGATCGTGCATGTGCGCAGCGAGATCGGCGTGAAGCTGGAAGAGCTGTACCAGCCGTACTGGATCGAAGGCCAGATGCAGGTCAAGCCGTCCACCAGCGAATTGGCAGATGCTGGCTATCAGATGGAGGCCGAGAAGATCTACATCTATGAGTTGCCGGAATAGCACCACCAATCAAATGTGGGGCTTGTGTGGGAGCGGGCTTGTCGGGTCGCCGCATCGCCGCGATGGCGGCGGGTCAGCGACAAATGCAGCGACTGACAGTCTGCAATCGCGGGCAAGCCCGCTCCCACACTGTTGATTGGCGGCGGACTTGGCTGATCACCGTTTCATTGAGCTGAGTCAAAAGCCCCGCCGCAGCGATCTTTACCATTGGACACAGCCAACTAAAAACGTCCTTTGGAGCCACCCATGCACAAGTCACTGCTCAGCGCTTCCCTCTTCGCGCTTGCACTCGCCGCCCCTCTCGCCCATGCCCACGAAGCTGGCGACATCCTCGTTCGCGCCGGTGCCATCACCGTTAACCCAAAGGCCGACAGCGGCAGTGTCAAGGTTGACCAGGGTCCATTGGCCGGCACCAACCTGGGCGGCAAGGCGACCATGAGCAGCGACACGCAACTGGGCCTCAACTTCGCCTACATGCTGACCAACCACGTCGGTATCGAGCTGCTGGCGGCCACGCCGTTCGAGCATGATGTGAAGATCAAGAACACCGCCCTCGGCGCCGCCAACGGCAAGCTTGGTACCCTCAAGCACCTGCCGCCAACCCTGAGCGTCGTGTACTACCCACTGGACAGCAAGTCGGCGTTCCAGCCCTACGTCGGTGCCGGTATCAACTACACCTGGATCTATGACGAACACGTCGGCAGCCGCGCCCAGGGCGAAGGCTTCAGCAACTTCAAGGCCGAGAACTCCTGGGGCTGGGCCGCGCAGATCGGCGCGGACTACATGATCAACGACAAGTGGATGATCAACGGCCAGGTGCGCTACATCGACATCAGCACCAAAGCCACCGTGGACAACAACGCCCTGGCGGCGGGTACTCGTGCCAAGGTCAATGTGGACGTGGATCCAATGGTCTACATGGTGGGTATCGGCTACAAGTTCTAAGCACGACTTAACAAACGCCACAAAAAATGTGGGAGCTGGCTTGTGTAGGAGCTGGCTTGCCTGCGATAGCATCGCCTCGGTGTCTTTAATAGACCGAGGTGTCTGCATCGCAGGCAAGCCAGCTCCTACATAAGCCGAGCTTCCACATTTTTTTTGCGTTCTGTCAGCTAGTGATGCCGGTAGAAGCGGTCCAGCAACGCCGGCAGCCCCGCACGCCACGCCCGTGGCTTGATGCCGAATGTATGCAGGATCTTCTTGCAGGCCAGCACTGCGTGTTGCGGTTCGTCGGCGGCATCTGGCCGCGCGGCGTGGGCCTGGGCTGTCGGTGCTTCGACCGCCAGCGCATGGAAGTTACGCGCTTCGGTGAGGATCGCCTGGCCAAGGGCCACAGGGGTGGTCGCCTCTTGCCCCGCGTAATGGTAGGTGCCCCACAGCGGCGCCGCACAATCGAGCTGCTTGAGCACCGAGATAATCACCCGTGCCGCATCGTCTACCGGCGTCGGGTTGCCCCGTCGATCATCGGCCAACAACAACTCCTCGGGTTTCTCGGCACGCGCCAGGAAACGCCCGAGCGCGCCGTCGACACTGTCATCGAGCAACCAGCCAAAGCGCAGTAGCACATGTTGCGGGCAGGTCGCGCGTACGCTTTGCTCAATGCGCCATAACGCCTGGCCGCGCAGGCCCAGGGGCACGGGTTCGTCTTTTTCGCTGTAGGCGGTGGCGCGCGAGCCATCGAACACCCGATAGCTGGACGGTTGCAGCAGCGTGATGTTGTGGTGCTGGCACAGTTCCGCCAGGCGCTCGACAGCAGATTCCTGCCCGGCCAGGCGCGCCTCGTTCACGCTTTCGGCCTGGAACCAGTCGAAATAGTAGGCGAGATTGATCAAGGCATCGGGACGGGTGTCGTCGAGCAATTGGGTAAGGCTGGCGGCATCCCAGCCGTCTTGTGGCGGGCGCGGGGCGAGGAAACCGATATCTTCCTCTGCACCGAGGCGAATCAGCGCCTGCCCGAGGGCATTCCCGCCGCCCAGTAACATAAGGCGCATTCGCATAGATTGAGCAGGCCCGGTCTGTTTGGAACGATGGCTATTATCGACAGGCGTTGATGCCGTGCCGTTAGTATTTGCCAGAATCGTTGCATTTTGCGGGTTTGTAGCGCAACCGTCACTTACTAAGTGGCGTTGAGTGGCGCTGCTTCCTCTTCAATCTGTGGCACGCGCTGCGCGATTGACGGCACAAGGCTCAGGCGCCTTCAGAGGGAGTGCCGTTGGTAGGATCGTCGAAACTTTCGCGCCAGCACCACAGTCAGCCGTTAACGAACGGAGGCCACTGCCCCGCCAACCCACGGGAGCCACCATGGCTGTGATTCCAGAATGGGTGCCTGTCACGCCCAGCGCTGCCATCACCCGCTTCAAGGTGCTGACGGTCAATACCCACAAGGGCTTCACTGCCCTCAATCGACGCTTCATCCTGCCGGAGTTGCGCGAGGCGGTGCGCGGTGTGGCGGCCGACGTGGTGTTCCTGCAGGAGGTGCACGGCACCCATGAGCACCATCCCCGGCGCTACAGCAACTGGCCGAGCATGCCCCAGTATGAGTTTCTCGCCGACAGCATCTGGCCGCAGTTCGCCTACGGGCGCAACGCGGTGTATCCCCATGGTGACCATGGCAATGCGTTGCTGTCGAAATTCCAGATCATTCGCTATGACAACCTCGACATCTCCCAGAGCGGCCACGAAAGCCGCGGGCTGTTGCATTGCATCCTGCGCCTGCCCGGCACCGGCCAGGAGGTACATGCCATTTGCGTGCACCTGGGTTTGCGCGAGGTGCACCGCCAACAACAGCTGAAATTACTGGCCCGGCGGGTTGCCGAGATTCCCGGCGAAGCGCCGCTGATCGTCGCCGGTGACTTCAATGACTGGCGCCAGCAGGCCGACCTGAGCCGCAGCGGCCTTAAGGAAGTGTTCGTGCAGGCCCACGGCAAGCCGGCGCGTACGTTCCCGGCGCGCCTGCCACTGCTGGCGCTGGACCGCATTTATGTGCGCAACCTCAAGGCCCATCAGCCGCAAGTGCTGACGGCGCGCCCCTGGTCGCACCTGTCGGATCACGCACCGCTGTCGGTGGAGATTGAGTTATGAACAGCGCCGTGGAGCACATCGCCACCGACCAGCCACCGGGTGACGCCAGGGCCAGGGACCTGGACTACGGCTGGCAGGCCGGTAACCAGGTGCAATTGCTGGAAAACGGCGAGGCGTACTTCCCCAAGGTGTTCGAGGCCCTGCGCCAGGCCCGCCAGGAAATCCTCCTGGAGACCTTTATTCTGTTCGAAGACAAGGTCGGCCATGAACTGCACGGGATTCTGATCGAAGCCGCGCAGCGTGGGGTGAAGGTGGTGGTCAGCCTCGATGGCTTTGGCTGTGGCGAACTGAGCCCCGGGTTTCTCGGCGAGTTGGCCCAGGCCGGGGTCACGGTGCAGATGTTCGACCCGGCGCCCAAGACCCTGGGGGTTCGCACCAACTGGTTTCGCCGCCTGCATCGCAAGATCGTGGTGGTAGACGCGGCAGTGGGGTTTATCGGCGGGATCAATTTTTCCGCCGACCATCTGGCGGACTTCGGCCCCGAGGCCAAGCAGGATTATGCGGTGCAGGTGATCGGGCCGGCGGTGGCGGACCTGCATCACTTTGCCCTCGCGCAAAGCGGCCGCCCGGTGCGCATGCGGCGCGGTTGGCGGCGCCGGCAACAACCTGCCTGGGCTGCGGAGGAAGGTGACGGCCTGGTGCGCCTGATCTACCGCGATAACCTGCAACACCGCTCGGATATCGAAGAAGCCTACCTGCACGCCCTGCGCTACGCCCGCCAGCGCGTGGTGATCGCCAATGCCTACTTCTTTCCCGGTTATCGCCTGCTGCGCGAATTGCGCAATGCCGCGCGGCGCGGCGTGCAGGTGCAGTTGATCATGCAGGGCCAGCCGGACGTGCTGCTGGCCAAGCTGGCGGCGCGCATGCTCTATGACTATCTGCTCAAGGAAGGCGTGGTGATCCACGAGTATTGCCAGCGCCCACTGCACGGCAAGGTGGCCCTGGTGGATGAGCAATGGAGCACCGTGGGCTCGAGCAACCTCGACCCGTTGAGCCTGTCGCTGAACCTGGAAGCCAACGTGCTGATTCGTGACCGAGGGTTCAATCAACTGTTGTTCGAGCGCCTGCAAGACCTGAGCCGCAACCACTGCAAGACCATGCCGGAAAACCGCAGCCCCCGCGGCTGGTTGTGGCGGGTGACCGTGGGGTTTGTGGTGTTCCATGTGCTGCGCCATTTCCCGGCCTGGACCGGCTGGCTGCCCGCGCATAAACCGCGTTTGAAACCCTTTGTGCATCCATGAGCCAAGCCCGCGCGGATGATGCCCGCCCCCATGCGTTCAAACGCTGGAAGAAGCCGCTGACCGTCGCGTTCTTTGTGCTGCTGATTGTGCTGTTTACCCTGCTCGCGCGGCGTATCGACTGGAGCGAAGTGTTCGACACCCTCGGCGACTTCAAGCTGCGCACCCTGTGGATCGCAGCCGGGCTGACCCTGTGCAGCTTCCTCGTGTATGCGTGCTTTGACCTGATTGGCCGAACCTACATCCGCCAGCCCTTGCGCTGGAAACAGATCCTGCCGGTGGGCATCATCAGCTATGCGTTCAACCTCAACCTCAGCGCCTGGGTCGGCGGGATTGCCATGCGCTATCGGCTGTATTCGCGGCTGGGGGTGAGCAACGGCAACATCGCGAAAATCCTTGGCTTGAGCCTGGCCACCAATTGGTTTGGCTATATGGCCCTGGCCGGCGTGGTGTTCAGCAGCGGCCTGGTGACCATGCCGCCGGGCTGGAAGCTCAGTAGCGGCGCGTTGCAAGGTGTCGGGGTGTTGCTGGTATTGGCAAGCCTCGGCTATCTGGCTGCCTGTCAGTTCTCGAAGAAGCGCGCCTGGTCGATTCGCGGGATCGAGATCAACCTGCCGTCGCTACGCATGGCGTGCCTGCAACTGGCGCTCGGCGCGCTGAACTGGTCGCTGATGGCAGCGGTGATTTTCACCTTGTTGCCGGCGAAGCTGGACTACCCGCTGGTGCTGGGGGTGTTGCTGATCAGTGCGATTGCCGGCGTGGTCACGCACATTCCGGCCGGCCTTGGCGTGCTGGAGGCGGTGTTTATCGCGCTGCTGCAACATGAGGCCTCACGGGGCAGCTTGCTCGCCGGTTTGATTGCCTACCGGGCGATCTATTTTATCTTGCCGCTGCTGATCGCCCTGGTGATGTACCTCGCGGTGGAGGCGAAGGCCAAGGCCTTGCGGGTGAAAAAAACACCGGCGTGAAACGCATCATTGGGATTGGATGATGCTCAACCGCTCGCCCACCACCATCTCGGTGATCCAGTCCACCAGGATCGAGGTGTAGGCCTGCTGGGATACCGGGTCGCTCAATGAATGATCGCCACCGTCGATGATCCGGTGCGTCAGCGAATGGGTCTGCTGGCACGCAGCCCGGTAGCTCATGATGGTGGCGTGGGGCACATGGTCATCCGTTTGTGATTCGACAATCAGCACATCCCCGGTAAATGCGGCGCAGGCGTGCAGCGCGCGATTGGTCTCGGCCTGCACCAGGGTGCTGCGGTAATCCATCAGGTCGGCTTTATCCAGGTCGCGCTTGGGGGTGTGCCATTGCTGGTCGCGATACAGCGCCGGCACCCGCAGTGCGAGCCAGCGCACCGGGCGCAATGAGGTGAGGATCGCCGCCAGGTAGCCGCCATAACTGGTGCCCACCACCGCCACCGCCGAGGTATCGATGGCCGGGTGCGCCAGCAGTCGATCATAGGCCGCCAGCAAGTCCCGCAGGTTGTCGTCCCGGGTGACCCGCGACAAGGGAATGCCGTTGCCAGCATGCCCGCGCAGGTCAAAGGTCAGGCACACACAGCCAAGGCCGGCGATGCCCTTGGCCCGTTCCAGGTCACGCTCCTGGCTACCGCCCCAGCCATGCACAAACAACACCCCTGGCACTTTTGACTTGGGACTGAGGAAGGTGGCGCTCATCTGTTCGTCGTCGATATCAATGGTGATGGTTTCGCTTCTAGCCGTCATAGGATTTGACCGTTACGTACTTGAGAAGAAAGTCGCTGTTTTCTGCCGGGCCGCGATAAATCTCGATGGCATTGGCGGGCAAGGACTGCTCGATATAGGTCTCTACGGACGAGACGCGAATCGCACGCAGGCCGGGGTCGTTGATAAAACTCTGCAATGCCGCCACCTCCGCGCTGCTGGCACCGCCCATGCGCCAGGATTGCTCGAGCACCCCGCTGCGGCGCTGGCCTTGGCTGTCCAGGCCCTGGGCGATGTCGTAATTGCGCCGCGAGGCATAGAAACCAGGATAGGCCTCATCGGCGGCGTTATCGAAGACTTGTGCCTGCTCAATGGCCAGGCGCACGTCCTCGTTGAGCGCCAGGGCCAGCAATGCTTCGTAATAACCCGGCACCACCAGCAGGTCGGAGCCGCCGTAGACCGCCTCGCCCTGCCCGTCCTGGGTCAGGTACTGCTCGCCGCAGTAACTGAATACATGCCCGCCGATAAAGCTCTGGCCGACACTGTGGGTCACTACGTCCTGCAGGTCTTGCTCCAGCACCACGCCTTGGTCGAACAGCTGCGCTGCATCGGCACGGGCGAGGATTGCATGCAATTGCTCGAGGTTGTCGACCACCTCCTGACCACGACCGGCGCAAGCATGTACCGGCTTCAGGCGAATCGGCCCGAGCGCCAGCAACTGGATGGCGGCAGCGCGGGCATCTTCCACGCCATACACACTCCAGCCGTCGAGCACCACGGCGCGCACCCGCTCGGCAAACAGCGGCGACCAACCCTCGGGCGCCAGGGCAGCCGTGTGGTGCAAGCCATGGGTGATGGCCTTGGTGCAGATGAAATCGTGGTCCACATAACCGCCCCACAAATCCTCCGGCCCCTTCACCCCCAGGCTGAGTGCCTGGGCCGGCCCGACCAGGGTCTGGGTAGGCAGCAGGTACAGATCGGTATGGGCATGCAGCTCGGCGCTGTAGCTGCCGCCGTAGTCGAGCCCGAGGATCTGCGCCAGCCAGCGAGCGAGGGCGCGGTTGCTTTCCACTTCATGGAGTGGGGCATCGGGCCGGACCGAGTGCGCCACCACGATCTTTTTGCGGTTGGTCGGGGTCATGCGTCCCCCTTGTGCAAGGCTTGCGGGTGTGTATCGCAAAGGTTGCAGGGATCAGGCCAAGGCGCGACTCAGGCAAAGGGTTGGTGGATCAAGCGGTTAGGGGAAGAGCAGTGGCATTTGGCCTGCTTCATTTTGCACGAAGGGCGATGGAGCGGCCGGCGTTCTGCACGATCCAGGGCGCGCAGGCGATCAAAAATGTGGCGGCGGGCTTGCTCGCGCCCACATTGGTGGGGTGGCGTGTCCGGCAATCAAGCGGGGGCCTTCACGCCAAATCGGTTGCGGTAATCGCTGGGCGCAAGGCCGGTGATTTTCTTGAAGATCGCGCGAAAGGCGCTCGGGTCTTGATAACCCACGGTCCAGGCAATCTGATCAATGGTGGTATTGGTGAACTCCAGCATCTGCCGCGCCTTGCCGACCCGCAGGTGCTGGCAGTATTGGGTGGGTTTCAAGCCGGTGGCATTGCGAAAACGGCGTAGGAAGGTGCGCTCCTCCAGACCGGCCGCCTGGGCCATCGCCGCAAGCGAGACATCCACCGCACCACTGGCCTGCAACGCGTGCTGGACCTTGAGGATCGCTCCGTCACCATGGCTGAGGATCGGTGCAAAATTGCTGCCGCACTGGCTGGCGCTGTCGCTGTGCTCAATCACCAGAAAGCGCGCGGTGTCGGCGGCGATGCTGGGGCCCATGAGACGGTCGACCAGGCGCAGGCCCAGTTCGGACCAGGCCATCAGCCCGGCGGTGGTGATCAAGTCGCCGTCGTCGACTATGGGTTTGTCGGCCTCCAGGCGCACCGCAGGAAACCGGCTGGCGAAGGTGTTGGCCGAAGACCAGTGGGTGGTGGCGCTGCGCCCATCGAGCAAACCACTGCGCGCCAGCATGATCGAACCGATGCACACGCCTCCCAGCACGGTGCCGGCCGCATGTTGCTGGCGCAGCCAGTGCAGCAGCGCGGGCGGCGCCTGCTCTTCGCAAAACTCGCCAATCGACGGCGGCACCAGCACGGCCATCAGGGGTTGATCGGGGCCGGGCTGGCTGTCGAAACCTCGAACAGGGGTACCATCGTCATTGACCTGCCAGTGGCTGACACGTAACAAGGGCAACTGCTGGCTCTGATGCTCGGCGGCAATGCGATTGGCGACGCCAAACAAGTCGGTCAAGCCATGTACTGCGGCCATCTGCGCACCGCGATAAATCAGCACGCCGAGCTCGACGATCGAGCGTTCCAGAGCCATTGTCAGTTTTCCCCCTGTTATTGTCGGTACGGCCAATCCCCGTGCCACGCGCCAGTCACGATACTGGGCGCATCAACCCATCACGAGAACATACACATGGCCAAGCAAGCACTTATCCTAATCGATATCCAGAACGACTACTTCCCCCAGGGCAAGTGGCCATTGACCGGCGTGGAAGCGGCGGCCGACAGGGCGCAACAGGTGCTCCAGGCATTTCGCCAGGCCGGCGACGCGGTGATCCACGTGCGCCATGAGTTCACCTCCGAGGATGCGCCCTTCTTCACCCCAGGCTCCGAAGGCGCACATATACATGCCAAGGTGCAGAACGAAAACGACGAGCCGGTGGTGCTCAAGCATTTTGTAAATGCGTTTCGCCAAACCAACCTGCGCGAGGTGCTGGAACAACGCAGCATCACCGACCTGGTGGTGGTCGGCAGCATGAGCCACATGTGCATTGACGCAGTGGTTCGGGCAGCAGCGGACTACGGCTACAACGTGACGGTGATCCATGACGCCTGTGCCACGCGCGACCTGGAATTCAATGGCAAGACCATTGCCGCCGCCCAGGTACATGATGCCTACATGGCATCGCTGGCATTTGCCTATGCCAGCGTGGTGTCGGCGGATGAGTTCCTGAAGACTGTCAGCGCGTAGCGATAATGAACAGCCGTGGAAACGGTAGCAACACTGTGCCATCGGCCAGGGCCGGGTAAGCCTCGCGGATGCGCGCCAGGTAGGCGTCGAGGAAGGCGCCTTTCGCGGCCGCATCCAGCGGCGCCAGGAATGGCCGCAAGCCCGTGCCCTTGAACCACTCCACCACCGCCTCATGACCGGTGAGCGGGTGGTAATAGGTGGTGTGCCATACATCCACGGTGCTGCAATGTTTGCTCAACAACTCGTAGTAATAACTCGCCGGGTGACGCGCTTCATGTTTGACCGCGCCGATCTTGCCCGCCCAAGGGCCTTGCGCTGCCACCTCACGGGCCAGGCGGTGAGCCGGCTCGTTGAGGTTATCCGGGGTTTGCACCGCCAGCGTCCCGCCCGGCGTCAATTGCGCCACCAGGTGTGGATAAAGGCTGGTGTGGTCCGGCACCCATTGCAGTGAGGCGTTGGCGAGGATCACATCGAACTGTTGCGCAGGCTTCCAGGCGCCGATATCGGCCAATTCAAAGTTAAGTGCCGGCAACCGCTCGCGGGCACTAACCAGCATGTCCTGCGAGCTGTCCAAGCCGGTAATCGTCGCCTGGGGGAAACGCCCGGCCAACACCTCGGTGGAATTGCCCGGGCCACAACCCAGGTCGACCGCCGTTCGCACATCGCCCGCGGGGATGGCGGCGACCAGGTCCTGGACGGGACGGGTGCGCTGTTGTTCAAACATCGAATACTGCTTGGCAGACCAGGTCATCGGGGCTTCCTTCTTGGGTAAGGGAATGCGCTACAGCCTAAGTCTTGTGGCGCCCTGGGACAAATGCCAGGGCTCGGGACTTTGCCCACTCAAAAACAAGAAACCCCCGAGGCAAATGCCAGCGGGGGTTCCTGGTGTTACTGGATAGTCCGTGCCGAGGTGGCCCTAGAAAGGTTGTAGCCACCACAAAGTCTAGTGCTTTCGGCGAGTGAGTGAGTGACCCCATATAATACGGCCACATCCCTCCGATGAACCTGTACCAAGAAAACAATACGTAAAGAATAATGTAAGGTTTTTGCTAAAAAAGCGCTTTTCACTATGAAATACTTTACAAAGTATAGCACCCACATTTCGCTTCGCCTCCATGTCAACGAAGCCGCCCATCAGCAGAGCAAGCTTGTGCATTTTTAGGCCGAGATGCCGCCTACTGACATGAAGCTAGCCCTGCTGAGGATCATCGCTGCAATACGCTGTCCACGAGGGTGTAGGTTGCTAGCATCCGCTAGTGACTGTGTAGCTGGAGCTAGAGCTAGAGCTAGAGCTAGACATTTAGCTTGGCTTTCAGTTTGAGCTTAGCGGTATCGGCTGCCATGGTGCTTGGCATAGCTGCATCGCTATGCTCGTTCGGAATGGAAAAACCTCCGGCTGTAAAAATGCAAGCTATAGTGTCAAAGCGCCACGCTCCGTGCCGAATTTTTAAGCACGTATGAAGTGCGATGACACGCACATATAAACCAAAGAGAGAGAATCATATGAGTATCAAACCCGGACCTAAACCAATAGCTGAATCTACTGGCAAAGAAGATCAGCGCCGACGTGTTACACCCGAGAACAAACCCAAACACCCCGATCTGGATGTACACAAGCATAGAAAAGGTAAGTGACCCATAAAGCTTCGAGTTGCATCGCGAGGCTTTCAAAATGAACCCAATCGATTGCTAGTAGAAAAATGATGACTTTTGAATCACAAAAAGCCGCTATCTGCGGCTTTTTCGTGATCACCACTTAAAAATAACCCAATGATTCGCGCCTCTAGTACTTTGCAAACATATCATCAATAGGCGCTTGGATTTCCTCTATTCGCAACTTTAAATCCGCAATAGATTTTTCATGCTGTGCAATTGCAACTTGATGATCTTCTATCATTTTTTTTAAATTACCCAACTCAGTTTCAGGCAACTCATCCGAGTTCGTCCCTTCGAGCAAACTCATAGTTTTATTAAGCGATATTTTTTTATCGGCCTCAACAAATGAATCATAATCCATTTGATTTACCAATGTTTTCAAATCGGAAACACTAGACACATTAAGAAACGCTTTTCTTGAAGAAACATAAACTACAGATTTCTTTTTTTTCTTCAACAATTCTATAACATTGCTTAATGTCCCAGTGCTTTTGCAGTCCCAAACCATAAGCCCAAAATCGGAATCATCAGCCATTTTTAAATCTTTTGCAGTAAAATATGCCCTAGATTTTGCCTTAACTGGTGGTTCAACATTTACAACAGGCCACGAGCCATCGTTATTTCTAGGCGAATCACCAGTACAATAAACTGTAACTGATGGAAAGTTATTCTTTATAAGATACTGCTGGACTGACTTATCAACTCCTCCAGCATCACCTATCAGAACCTTTACACCAGACGACATGACATTATCCAACCTAGATTTTACTTTATCATCCAAGTTTTTAATCTTGATTGAACCAGATATGAAAACTGTTGACATTTAATGCCTCCGGGTCAAAGCAACAATAGAGATACTCTTAATGTTAGTATACTTTCGCAGCTCTGTACAGGCAGCTTCAAGAGAAGCTCCAGTATCATACAAATCGTCAATCACGAGAATATTCCATGGCCCTGCATTAAGTCTAGCACGAGCTTCAAAACAGCCCTTGAGAGCATCTACACGTTCCCCATAAGACTCAAGATCCTTCATGACTCCTGTAGACTTTATCTTAACCAATACATCTTCGGTGTAAAAAACCCCTAAAATCTGAGCAACTTTTTTAGCGACCTCATAAACTGGCTGCTGTGCCCTTTTTTTGCTTGCCGGCATAGGTACAACCACATGAATTTTCGGAAACATGTCATCTTGTAGAGCTTTAATCACAGCCTGAGCTAAAGAATCGACTTTGGTAAAATCTGATCGATACTTAAGTAGAAATACCTCTTCACCAATAAGTGTTCTTTCCGTGTCAAATTGCATATACCCTTGCGCGTTCGGACCAATCGGCACACTTTTAACTATATGCTTATCTAAGCTAACAGCATGATCCCACGCGCTGGTCTTTGGTATTATTTTAATAACCATTTTTTCTTCCCTGTATTTTGACTTTCCAGAAAATAACTCTTGCCCTTGGGGCTACCGCTAATCTACTACCGAACTCATACGTAACTGTGGCCTACAACTGCTAAATGGCCACTGCGCCCGCTGTGACCAACAATCGCAAGTGCTAGGCTCCGAAAAGCTTTTTACGCTGATCCGTCCTTTCTCCGCGCAGCTTTTGATATGCGGATCGCCTTTTCCCCGCCTCTCCAACCAGCTGCAATATCAAACCGATATCACTTAACAGTTCTTCCCGAGTAGGGAGCGGCAACTGGCGTTCGCCGGGGGTGTCGTGCGCTTCGGTCGCCTCACATGCCCTACCGTAGATGTCCAATAATTGCTCCCATTCTGCCGAAGGGTGTCCAATAACTGCACCGAACGCCTCTACGCTCACAATATCGCTGAAAGGTTGAACCGTATTGTTCATGAACACCTCCCGTATTGCGCGTTCGATGGTGCCCCTAAGACTTGAGTAGCCGGCTGCAATTTCTCGTTCGAGATCATCATCAGGGTAGCTATCGTCAACCGCATTCAAAGCTGTTGCTCGGTTTCTTAGGTCAGTCAATCGAGCTTTGGTATCCATTGCGGCCCACGTCAAGCCTTCGCTTACTAGCCCTGGCGATTCATCCCAGCCGATGGTCTTGTAGCTTGCAGAGCGATCAGAGCGCTGGAGAGCCATGGCAAGCTCAGTCAAGAACACTGCATCATGTGTGAAAACTAAAACCTGTCGTGCATCAGATAGCCCAACCAATCGCCGTGCAATAGCGCGCCGATATGAGTGGTCCAGCGAGGTCGATGGATCATCGAATATTACAGTGGATGTATGGGGCAAGGATTCGAGTTCAGCGAGGAACATAGCCATCCCTAACGCCCGCTGCTCGCCTTCGGATAGAACCCTTGATGCTTTGGTCGTAATGTCTTTCAGCCGCAGCGTAACCTTAGTCACTCCAAGCTCAGTACGCCCGCTCAGATCAGGTTGCACTCTGCGCTTGTACCCTAGCGCTTTCAATTCAGCATTCATCGTTGCGGCTAAGGCCTCGGTCACATGCGCCCCGGCCAGTTGGGTGAGCTTGCGAGAGACGGTGGCTGGATTCAGAGCAGTGTGGCAACGACTCAAGGTAGCGTGCGTCTGGCTGTCCTGAATAAATCGTTCGACTGTGGCGAATTGATCTGACAGCCGCTGCCGAGATTCTAGCTCTGCAAGTTCTTTGGTTAAAGCAAGACGAACTTCCGGATCGGCGGACGCCCGTAGAGTCGCTGCATCCGCACGTAGCGAGGCAGCCTTGAGTGCTAATTCAGCATTCAGATTTATCTCTTGAGGGACTGGTTCAGCGCCAGTAGGTAAATCCCCGTCTTGCAGCGCCTTGCTCACCCAGGAGTGCCTAACGCTCCAGACAGAAGTTGCGGCAGTAAGAGCACTGTGTAAATCCGGAAGGCGCTCTGCGAGTTCAGATAGCGTAGGTGCGTCCATGATAGTGAGATTCACTGCGTTCACTTTCCGCAGCGCAGCTAGACGAGCATCGTTAGCGGCCTGAGCATCAGCAGTCGCGCTATCTGAAACGAATTCTGCGAAACGGAGCATACGCTCCACTGCATCTTCGGAGTAAGGCTGCTGACAAAGCAAACATTGTGAGCCCGGCTCCAAATGAGGAAAATGAAGTCCAGGGTATGCCAACTGCTGAGAAAATGATTCGGCGGCGCGGTACAGCGTCTGCCAAAGCACATCTCCAGTGCCCGGCAGGAGTGATGCAAAATTCGAATCAGAAGTTAGAATATCCGTAACTTCTTCTGAGGGTACGGGCCCACGGAGGCGGGCTTGCGCCAACTGCATCGCCATATGAGATGCTTTCTCGGTAGCAATGAGTTCCTTCACTCGTCCAACTGCTCGGTCGCTAACCCAAGGCTGGACCTGCTCGACCCGAGCTTGAGCCTGATCTAGTCGGGTCGCTAAACGTTCAAAGGCTGCTATTCGGGGGCTGGAATCAGTTTCCAATAAATTTTGCTTCAGAAATTGAAGCCTTTGAAGCTCCGCCTCGCTAACCGTTCCCAAGCGAGCTAGGTCTTCATAGCTTGAATTAGCACCGAGCGTATTGATGTAACGACCTACCGCAGTATTTCCTTTCAGAGATTCAAACTGCGTGGCATTCAGCACCAAAGCATTGCGTTCACCTCCGATTCGAGCCTGCAAGTCACGCTGAAGTAGCACCAGACGGGTGAGTTGGGTCAACCCGTATGGTTGAAATGCCGGGATGCCTTCAGCATCAATGTAGTCGGCGGCACAGGCAACGTCATACACAGAAACCGAACTCAGATGTGGATGCGCTGGTTCGCCCTGAACCCATCGGGCCGTAGCCGCAACACCATCCACCAGAATAGAAAACTCGCCAGATGGAGCCCGACTAGAACTTACCGTGTTGAAGGCATTGGGCAGTACGTCAACACGATGCCGAGCTTTGCATGCGTTTTTGAAGACGCGAGCATAACCAGACTTACCTGCCCCGTTGCTGCCAAATAATACGGTCATACCTTCCGGAACGAGGTTCAGGCTGCGGCCAGAGGGGAAACCATTTACCTGATCTAGCCCAGATACCCCAACCAGTCGCACAGTGGCACCGCTACCGGCACCTGGTACGTCAGCTAGCGAAAATAGCGTTGCATCCGGTGAAGCCGAGCCCAGCCTTTCTTCGTCCCGGACCAACTGCAAAACAGCGTCGACGTCATCTTGAGATAGATCTGGCTGGGCGAAAATGCGACGCAACGCATCCTGTTGCCACGTCTTTAGCCCTTGAGCCCATGTAATGATTTCCTCTAGCAGCGACATAGCAATCTCCTTTGCATGAGTCTCCAATTAGAGGTTGCCAGGATGCGCATGGCAAGTGGCCATTCATAAGAAAGGATCGGGTACTGCTATTGCTTCAGTTCAGCCAACAGGGCTAAGCATGATAATTGACAAGCCACTCGTAACAAAACACTCGTGAAGTGGCCCAGGAATTACGATTCGAAGAAAATCTCGAATAGCTTCAAAACGCCTGCGAATTTAGGCGGGTGACTGGCTCCATTTGCAGGAAAATGTCTTCCTTAGATAAAGCGTGCATACCGTACTTCTGCCAACCGACTTCGACCATCAGGTGCTTTATAAACGGAAAGGTGTGTCGATAAATCCTGCTACACCAAGCTGCCGCTCGATGTCTCGAATCGTTAGAGGCAACGGATCTTGGGGATGCATGAAATGCTTTGCCAAAATAACTGGCACAGCTTCGTGCACCTCCAGCCGCTCACAAATCCGGGCCAAAATAGCGAGCGAGGGTGCTCGCTTGCCGCACTCCAGATCGCTCAGATACTGGGTAGACACAGTCCCCAAAAAATCCTTCTGCGTAAGCCCCTTTTGACGACGTAAAGCCTGCACAGCAAGGCCTATAGCCTCGTTGAAATTCATGGATTTTTGCCTAGCTTTAAAGCTGGCATTTGACGCAGGGATCAGATATTTTGGGAATCAACGATAGGCGATGTTAAGATATGTCTATGGAATCATTGTCAGGTTCTGCTCTGGAAACCAGCGCCTCACGAGGATCAGAGCCAAAACATAGAAGCGCTTCGAAGCATGCATTCACCTATGCAATCCTCACCGACGAGAATGACAAGAATGAGCGACACCATCGACGAGGCAATATTAAGACTGAAAGGTGATGCCAGTGACGTGATATTCACAGGCTACGTTACAAACGCTTATGTCGAGGATTCTTCATCGCTAATCGGAGAAGTCTGGCACCACGCAGGTGCGGACGAATTGGGGAAGTTTGCCAATGGGCATTGCATCGAAACCTCAGCCATAGCCCAGATTCATACTCGGGGTGAGAGCCTGTGGGTCATCACCGAAAGCGGAAGTACTTATGGCATTCTTTCGTTTACCCCGTTGGGCTGGACGTATTTCAGCCACTTCTATGTGACGCACAGTCGTCTTGATTCAGTAGCTGTGTGCATCCCAAGCTTTTATATGCCCTCACCAGCCGCGAGCCGTGTTGGTTTAGGACGAGCTTTTTTGAAGAGAAAAAAAAACGTACCGAAAGAAAATGTCCCGGAGTCCACGACACGCGTTCTTCGTGGACCAGAACCAGATCTGGACTACATACGGCGGATGAGTATCCATGCCCAGGAGACTTTGGAGACGCTAAAGCGCAACGGAGTGAAAACAACAGATTATGAAAAATGAGCCATCTCTCGTGATTAGCGCATCCTTAGGCGCCTCAAGCACTGAGAATATTTTAGCGGGGCCTACGAAGGCTGACTTCGGCTCAGAACTTCAACGACTTTATCCTGAGGCGTTTCAGCGCACCGATTCTAGCCAAATAAAATTTCGGTGTGGTGAAGGGTGGCTGGCGATCATCAGAACACTCTGCTCACTTTTAGCAGAAGCTAATCGCCATGAGGCTGGGCAACCAACGTATCTCACTGAAGCCAAAGAGAAATTAGGGACTTTAAGAATCCTGGTATCCGGTCGCTCACGGGTCGCCCATGAATGGATCAGATTTGCAGCGCAGCACTCCGCTAATGTCTGTGAAATTTGCGGGTGTAGCGCTCGATTAATCTACACAGACGGCTGGCAGCGGGTACGGTGCGATGCTCACACCTCTTCGCCCGTTCCTGACTTGATCGATTGACTAAGAAGCTGTCATTCGTCTTACAAGGATTAATCATGGAAAAGCAGATCAACATCGTAATGGCTAATCATCCAGAGGTTATTTCTTTGGTCAGAATCTTTCTAGAGGACGAGAAGCTTTCCAAGCAGAACGCAGTGCCGCTGTATATTCTCAAAGCCTGCGTATCCTCACCCAGACTTTTCGATGTCTATCTGCGAGACTTTCCTGACAGTTCCTTTTTGAAGGTGGGCGATAGCTATTTGGACAGCAGAACTATGCTGGCCGACCTTCCCCAAAAGACATATGGGATATCACTAACAGAATGGAATCTTATTAAAGGTCGTTATCGGAATGCCGAAAATTTTATGCCAAATGACAGTTCTATATCACGAGTCCAGATTTGGCCGTTCGACCCTAGGAGTCTATCCCCCGAACAATTGAAGTTGGCAGTAGCGGTGAGCTACAGCGATTTAGAAATGTATCGCGAGCCGAGATTGTCTGGAGCACTACGTGACTTACTTGTCGATTACAACATCGAACCTTACTCTGACCCCCCGACTTACGGGTAGGTGAGATAGAAAATTCTTAAATTAGCAATGTGCAAAAAATGCACATTGCTACACACCAGATCGACTCCTGAGTAGTTAGTTGCTGCTCGGAATAGTCAATACCAACCACAAGATAATCGCGCCTTTTAGTCCTTGGCCGTTCCAACTGGCTCTTCGCTGCATCGCTGCGCAGCGGTAAACGGGCAGCGGCGATCATGAGCCTGATCCAGTCGGCACGCATGAATGGGCATGATCCGTACGCGAATCTCAAGGATGTGCTGATGCGGTTGCCGATGCAGAAGGCCAGCGAGATCGAGCAGTTGCTGCCGTATCAGTGGATGGCTGACTGACCTGCGCAAGGTCTATTCCCCGTGCGCTTACGGTAACGTGATCGTGACGACTGTTTGCAGCAACGCTGGGACGCAAAAGGTCGCAGATATGAACATGTGCAGGGAAACGACTGAGTTGCTGCTGTGCTCCAGTTCCCCGCCCGGGTACTCTCTGGGGACATTGAGCGAAGCATAAACCTAAGTGGCGCATGCTGCTCCACCAAGACACGCCAGAACAATGATTTCAGCCTAAGGGCTATATGCCACTGCACGTACCCGGTGTGTAGATATATCGGAAACACAGGTGGAACGGGCTTTTACAGTGGTTGTGCCGTGCCCAGTATGATAAGCAGTTAAGGAAGACCCATGAGTGCCGAACAAGACAATCCTCGTAAACAATTCAAAGATGCGCTAGACAAGCTTGATCTCAAAAGAGCGACCGATGCGCTGAAAAACCTCGATTCAGATGACGTCACAGCAGTCTTCGCTAGCAAGATGACACAGCCAGGTGGCTTCCAGATGCGGGCGGATCGCAAGAAGCGAAACCAGTTCTATTCCTCGCTTCTGAGCGACACTGCCATGGATCGGCACCCTGAAGCACAATCGTACGCTCAAGACCTCAACGAAAAAATACAGATCATCGAGCAGTGCTTCGACCAGATACGCGCGAATCTAGCTCTCTGTGACATCTCCAGTTATCCGGCGGATATCCAGTTCTGGAGCCACATCGAACGCGCAGTTGGGGAGCTTAAAGAGCTGAACGCTCTGAGCAAAAAAGCGATGGGAGCTTTGGAGGCCAAGGCCCGAGCCGGACTGCCCTTTGTTATGCCCGAAGCGATCATGGTCAAGACGCCAGAGGGTATGGAGGTTAATGTTGATGCGGCCTACTCAAACACTGCCACTACGCTCAGCTTGACCCTGAAAATGATGGCCTTTGAGCACAAACTGTTGATCAATGGCAAGCTCGCTGCCCCGACGAAAGTGCAGACCACCGATGAGCATCAGTATAAAGCGGGAAGCATCCAGCTTTTTGCGGTGTCTTGGAATGCCTTGGAGGACATCGGCAATAGGACACTTTTCTTTGCGGGACAAATCGGTGATATGAAAACCTTGGGCATCCCGCGTACCAAGCTGGATGAGGCCTTTTATAAAAAGTTTCCAGACCCCATTTTCTTTCACCGCACGCCTTCCGAAGATGAGGTGTATGATTTCTTGGCAAACCGGCGCCAGCATTCCTGGGCTGTCCAAAACTCTCATAACCTTCTGCAAGGTAAAACCCTGCGAAAGGCTGTCATGGCCAAGGGGGCGAAAGTACCGGATCTTTCGGGGGCACCTTTCGTATCCGAGGATGAGGGCGTCACCCTAACGACGCTGTCCGAGATACTGTCGTTCGATGTTTTCTCTGACCAAGATCGCCATCATGGCCTTACTTTGCGTGAGTGGGTACGTGGGTACTGCGCGTTGAAACTCATGGCCAAAGCCAAGGAAAAAACATCGGGTTCCAGTCTGGTCACCTTTGATAAAGCAGAGCTGGAACAAGGTCTGGTTGATTACCGGATTCCCCAATCAGTCGTTGCCACTTTGACTGACCACCTGACCTTTGGCACTGACAGCCGTGACCTGTATGACTCACCACTGATTCGATCGCAGGATGACAAATACTCTCTTCTGGCCGAAATCCTTGTCAGCTGCAATGTACCCAACGTCCTGTTCTCTAGGCTGGGCTCACTTCAAACTCAAGTAGACAAGAAAGGCAAAGGCTTTGAGGACAAGGTTGTGTCGTTCCTCCAGAATCTAGGCTACCCATGCAAACCCGCTAAATTCAACCTCGACGGTGCTCAGTATGAGTACGATGCGCTGTTTATGATGGATGACAAATTGTTTTTGGTTGAGTGCAAAAACAATCTGTTATCAGGAAATCATGCAGTCCCGGCCCTGCGATACAGCAAATTCATCACCGACACCGTCAAGCAGGTGAAGCGATTGGAGCAAGGTTTGCGAGCACGTCCAGAGGTTGTAGAGTCACTGTTCGGCAAAAAGCTTGAAGACCTCACTCTGGTGCCGATGATTTTGAACTCGCTCCCCTACTCTAGGGCGCCGATTGACGGTGTTCACATTTCCGATTACTCGGCGCTCAGCAAATTCTTGACCGAAAGTACCATCTCCGAATCTCATAAAAAAAATGGCAAGAAAATGATCAGGAAGGTCATTCATCGACTGTGGTCAGGCGAGCGTCCCACCGCTCAAGAGTTGCTTGATTATCTGGCTTTGCCACCCCAATTGAAGTTCATCATCGACCACTTAAATTATCAAATTTTCCCAAGGCCGATGTCCGAGAGTACGATTTTTTTCTCTCGCATATTGGAGGTAGATGAAACTGCAATGCAGCAGGCGAAACAAGACGCTCCTCACGTCAAGTGAGCCAAGAATGGTGGATGCTAGCACGCTCTGGCTCCACCAGTATCCGGCTCAAAAACCATCTCACCCCAGCCATGTGCCCCCCCGGAAAGTCAGCTCTCGAAATGCGACATGATCGGAGGCTGGGAGTGAAAAGTCTCTAGGCGTCCGGAGCACCAAAGCCTCTTAAGCGCCTGGTGAACCCACCTACCGAACTCCAGCGTTAAGGGAGATGTTGTCCGCCTATTTTTTAGCGGACGCGATCACCCTTATCGCCAGGATTCACATGCGCTTTGAATTCCACGGCTAGTGATCTCCTGGTGGACTGTACAGTGTGTTTAGACTAATAGTCGCTTTTGGCCGATTTCCGCCTGTCGTGACGGGCAGCAATCCACCCTCATAGATGCCTTCCAAAGCAGACGTTGTAGCACTTCTATTAGGGAAGAAACAATTCTGGCCTGGCTAGACAGAGGGTAGCTAGAGATGCACAGTGCTATCACCCTGACAAATGGAACTTGAGCATGCACGTCGCCACCACGATAGCCAAAAACGGGTTTTTCTTCCTTCCGCAATCCCCCGAAAAACGTTACCCAGGCACGCTTACCATCTCAGACGGTGGTCGGATTGAACTAGAAATAACTGCGGACGAGCCTGCTTTCACCTCACACGATGAGATGATGATCGGGCGGCTGATCGGTCAGGTCGAAGGCGGCTATGTGACACTGGAAGGTTGCGAATATCGGACGATGAATCTCTCGTTCGCTGGCATGACCGGGAAGTCGCTCATCACAGCACGATTGGTTTTTGTCGGGTTGGGGCTACCAGAGCCGGCCAAGTTCATATCCCTCAGATTTTGCATAGATGGCCTCAGCGAATGGCTAGGTAGATCTGCATTCAAAGTCGGAATCGGCCAAAGCTTTGAAGACTGGACCGTGACAATGAAACGACCTGAACCAGTACAGTGCACGTTACCAGATGGCACGACGCTAGAGATCGACATCGAGGTAAAGCTGCCTGGCGCTATTAGGTATCCGACCTTGGAACTCTATCAGCAGGCATTCATTCAGATAACCCCCACCGAACCTCAACTTTTCGAGTTTTACCAAAAGCTTTCGCATCGTATTACTCGATTTTTCTCCTTTGCAATTGGCCGTCCGGTAGCGATTCATTCTTTGAAGGCGGAGGTAGATGACCCTGAAATTAGCGACGTGCATAAATGGGTGGAGCTTTATTTTCAAAGCCTGAACAATTCGGCTAAACAGTCGCTAGGTTCAAGGGATATGTTACTTGGATACTCCAGTATTGCGCTCCGTTTCGGAGATTTACTCTCGACTTGGTTGAACGAATACGAAAATCTAATGCCAGCTCTTCACCATTATTTTTCCGTCCAGGACGAAAGCCTTGCCTATCTAGACACCAAATTCATTGCGATGGCGCAAGCTCTCGAAGCATTCCACCGCCGGACGTCTGAGTCCGGAAGATGGCCGAAAGACGAATACAAAGCCAAAGTTGCCGCAATCATTGAAGGATGCCCCGAAAAGGACCGCCAATGGTTACAGCAGAAGCTCAACTTCGGCAACGAAATAACCTTGGCTGAAAGGCTACATCAACTGATCGACCGCTTTGCATGCGTGTTTGGTGGAGAGGCTCCCATAGATTTAATTGTTCGGGGTACTGTGAGAACACGAAACTACCATGCCCACTACGATCCACAGGGTGCAGCTAAGGCGCTAAAAGGCGGAGCACTTATCTCATTAACTTTCCGCTTACGAGTTTTGTTCGCTCTATGCTTGTTAATCCGTCTTGGCTTAACGGAGGAGGAAGCTATAGACCTAGCTCGGTCTGCCCCCCTACAGCGGTTGCTACGCAATGCCAATTACATTGAGCAAAATGGAGATTAGACGGTAATCCGCTTCTAGGTTTCATCTTCGTCAAGCATCAAAGCCAGTGGGCTATGATCGTTCGATACGGTGATGTAGGAGCTGCTGGGCTGCCGCTTATGACCAGCATATTCGTTCGATAGCTGCCGCTCACGGGCAACCGCTTTCGGCCTATTGCGGCCGCTCTCAACTACTGAATAGGCTCCCATTTCGCTTATCACTATCCTTGGCCGTACGCAGGCAACGCTTCTATTGCAATAGGCAGAGCAACAACCTTTGTCGGGGAAATTGCCGGTGCTCCGGTTAAAGTCTTGTTCTGAAATTCATGGGCAACGAGCAGATATTTCGCACTCAACATCTTGCTCAGCGGCCTGATATGCTTGGATCTAGGTCAACGAAACACTTGGCCAAAATCCAGGACGATCTCGCCTAGCCTTTCGCTTATGCGGATGGATGCATCGCTACCCAATCTCTCTTCCGAGCAGCCGAATATGTCAAACACTCGCGACGATTTCACGAGCCGCACCAAGAGTGACTTGGCGTTGCGTGCGAGCTATTTCTGCTCCAACTGCAAATGCTCGACGGTTGGACCGAGCGATGAGGCTTCTGACGCGGTGACGATGATCGGAATTGCCGCACACATTTCTGCCGCTTCGGCTGGTCGTGGTGCGCGCCGCTACGACCCCAGTCTGACGCCTTCAGAGCGTTCGCACATCGATAACGGGATTTGGTTGTGCGGAACGTGCAGTATTCTCATTGATCGAGATGAACAGCGCTTTTCGGTTAAAGCCCTCTTGGACCTCAAGAAGCAGCACGAGGCATCCAGGCGCATCCACAGAAATGGTGGCGCCGATGCAGAGAACATAATTGCTGTTGGCCCCCTCCTCATAGCCTTGGGCTCGGTCGTTAGATCCGGCCCAGAAGGAATACAAGTCAGAATCTCCCATTTTTTACAAGGGTCTATCCGAGACCTGTGGTCTTTGACCCAAGATTTTAAGAAATGGCCCAGAGAACGTCGTTACGTACTCCTGAATGAGCTTGGTTATGGAGGACTGTTGGCTGAAGCACCGAGTATTGAGCGAACCAATCAAGGGTACGAGGTTCACTTCATCCTTGAAGCTGAAGTGCCACGTAGGGATGCTAGCAAAATCAAAACATTGTGCGCAGACACATTGAAAAGGCTTGAAGGGCTTGAAGCTATAATCCCGATTTGTCAGGCCACATTGGGCATGGCATGCGGGACGTGGTTCGCCGATCTTGATCGAGGTAGTGATGTATCTGACATCTACTGGCGCTATCTAGGTTCGCCATGGTTCGCAGGTCTTGTCACCATGGAAATGATCCGCCTTTCGTCCATCCCATCAAAGCCACTTCATGGCTCCGACGCCACGACACCCATGGCATGCGTTAATCGAATCAATCGCGTCGAAATCCCCTCATTCGAACTCACCGATCATCGCTTACCTATTTCTGTGGATATCGAGCTAGAGGGAATTGGTAATTGGAACGGGACATTGCTGGTATTCATCTCCAGTTCGGATGAGCTGCTCGCAGCCAGGGCCAACGCCGAAAAAGCGGGCAGCCGCATGGCCCCCACCCAACATCGCAACGTCACACCCGTTAAAATCACAGATGAAAAACTCATAGCGCGGCTCAAAAACTGGACGTAAACATCACGCACAATCGAGCGTGGATTAGCCGCTCAACCGGACAACATCGAATCCAAAGCGACTTGCCGCGAAAATGCTTTAGGGGGCAATGCAATAGCTTGCTTCAGCGCAGTCACATCGCCAACCAGAATTACCTGGACTTGAGCGCGTGTTAAGGCTGTATACACGAAGGTTCGGTCCAGTATGCGTGACTGGCGCACAGGAATGATAACGCGCTGAAATTGCGAGCCTTGACTCTTGTGGACTGTAATCGCGTAAGCGTGCTGCATAGCGTCTAAATCACTTTCCAAAACGTAGTGATGGATACCTTCGTAAATCGCACACCCTAGCGCACCGCGCATAATGGGATGATCGACAGTCCCAATGTTGACTTGAACGACGTCGTCGTAGACTTCCGTTAACTGGCCAAGGCAACCATTTTGAAGATCTCGCTGCCAATCGTTTGCGGTATATAACAGCAGATCCCCGACACAGAATCCGGTGGACTCAATCTGTCCCGACTCTGCACTGAAGGCCAATAGAGGCCGACCATGACTAGCGTAGCGGACGTGACAAGTCCTGTTGAGGGCGTCGACCCCAGCAAACCTACATGACCGTGTAGCACAAAGAATTTGCGTGCCTTCCCGCTTTTGCTCGTAGAGACGAAGTACCGTGGGTATGATTTCAGCGTCAGAAGTAGGGAGAAGAATGACCTCACCGGCCTCATTCGAAGTGAAGTCTGGCCACCGCCCCTCTCGAATTGCCTGCGCTGCTGATGGAATTTGGGATGCCTTTGACTGCCGCTTTACCTCAGTCAGTTGAGTCTGAGCGATCTCCGAATGACCACACAAGACATGCAAAACCAGCCCTGCTCCGATTGGAGGTAACTGATATGGATCACCAACAAGAATAAGGTGGGTATCAGGCGGCAGCTTTCGGGCAAGCCGATAAAATGTCACAAGATCCAGCATTGAAGCTTCATCAATAACAACTATGGGGTGCATCCCAATTTCTTTTGCTGAAACGCTGCTCAGAAAGCCAGCTATCGTAGTTGCACTTTCGGACGTCGCCTCAATCATGCGCGCGGTAGCTCGACCTGAAAGTGCCATCTGAAATCTTGGCCGCCCCAAGGTATCGAGCGCTCTGTAGAGAGCTTTCAGCACCGTTGTTTTCCCCACGCCCGCGCCACCAGTAATAATGCTGAAACGGTGCGCGAACGAGGTTCTGACGGCCTTGCGCTGAGCATCGTTCAGCGAGAAATCGTCGCGGCCTAGCCGATCACGTTCTTCGCTCTCAAACCTGCGAAGAACATCATCAATGTCTGTAGGAAAAAGCTGTTGATGAGATGATGTCGTTTGAAGCAACGACCGAATGAACTCTGCACATTCCCGCTCCATGATCCACGTGCCTGGCGCGTGAAGCATTACTTCGCCCGATGCGTCCTGCCTCACGACAAACTGCCCGTTCTCTTTACCGCTGAGTAGAGCCTTTGATAACACAGAATTTGGAGACTTATGAGGTTTGATAAGGACCGCTACTATCTTCTGAAGGTCTGCCAGGGTGGCGCAGGTATGCCCCTTCTCGGAAATCCGGTAGAGCGCCTCCTCTAATGCAGCACGGGTCCGCCTCGGGTCGTCCGCCGTCATGCCAAACTGCTGAAGGGCGATCCGGTCAACATCTCGCCAATCGGCGGCAAAGCTCAAAAGCCGATAAGGATCTTCAGTTAGAGCGGAGATAGTACCGGTCTTATGAAACCTTATTATTTTTCGGGCCAAATCAAGCGGGATGTTTTTTTCCTGCACGAAGCGAAGCGTCCTCGCGTCGCCATTTTCAGACCATTTGGAAAAAAGGCAGCTTCGGACAACCTCCGAGGGAATAATTCCAATCACTGAATCATGATTAGATTGGTCTAATACGCCGTACAAACCTTCACCGAAAACATCCCAGAGCTTAGTCGCCTTTACTTCACGGATACCGGTGACATTGTCTGACATCCATTGGATGACCTGGCTCCCACTCGGCCTGATCAGCTTGAGGTCATGAACGATAATGTTCGTTTCCACAATGACGAACCCGCCATGCTCACGACGCAGAGTCTGAGCTTCGCCATAGGCCTGGTATATACCGCCTACGACGACGTCTTTGGAACCGGCAATCGTGGATGGAACCGTGAGGACGATGGCAGAAGATCGGTCATTGACCGCTTCTTCTAAATCAACTCGGTGACCGAAAGCGATGCATCCTCTCCTATTCACGGCTCTAATACGGGTAATTCTGATCGTGGCGGTGACGATAGTGGGTATGGAAGATGTCATCTCGGCATCCGCCCGTTATCATCAAGAAACCGTGCAAACAAACCATATTTTTCAAGTGCTGCTTTAGCTTCTCGTAGCTCAGCACGAAGAGCGGCATTCTCTTGTTCGAGACGGTTGAGCCTCTGGCCGTCGACCCTACGCTGGCTGCTCCCGCTATCCCTAAGGGGCGGCTGCGTTTGCTCTTGCGATCCTGATGTCGAGACCTCGACTAAAGGAGGCAGGACGTTTCTGCTTCGAAGATCACGCTCCAAGGCCTCCAATGCGCTGCGAACAGCTGGATTCTGAGCCAGTGCACTCTTCCCAAAACCGCACTCCGCTGCGATCTCCGAGCGTTTGAGTTTTCCCCGATGAACATACTCGCGCCAATCATCATCGGTCTTATTCGACGACCAAGCGATAAAAGCAGCGTAGTTTTCCTCTGCGACTTTCTGTCCGGAGGCCATTAACGTCTCTTCTCAGAAGATTCGCGATCAACGAACGGCATGGAAGCATCAAGCTTTTCTTGATTCATCCCATGCTTGTAAGCATTGTATTGCCACTTGACGAAACGCTCGATCAGCCGAGAATTCTCATCTTTGAGCCTGGCGTTTTCACTTTCGAGCGACCTGATGCGCTGTGAAGCCAAGTCCAAGCTCGCCGGTCGCTTGGTGGGCATGACTCCCGCCTTCAGTCCAAGCTTTTTTTGGTTATAAGCAGCCTTGATTCGCTCATGCGCACTCAACGTTTGTCTGGTTGGGCGAGTACCGATAACGCGCAAAACGCCATCGCATAGATCCTCCCACTGTAATTTTCCTTCCCAGCCGTCGATCAATCCTAAAATCACCGAGACATCTTTAGGGGTGAGATGCTTTGCCATGATTAGAATTGCCCTAGCATTTTGCGCAGATCGCCCATATCGAACTCATCCGAGACGACATTGATTAATTTCTCAGATCGCGCCGCGATTTCTCTCTTGAGGACGCTGTGTTCTTGATCGTTACTCAACCGGATTACAGCGCCGTTGGGCGTATCGGGCGACTCAAGGATCATTATCAACTGATCCACACGCTCTAGCGTGGCAAGCTGGTGCTGTGTCCATCGGTCAGCGCCATAGACCCCATCCTCGGAGGCTGCGGCGGCCTTGTCGAGCTGTACCTGGGTACGGTCCCGGACATTTTTTAATCGCACGAGCTTTTCGTCGTCGCCCTTTACGCAAACCTGCTCGGTACAATTCAGGCAGTCGCGGTGCTTTTGGCACGGGACCATTGAAAAATCGTGCACACAAAAACCGTAGATAGTGACATGAGCAATACCATCTCCAACGGCTTCCAAGTCCGCGAGAGTCACCGGGGCATTTGCCTTCACCCTTTCCAGCAGGCCAGCCCCCACAATCTCACGTGCACCATCCACAAGTTCAGACTCGGTCATATGGTTATATGTGGCGTTCTGACGAATATCAGCTCTCCCGGACCACCGCGCAATGTCTAGCTCGCCAAGTTTTCCCCGCTGAGCGACTGTGTTTAGGAAGTGGCGTACTTGGTGAGAAGTCATTGAGATTTCTGTCTCGTCCAAATTTCGATAACCGTGCCGCTTCCAAATACTGTTTTCCTGACCGGGGATGAAATTCAAATCAGTTGTAAACGTGCTCTTGCCAGGAGTCCAAAGCAAAATTGGACTAGCATCCCATTCAATGTGAAATTCATGCTTTCGAAAGCATGTGAGCGATTTCGACCACTTGATGCCTAGCTCTTTATGCTTCCATGGAAAGCCATCAGGCAACTGGCTACGACAAAAATCATTCAGATCGCGAAGGGTCAGTGCTGTTCCTCGATTCAAAATATCGAGAATTTTCGGATAGTTCTGGAAATAAGCACGGAGACCAGGAAGTCCGCCATGACTGGAAATACCTACGGCTTCACATGCCTGGGAAGCCGTAAGGGGATGGTCCTCGCTGACATTTGGGCAGTTTGCATGTCGGTAGAATTCGTTCGGATGATCCTGATACCATTTCGCTAGTTCCCGGCCTGGCTTTGTCAGCTCTGTAAGACGTCGAGCAGCCTCTACGGCAGTGTCTTCGAAAATAGTGGGCATATATTTGATGTCTGACGCATACCCTTTTCCCCCATAAAAGCGAAGACCTCGGCGCATTACACCATTTCTGTCCTTTTCTCGGTGAAAGCAATTCAGTGGCAGCTGTTGGATTTCCGAAACTCTCGAAGGGGCGCTCATGAGCAACCCGAATATCGAAGTAGTGAAAACGTCCCTGGGCGCCTCCAGTTTATTGGAAAACATCTCGGCCATACTGTCTAGCCAGTGATCTTCGGGCATTTTTTCTTCGCGCTTTTTTCTGCCCTCCGCATCGGTTCGATTTTGATCTTTATCCTTCTTTATCGGGTTCTTCCAAGTAAGCTTGGTGGCGACCAAACGGTTTTCGTTCAGGAAGGCTATCAGCTGAACCAGCGCCAAACCTGCTTGATAAGCGGTGGAGCGATAGTTCCTTGCAACCTCGGCGGAAGCATCAAGAACCTCGATATCAGTTAATGTAATATCCGCCACCCCCTTAACCATGATGAGGGCCTGTTCAATGCACCGCAATGCCTTGAATTCGTTCTTTAGCTTCTTGCCGTGAAACCCACAGGAATATCTTACGTAGGCTTTAGCAAAAGGGATAAATTTAGCATCAAGAATTTGATCCTCACCAAAGCCTCTTGCAGGCGCACCTTGAATCGTAAAGTTCCCGACTTTAGGCCAAGTGTTACTGTACCAATCAAGGTCCGCACCAAACACCGTTAACCGATCACGTGCCAGCTCGATGAAATCAGCTAAATTTCTTTTAGAATCCAGCTCGTGCTTAGGGGTGAATAACAACACATTGCTCATGCTGCATCCCTACTGTTGATTTTTCGGCAACGATCTACAACATCGCCAACAGCCAAGATAAGACGATCATTCACAGATGCGATTTTGAGGTCACCGGTTTGTTCCATTACCAAGTCACGATCTTCAATGAGGGTGTCGAGAAATGACTCATGTGGACCGTCAAGCCACGGCTGGAAGAATGAGCACGTATAGCACGCGATGGGTGCACTGGCTGAACAGAAACCGTAGCTCCCGCAACTACCAAGGTTCACCTCGCCATTCGATATGCGGCTGGCTCGGTCACTACCCCTTGATGCGTCGCGCTCCGACTTAACCAACACACCTTGGAAAGCCTGGGCGAGAGGTGCTAATTGAAGAGCTACTGCTTTATTCAGGCGCTCAACGATTTCCGGGCTGTTTCGTACGTAGACACCAGCGTTTTGCGTGTCGCTATGACCCAAAGCTTCGGCGATGACAAATTCCCCATGCCCCTCACGCCCAAGATTGGTGCCCAGCGTATAGCGGAACCGGGTCGGATTGATCCAGATTGGTAGGCCCGTCCGTTCACTAAGCACATCAAGTTTTTTAGCCACTTGGGCCATCGCGGCTGTAACGTAAGCATTCGGGGCATGCAAACGATCGCAGTCCAACTGCTCGCGAAGGTTTTCACTTCTATTTAGTTCACTTATGCGAGGAAAGAGAGGCAGCTCGCCTATCAATTCCTCAGGCACGGAGTCATAAAGGTGTTTCGCAAAGAGGCGCTGGACCATCGCAGACTGCTCCTGCAATAGCAGCCAAAGATCTTCCACGATGCCGTAGCGTTTGAAACCCACCCTCCAGCCCTGGCCACGTTGCTTAGCCTGAGGAAAGTTTATGTAGTACTTCCCTCCTACGAATTGAAGATCTTTAAGCTTCAGCGCCGTGATCTGCCCTGGTCGTCGTCCTGTCATTGCCAGCGTCATGGCGTAGCAAGTTTCTTCCAGCGAAAATAGCCCATCAGAAAAACCAGCAGTCAAACTATCAAGCATTCCCGACATTTCAATATCGGTGAACGGGCCGGAATCCGGGCACATCGATTGCACCGCAAAGCCCTTTTCGTTTCCCTTCAATGTCCATTTATCAAGCAGCAACAGGGACTTCTCTGGCACCCCGGCATATCCCAAGGCATGCCACTGGCGGATGAAACCTCTCAGATTGCCCAGATGCCATTCATTTTTGGAGTCTAGCTGCGAGCGGAACGAGAGCAACGACTCTGGGCTGAATGGCTCTAGAGACGGGGTAGCCTCAAGATAATGCTTGCACCGTTCAAACATATTTTTCGTATGCGAGGGGGCGTATTTTTTAGCATAAAGTGCCAAAACCAGCCGGAAAGACATCCACAGCGTGTCGGGGAGCAGTCCCTCCATGGCGAAGAGCGGAATAGTGATGTCTTTGCTTAATATCCATCGGTCGTCATCAATATGAAATGTATAGCCTTCACGGGATGTATAGGCAACTGTCTGATGGATAGCAGCGGCGAGCTGGTTCACTCTTTATTGTCCTTATGCATATTTTTGAGGTGCTTTGCCTGAATCTCTAGTGTTGCCACTCTGGCTTTTTCTTTGATACGTCGCCCGTTGTAGGTCGCTGCTGTTCCCGAAGTGGACATCCATCCCATCAAAAATGAGCGACTACGCTCCTCTTCCGCAGACGAAGTTTCACGTTCGTCGGAATTTTTAGAAAAAGTATAGTTCCAGTGATGGCGTAGAGAATGAGCATGCACACCCGCATGACCTGCTGCTGCGTGCTTTATCTGATCAAAGATTTTGCCAAAGGCAGAGTTCGAAAGAGGACGTCCTAGGTTTGGTCCCTCTTTATGAACCACAAACAGATAGCCGTGCCTTCGGGCCGCGGGGATTTTATTCCGATACTCGGTCACATACTCATAGATGCGTTGGATCAACTCGGGAAGAACCGGGTATGGTCTGCCGAAGGTTTTAGCAGTGGGCTGGATCGCTCTCACATCACCTTTGGAGTCCGCCCGCCGTACCACTTTGATGACCTTCGAAGCAAAATCGATATCCTCAATCTTCAGATTAAGGGCTTCACCACGTCTAAATCCAGTGGTGCGCAGTATAGAGAACAACAGCGCATTTCGTACTTGGACAGGATAGGACCCGACAGGATTAGACTCAGATCCAGGCTTCAAAATCATTTCGAGGCTATCCAGCATCTCATCATCTAGATGCTTATCTTCGCGATCCGTCTCCAACCATCCAGCATTTTGAGGCCGGTTCGCTCTGATCTGTGAAGCCATTGCCGTAGCCGCCGCACTGCTGAGATCGGTAGCGCGTTGAAGTTTCCCGGCGAGAAACTCAAGGTATATAGCAATAACGCTCATGCGTGCATATTGGACTTCGTTACAAACAACTTTCGGCTGCTTTATGGACACTACCTTTTGGGCAGCAGATACACGAAGAGGTTTTTGAAGAAAATCACGTAGCGCGTGTATTTCATGGGCTTCCAAAAGGAGGTTTTTCTTAAACCGTGCCTCTATGTCTATCCCGAAATACTCCTGCCAAGCGTATAAAGATTTTATTGCCGTCAGCGCGTTAATGTTTGTGTTGACCGCTAGGGAGCCGCCTCGCAGGTGGGCGGTTACAAAGAGAGTCGGGTAAAACAGTGGAACCCCATCGTCTCCCACCAACACTACAAGCCTCTCACCGTCAGCACATGTGAGCCTACGCATCCTGATGATCATAAAGCTTCCAATTCTTTACATTTTTACATGGTGGCATACATATCAAAAATGGTCAAAATAATTTTACACCTCTAAAAACGAAGAAGCCCCCGATATACGGGGGCTCCAGACCAAAACTTTACAAAAAAGTCTAAGGTGACCGCTAGAACGGAATATCATCATCAAAGCTATCGAAGTCAGCCGCTGGCTGCGGTGCCGCCTGCTGTGGCGCTGGACGCGACTCACGCTGTGGCTGCTGGCTTGGCTGCGGACGGGACTGCTGTGGACGCGGCGCCGAGTTGGACATGCCACCCTGGCCCTGTTGGTCGCCCTGTGGACGGCCGCCCAGCAGTTGCATGGTGCCTTGCATGTCGACCACGATTTCAGTGGTGTAACGCTTGATGCCGTCTTTTTCCCACTCGCGGGTCTGCAGTTTGCCTTCGATGTAGACCTGCGAACCCTTGCGCAGGTATTCACCGGCGATCTCTGCGACCTTGCCGAACATCGACACACGGTGCCATTCGGTTTTCTCGACCTTCTGGCCAGTCTGCTTGTCAGTCCACTGTTCGCTGGTCGCCAGACTCAGGTTGGTCACGGCGTTACCGTTAGGCAAGTAGCGAACTTCGGGATCCTGGCCGCATGTACCGACCAATATGACTTTGTTAACCCCACGGGCCATAACGTTCTCCTAGGCTGGGCGCGCTGTCGGCACTGGATTTACCAGTTGCTCGAGCGTCGCGCGATCCAATAGTTCGGTGTCCAATTTGATGTAAATGGCCGCCTCTTCAGCGACCACGACTGCATCTGTTACCCCTACGACGGCCTTCAGGCGCTCTACCAGACCGCTTTCACGGATCGCCTCGGGCGATAGCGGCAAACGCAGGCTTGTGACGTAGGGAGGTTCGCGCATGGTAACAGCAAAGACCAGCCAAAGTGCAGCCAGCCCGGCGCATCCGAGGAACACAACCGACAAACCGCCATGCTGGAACATCCAGCCGCCCATGATCCCGCCCAGCGCCGAACCGAGGAATTGGCTGGTGGAATACACCCCCATCGCCGTGCCCTTGCCGCCCGCCGGTGAAACTTTACTGATCAGCGAAGGCAGTGACGCCTCCAGCAGGTTGAACGCGGTGAAAAACACCACCGTGCCGATTACCAGCGCCCGTAGGCTGTCGCCGAACTGCCAGAAGAATAGTTCAGTGAGCATCAATGTCGCGACGGCGCCGAGCAAAACTCGTTTCATTTTGCGTTTCTTCTCGCCGTAGATGATGAACGGGATCATGGCGAAGAACGAAATCAGCAACGCGGTCAGGTAGACCCACCAGTGCTGCTCCTTGGGCAACCCGGCCTTTTCCACCAGCGCCAGGGGCAAGGCGACGAAGCTGCACATCAGCATGGCGTGCAATACGAAGATACCTAAATCCAGGCGCAACAGGTCGGGGTGCTTGAGCGTCGGCAGCAGCGCCTGTTTGGCCACGCCCGACTCACGGTGCTGCAGCGGCCCGGTGGAACGCGGCACCATAAAGGCCACGATCAGGATGCCGAACAGCGCCATGCCGCCGGTGGCCAGGAACAGGCCGTGCAAACCGAACGCACGAGTCAACAGCGGGCCAACCACCATCGCAACGGCAAACGAAAGACCGATGGTCATGCCGATCATGGCCATGGCCTTGGTGCGATGCTGTTCGCGGGTCAGGTCCGACAGCAGCGCCATCACCGCCGCGGAAATCGCCCCGGCGCCTTGCAGGATGCGTCCGGCGATCACGCCCCAGATCGAGTCGGCATTGGCCGCCAGCACGCTGCCCAGGGCGAAGACGATCAACCCCAGGTAGATCACCGGCCGGCGGCCAATGCGGTCGGAAATGATCCCGAACGGAATCTGGAAAATCGCCTGGGTCAGGCCATAGGCGCCAATCGCCAGGCCGATCAGGGCCGGGGTCGCGCCAGCGAGGTCCATGCCATAGGTCGCCAGTACCGGCAACACCATGAACATGCCCAGCATACGGAAGGCGAACACCAGGGCCAGACCGCTTGCTGCTCGGGTCTCGCCGCTACTCATGCGTTCGCTGTGGGGATCGTGCATGGAAAAACCTCGTGTGAACCGGCGGCGATTCTACCAGTCCCATCGATTGAGAGGGTATATGCGGCGCTTTGCCGCGCAGCTTTCATGTAAGGCTGAAATGGGCAAATTGACAGTGTATATTCATCCAGTCTTTAGCCGTATACTCCTGCATTATTTATACGCCCGCCGTGCGAGGCCATCTTGGACAAGATCCTGATTCGTGGGGCTAGAACCCACAACCTGAAGAACATCGACCTGACCCTGCCCCGGGACAAACTGATTGTCATCACCGGCTTGTCCGGGTCCGGCAAGTCGTCGCTGGCGTTCGATACGCTGTATGCCGAAGGCCAGCGTCGCTATGTGGAGTCGCTGTCGGCCTACGCCCGGCAGTTCCTGTCGATGATGGAAAAGCCTGATGTCGACACCATTGAAGGCCTGTCGCCAGCCATTTCCATCGAACAGAAATCGACCTCCCACAACCCGCGCTCCACCGTGGGCACCATCACCGAAATCTACGATTACCTGCGCCTGCTGTACGCACGCGTCGGTATTCCGCGCTGCCCGGACCACGACATCCCTCTGGAAGCGCAGACCGTCAGCCAGATGGTCGACCTGGTGCTGGCCCAGCCGGAAGGCGCCAAGCTGATGCTGTTGGCCCCGGTAATTCGCGAGCGCAAGGGCGAGCACCTGTCGGTGTTCGAAGAGCTGCGCGCCCAGGGTTTTGTCCGCGCCCGGATCAACGGCAAGCTCTATGAGCTGGATGAAGCACCAAAGCTGGATAAACAGAAGAAGCACACCATCGATGTGGTGGTCGACCGTTTCAAGGTGCGCGCCGATCTGCAGCAACGTCTGGCGGAGTCGTTCGAGACCGCGCTGAAACTGGCGGATGGTATCGCCCTGGTGGCGCCGATGGACGACGAGCCAGGCGAAGAAATCATCTTCTCCGCGCGCTTCGCCTGCCCGATCTGCGGCCATGCCATCAGCGAGCTGGAGCCCAAGCTGTTCTCCTTCAACAACCCGGCCGGCGCCTGCCCGACCTGTGATGGGTTGGGGGTCAAGCAGTTCTTCGACATCAAGCGCCTGGTCAATGGTGACCTGACACTGGCGGAAGGCGCGATACGTGGCTGGGACCGGCGCAATGTGTATTACTTCCAGATGCTCGGGTCATTGGCTGCCCACTATAAATTCAGCCTGGAAGTGCCATTCAACGAACTGCCGGCCGAGCAACAGAAAGTCATCCTCCATGGCAGCGGCTCGCAGAACGTCGACTTCAAGTACCTGAACGACCGTGGCGACATCGTCAAGCGCTCCCACCCGTTCGAAGGCATCGTGCCCAACCTGGAGCGCCGCTATCGGGAAACCGAGTCGGCCAGCGTGCGCGAGGAACTGGCCAAGTTCCTCAGCACCCAGCCCTGCCCGGATTGCCGCGGCACCCGCTTGCGTCGCGAGGCCCGCCACGTGTGGGTCGGCGAGAAGACCCTGCCGGCGGTGACCAACCTGCCGATCGGTGATGCCTGCGAATACTTCGCCGTACTGAAGCTGACCGGGCGACGTGGCGAGATTGCCGACAAGATCCTCAAGGAAATCCGCGAGCGCCTGCAGTTCCTGGTCAACGTGGGTCTGGACTATCTGTCCCTGGATCGCAGTGCCGACACCCTGTCCGGCGGCGAGGCCCAGCGCATTCGCCTGGCCAGCCAGATCGGCGCCGGCCTGGTGGGCGTGCTGTACATCCTCGACGAGCCGTCCATCGGCCTGCACCAGCGCGACAATGATCGCTTGCTGGGCACGCTCAAGCACCTGCGCGACATCGGCAACACGGTGATTGTGGTCGAACACGATGAGGACGCCATTCGCCTCGCGGACTACGTGGTCGATATCGGTCCCGGTGCGGGCGTGCATGGCGGGCATATTGTTGCCCAGGGCACCCCGGCCGAAGTCATGGCCCACCCGGACTCGCTGACCGGCAAGTACCTGTCTGGCCGGGTAAAAATCGAAGTGCCGGCCAAACGTACCCCGCGTAATAAAAAACAGGCACTGCACCTCAAGGGCGCGCGCGGCAACAACCTGCGCAATGTCGACCTGGAAATCCCCCTGGGCCTGCTGACATGCGTGACCGGTGTATCCGGTTCAGGCAAGTCGACCCTGATCAACAACACCCTCTTCCCCCTCAGCGCCACGGCATTGAACGGTGCCACCACCCTGGAAGCAGCCGCCCATGACAGCATCAAGGGCCTGGAGCTGCTGGATAAAGTAGTGGATATCGACCAGAGCCCGATTGGTCGCACTCCCCGCTCCAACCCGGCGACCTATACCGGGCTGTTCACGCCGATACGCGAACTGTTCGCCGGTGTGCCGGAGTCCCGCTCCCGTGGTTATGGGCCTGGGAGGTTTTCCTTCAACGTCAAGGGTGGGCGATGCGAAGCTTGCCAGGGCGACGGCCTGATCAAGGTCGAGATGCACTTTTTGCCGGACATCTACGTTCCGTGCGATGTGTGCAAGAGCAAGCGCTACAACCGCGAAACCCTGGAGATCAAGTACAAGGGCAAGAACATCCACGAAACCCTTGAGATGACTATCGAGGAAGCTCGGGTGTTCTTTGACGCGGTGCCGGCCTTGGCGCGCAAGCTCCAGACCCTGATGGACGTGGGCTTGTCGTATATCAAGCTGGGGCAGTCGGCGACCACGCTGTCCGGTGGCGAGGCGCAGCGGGTGAAGCTGTCTCGCGAGCTGTCCAAGCGCGATACCGGCAAGACCCTGTATATCCTCGATGAACCGACCACCGGCCTGCACTTCGCGGATATCCAGCAATTGCTCGACGTGCTGCATCGCCTGCGCGACCACGGCAACACCGTGGTGGTGATCGAACACAACCTGGATGTGATCAAGACGGCCGACTGGCTGGTGGACCTGGGGCCGGAAGGCGGCTCCAAGGGTGGGCAGATTATTGCGGTGGGTACGCCGGAGCAGGTCTCCGAGATGCCGCAATCCCACACGGGCTACTATCTGAAGCCGTTGCTGGCGCGCGACCGGGCCTGACTCTTCAGGCCCAACAAAAAGCCCCTGTCACCGTAGCGGTGACAGGGGCTTTTTTATTGCCGGCGGAATCAGAACTGCGATTGCAGGTAATTTTCCAGGCCGATCAATTTGATCAGACCCAGCTGCTTTTCCAGCCAGTAGGTGTGATCTTCTTCAGTATCGTTCAACTGTACGCGCAGGATTTCCCGGGTCACGTAGTCATTGTGCTTCTCGCAAAGCTCGATGCCTTTGCACAGTGCTGCACGAACCTTGTATTCCAGGCGCAAGTCGCTGGCGAGCATCTCAGGCACAGTGGTACCGGTATCCAGGTCGTCAGGACGCATACGCGGCGTGCCTTCGAGCATCAGGATACGGCGCATCAGCGCGTCGGCGTGCTGTGCCTCTTCTTCCATTTCGTGGTTGATACGCTCGTAGAGCTCGGTAAAGCCCCAGTCTTCGTACATACGCGAGTGAATGAAATATTGGTCACGAGCTGCCAGTTCGCCCGTCAGCAACGTGTTGAGGTAATCGATTACGTCGGGGTGACCTTGCATCGCCCTACATCTCCCTACTTGAAAGACTGTAGTTTGAACCAAGCGGACCCGCAGGTCACGGGATGAACGGCATAAAAGTGATGTTTTTCGGAGAAAAGTAGCTGAAATAACGCAAAAACCGCCCAAATGAGGGCGGTTCTGCTTATCACTTAGAGTTAGTTAAGCGATACACCCAGTGCAGTTGCGATCCCTTCTCCATACGCCGGATCGGCCTTGAAAAAGTGCTGCAACTGACGCTGAACCACATCGCTGGAAACACCCGCCATCGCGCCCGCGATGTTGTTGATCAACAGCGCCTTTTGCTCAGCATTCATCAGGCGGAACAGCGCACCGGCGTGGCTGTAGTAATCCGTGTCTTCGCGGTGATCGTAGCGATCAGCTGCACCACTCAGAGCCAGGGCAGGTTCTGCGTACTGCGGCGCCTGTTTGGGGGCATCGGCGTAGCTGTTTGGCTCGTAGTTCGGGGCCGCGCCACCGTTGCTGCCGAACGCCATGGAACCGTCACGCTGGTAAGTATTGACGGGACTGCGTGGAGCATTCACCGGCAGGTGCTGATGGTTGGTCCCGATACGGTAGCGATGCGCATCGGCGTAAGCAAAGACACGCCCCTGCAGCATGCGATCTGGCGACAAACCGACACCTGGCACCATGTTGCTTGGACCGAACGCGGCTTGCTCCACTTCGGCGAAGTAGTTCTGCGGATTGCGGTTCAACTCCAGCTCGCCCACCTCAATCAACGGGAATTCTTTCTGAGACCAGGTTTTGGTCACGTCGAAGGGATTCTCGTAGTGCGCGTTGGCCTGGGCCTCAGTCATGATCTGGATACACACGCGCCATTTCGGGAAGTCGCCGCGCTCGATGGCCCCAAACAGATCGCGCTGAGCATAATCCGGATCGGTACCGGCCAGGCGCGCAGCATCGGCAGGCGCCAGGTTCTTGATGCCTTGCTTGGTCTTGTAGTGCCATTTCACCCAGTGACGCTCGCCATTGGCGTTGATCAAGCTGTAGGTGTGGCTACCAAAGCCATGCATGTGGCGGTAGCCGTCCGGGATACCCCGGTCCGAGAACAGGATGGTGACCTGGTGCAGCGCCTCAGGCGAATGTGACCAGAAGTCCCACATCATCTGCGCACTTTTCAGGTTGCTTTGCGGCAGACGCTTTTGGGTGTGGATGAAATCGGGGAATTTCAGTGGGTCACGGATAAAGAACACCGGGGTATTGTTGCCAACGATGTCCCAGTTGCCTTCTTCGGTGTAGAACTTCAATGCGAAGCCACGTGGGTCGCGCTCGGTGTCTGCGGAGCCGCGCTCGCCACCCACTGTCGAGAAACGCAGGAAGGTTGGCGTCTGCTTGCCAACAGCGTCAAACAGCTTGGCGCTAGTGTACTGGGTGATGTCCTTGGTGACCGTGAACGTGCCATAGGCTCCCGAGCCTTTGGCGTGTACACGACGCTCTGGGATGTTTTCGCGGTTGAAATGGGCAAGCTTCTCGATCAGATGAAAGTCGTCGAGCAGCAGCGGGCCACGCGGACCTGCGGAACGGGAATTCTGGTTATCGGCAACGGGAGCACCGCTGGCGGTTGTAAGGGTTTTATTCTGGCTCATGCTCAATCTCCTCAGGTCAGTCTTGGAACTGCCGGCTAATCGGCTTGGAGGGAGTATTGACCAGGAAGATGGCACCATCAAATTTATTAAATCATGCTTATCGATAGTTAATTACTAACGATGACTTGGCTCGCATAGCCACAACTCAATCAATACCCGTCATGAACTTTTCTATCGCCCACAAAAAACCGGGCACTAGGCCCGGTTTTTCGTAGCAGACTGTCGTCTTACTCGGCGGATACAGCTTCGCCAGCAGTAGCACGATCAACCAACTCGACGTACGCCATAGGCGCGTTGTCGCCAGTGCGGAAACCGCACTTGAGGATGCGCAGGTAGCCACCCTCACGGGTAGCGTAGCGCTTGCCCAGGTCGTTGAAGAGCTTACCAACGATAGCTTTCGAGCGAGTACGGTCGAAAGCCAGACGGCGGTTAGCCAGGCTGTCTGTCTTGGCCAAAGTGATCAGCGGCTCAGCAACGCGACGCAGTTCTTTGGCTTTCGGCAGTGTAGTTTTAATCAGCTCGTGCTCGAACAGCGACACCGCCATGTTTTGAAACATGGCCTTGCGGTGCGAGCTGGTACGGCTCAGGTGACGACCACTTTTACGATGACGCATGGTTCATTCCTTACCAAACTCACGTTCGGTGATTACGACGATCAGGCAGTCGCCTTGTCGTCCTTCTTAAGACTTGCAGGCGGCCAGTTGTCGAGGCGCATGCCGAGGGACAGACCGCGGGAGGCCAGAACGTCCTTGATTTCAGTCAAGGATTTCTTGCCCAGGTTCGGAGTCTTCAACAGTTCTACTTCGGTACGCTGAATCAGGTCACCGATGTAGTAAATGTTTTCCGCCTTAAGGCAGTTAGCCGAACGTACAGTCAGTTCCAGATCGTCAACCGGGCGAAGCAGGATCGGATCGATCTCGTCTTCCTGCTCGATTACCACTGGTTCGCTGTCACCCTTGAGGTCGACGAACGCAGCCAACTGCTGTTGCAGGATGGTTGCAGCGCGGCGAATAGCCTCTTCAGGATCCAGAGTACCGTTGGTTTCCAGATCAATAACCAGCTTGTCCAGGTTAGTACGCTGCTCGACACGGGCGTTTTCCACCACGTATGCGATACGGCGAACCGGGCTGAACGAAGAGTCAAGCTGCAAGCGACCAATGCTGCGGCTTTCGTCTTCATCGCTCTGACGCGAGTCGGCCGGTTCATAACCACGACCACGAGCTACGGTGAGCTTCATGTTCAGGGCGCCGTTAGACGCCAGGTTAGCGATTACGTGATCGGGATTAACGATCTCGACATCATGATCCAGCTGAATATCGGCAGCGGTAACCACCCCCGAACCCTTCTTCGACAAGGTCAGCGTAACTTCGTCACGGCCGTGCAGCTTGATAGCCAGACCTTTAAGGTTCAACAGGATTTCAATTACGTCTTCCTGTACACCTTCGATGGCGCTGTACTCGTGGAGCACACCGTCAATCTCGGCCTCGACTACTGCACAGCCGGGCATTGAGGACAACAGGATGCGGCGCAGCGCGTTGCCCAGGGTGTGGCCAAAACCACGCTCGAGAGGCTCGAGAGTGATCTTGGCGCGGGTTGGACTGACAACCTGCACATCAATGTGGCGGGGTGTCAGGAACTCATTTACCGAAATCTGCATGGATGCACCTATTTTCTAGCCCTTACTTGGAGTAGAGCTCGACAATCAGGCTTTCGTTGATGTCGGCGGACAGATCACTGCGAGCAGGAACGTTCTTGAAAACGCCCGACTTCTTCTCAGTGTCTACTTCTACCCATTCTACGCGGCCACGTTGGGCACACAGATCGAGAGCTTGGACAATGCGAAGTTGGTTTTTTGCTTTCTCGCGAATCGCGACCACGTCACCAGCACGAACCTGGTAGGACGGGACGTTAACGGTTTGGCCGTTTACGCTAACGGATTTGTGCGATACCAGCTGACGGGATTCGGCACGAGTCGAACCAAAGCCCATACGGTATACAACGTTGTCCAGACGGCATTCGAGCAGTTGCAGCAGGTTTTCACCGGTTGCACCTTTCTTGCCAGCAGCTTCTTTGTAGTAGCCGCTGAACTGACGCTCGAGAACGCCGTAGATACGACGGACCTTCTGCTTTTCACGCAGTTGGGTGCCGTAGTCGGACTGGCGACCGCGGCGTTGGCCGTGGATACCAGGTGCTGCTTCAATGTTGCACTTCGATTCGATCGCGCGCACGCCGCTCTTCAGAAAGAGATCGGTGCCTTCGCGACGAGCGAGTTTGCATTTTGGACCAATGTAACGAGCCATTCTTTACAATCTCCTGGATTACACGCGGCGCTTCTTCGGCGGACGGCACCCGTTGTGCGGGATTGGCGTCACGTCGGTGATGCTGGCGATCTTATAGCCACAGCCGTTCAAAGCACGGACAGCAGACTCACGACCTGGACCTGGACCCTTGACGTTAACGTCGAGGTTTTTCAGGCCATATTCCAGCGCAGCTTGACCAGCACGTTCAGCAGCTACTTGAGCAGCAAACGGGGTGGACTTGCGGGAACCGCGGAAACCCGAACCACCAGAGGTAGCCCAAGAAAGCGCGTTACCTTGACGGTCGGTGATGGTCACGATGGTGTTGTTAAAAGATGCATGGATGTGGGCGATGCCATCAACCACTGTCTTTTTAACTTTTTTACGAGGACGAGCAGCAGGTTTTGCCATGATAATTTTCCTGTCGATTCGCTGGGGCGATTACTTGCGGATCGGCTTACGCGGACCTTTACGGGTACGCGCGTTAGTCTTGGTACGCTGACCGCGTACTGGAAGACCACGACGATGACGCAGACCGCGATAGCAACCGAGGTCCATCAAACGCTTGATTTTCATGTTGATTTCGCGACGCAGGTCACCTTCAGTGGTGAACTTCGCCACTTCGCCACGCAGCAATTCAATCTGCTCGTCGCTCAGATCCTTGATCTTAGCGGCTGGGTTTACCCCAGCAACTGCGCAAATTTTCTGCGCAGTAGTGCGACCAACACCATAGATGTAGGTCAGCGAGATAACAGTGTGCTTGTTATCTGGAATGTTAACGCCTGCAATACGGGCCATTCAGTGGGACTCCAATTGACAGCTACCTACGCCCCGGAAGCCAAGAAATAGGGCGCGAGATAATATCGCTGTAATAACAAATAATCAACCCGGCAGCGCACTAGCTGCCGGGCTTCAAGCGGATCACACTCAGCCTTGGCGCTGTTTGTGACGCGGTTCCGCGCTGCAAATTACTCGAACAACACCTTCGCGGCGAATAATCTTGCAGTTACGGCACAGCTTTTTCACCGATGCACGAACTTTCATCACCAACTCCTCGAACCTTATGGGGTACTCAGCGCAACATGCCGCTGCCGTAGCCCTTCAGGTTGGCTTTCTTCATCAGGGATTCGTACTGGTGCGAAACGAGGTGCGATTGTACTTGGGACATGAAGTCCATCACAACCACGACCACGATCAGCAACGAGGTCCCGCCAAGGTAGAACGGAACGTTTGCTGCAACCACCAGGAACTGGGGCAACAAGCACACGGCCGTCATATATAGAGCACCGAACAGGGTCAAGCGGGTCAGAACGCCATCAATGTAGCGCGCCGACTGCTCGCCTGGACGAATACCCGGAATAAAGGCACCGGACTTCTTCAGGTTTTCCGCTACGTCTTTCGGATTGAACATCAACGCCGTATAGAAGAAGCAGAAGAAAATAATCCCTGCACTAAACAGCAGAATATTCAACGGCTGACCAGGAGCGATCGACTGCGAGATGTCCTGCAACCAGCCCATACCTTCAGACTGACCGAACCAGGCACCCAACGAAGCCGGAAACAGCAAAATGCTGCTCGCGAAGATAGCAGGAATAACACCGGCCATATTCACTTTCAGCGGCAAGTGGCTGGTCTGCGCAGCGAAGACCTTGCGGCCCTGCTGACGCTTGGCGTAGTGAACAGCAATACGACGCTGACCACGCTCAATGAACACCACAAAACCGATAATCGCTACTGCCAGCAAACCGATGGCAACCAAGGCGAAGATATTGATATCACCCTGACGTGCAGACTCGAAAGACTGCCCGATTGCCCTCGGAAGACCGGCGACGATACCTGCGAAAATCAACATCGAGATACCGTTGCCAACACCACGCTCAGTAATCTGCTCACCCAGCCACATCATGAACATCGCACCAGCCACAAATGTGGTTACTGCAACGAAATGGAAGCCAAAGTCACCAGTGAACGCTACGCCCTGCCCCGCCAGACCAATGGACATGCCAATAGCCTGGACAAGAGCAAGAACGACAGTGAGGTAGCGGGTGTACTGGCTAATCTTGCGACGACCAGCTTCACCTTCCTTCTTCAACTGCTCCAGCTGCGGGCTGACGGCGCTCATCAACTGCATGATGATCGATGCCGAAATGTACGGCATGATCCCCAATGCAAAGATGCTCATCCGCTCCAGCGCGCCGCCGGAAAACATGTTGAACAAGCTAAGAATGGTCCCCTCATTCTGTCGAAACAGGTCTGCGAGTCGGTCCGGGTTGATACCTGGAACCGGGATGTGTGCGCCTATTCGGTAGACGATAATCGCCAGGAACAGAAAACGCAGACGAGCCCAAAGTTCAGACATACCGCCTTTGCCGAGCGCTGAGAGAGCACCTTGCTTAGCCATTTATTCCTCGAACTTGCCGCCAGCTGCTTCGATAGCCGAACGCGCACCTTTGGTGGCGCCGATTCCCTTGCCGATAGTGACAGCGCGAGTCACTTCACCGGACAGCATGATTTTCACACGCTGTACGTTGACGTTGATCACGTTGGCATCTTTCAGGGTCTGCACGGTAACGATGTCGCCTTCCACTTTAGCCAGCTCGGACAGACGCACTTCTGCGCGGTCCATGGCCTTCAGGGAAACGAAACCGAACTTCGGCAGGCGACGATGCAGCGGCTGTTGACCGCCTTCAAAGCCTGGAGCGATGGTGCCACCGGAGCGGGAGGTTTGACCTTTGTGGCCACGGCCACCAGTCTTACCCAAACCGCTACCGATACCACGGCCCGGACGATGCTTTTCGCGACGGGAACCCGGCGCTGGACTCAGATCATTGAGTTTCATCGATTAACCCTCGACACGCAGCATGTAGTAAGCCTTGTTGATCATCCCGCGATTCTCGGGAGTATCCTGGACTTCTACAGTGTGACCGATGCGACGCAGACCCAAACCCTTAACGCACAATTTGTGGTTAGGGATGCGGCCGGTCATGCTTTTGATCAGCGTTACTTTAACGGTAGCCATGATCAGAAGATCTCCTTGACGCTTTTGCCACGCTTGGCGGCAATGGATTCAGGAGATTGCATAGCTTTCAAACCTTTGAAAGTGGCGTGAACCACGTTTACCGGGTTAGTCGAGCCGTAGCACTTGGCCAGAACGTTCTGAACGCCAGCAACCTCGAGGACAGCACGCATAGCGCCGCCAGCGATGATACCGGTACCTTCAGAGGCAGGCTGCATGTACACCTTCGAAGCGCCGTGAGCGGACTTCATTGCGTACTGCAGGGTGGTGCCGTTCAGGTCAACTTGGATCATGTTGCGACGAGCAGCTTCCATTGCCTTCTGGATCGCAGCAGGCACTTCACGCGACTTGCCACGGCCGAAGCCAACACGGCCCTTACCATCACCAACCACGGTCAACGCGGTGAAGGTGAAGATACGGCCGCCTTTAACGGTTTTGGCTACGCGGTTAACTTGAACCAGCTTCTCAATGTAGCCTTCGTCGCGCTTTTGGTCGTTATTTGACATAACTTAGAACTCCAGCCCAGCTTCACGAGCAGCATCAGCCAGCGCTTTAACGCGGCCGTGGTACTTGAAGCCAGAGCGGTCGAAAGCCACTTGCGAGACGCCAGCGGCCTTAGCACGCGTAGCGACCAGCTGGCCAACCTTAGTGGCCGCGTCGATGTTGCCAGTGGCACCATCACGCAGTTCTTTATCCAAAGTCGAGGCGCTTGCCAGGACTTTGTTGCCGTCGGCCGAGATGACCTGGGCGTAGATGTGCTGCGACGAGCGGAACACGCAGAGACGCACGACTTCGAGTTCGTGCATTTTCAGGCGTGCTTTGCGAGCGCGACGCAGTCGAGTAACTTTTTTGTCGGTCATTTGCTATGCCCTACTTCTTCTTGGCTTCTTTACGACGGACGACTTCGTCCGCGTAGCGCACACCTTTGCCTTTGTACGGCTCTGGTGGACGGAAGTCGCGGATCTCGGCAGCCACTTGACCTACCAGCTGCTTATCGATGCCCTTGATCAGGATATCGGTCTGGCTAGGAGTTTCAGCGGTGATGCCTTCCGGCAGTTCGTAATCCACTGGGTGCGAGAAGCCAAGGGCCAGGTTCAAAACCGTGCCTTTTGCTTGCGCTTTGTAACCAACACCGACCAGCTGGAGCTTACGCTCGAAGCCTTGGCTTACGCCTTGGACCATGTTGTTTACCAACGCACGCGTGGTACCGGCCATTGCGCGAGTTTGTTGATCGCCATTGCGAGCAGCGAAACGCAGCTCACCAGCCTCTTCAACGATCTCAACGGACGAATGGATGTTCAGTTCAAGAGTACCCTTGGCACCCTTCACCGAAAGCTGTTGGCCTGCGAATTTTACTTCGACACCGGCTGGCAGCTTAACGGGGTTCTTAGCGACGCGAGACATGCTTATCCCCCCTTAGAACACAGTGCAAAGAACTTCGCCGCCGACACCGGCAGCGCGCGCAGCACGATCCGTCATCACACCTTTGTTGGTGGAGACGATAGACACGCCAAGACCGCCACGAACTTTCGGCAGATCTTCAACGGACTTGTACTGACGCAGGCCTGGACGGCTAACGCGCTTCACTTCCTCGATGACCGGACGGCCTTCGAAGTACTTCAGCTCGATGGACAGCAGTGGCTTGATTTCGCTGCTGATCTGATAACCCGCAATGTAGCCTTCGTCTTTCAGGACTTTGGCAACAGCTACCTTCAACGTGGAAGATGGCATGCTTACGACGGACTTTTCAGCCATCTGGGCATTACGGATACGAGTTAGCATGTCCGCTAACGGGTCCTGCATACTCATGGGCTAGACGCTCCTAATACAAAAAAATTAGCCTTGCGGCTACATATGTCACCGAGAATCTCCGGGCATAAAACACACGGGCTCAGGCGAGCCGCGTATTTTAGACACACTCCGGAAATGAAACAAGCCCCAAAAGGGGCTTGTTCCAGATTCTAGGCCACCGGCGGTCAGTATCTTGCGATCCTGGCCACCGAGACTTCGAAAGTACTTACCAGCTGGCTTTAACCAGACCTGGTACGTCACCACGCATTGCAGCTTCACGCAGTTTGTTACGGCCGAGGCCGAACTTGCGGTAAACACCGTGTGGACGACCGGTCAGGCGGCAGCGGTTACGCATGCGCGAAGCGCTTGCGTCACGTGGCTGCTTCTGCAGAGCTACTGTAGCTTCCCAACGCGCTTCTGGACTTGCGTTCAGATCAACGATGATAGCTTTCAGTGCTGCACGCTTCTTGGCGTACTTGGCAACCGTGAGCTGACGCTTCAGCTCGCGGTTTTTCATGCTCATCTTGGCCATGGTCCTACTCCAATCAGTTGCGGAACGGGAATTTGAACGCACGCAGCAGAGCGCGGCCTTCATCATCGTTCTTGGCAGTGGTGGTCAGGGTGATGTCCAGACCGCGGAGAGCATCGATCTTGTCGTAGTCGATTTCCGGGAAGATGATCTGCTCTTTAACGCCCATGCTGTAGTTACCACGACCATCGAAGGACTTGGCATTCAGGCCGCGGAAGTCGCGAACCCGAGGCAGGGAGATCGACAGCAGACGATCCAGGAACTCGTACATACGCTCACGGCGCAGAGTCACTTTGACACCGATCGGCCAACCTTCACGGACTTTAAAGCCAGCGATGGATTTCCGAGCGTAAGTCACAACGACTTTTTGACCGGTGATCTTTTCCAGGTCAGCAACAGCGTGCTCGATGACTTTTTTGTCACCGATCGCTTCGCCCAGACCCATGTTCAGGGTGATTTTGGTAACGCGCGGAACTTCCATCACGTTCGAAAGCTTAAGTTCTTCCTTAAGCTTCGGAGCGATTTCCTTCCGGTAAATCTCTTTTAGTCGTGCCATGGTCTTATCTACCTAGCAGTGTTCAAGCATCAACCGCTTTTTGGGTCGACTTGAAGACACGAATTTTCTTACCGTCTTCTACTTTGAAACCAACGCGATCAGCCTTGTTGGTTTCGCCGTTGAAGATGGCGACGTTAGAAGCGTGCAATGGCGCTTCTTTCTCGACGATACCGCCCTGTACGCCCGACGCGGGGTTTGGCTTGGTATGACGCTTGACCAGGTTCAGACCACCAATGACCAGACGGTCATCAGCAAGAACCTTCAGCACCTTACCGCGCTTACCTTTGTCTTTGCCGGCGATCACGATGATCTCGTCGTCACGACGAATCTTTTGCATGTCGGATCTCCTTACAGCACTTCTGGGGCGAGCGAGACGATCTTCATGAACTTCTCAGTACGAAGTTCACGGGTCACTGGCCCAAAGATACGGGTGCCGATCGGCTCTTGCTTGTTGTTCAGAAGAACAGCAGCGTTGCCATCAAAGCGGATAATGGAGCCATCAGCACGACGTACGCCGTGACGAGTGCGGACTACAACAGCAGTCATCACTTGGCCTTTTTTCACTTTACCGCGAGGAATTGCTTCCTTCACGGTAACTTTGATGATGTCACCGATACCAGCGTAACGACGATGGGAGCCACCCAGCACCTTGATGCACATAACACGGCGAGCGCCGCTGTTATCGGCCACATCGAGCATGGATTGAGTCTGAATCATATAATTTCTCCGACCCCTAGTCCTTAGACTTCCACAGCGCGTTCGAGAACATCAACCAGTGCCCAAGACTTGGTCTTGGCCAGCGGACGAGTTTCACGAATAGTGACTTTGTCGCCGATGTGGCACTGATTGGTTTCGTCGTGCGCGTGCAGCTTAGTCGAACGCTTAACATATTTACCGTAGATCGGGTGCTTAACGCGACGCTCGATCAAAACGGTGATGGTTTTGTCCATCTTGTCGCTGACAACACGGCCAGTCAGCGTACGGACAGTCTTTTCGGCTTCAGCCATGATCACTTACCTGCCTGCTGGTTGAGCACAGTCTTCACGCGAGCGATGTCACGCTTAACTTGCGAGAGCAGATGAGACTGCCCCAACTGGCCAGTTGCTTTCTGCATACGCAGATTGAACTGGTCGCGCAGCAGGCCGAGCAGTTGCTCGTTCAGCTGCTGTGCGGATTTTTCACGAAGTTCATTCGCTTTCATCACATCACCGTCCGTTTAACAAAGGCGGTGGCGAGCGGCAGCTTTGCAGCAGCCAGGGCAAAAGCCTCACGCGCCAGCTCTTCAGTTACACCCTCGATTTCATACAGGACTTTGCCTGGCTGAATCTGGGCTACCCAGTATTCCACGTTACCCTTACCTTTACCCATCCGAACCTCGAGAGGTTTTTTGGAGATCGGCTTGTCCGGGAATACACGGATCCAGATCTTGCCACCACGTTTTACGTGACGGGTCAGTGCACGACGCGCTGACTCGATCTGACGAGCGGTGAGACGACCACGAGCTACAGACTTCAGCGCGAACTCGCCGAAGCTGACTTTGCTACCGCGCTGAGCCAGACCACGGTTGTGGCCTGTCATCTGCTTGCGGAACTTCGTACGCTTAGGTTGCAACATTTGGCGTACCCCTTACTTAGCAGCTTTTTTACGAGGCGCTGGTGCTTGTGGTTTCAGTTCTTCTTGGCGACCACCAATTACTTCGCCCTTGAAGATCCAAACCTTTACACCGATCACACCGTAAGTGGTGTGAGCTTCGTAGTTGGCATAGTCGATGTCGGCACGCAGGGTGTGCAACGGCACACGACCTTCGCGATACCATTCAGTACGTGCGATTTCAGCACCGCCGAGACGACCGCTCACTTGGATTTTGATGCCCTTGGCACCAATGCGCATGGCGTTCTGTACAGCGCGCTTCATAGCACGACGGAACATTACGCGGCGCTCCAGCTGCTGAGCTACGCTCTGCGCAACCAGCATACCGTCGAGCTCCGGCTTGCGGATCTCTTCGATATTGATGTGCACAGGCACACCCATTTGCTTGGTCAGGTCCTGACGCAGTTTCTCAACATCTTCACCTTTCTTCCCGATAACGATACCTGGACGAGCGGTGTGGATGGTGATACGTGCAGTTTGGGCCGGACGATGGATATCGATACGGCTTACGGACGCGCTTTTTAGTTTGTCTTGGAGATACTCACGCACCTTCAGATCAGCGAACAAATAGTCCGCATAAGTCCGACCGTCTGCGTACCAGACGGAGGTGTGCTCCTTGACGATTCCCAGGCGAATGCCAATGGGATGTACTTTCTGACCCATCTCTTCGACTCCGTTACTTGTCAGCAACCTTGACAGTGATATGGCAAGACCGCTTGACGATGCGATCAGCACGGCCTTTGGCACGCGGCATGATACGCTTCAGCGAACGCCCTTCGTTGACGAAAACGGTGCTGACCTTCAGGTCATCAACGTCTGCGCCTTCGTTATGCTCGGCGTTGGCTACGGCCGACTCCAGCACTTTCTTCATGATCTCGGCGGCTTTCTTACTGCTGAAAGCCAACAAGTTGAGCGCTTCGCCCACCTTCTTCCCGCGGATCTGGTCGGCGACCAAGCGGGCTTTCTGGGCGGAGATTCGAGCGCCCGACAACTTAGCGGCTACTTCCATTTCCTAACCCCTTAACGCTTGGCTTTCTTGTCTGCCACGTGCCCACGATAAGTGCGGGTACCGGCAAACTCGCCCAGTTTGTGGCCGACCATGTCTTCGTTAACGAGAACTGGGACGTGCTGACGACCGTTGTGTACTGCGATGGTCAAACCGACCATTTGTGGCAGGATCATAGAACGGCGCGACCAGGTCTTAACTGGTTTGCGATCGTTCTTTTCCGCCGCCACTTCGATCTTCTTCAGTAGGTGAAGATCAATAAAAGGACCTTTTTTCAGAGAACGTGGCACTGTCGTATCCCTCTATTTACTTGCGACGACGGACGATCATTTTGTCGGTACGCTTATTACCACGAGTCTTCGCGCCCTTAGTCGGGAAGCCCCATGGCGATACCGGATGACGACCACCAGAGGTACGACCTTCACCACCACCGTGTGGGTGGTCAACCGGGTTCATGGCAACACCACGAACGGTTGGGCGAACGCCACGCCAGCGTTTGGCACCAGCTTTACCCAGCGAACGCAGGCTGTGCTCGGAGTTCGAGACTTCGCCCAGGGTCGCACGGCATTCAGCCAATACTTTACGCATCTCACCAGAACGCAGACGCAGGGTCACGTAGACACCCTCACGAGCGATCAGCTGAGCCGAAGCACCAGCGGAACGAGCGATCTGTGCGCCTTTACCTGGCTTCAATTCGATGCCGTGTACGGTGCTACCAACTGGAATGTTACGCAGTTGCAGAGCGTTGCCCGGCTTGATCGGTGCCAGGGCACCTGCGATCAGCTGGTCGCCAGCACTCACGCCTTTAGGCGCGATGATGTAGCGACGCTCGCCATCTGCGTACAGCAGCAGAGCGATGTGAGCAGTACGGTTTGGATCGTATTCGATACGCTCGACAGTGGCAGAGATGCCATCTTTGTCGTTGCGACGGAAATCGACCAGACGATAATGCTGCTTATGGCCACCACCGATGTGACGAGTGGTAATACGACCATTGTTGTTACGACCACCAGTCTTCGATTTCTTCTCGAGCAGCGGTGCGTGAGGAGCGCCTTTATGCAGCTCCTGGTTGACCACCTTGACCACAAAACGGCGGCCAGGGGAAGTCGGTTTGCATTTAACGATTGCCATGATGCACCCCTTCCTTACTCAGCACTGCTGCTGAAATCGAGATCTTGGCCTGGCTGAAGGGAGATAACTGCCTTCTTCCAGTCATTACGCTTGCCCAGACCGCGAGCAGTGCGCTTGCTCTTACCCAGAACATTCAGGGTAGTAACACGCTCTACTTTCACGCTGAACAGGCTTTCGACGGCCTTCTTGATTTCCAGCTTGGTTGCGTCAGTTGCAACCTTGAAAACGAACTGGCCTTTCTTGTCAGCCAGAACCGTAGCCTTTTCGGAAACGTGCGGGCCAAGCAGAACTTTAAATACGCGTTCCTGGTTCATCCCAGCAGCTCCTCGAATTTCTTCACGGCCGACACGGTGATCAACACCTTGTCGTATGCGATCAGACTAACTGGATCGGAACCTTGCACGTCACGTACATCAACGTGTGGCAGGTTGCGAGCAGCCAGGTACAGGTTCTGATCAACAGCTTCGGACACGATCAGGACATCAGTCAGACCCATGCCGTTCAGCTTGTTCAGCAGATCTTTGGTTTTCGGCGCTTCAACAGCGAAGTCCTGAACCACCACCAGACGATCAGTACGCACGAGTTCAGCAAGGATGGAGCGCAGTGCTGCGCGATACATCTTCTTGTTGAGCTTCTGAGAGTGATCCTGCGGACGAGCTGCGAAAGTGGTACCGCCGCCACGCCAGATTGGGCTACGGATAGTACCGGCACGAGCACGGCCAGTACCTTTCTGACGCCAAGGGCGCTTACCGCCACCACGAACGTCGGAACGGGTCTTTTGCTGCTTGCTACCTTGACGGCCGCCGGCCATGTAGGCCACGACTGCTTGGTGAACGAGCGTCTCGTTGAATTCGCCGCCAAATGTCAGTTCGGAAACTTCGATCGCTTGAGCGTCATTTACATTTAATTGCATGTCAGCTTCCCCTTAACCGCGAGCCTTGGCCGCTGGACGTACAACCAGGTTGCCGCCAGTAGCGCCAGGAACAGCACCCTTGACCAACAACAGATTGCGTTCAGCGTCGACGCGCACTACTTCGAGGGACTGCACGGTCACGCGCTCAGCGCCCATATGACCGGACATTTTTTTGCCCTTGAATACACGACCAGGAGTCTGGCACTGGCCAATAGAGCCCGGGACGCGGTGGGAAACGGAGTTACCGTGAGTGTTGTCTTGGCCACGGAAATTCCAACGCTTGATCGTACCCTGGAAGCCTTTACCCTTGGACTGACCGGTTACATCAACCAGTTGACCAGCGGCGAAGATTTCAGCGTTGATCAGATCGCCAGCCTGGTAGTCGCCATCTTCAAGACGGAACTCCATGACAGTACGACCAGCTGCAACGTTTGCTTTAGCGAAGTGACCTGCTTGAGCAGCAGTCACGCGCGAAGCACGACGCTCGCCGACAGTGACTTGCACTGCACGATAGCCATCGGTTTCTTCAGTTTTGAACTGGGTGACGCGATTCGGCTCGATCTCAATGACCGTGACCGGAATGGAGACACCTTCTTCGGTGAAAATACGGGTCATACCGCATTTACGACCGACTACACCAATAGTCATGTTGTAAACCTCATGAGTGTACGGGGCTTTCACCCGCTATGGCCGCCCATTTCAGAGCGTTACACGACTAAGACCCGAGTCTTAGCCGAGGCTGATCTGTACTTCCACACCGGCCGCCAGATCAAGCTTCATAAGTGCATCAACGGTTTTATCCGTTGGCTGGACGATGTCCAGAACGCGCTTATGAGTACGGATCTCGTACTGGTCACGCGCGTCTTTGTTGACGTGCGGGGAGACCAGAACGGTGAACCGCTCTTTGCGGGTAGGCAGTGGAATAGGACCACGCACTTGTGCCCCAGTACGTTTCGCGGTTTCCACGATTTCCTGGGTGGATTGGTCGATCAGGCGATGGTCAAAAGCCTTCAACCTGATACGGATTTGCTGATTTTGCATTGGATTTCAGACTCCGGCTGCTATTCCCACCGAGCGCACTGCGCCCGTTAAAAGGAGGCGCAATTCTATAGACGCCCCAGATAGGTGTCAACCCAATAAAAAAGCCCCCGCTGAGCGGGGGCTTTTCAAAGCATCGAAGCTATCTCAGAAGAGATGCTTACTCGATGATTTTAGCTACAACGCCAGCACCAACGGTACGGCCGCCTTCACGGATTGCGAAACGCAGACCGTCTTCCATTGCGATGGTTTTGATCAGGGTGACAACCATTTTGATGTTGTCGCCTGGCATTACCATTTCAACGCCTTCCGGCAGTTCGCAGTTACCAGTCACGTCAGTAGTACGGAAGTAGAACTGTGGACGGTAGCCTTTGAAGAACGGAGTGTGACGACCGCCTTCTTCTTTGCTCAGCACGTACACTTCAGCTTCGAACTTGGTGTGCGGCTTAACCGAACCTGGCTTGACCAGAACCTGGCCACGCTCAACGTCGTCACGCTTGGTACCGCGCAGCAGAACGCCGCAGTTCTCGCCAGCACGACCTTCGTCGAGCAGCTTACGGAACATTTCAACACCGGTGCAGGTGGTGACGGTAGTGTCACGCAGACCAACGATTTCCAGTGGATCTTGAACCTTGACGATACCGCGCTCGATACGACCAGTTACAACAGTACCGCGACCGGAGATCGAGAATACGTCTTCGATTGGCATCAGGAACGGCTTGTCGATAACACGAACTGGATCTGGGATGTAGCTGTCCAGAGTCTCAACCAGTTTACGAACGGACGTGGTGCCCATTTCGTTATCGTCTTTACCTTCCAGAGCCATACGAGCAGAACCGATGATGATCGGAGTGTCGTCGCCTGGGAAGTCGTAAGTGCTCAGCAGATCGCGCACTTCCATCTCAACCAGTTCCAGCAGCTCAGCGTCGTCTACCAGGTCTGCCTTGTTCAGGTAAACCACGATGTACGGAACGCCTACCTGACGGGACAGCAGGATGTGCTCACGGGTTTGTGGCATCGGACCATCAGCGGCCGAGCAAACCAAGATTGCGCCGTCCATCTGGGCAGCACCGGTGATCATGTTCTTCACATAGTCGGCGTGACCTGGGCAGTCAACGTGAGCGTAGTGACGGATCAGCGAGTTGTATTCAACGTGCGCGGTGTTGATGGTGATACCACGAGCTTTTTCTTCTGGTGCGCTGTCGATTTTATCGAAATCAACGATTGCGGAACCGAATACTTCGGAGCAAACGCGAGTCAGAGCAGCAGTCAGAGTGGTTTTACCATGGTCAACGTGACCGATAGTGCCAACGTTGACGTGCGGTAGGGAACGATCAAATTTTTCTTTAGCCACGACAATTAACTCCTTGCCTAAAGGACTGAATCAGCCTTGTTTTTTGGATACAGTTTCAGCGATGTGCGCCGGAGCTGTGTTGTATTTTTTGAATTCCATAGAGTAGCTTGCGCGACCCTGGGACATGGAGCGAACGTCGGTCGCATAACCGAACATCTCACCCAACGGAACCTCGGCGCGAATCACTTTGCCGGAAACCGTGTCTTCCATACCCAAGATCATGCCGCGACGACGGTTAAGGTCGCCCATGACATCACCCATATAGTCTTCAGGTGTAACAACTTCTACCGCCATGATTGGCTCAAGCAACTCACCACCGCCCTTCTGGGCCAGTTGCTTGGTTGCCATGGAAGCAGCCACCTTAAACGCCATCTCGTTGGAGTCGACGTCGTGGTAAGAACCGTCAAAAACGGTTGCTTTCAGGCCGATCAGCGGATAGCCGGCAACAACACCGTTCTTCATCTGCTCTTCGATGCCCTTCTGGATAGCAGGGATGTATTCCTTAGGAACCACACCACCTACTACTTCGTTCACGAATTGCAGACCTTCCTGACCTTCGTCAGCAGGAGCAAAACGGATCCAGCAGTGACCGAACTGACCACGACCGCCGGACTGACGAACGAACTTGCCTTCGATTTCACAGTTCTTCGTGATGCGCTCACGATAGGAAACCTGAGGCTTACCGATGTTGGCTTCGACGTTGAACTCACGGCGCATCCGGTCAACCAGGATGTCCAGGTGCAGCTCGCCCATGCCGGAGATGATCGTTTGACCAGTCTCTTCATCAGTCTTGACGCGGAAAGATGGATCTTCCTGAGCAAGCTTGCCCAGAGCGATACCCATTTTTTCCTGGTCATCCTTGGTCTTAGGCTCTACGGCAACCGAGATAACCGGCTCCGGGAAGTCCATGCGAACCAGGATGATTGGCTTAGCAGCGTCGCACAAAGTTTCACCAGTGGTGACGTCCTTCATGCCGATCAGGGCCGCGATGTCACCAGCGCGCACTTCCTTGATCTCTTCGCGGGCGTTTGCGTGCATTTGCACCATACGACCCACACGCTCTTTCTTGCCCTTGACCGAGTTGATCACGCCGTCGCCGGAGGCCAACACGCCCGAGTAAACGCGGACGAAAGTCAGGGTACCCACGAATGGGTCGGTAGCGATCTTGAACGCCAGAGCCGAGAACGGTTCGCTGTCGTCAGCGTGACGCTCCATCTCTTCTTCCTCGTTATCAGGGTTAGTACCCTTGATAGCAGGAATGTCGGTTGGAGCAGGCAGGTAGTCGATAACGGCGTCGAGAACCAGGGGAACACCCTTGTTCTTGAAGGAAGAACCGCAAACAGCCAAGACGATCTCACCAGCGATAGTACGCTGACGCAGAGCAGCCTTGATTTCCACGTTGGTGAGTTCTTCACCTTCGAGGTACTTGTTCATCAGCTCTTCGCTGGCTTCGGCAGCAGCCTCAACCAGGTTGTTGCGCCACTCGTCAGCCAGTTCCTGCAGTTCTGCAGGGATAGGCTTGCGAACAGGAACCATGCCTTTGTCGGCGTCATTCCAGTAGACCGCTTCCATGGTGATCAGATCGATCTGACCCTGGAAGTTGTCTTCGGAACCGATAGCCAATTGGATTGGCACCGGAGTGTGACCCAGACGCTGCTTGATCTGACCGATCACGCGCAGGAAGTTGGCACCAGCACGGTCCATCTTGTTTACGTAAACAAGACGTGGAACACCGTACTTGTTGGCTTGACGCCATACGGTTTCCGACTGAGGCTCAACACCCGAAGTACCGCAGAACACAACGACGGCGCCGTCGAGTACACGCAGGGAACGCTCAACTTCAATAGTGAAGTCAACGTGGCCCGGGGTATCGATTACGTTGAAGCGGTGCTCGTCCTTGTACTGCTTGGCAGAACCTTTCCAGAAGGCGGTAATAGCAGCAGAAGTAATGGTAATACCACGCTCCTGCTCCTGAACCATCCAGTCTGTGGTCGCGGCGCCATCATGCACCTCGCCCATTTTGTGACTTTTGCCGGTGTAAAACAGTACGCGCTCGGTGGTGGTGGTTTTACCAGCATCCACGTGAGCAACGATACCGATGTTACGGTAGCGGCTAATCGGAGTAGTACGAGCCATAAAGCCCTCGCAAAATTAGTGAAGCTAAGATTAGAAGCGGTAGTGCGAGAAAGCTTTGTTAGCTTCAGCCATACGGTGCACGTCTTCACGCTTCTTAACAGCAGCACCTTTACCTTCAGCAGCGTCCAACAGCTCGCCGGCCAAACGCAGAGCCATAGACTTCTCGCCGCGCTTACGGGCGAAGTCTACCAACCAGCGCATTGCCAGGGCGTTACGACGGGACGGGCGAACTTCGACCGGAACCTGGTAAGTAGCACCGCCTACACGGCGCGACTTCACTTCGACCAGCGGAGCGATGGCGTCGAGAGCTTTCTCGAAGATTTCCAGGGGGTCGCTGTTCTTGCGCTCTTTAACCTTTTCCAGCGCGCCATAAACGATACGCTCGGCAACGGCTTTCTTGCCGCTTTCCATCACGTGGTTCATGAACTTGGCCAGGATTTGGCTTCCGTATTTTGGATCGTCAAGCACTTCGCGCTTGGCTGCTACGCGTCTTCTTGGCATGGATAAGCCCTCAAACGGTCTTCAGGTTCGTTCGGAATCGGTGCCCTTGCGGGACGCCTCCGACCTTACTCTTATCGACTCAGAAAATAAGATGATTCAGTTTACAAAAAGCCGCTACTACTTAGGCTTCTTGGTACCGTACTTCGAACGACCCTGGTTACGACCTTTAACGCCGGAAGTATCCAAGGAGCCGCGTACGGTGTGGTAACGAACACCTGGCAAGTCTTTTACACGACCGCCGCGGATCAGTACCACGCTGTGCTCTTGCAGGTTGTGGCCTTCACCGCCGATGTACGAGGAAACCTCGAAACCGTTGGTCAGGCGCACACGGCATACTTTACGCAGTGCCGAGTTAGGTTTTTTCGGCGTAGTGGTATACACGCGAGTGCATACGCCACGACGTTGCGGGCAGTTCTGCAGCGCAGGTACGTCGGATTTCTCGACGATACGCTTACGCGGCTGACGTACCAGCTGGTTGATAGTTGCCATCTACTAGCTCCACTGTTGTCTTGCGACGCTATTGTCTTGCAAGAAAAGCAAAATGGCAGGAACGAATTCCCGCCAAATTTAGGGGTACAAGAGTCTAAAGAGGATCTTGCCCCCAGTCAAGGCAAGGCCCCGACCTCCCCCTCCATCGAAACCCGACAAAACTGTCTTGTTCCGACGAACGGGGCTGCCAGGGCCCGGACTCATTTATCGCAGAACTCAGTTACCGCTAGAGTTCAGCGCTTCGGTCAGTGCAGCTTCCACTTCACTGGCGCTTACGCGCAGCGGCTTGTCGAGTTCACGGCGACGCTTGCGCTCGCTGTGGTAGGCCAAGCCGGTACCGGCCGGGATCAGACGACCCACAACCACGTTTTCTTTCAGGCCGCGCAGGTAATCGCGCTTGCCGGTTACCGCCGCTTCGGTCAGTACGCGAGTGGTCTCCTGGAAGGAGGCCGCCGAGATGAACGATTCGGTGGACAGCGACGCCTTGGTGATACCCAGCAACACGCGAGTGAACTTGGAAACAAATTTCTCTTCGGTTGCCAGACGCTCGTTTTCTACCAGTACGTGAGTCAGTTCCATCTGGTCGCCCTTGATGAAACTCGAATCGCCGGATTCAGCGATTTCAACTTTACGCAGCATCTGACGCAGGATGGTCTCGATGTGCTTATCGTTGATCTTCACGCCTTGCAGACGGTAAACGTCCTGGATCTCGTTAACGATGTACTTGGCCAGCGCACTCACACCCAGCAGACGCAGGATGTCGTGTGGATCGCTCGGGCCGTCGGAGATAACTTCGCCGCGGTTTACCTGTTCGCCTTCGAAGACGTTCAGGTGACGCCACTTCGGAATCAGCTCTTCATACGGATCGCTACCGTCGTTCGGGGTAATGACCAGACGGCGCTTGCCCTTGGTCTCTTTACCGAACGCGATGGTGCCGCTGACTTCAGCCAGGATCGACGCTTCTTTCGGACGACGAGCTTCGAACAAGTCGGCAACACGCGGCAGACCACCGGTGATGTCACGGGTCTTCGAAGTTTCTTGCGGGATACGCGCGATAACATCACCGATCGCGATCTTCGCACCATCCGCCACACCGACCAGGGCGTTGGCTGGCAGGAAGTACTGAGCGATAACGTCAGTGCCTGGCAGCAACAGATCCTTGCCGTTGTCATCGACCATCTTCACGGCAGGACGGATGTCTTTACCGGCAGCTGGACGATCTTTGGCGTCGAGGACTTCAATGTTGGTCATACCGGTCAATTCGTCAGTCTGACGCTTGATCGTGATGCCTTCTTCCATGCCCACGTAGGTCACGGTACCTTTCATTTCGGTAACGATTGGGTGAGTGTGCGGATCCCACTTGGCCACGATTGCGCCAGCGTCGACCTTGTCACCTTCTTTAACCGAAATCACAGCACCGTACGGCAGCTTGTAACGCTCACGCTCACGACCGAAGTCATCAGCGATCGCCAGCTCACCGGAACGGGACACAGCAACCAGGTGGCCATCCACTCGCTCAACGTGTTTGAGGTTGTGCAGACGGACAGTACCGCCATTCTTCACCTGAACGCTGTCAGCTGCGGAGGTCCGGCTTGCCGCACCACCGATGTGGAACGTACGCATGGTCAGCTGGGTACCCGGCTCACCGATGGACTGGGCAGCGATAACGCCGACCGCTTCACCGATGTTCACCTGGTGACCACGAGCCAAGTCACGGCCGTAGCACTTGGCGCAGATACCGTAGCGGGTTTCGCAGCTGATCGGCGAGCGAACAATCACTTCGTCGATGCTGTTGAGTTCGATGAACTCGACCCACTTCTCATCCACCAGGGTGCCGGCAGGAACGATGATTTCCTCGGTACCTGGCTTGAACACATCACGGGCGATAACACGACCCAATACGCGCTCACCCAGCGGCTCTACAACGTCACCGCCTTCAATGTGCGGAGTCATCAGCAGGCCGTGCTCGGTGCCGCAATCGATCTCGGTTACAACCAGATCTTGTGCAACGTCTACCAGACGACGAGTCAGGTAACCGGAGTTAGCGGTTTTCAACGCGGTATCCGCCAGACCTTTACGAGCACCGTGAGTAGAGATGAAGTACTGAAGTACGCTCAAACCTTCACGGAAGTTCGCAGTAATCGGCGTTTCGATGATGGAGCCGTCCGGCTTGGCCATCAGGCCACGCATACCGGCGAGCTGACGGATCTGCGCAGCAGAACCCCGTGCGCCCGAGTCGGCCATCATGTACATCGAGTTGAAAGACTCTTGATCGACTTCGACGCCATGACGGTCGATGACTTTCTCTTTCGAGAGGTTGGCCATCATCGCCTTGGAAACTTCGTCGTTGGCCTTGGACCAAAGGTCGATCACTTTGTTGTACTTCTCGCCCTGGGTTACCAGGCCGGAGGCGTACTGGCTCTCGATCTCTTTCACTTCATCAGTGGCAGCACTGATGATGCGGGCTTTTTCATCCGGGATAACGAAGTCGTTAACACCGATGGAAACGCCGGAAATGGTCGAATAAGCAAAACCGGTGTACATCAACTGGTCAGCGAAGATCACGGTCTCTTTCAGACCAACCACGCGGTAGCATTGGTTGATCAGCTTGGAGATCGCCTTTTTCTTCATCGGCAGGTTGACGACGTCGTAAGACAGACCTTTTGGCACAACCTGGTACAACAGCGCACGGCCGACAGTGGTGTCGACGATCCGGGTGTTGCTCACGCTGCCGCCGTCACGGTCGTTGACCGTTTCGTGGATGCGCACCTTGACCTTGGCGTGCAGTGCGGCTTCGCCAGCACGGAACACACGGTCAACTTCTTGCAGGTCAGCGAACACACGACCTTCGCCCTTGGCGTTGATCGCTTCACGGGTCATGTAGTACAGACCCAATACAACGTCCTGCGACGGAACGATGATTGGCTCACCGTTGGCTGGCGACAGGATGTTGTTGGTCGACATCATCAACGCACGCGCTTCCAACTGGGCTTCCAGTGTCAGCGGTACGTGCACGGCCATTTGGTCGCCGTCGAAGTCGGCGTTGTACGCAGCACAGACCAGAGGGTGCAGCTGGATAGCCTTACCTTCGATCAGTACCGGTTCAAACGCCTGGATACCCAGACGGTGAAGGGTCGGTGCACGGTTGAGGAGGACCGGGTGTTCGCGAATCACTTCAGCGAGAACGTCCCAAACCTCTGGCAGTTCGCGCTCGACCATTTTCTTGGCCGCTTTGATGGTGGTCGCGAGACCGCGCATTTCCAGCTTGCCGAAGATGAACGGCTTGAACAGCTCAAGAGCCATCTTCTTAGGCAGACCGCACTGGTGCAGACGCAGGGTCGGGCCTACGGTAATTACCGAACGACCGGAGTAGTCAACACGCTTACCGAGCAAGTTCTGACGGAAACGACCTTGCTTACCCTTGATCATGTCAGCCAAGGATTTCAGAGGACGCTTGTTGGAACCGGTAATAGCGCGGCCACGACGGCCGTTGTCGAGCAGGGCATCGACCGCTTCTTGCAACATACGCTTTTCGTTGCGCACGATGATGTCCGGAGCGGACAGATCAAGCAGGCGCTTCAAGCGGTTGTTACGGTTGATCACGCGGCGGTACAGGTCGTTGAGGTCGGACGTCGCGAAACGACCACCGTCCAGCGGTACCAGCGGACGCAGGTCTGGCGGCAGAACCGGCAGAACGGTCAGCACCATCCACTCTGGCAGGTTGCCGGAACCCTGGAAGGCTTCCATCAACTTCAGACGCTTGGACAGTTTCTTGATCTTGGTTTCGGAGTTGGTTTGCGGAATTTCTTCACGCAGGCGGCCAATCTCGTGTTCCAGGTCGATAGCGTGCAGCAGTTCGCGGACAGCTTCAGCACCCATGCGGGCATCGAAATCGTCGCCGAACTCTTCCAGCGCTTCGAAGTACTGCTCGTCGTTGAGCAACTGACCCTTTTCAAGGGTGGTCATGCCTGGATCGATAACGACATAGCTCTCGAAGTAGAGAACGCGTTCGATATCACGCAGGGTCATGTCCATCAGCAAGCCGATACGGGACGGCAGCGATTTCAGGAACCAGATGTGGGCAACCGGCGAAGCCAGCTCGATGTGCGCCATACGCTCACGACGAACCTTGGCCAGCGCAACTTCAACGCCGCACTTCTCGCAGATCACACCACGGTGCTTCAAGCGCTTGTACTTACCGCACAGGCACTCGTAATCCTTTACCGGGCCAAAGATCTTGGCGCAGAACAGGCCGTCACGCTCAGGTTTGAACGTACGGTAGTTGATGGTTTCCGGCTTTTTAACTTCACCGAACGACCACGAACGGATCATCTCAGGCGATGCCAATCCAATACGGATGGCGTCGAACTCTTCGACTTGACCCTGGTTTTTCAGCAAATTCAGTAGGTCTTTCAAGGCCTTTCCTCCTGGCGGAGCAGAGAGCGGGCTAAACAGCCCCGCTCTCGATTCGCGTCACGTGTTATTCGGTTTCCAGATCGATATCGATGCCGAGGGAACGAATTTCTTTGATCAACACGTTGAAGGACTCGGGCATGCCCGGCTCCATACGGTGATCGCCGTCCACGATGTTTTTGTACATCTTGGTACGACCGTTCACATCGTCCGACTTCACTGTGAGCATTTCTTGCAGAGTGTATGCAGCACCGTATGCTTCCAGTGCCCAGACCTCCATCTCCCCGAAACGCTGACCACCGAACTGAGCCTTACCACCCAGCGGCTGCTGGGTAACCAGGCTGTAAGAACCGGTAGAACGAGCGTGCATCTTGTCGTCTACCAAGTGGTTCAGCTTCAGCATGTACATGTAGCCAACAGTAACCGGGCGCTCGAACTTGTTGCCGGTACGGCCGTCGAACAGCTGCATCTGGCCGCTTTCTGGCAGGTCTGCCAGTTTCAGCATGGCCTTGATTTCGCTTTCCTTGGCACCGTCGAACACCGGGGTAGCCATTGGAACGCCGCCGCGCAGGTTCTTCGCCAGATCCAGGATTTCCTGGTCGGAGAAAGTGTCCAGCTCTTCTTTGCGGCCGCCGATCTCGTTGTAGATCTCGTGCAGGAACTTACGCAGGTCTGCGACCTTGCGCTGCTCTTCGATCATACGGTTGATCTTCTCGCCCAGACCTTTGGCCGCGAGGCCCAGGTGGGTTTCAAGGATCTGACCAACGTTCATACGCGAAGGTACGCCCAACGGGTTGAGGACAACGTCGACCGGGGTGCCATTGGCATCGTGCGGCATGTCTTCAACCGGCATGATCACCGAGACCACACCTTTGTTACCGTGACGACCGGCCATCTTGTCGCCCGGCTGGATGCGACGACGGATTGCCAGGTAAACCTTGACGATTTTCAGCACGCCTGGAGCCAGGTCATCGCCCTGCTGCAGTTTGCGCTTCTTGTCTTCGAACTTGTCGTCCAGCAGACGGCGGCGATCAACGATGTAGGCCTGGGCCTTCTCGAGCTGCTCGTTCAGAGCGTCTTCAGCCATGCGCAGTTTGAACCACTGGCCGTGCTCAAGACCGTCGAGGATTTCGTCGGTGATGTCCTGACCTTTCTTCAGACCTGCGCCGCCTTCGGCCTTGTGGCCTACCAGGGCGGAACGCAGACGCTCGAAGGTCGCGCCTTCGACGATACGGAACTCTTCGTTCAGGTCCTTGCGGATCTCGTCGAGCTGGGTCTTCTCGATGGACAGTGCACGAGCATCACGCTCAACGCCGTCACGGGTGAAGACCTGTACGTCGATGACAGTACCCTTGGTACCAGTAGGTACGCGCAGGGAGGTGTCTTTAACGTCGCTGGCTTTTTCACCGAAGATGGCACGCAGCAGCTTCTCTTCCGGAGTCAGTTGAGTCTCGCCTTTCGGAGTGACCTTGCCGACCAGGATGTCGCCAGCGCCAACTTCAGCACCTACGTAAACGATACCGGCTTCGTCCAGCTTGTTCAGAGCAGCTTCACCCACGTTCGGGATGTCTGCAGTGATTTCCTCAGGCCCAAGCTTGGTGTCACGCGCCACGCAGGTCAGTTCCTGGATGTGGATCGTGGTGAAGCGATCTTCTTGAACCACACGCTCGGACAGGCAGATGGAGTCTTCGAAGTTGAAGCCGTTCCACGCCATGAACGCGATGCGCATGTTCTGACCCAGAGCCAACTCACCCATATCGGTGGAAGGACCGTCGGCCATGATGTCGCTACGCTGAACGCGATCACCCTTGCTCACCAGCGGGCGCTGGTTGATGCAGGTGTTCTGGTTCGAGCGGGTGTATTTGGTCAGGTTGTAGATGTCGACACCGGCTTCGCCAGTTTCAACTTCGTCATCGGCAACACGAACCACGATACGGCTGGCATCAACAGAGTCGATCACGCCGCCACGACGAGCCACGACGCAAACGCCGGAGTCACGGGCTACGTTGCGCTCCATGCCGGTACCCACCAGCGGCTTGTCAGCGCGCAGGGTCGGTACAGCTTGACGCTGCATGTTGGAACCCATCAACGCACGGTTGGCGTCATCGTGTTCCAGGAACGGGATCAGCGACGCCGCAACAGAAACTACCTGCTTGGGCGATACGTCCATCAAGGTGACGTCTTCTGGCGCCTTGACGGTGAACTCGTTCAAGTGACGAACAGCTACCAGCTCGTCGATCAGGACTTTCTTGTCGTTCATCGTGGCCGAAGCCTGAGCGATCACGTGATCAGCTTCTTCGATGGCGGACAGGAAAACGATCTCGTCGGTGACCAGGGCGTCTTTCACCACACGATACGGGCTTTCGAGGAAGCCGTACTGGTTGGTGCGCGCATAGGCAGCCAGGGAGTTGATCAGACCGATGTTCGGACCTTCCGGCGTTTCGATCGGGCAAACACGACCGTAGTGCGTCGGGTGAACGTCACGAACTTCAAAGCCTGCACGCTCACGGGTCAGACCGCCCGGGCCCAGTGCAGAAACACGGCGCTTGTGGGTGATCTCGGAGAGCGGGTTGTTCTGGTCCATGAACTGCGAAAGCTGGCTGGAACCGAAGAACTCTTTCACCGCCGCAGCCACTGGCTTGGCGTTGATCAGGTCTTGCGGCATCAGGCCTTCGCTTTCGGCCATCGACAGACGCTCTTTGACCGCACGCTCAACACGCACCAGGCCAACGCGGAACTGGTTCTCGGCCATTTCGCCTACGCAGCGAACACGACGGTTACCCAGGTGGTCGATGTCATCGACGATGCCTTTGCCGTTACGGATGTCGACCAGAGTCTTCAGGACCGCAACGATGTCTTCCTTGCACAGCACGCCCGAACCTTCGATCTCGGTACGACCGATACGACGGTTGAACTTCATCCGGCCGACCGCAGACAGGTCATAGCGCTCAGGGCTGAAGAACAGGTTGTTGAACAGGGTTTCGGCAGCGTCTTTGGTTGGTGGCTCGCCAGGACGCATCATGCGATAGATCTCGACCAGCGCTTCCAATTGGTTGCTGGTGGAGTCGATCTTCAGGGTGTCGGAGACGAACGGACCACAGTCGATATCGTTGGTGTACAGGGTCTCGATGCGAACAACCTGGGCCTTGGCGATTTTTGCCAGGATCTCGGTGTTCAGCTCGGTGTTGCACTCAGCCAGGATCTCGCCTGTCGCCGGGTGAACGATAACCTTGGCGGTAGTGCGACCCAGGACGTAGTCCAGAGGCACGTCCAGCGACTTGATACCGGCTTTTTCGATCTGGTTGATGTGGCGCGCAGTAATACGACGGCCAGCCTCAACAATGACCTTGCCCTTCTCATCCTGGATATCCAGGACGGCAATTTCACCACGCAGACGCGAAGCAATCAGCTCCAGGCTGAGGGTTTCATCCTTCAGGCTGAATACGTTGGTGGTGTAGAAAGCGTCCAGCACCTGCTCGGTGGTGTAGCCGAGCGCGCGCAGCAGTACCGAGGCCGGCAGCTTGCGACGACGGTCGATACGCACGAACACGCAGTCTTTAGGGTCGAACTCGAAGTCCAACCACGAACCACGGTACGGAATGATCCGCGCGGAGTACAGGAGCTTGCCGGAGCTGTGCGTCTTGCCGCGATCGTGGTCGAAGAACACGCCCGGGGAACGGTGCAGCTGGGAAACGATTACACGCTCGGTACCGTTGATAACGAAGGTACCGTTCTCAGTCATCAATGGGATTTCGCCCATGTAGACTTCTTGCTCTTTGATGTCCTTGATCGCTTTGTTCGACGATTCTTTGTCGAAAATGATCAGACGAACTTTTACCCGCAAAGGTACGGCGTACGTAACACCGCGCAACACGCATTCTTTGACATCAAATGCCGGTTCGCCCAGGCGATAACCGACGTACTCCAGCGCAGCATTGCCGGAGTAGCTGATGATCGGGAAAACGGATTTGAAGGCCGCATGCAGGCCCACGTCGCGGAACTGATCTTTGGTCGCTCCCGCCTGCAAGAATTCACGATACGAATCCAGCTGGATAGCCAGAAGGTACGGGACATCCATGACGTCCGGCAACTTGCTAAAGTCCTTGCGGATACGTTTTTTCTCAGTATATGAGTAAGCCATCAGCGTTCCCCAGCTTGGTCACCTGCTTGTTTGGCCCTCCCGACGGGAGCAGCCAGAAAATCTTGCAAACCCCATGGTTTGCACCACCGCATCGGGTGGCTACAGCGCGTTAGTGGCGGCGACCGAGTCGACAGCCAAGAACGGAAAAAGGCCGGTGGCAAGAGCCACCAGCCATCAGCCTTCAGCTTAACGCTTGGGCTGGAAACGCAAGGTCGATGCTTACTTCAGCTCGACTTTAGCGCCTGCTTCTTCCAGTACTGCTTTGGCTTTGTCAGCGGCGTCTTTCGACACTGCTTCCAGAACCTGGGCAGGAGCGCCGTCAACTACAGCCTTGGCTTCTTTCAGGCCCAGACCGGTCAGTTCACGTACTGCCTTGATCACGTTTACTTTCTTCTCGCCAGCTTCCAGCAGCATGACGTTGAATTCGGTTTGCTCTTCAGCAGCAACAGCAGCAACAGCTGGGCCAGCGGAAGCAGCGGCAGCGGAAACGCCGAATTTTTCTTCGAAAGCTTTGATCAGCTCAACAACCTGCAGAACCGACATTTCAGCTACGGCGTTGAGGATATCGTCTTGGGAGATAGACATTGCTGTATTTCCTGAATTGGGGGACGGCCTACGCGGCCATCGAAATAAACAAAAAAACGCGAGAGAAGTTGCTCAGCCTTAGGCTGCTGCAGCTTCTTTTTGCTCGCGAACTGCGGCCAGAGTACGAGCCAGCTTGCTGGTAGCGCCTTGAATCACGCTCATCAGCTGCGAAATAGCTTCGTTACGGGTCGGCAGTGTTGCCAGTACGTCGATTTGGTTAGCTGCGAGGAACTTGCCCTCGAACGCAGCTGCCTTGATCTCGAACTTATCCTGACTCTTGGCGAATTCCTTGAACAAACGGGCAGCAGCGCCTGGATGATCCTTGGAGAACGCGATCAGAGTCGGGCCGGTGAACACGTCGTTGAGGACACTGTATTCAGTGTCAGCAACAGCGCGCTTGAGCAGGGTGTTACGTACAACACGTACGTATACGCCAGCTTCACGAGCCTCTTTACGGAGTCCGGTCATAGCGCCTACTGTCACACCACGGGCATCAGCCACGACAGCGGACAGAGCAGCTTTGGCAGCCTCGTTGACTTCAGCGACGATGGCCTTCTTGTCTTCGAGATTAATTGCCACGGGTTTAACTCCTGCTTGTTACCGTTTCATCTGGCCTAGGCCGGATGTCGTTTTGGTGTCTGATTCGGTAAGGAACCGGGAGCACCATCTGCGTAGGCTTGATGGTTTAAGACTTGCGTCGCCTACGGTCTTGGATAGCCCCCGCCAGGCAGGGACCCCAATTTTTTCAACTGGCGCGATCTCTCGCGCCAGCTTGTGTCTTATACGTCCAGCGAGCCTTGGTCGATGACCAGACCTGGGCCCATAGTGGTGCTCAGGGTAACGCGCTTGACGTAGATACCTTTCGAGGAAGCTGGCTTGATACGCTTCAGATCAGCGATCAGGGCTTCAACGTTTTCCTTCAGCTTGACGGCGTCGAAGCCGACCTTGCCAACGGAGGTGTGAATGATGCCGTTTTTGTCAGTGCGATAACGAACCTGGCCAGCCTTGGCGTTTTTAACCGCGGTAGCTACGTCTGGAGTTACGGTACCGACTTTCGGGTTAGGCATCAGACCACGTGGACCCAGGATCTGACCCAACTGACCTACAACGCGCATTGCATCCGGGGAGGCAATAACTACGTCATAGTTCAGGTCGCCGCCTTTCATTTCGGCAGCCAGGTCGTCCATGCCAACGCGATCGGCGCCAGCGGCCAGAGCAGCTTCAGCTGCCGGGCCTTGGGTGAAGACAGCAACACGTACAGTCTTGCCAGTACCGTGTGGCAGCACAGTAGCGCTACGAACGACCTGGTCGGATTTACGTGGGTCAACACCCAGGTTTACAGCAACGTCAACGGACTCGCTGAACTTGACAGTCGACAGCTCGGTCAGCAGAGCAGCAGCGTCTACAAAATTGTAGGACTTGCCCGCTTCGATTTTGCCGGCGATAGCCTTTTGGCGCTTGGTCAGCTTAGCCATTACACACCCTCCACGTTAAGGCCCATGCTACGAGCAGAACCGGCGATGGTACGCACGGCTGCATCCATATCAGCTGCAGTCAGATCCGCGTTTTTGGTTTTCGCGATTTCTTCCAGCTGAGCACGAGTTACGGTGCCAACCTTAACGGTGTTCGGACGAGCGGAACCGCTAGTCAGACCTGCAGCTTTCTTCAACAAAACCGAAGCCGGGGTCGACTTGGTTTCGAAGGTGAAGCTACGGTCGCTGTATACAGTGATGATCACTGGAGTCGGCAGACCTGGCTCAATACCCTGAGTACGGGCGTTGAAGGCCTTGCAGAATTCCATGATGTTCACGCCGTGCTGACCCAGAGCTGGACCGACGGGTGGGCTAGGGTTGGCCTGTGCGGCCTTCACTTGCAGCTTGATGTAAGCGGTAATCTTCTTGGCCATGAGGCACTCCAATTACGGGTTCAAGCGCCTCGAAAGGCTCCCCGGTTACTTGCGCGTTTATCCCAGTGACGACAAAACCCCACAGCCTAAGGCTGCGGGGTTGGGATGCTTTGTCAGCTAGACCTTTTCGACCTGACTGAACTCCAACTCTACCGGGGTAGAGCGACCGAAAATGAGCACCGCCACTTGGATCCGGCTCTTTTCGTAGTTAACTTCTTCGACAGTGCCGTTGAAATCAGCAAACGGACCATCAGTGACACGAACAACCTCGCCCGGCTCGAACAACGTCTTCGGCTTCGGCTTGTCGCTACCGTCAGCAACACGGCGCAGAATCGCTTCCGCTTCCTTGTCAGTGATCGGCGCAGGCTTATCGGCGGTACCGCCAATGAAGCCCATGACGCGAGGGGTATCCTTGACCAAGTGCCAAGTACCCTCATTCATGTCCATCTGTACCAGCACGTAGCCAGGGAAGAACTTGCGTTCGCTTTTGCGCTTCTGGCCATTACGCATTTCAACCACTTCTTCAGTGGGAACCAGAATTTCGCCGAAGCCATCTTCCATGCCTGCCAGCTTTACGCGCTCTAGCAAAGAGCGCATGACATGCTTCTCGTAACCCGAGTAAGCATGCACAACGTACCAACGCTTAGCCACGGGACACCCTTAGCCAACAATCAAGGAAACAAGCCAGCCGAGCAGGGAATCAAGCCCCCACAACAGCAACGCCATAACCAAAACAACAGCCACAACAATCAGCGTGGTCTGCGTGGTTTCTTGGCGAGTCGGCCAAACGACTTTACGTATTTCGGTGCGAGCTTCCTTAACCAGTACGGCGAAAGACTTACCCTTTACAGTCTGCAGACCGATGAAGACAGCCGCAGCAGCGAGAGCGAGCAATACGAGTACGCGGTACAGGATCGGCGAAGCAGAATAATACTGATTGCCAACAACGCCTACGACCACCAAAGCGACGACAGCGAGCCACTTAACCAGATCGAAACGAGAGCTTTGAGCTTCAGCCTTAGGAGTCATCTATGAAGATCCTGTGAAAAGAAAGCCAGATACACCACGTGAATCTGGCAGGTCAGGAGGGAATCGAACCCCCAACCTACGGTTTTGGAGACCGTCGCTCTGCCAATTGAGCTACTGACCTAAAACAAAATCAGGCCGACCATTATGCAGGCCTGAAAAAGACTTTACAACAACCAACCCCAAGAGACTTGAAACAACCCGATAACACCAGGCAAAAAAGAATCAAGCCGAGACAGCTGTTAAAACAAAGGCAGATATTTTCATATCTGCCTTGTTATATGGAGCTCTTGAGCGGATTTGAACCGCTGACCTCACCCTTACCAAGGGTGTGCTCTACCAACTGAGCTACAAGAGCAAAACACCTTGCACAACCTGCAAACTTGGAGCGGGTAGCGGGAATCGAACCCGCATCATCAGCTTGGAAGGCTGAGGTTCTACCACTAAACTATACCCGCGGAGCTTGCAGCTCACGCTAAAAATGGTGGAGGGGGAAGGATTCGAACCTTCGAAGTCGTAGACGTCAGATTTACAGTCTGATCCCTTTGGCCGCTCGGGAACCCCTCCTAAGCGAGCCGGCATTTTACATTACGCCGACCTTCTGTCAAGCATTTTCTCATTAAAAATATGAGGTTAGCTGCGTGACGATCGCTTCACACCAATTTCCCAAGTAGGTCATCGCTGTGGAGCGGGCGCCATTCTATGCAAACTATTCGACACTTGCAATGCCTTCGCACGGCATTATTTTATGTTTTAACTCATTGAATTCATTAACAAGGCTTTCAAACGGCAGATCGTCAGCCAAGCGGCGACTTTCAGGTGCCACACGCAACCAAAAAGCGGGCACACCTGCACCAGCCAATGACTGGATCTTGACCTTGATATCCAGACTGGTCAGGCGCTGCTCGAGGAACTGCGCCTGCTCCTGACTGGCAAAGCCGCCTATATACAAGCAACCGGCCGGCGCTTCTGGCGCCCTGGGCCGATCACGACGGGGCATTGCGTCCGCTGACTCACTCAGCAATTGAATATCCTGCTGAGAGCCCCGATACAGCGCCAGGGGCGTTACATCCTTCGCACGCAACGGGGCCTCTTGCTGGTGCCAGATGTAATAAAAGACATTGAGAACCAGCAACAACAGAAACAACCAACGCATAGAAACCTCAAGACAAAGGGCATGCCATCGCCAGACCAACAAATACCAGGTCCGGAACGAACCGAGCGCCTGGCAGAGCATCGGCGACTAACTCAGCATCACCACCCGTAAGGAATATTGAGAAGTCTTCGCCCCAGTAACTCTGGGCCAGCTCCAGTTGCGACTCAGCGAAGCCGCGAAGCATGAGCGTACAACCACGCTCTACGGCTTGTGCAGTCGTACGTCCAGGCACCAGGCTTTCCAGCGCACGCTCAGCCGCAACATCGTCATAACGTATTTTACGGGTGTGGGTTCGCAGCTGATTGCGCATCAGCGGCATGCCAGGACAGATAAATCCCCCAAGATGCTCGCCATCCGCCGTAATGAAATCAGCAGTGGCCGCCGTACCAAAATCCAGCACCAAACATGCTCCAGAGGCCAGGCGGAAGCCTCCCAGCATTGCTAACCAACGATCCAGCCCCAGACGGGCATATTCCTCATATCCATTGCGCACACCCGCCATCTCACGCGACGGCGCAGCACAGCTTATAGAGACACCAAAAGCGGCAACCAACACGCCGACCAGACGATTCGTCTCCTCCTGGGCGCGCACGCTCACCAACCTACAGTGTTGCAGTGAAAGACCAGCCAATGAATGGAGGCCACCCAACAACGCCACATCGGAATCCACAACGCCTTCAGCGAAAACGACCGCCTGGTTCGCCTCCAGAACTCGCCATTTGATGAAGCTATTCCCACAGTCGAGCTCAAGAATCATCACGCAACCTCAGGCTTAACTCACCGCCACTGTATATTTTCTCAACACCATCCACTTCGAGACGCAGCGCGCCCTGACCGTCAATACCTAGCACAACCCCGTCTACTTGGTTAACACCGGCGATCAATGACACCGCCCTGCCCTGCCATAGATGACTCCGCTCCCACTCCTCGCGGATCACCGAGAAGCCGGAATCTCTATGACGCTCGAGATAAGCCTGCAATGCCTGACCCAGGTGAGCGACCAGATGATTTCGATCTACCCTGCGACCCGTTTCGAGCTGTATCGATGTCCACTGCTGATCAACTTCTGCGGCGCTTTGCATGTTGGCATTGATACCAATACCGAGCACTACATGGCACACATCAGCAGGATCGCCTACCAACTCAAGAAGGATGCCCGCAATCTTTTTTGACCCAACAAGAACATCATTCGGCCATTTCAAACCCGAACCCTGAACACCCAGGTCGCGCAGGGTTTGCATTACCGCCAAGCCCACCACAAGACTCAAACCTTCGAGCTGTCGCAAACCACCATCGATACGAAGTACAAGGCTGTAATAAACATTCTGTGCAAACGGACTGACCCACTTACGCCCTCGACGCCCCCTGCCTGCAGTTTGCTGCTCCGACAGAACCAGGAACGGCGCCGCCTGCCCCGCATCGATTAGACGCAAAGCTTCGGCATTCGTGGAGTCGATGGTATCCGAGATGAAAACCGAACCCGCACAGACCGGCGACTTCAAGGCGATCTCGTCAGCACTCAATAGAACCAGCGGGGATGCCAATTGATAGCCTTTCCCCCTGACCTTATGAATCGTCAGGTCCAGCTCAACCTCCAGATGCTGGAGCTGTTTCCACACAGCACTACGACTGACACCCAGGGCCGCACCTAGCGCTTCACCCGAGTGGAATCGGCCATCTTTCAGAAGTTTTAACAACGTCAGCATGCAGGTCTCGCCTCACAATGAGGCACGCATGATAGCCATGCGCAGAGCCATTGCATAGAAAGCAACATAACAGGCGATAGAGCAAACTCAACTAGACAACCGACCAAGCATTTTCGAGTTTTTCGACCGCCCAAAACAAAACCCCAACTGCTTTCGCAATTGGGGTTTCGGAATTTAATCTTGACGATGACCTACTCTCACATGGGGAAACCCCACACTACCATCGGCGATGCATCGTTTCACTGC
>NZ_JAAQWQ010000035.1:0-551 GCF_012985565.1 Pseudomonas sp. WS 5010 | reverse complement strand
CATGTGGCTGATGCAGGATTTGCTGCGCAAAGAGTGGGGCTTCAAAGGTGTGGCGGTCAGCGACCACGGCGCGATCAACGAGCTGATCAAGCACGGCGTGGCCAAGGACAGCCGCGAAGCCGCCAAACTGGCGATCAAGGCCGGTATCGACATGAGCATGAATGACAAGGCCTACGGTGAAGAACTGCCGGGACTGCTCAAGTCCGGCGAAGTACCGCAGAGCGATCTGGACAATGCCGTACGCGAAGTGCTCGGCGCCAAGTACGACATGGGCCTGTTCGCCGACCCCTACCTGCGTATCGGCAAGGCTGAAGATGACCCGGCGGACGTCAAGGCCGACAGCCGCCTGCATCGCGCCGAAGCGCGTGAAGTGGCGCGCAAGAGCCTGGTCCTGCTGAAAAACCAGAACGAAACCCTGCCCCTGAAAAAGCAGACGCGTATTGCTCTGGTCGGCCCGCTGGCCAAAGCCCCGATCGATATCATGGGCAGCTGGGCCGCAGCCGGTCAGCCGGCTCAATCGGTAACCGTGTTTGACGGCATGCGCAATGCCC
>NZ_JAAQWQ010000034.1:0-613 GCF_012985565.1 Pseudomonas sp. WS 5010 | reverse complement strand
GGCGTCGGTCAATGGCTCGGACGAAGCCATGGACAGCGCCGACCTGGTGTCGGCGCAGATGCGTCGCGATGAACTGGAAATCGCCAGCCAGGTGCTGGGCCAGATATTCCGCAGCTACCTGCTGGAACTGCAGACCGCCGAAGGTCGCTCGCCCTTCTCGCCGCTGCCCTGACCCACAGGGTGGGCCGAGCGGCGATGCGCTTCTGCCCACCGCATGACTCTACGCTTGAGGCGGTGGGCTGAAGCCCACCCTACGAGCCTGAGTAGGCCGTCCGCTTCCAATGAGTTAGGCCTTGTAGGGTGGGCTTTAGCCCACCATGATGACGGCTTATGGTGCCATCTGTACCGAAGCGAAATTCTGCCGGCCAAAGGGGCTGACCTGGTAACCCTCGATCTTGGCGCTGAGCAGCGCGAAGGCGGTCGGGTGGGCCAACGGCAGCCACAGCGCCTGCTCCTGAATGATCTGCTGCGCCTGGTGATAAAGGCGGCTGCGCTCATCCTGGTCGCTGCTGGCCTTGCTGTCTGCGATCAGCTTGTCCAGCGTTTCGTCGCAGTAGCGGGCGAAGTTCAGCCCGGACTGCACCGAGGCGCAGGCGAATTGCGGGGTGAGAAA
>NZ_JAAQWQ010000033.1:0-663 GCF_012985565.1 Pseudomonas sp. WS 5010 | reverse complement strand
CACAGCAGGCAGAGTTGGGCTTGCAGTGGGTCGGCCAGCAGTTGTTCGAAGGCGCGACGAATCACATGGCGCATGGCTTCGCGAGGCGGCGCCTGGTTTGCGGTCTCACGCAGTTCGCTCAGATGCTGGCGCGAGCAGTCCAGCACCAGACGCGCGTAGAGCGCCTCCTTGCTGGAAAAGTGCTTGTACACCGTGCCCTTGCCGATGCCGGCGTGACGCGCCACTTCGGCGATGGTGACGCGATCCCAGGATTGCTCCTGAAACAGCTGGCGAGCGGATTGCAGCAGGGCGTTTTCCCGTTGCTGGAAGAGTTGATCCTGATAGCGCATGACTGTTCCGGGTTTCGTGACCGGTGGTCATGCTATGACTGTTGGTCACGATGCATCAAGACGGGAGTTGTAACAAGGCAATTGGCGGGTAGCCGTTCACTGCCTCATTCGTCGCGAGGCGCGGTTCTTACGGGGGATACATGAGTGTAGGAGCCCCGACCCGGGGCGAAGCTTCTAACTCACCAGGCGATCAAACGCGTTGCGTCGATGGCGGGTTACGCCGCAACAGACATTGCGAAGGTAATTGCGGAAGGTGGCAGGCGGCTAACCCGCCCTACGACATTCGCTCGATCCTTGCCCCATGAGGCGACGCTCAGCGCGCCACGCTGACGCC
>NZ_JAAQWQ010000032.1:0-671 GCF_012985565.1 Pseudomonas sp. WS 5010 | reverse complement strand
GGGTCAGGCAGTATGTTCTTCGGCTGATGTACCGCTATCGCGGGCAAGCCCGCTCCTACAGGGGGCGCTGGCTTGGGCAGAGAATTTGGCCACACTGCAAATCACATGTGGGAGCTGGCTTGCCTGCGATGACGGTGGGTCAGGCAGTATGTTCTTCGGCTGATGTACCGCTATCGCGGGCAAGCCCGCTCCTACAGGGGACGCTGGCTTGGGCAGAGAATTTCGCCACACCACAAATCACATGTGGGAGCTGGCTTGCCGGCGATGGCGGTGGGTCAGGCAGTATGTTCTTCGGCTGATGTATTGCTATCGCGGGCAAGCCCGCTCCTACAGGGGACGCTGGCTTGGGCAGAGAATTTGGACACACCACAAATCACATGTGGGAGCTGGCTTGCCGGTGATGGCGGTGGGTCAGGCAGCCTGTTCTGCGGCTGGTGTACCGCTATCGCGGGCAAGCCCGCTCCTACAGGGGACGCTGGCTTGGGCAGAGAATTTCGCCACACTGCAAATCACATGTGGGAGCTGGCTTGCCGGCGATGGCGGCGGGTCAGGCAGTATGTTCTTCGGCTGATGTACCGCTATCGCGGGCAAGCCCGCTCCTACAGGGGGCGCTGGCTTGGGCAGAGAATTTGGCCACACTGCAAATCACATGTGGGAGCTGGCTTGCCTGC
>NZ_JAAQWQ010000031.1:0-686 GCF_012985565.1 Pseudomonas sp. WS 5010 | reverse complement strand
GATGGCAGCATTGCGCAGCAGCGCATCGATCTGCTGCCCACCGAACGGGAGTGGATCCAGCGCAATCCGGTTGTGACCCTGGCCACCCAGCAGTTTCCCCTTTACGGCTTCAGGACCGGCGACGGCCGCTGGGCGGGCCTGAGCATTGACATTCTGGCGCGCATTTCTCGCATGACCGGCCTGCAATTTGTTCATAAAGAGGCGTTTTCAACCGTGCAAATCCTCGACATGCTCAAAAGCGGCGAGGCGCAAATGAACTCAAGCCTCTCCAGAAGCCGTGAGCGCAAGGCCTTCCTGAACTTCACCCACTCATACGGCGGGGCACCCTGGGTGTTTGTAGTGCGCGTCAATGATTCCCGGCTGGGCTCGCTGAGCCAGCTTGCCGGCAAGGTCCTGGTGCTGCCGGCCAGGCATGCCCTTGAAGACTACATTCGGCGTGAATACCCCGCAGTCACCCTGCGTCTGGTTGAGACCTATGCCCAGGCCCGTCACGCGGTGGCCAATGGCGATGCGGATGCGACGATCCAGACCGAGACGCAGGCCTATCTGTATCCGCCGGGGCGGTTGAAAGTCGGGCGCAGTGTTGAAGGGCAATGGGCGGCCGCCACTTTTTCGGTACCAGCCCGCTACCCGGAGCTGTTCAGCATCATGAACAAGGCCCTGGAGGCCATCCCCGTGGCCGATAT
>NZ_JAAQWQ010000030.1:0-692 GCF_012985565.1 Pseudomonas sp. WS 5010 | reverse complement strand
GTGTTAGGCTCGCCCCGCTTTGTGCACGGAGCAGGAGCCTTGACTGGGCTTGCAGGGATGATCTGCGGGTTTGGTGGCCGGGCTGGATGTTGACGCATCCAGCTTCGGCCGCTCCTTTTATTTCGTGTGTGAGACTTCTTTGGCGTAGGCCTGACAGGCTTGCAGCGCGATCAGTCCTTGATCGCCGTCGCCGGTGATTCCGATAATTCGTTGAGCATGCGCTCGGTCAAGTTGGGCTCTCGCAGTTCCATAAACCACGCCGCCGGGGCTGGTGGTGGCTGGCATTCCGTCACTACCAGTTGCGGCGGTGGTGTCGAGTAGGACTGACAGCAGCAGGTCAGCAGTAGCAAGGTGATCACGCAGGCGGGTTTGAGTGGTTTTGGCATCGTTCAGGGCTCGATAGTGGGCTTGGTCACTGGCAGCCAGCCATTGCTCCAGGGCGAGGCGTTTGCCCTGTTCGGCGAGGATCAGCGCTGAGTTGGCATTGGCGAGATGGGTCAGGGTTGTGTGGTGAGCAGCTTCTTGCTTGGCGAGTTTCTTTTCGTAGCCGTTGGCTTGCCACGTCCATGCCGCCCATGCACTGCCCGCCGTAAGGCCGAGTAATAGCAGCAGCACCCCTCCCAACTTCACCGCATCGAGCTTCACGCCAACACCCTCAGCGCACGGGCGTACAGCGCCTGACGATCTGCTGC
>NZ_JAAQWQ010000029.1:0-779 GCF_012985565.1 Pseudomonas sp. WS 5010 | reverse complement strand
TCGGGGCTTGGGGCGTTACTTTAATCCATTGGAGGCCTTGCGGACTAATAGCGGTGGGGCTTTTTACGGAAAAAACTGAAATGAGCCGTGTTGTTGAGAATGGTGCTCAGCTGCATGGGGTATGGCGGATAAAAAGGAGGGGATGTTGCGTAGCAGCTGCCGTAGGAACGAGGCTGCGTCCGGCGGCGAAGCCGTCGTGAAATCAGGCACTGCGGTGTACCAGTCGAACCTAGCTCTCAGTATTTACGACGACTACGTCGCCGGACGCAGCCTCGTTCCTTCGGCAGCTGCTACGGGGGCCGATCTCTTGGCAATCAGGTCAAATCAGCTCATTTATCCCTGTTTTACCGCGTAAAACCCTCTGTTTCGAGGTTTTAGCCAAACGCTGTCACAGCTCTGTCATCCACCGACCCTAGCTTTCGCTCCCAAGTTGTCGGGCCATTTGCCCGGCCTGACGGGCGATTTTGGGGGAGGACAAGCATGTACAAGTGTCGCAGCAAGGCGCAGTGGGTCGGCTTTACGGTCAGTGCATTGGCCCTGGCAATTGCCAGCGAGCGTTTAAGCGCCGCCGAAACATCGGCCATCGGTGCCACCGAGCACGTCGAAGTGGTCGGCCAGGCTGTCAGCCTGGACAAGTCGCTCAAGCAACAACGCAACTCGGACACCATCGAAAGCGTGGTGCATGCCGATGGCGTGGCGCAGTTGCCCGACGCCAACGTCGCCGAGGCCGTGCAGCGCCTGCCCGGCATCAGCATCGAGCGCGACCAGGGCGAAGGCCG
>NZ_JAAQWQ010000028.1:0-847 GCF_012985565.1 Pseudomonas sp. WS 5010 | reverse complement strand
CGCACGACGCCGACTTGCCGGCGAAATGCAGCTGCGACTGGCTGCTGAAACCCTGGGCGGTCTTGCGAACCAGGGCTGCGGGACGCGCATGCAGGCCGCCGCGATGGGTAATGCGCACGCTGGCGCTGGCATGTGCCTGGGAGTTGTCGGACACAGACTGCACGGCGGCAGGCTGACGCGCGACGATGCGCAGCAGGGCATCACCGACCTTGACCGTATTGACGGCCACCGGGCGCAGTTCGAACTGCTCGCCGTTGGTGAGGATGATCAGGCTGACCAGGCTTTTGCACTGGCGGGCGATGCGGTCCAGGTCAAAGCGCACCAGGGGCTGCCCGTTGCTGACCCGCGCGCCTTGCTTGACCAGCAGGGCAAAGCCTTCGCCATTCAATTGGACGGTATCGATGCCCACGTGCAGCAGCACCTCGGCGCCATTGTCGGCGCGGATCGTCAGGGCGTGGCCGGTACGGGCGACGTGGATCACCACGCCCGCGCACGGCGCATGCAGGCAGTCGTTGAGAGGGTCGATGGCAATCCCGTCGCCCATGGCGCCACTGGCGAACACGTCGTCAGGCACGTTGCCCAGGGTCAGCACCGGCCCGCTGAGGGGGGCGCTGAGGGTGAGGTCATTATTATTGTCGGGCATGGGCACGGTACTCATCAGGAAACGACAGAAACCAACTCAGTGGGTGCGGGTGACTTTGCTCAGGTGGCGGGGTTGATCCGGGTCCATGCCCCGGGCCTGGGCCAGGCCTGCAGCCATCACATAGAAACTCTGGATTGCCAGGATCGGGTCCAGTGCCGGGTGCTCGGCGCGGCTGAGGGTCAGGTCGCGTTCGGCAATATCGTC